>JAAEYY010000048.1 GCA_018223105.1 bacterium | reverse complement strand
GAAGTAAGGAGCATATTTTTCTCCCTTCGAATGCTAGCTTAGTGATCAACTCGTTCGCAACGCAAAGGATAAAGAATGAAACTTATTAGTCTTACATTAGAAAATTATCGAGGTTATCAAGAAAGAACGACTATTGACATTTCTGACCTGACAGCTCTTATTGGTAAGAATGATATAGGTAATACTACACTCCTTGATGCGTTAGGAGTTTTCTTTAATCACAAACTTTGTAAGTTTGATGCTACAGATAAATGCGTTTACTCCGGTGAACAAGATGATGTTCTGATTGGCTGTGAATTTAGCAACTTGCCAGAACAGTTAATTTTAGATGAAAGGGCTAATACCACGCTTCAAAACGAATTTTTGTTGAATGAGAGAGGGAATTTAGAATTATTCCGTATATTCAAAAAAGGGAAAGGCAACGGAGAGTACGCTTCGTGGTGTGTACATCCATCAGCCAAAGATGCTAAAGGGATTCTTTACAAGAAGAATGACCAATTGAAGACAATTGCTGAGCGACGGGGCGTAGATGTAGAAGACCAACGAATTAATGCCTTATTGAGACAAGGAATCTACAACTCTATAGACGACCTAAAGCTAATACCTCAGATGATTCCACTAAAAGCAGAGGATGGGAAGTCTGTTTGGGAGAGAATCTCTTCTTACCTTCCTCACTTTGCTCTATTCAGAGCAGATAGACCCAGTACAGATGAAGAAGCCGAAGTTCAAGACCCTATGAAGGCCGCTGTAAGCAATGCACTTTCTGAGTTGGATACTGAGTTGGAAAATATCAAACAGGTTGTTAGAGAAAAAACGTTAGCTGTAGCAGCAGATACAATTTCCCACCTAAACGATATTGATTCAAAATTAGCTAGTGAACTTATCCCAGAGTTCAAGGTTGAACCCAACTGGGGTAGCATTTTTAAACTGTCATTAATAGGAAATGACGGTGTTCACATCAACAAGCGCGGCAGCGGTGTGCGTCGATTGATTCTTATTAGTTTTTTCAAAGCTGAGGCTGAGCGAATTAAGCGTGACAATAGCAGAAAAGGTGTGATTTATGCTATTGAGGAACCAGAAACTTCGCAGCACCCTAGCTACCAACAAATGCTTGTTGATGCTTTTAAAGAACTGTCAGAACTTGACGATTGTCAGGTGATTCTAACTACTCACGTACCAGCACTTGCGGAAAAAATTGACCTTGGAAGTTTGCGCCATATTCATCGAAACGACGCTGGAGACTTAACTGTCGCAAGTGGACAAGACGCAACTTATGAAGTTATAGCGAAAGATCTTGGTGTTCTACCTGATAGTCGTGCCCAACTGATTGTTTGTCTCGAAGGGCCAAATGATATCCACTTCTTTAAGCGTTTGTCTCGGAACCTTATTGCCGAAGGCATTGATATTCCAGATTTGAATGATGACCCCCGTATCGTGATGATACCGCTCGGAGGAGATACTCTTCGCGATTGGGTGAATTCTCACTACTTGAAAAACTTAGGGAAACCTGAAGTTCACATCTATGACCGAGATATGGCAGAGCCGCCAAAATATAAGGCTACAGTAGATGCAGTGAATGGAAGAGGTGATGGTTCTCTGGCATTCTTAACCACTAAGAGAGAACTGGAGAACTATATTTCGCCAAGAGCGATCAAGGAAGTTTTTAATGTAGATATTGAAATCGAAGATGACACCGATGTCCCGACAACTCTTGCTGGTCTAACGGCCTACAGAGAAGGTAAGTGTAAGAAAAAACTTAACACCTTAGTCATGGATAAATATTCTCATGCAGACCTTGTTGAAATGGATCCAAATGGAAACATTCTAGAGTGGATGCAGGCTATTAAAACGAACCTTGTATAGAGCGATAACAGCTTATAATGGACAAAAGCATTTTTGCTTGTAGCAGCTAAATTGCTTTTGTCCCCGAGCTAGGTGTCAACACCGCTTCAAACTAGGGGCTGTTAGAGGCTAACCCTGAGTTAGAAGGCATAGACTAAATGCTAATTCCGATCTGAAATAATAATGCGCGAAATGCCAACTCTGACCTCAAGTCGTGGGTTGCTAGTCCCTAATTTTCCTCTGCCCCTTAAATAGTGGATCTGACGTACTTCACCTCATCTGAATCGGTGAGATTTGAGTCGGTAACTCGATTTTGTCCCTATGCTATTTCCGTGCGTCAAGAAATTACCAGCGAAGTTTACGGCGATAGTTATTAATATTTCTATAGTTTATTCTAAGAGTTAGAGGTCAAAAAAAGATCCAAACATAGGAATGGATCTTCATTTTTCACTTCAAAAGTGACTCTTCAAGGCACCAGTCATTCCCTTATTAATTATTTGAGAGAGATTGTTTCAACCACACAATCTACATTCACTGGTTTCGTAGGTTCAACGCTTACAGTTTGATGTTTTTTTCCATTACCATCAGTAGTGGTGTGAATAACTAAGTAACCATGTTTTTTTTCACCACCGACTTCGAATGTCCCTTGTTCCTTACTTACAAGCATATGTTCAGACATTTATTTCTCCTAGTTAACTAACTTGTATAAAGGTTAGTTAATGGAGTGATTTAGTCATGCTCTTTTTCCTTCATGTTTGATTTCAATCAAAATTTATGGTTTAAATTTTCGACTTTAAGAAAGTACGTAAATAATGAGCATTAAATTGCTTTTTGTCCCGAAGCGACTTACCAATCCAATTAAAATTTCACTCTCACCGCATAACTATTATTAACGTCACATGAGTTATATTTGGGTAAATTGCGACTGATTGAAATCGCAAATTTGTTAGACGAAACCAATAATGGGGCATTTTCGTGCCAGCTAAGAGCAAGCTGACACGTTGATGGACAGAAAT
>JAAEYY010000031.1 GCA_018223105.1 bacterium | reverse complement strand
TAAATGTAATACTATTTTCTACTTTTTAACAGTTCGGTTTTAGGGGAAGCTGACAGTTCGGCTTGATCATGAAGTTTGTCTAGGTCGCCAGTATAAACTTTAGGATGAACAGCTTTTAACATTTCAAGCCAATAAATTACCTCATCTGACTCTTCTTCTACATATTTTAATTTATTTATGAAATCTCGTTTTGACTTGGCTCTACAAGCTGCTCGGTAGTTTGCGCCAACTGAACTTGCTGCTCTTGAGATTTGATTAACAATAATTCTAATTGACGAGTTTGAAGTATTTAGCTTGTCCATTTCCTTCATTACAGAAACACCCAAGCAAAATGTCTTAGTTAGCATCATCCCGTTATTTTGCATAACTCAATAATCTAGAATATGTAAAGATGTTCCAACGGAATGTTTAGCAATAATTGTAAGCGTGTCTATAAATTTGATTTACGCGGTGTTTTTAGTGACGATTTACGATGTTAGAATTACGAATGTTTTTCATGACAATTTCTGCCTAATTTGTTCATTACTCTATACTCTATAATCCACACTCGTCATTCGTCACTCGTCACTCGTCATTCGTCACTTGTCATTCGTCACCCGTCACTCGTCACCCGTCACTCGTCACCCTACACTCGTCACCCGTCATTCGTCACCCGTCACTCGTCATTCGTCACTCTACACTCTCCACTCGTCACCCGTCACTCGTCACTCTCCACTCGTCACTCCAAACTCCTATCTTTGCCTCGTGGATCCCGAATTACTCAAAAGAATGATGATGGGCGAGTTTAGTGCTTCAGGATCTGATGGAAGCTCTAAATTAAATCGCAAGAAAAAGCCAATGGCATCAAAGGATTTTGATGTGATAGATCTTCATTTTGACAAAATTGAGCCGGATAAAGGTTTTCTCAGTCCTTCGGAGAAAATGGATCTGCAGATGAAACATGCTCGAGATTTTATTGAAGATCGTAAAAAAGCAGCAAGACGAAAACTAGTCATAATCACGGGTAAGGGCGAAGGAAAACTGCAAGCAAGGCTGATCAAAGAATTGTCGAAAGAGTACAAAGTTTCATTGCTATCAGATCTTCCTTGGTCCGGCGCGGCCGTCCAAATTACGATGTAATCAATGGAATTTCATTTCCCTTAATCCTTGAGATGTTTATCTTAGCCGAAATTTAATATGCGCCTCATATATCTTTTTTTATTTCTCGTTACATTTTCCGGTTTTAGCTTCTCTCAATCCGATGAATATCAGGGTTTGTTATGGGAAATTAGCGGAAATGGCTTAGAACAACCTTCTTATCTCTACGGTACAATGCACGTGAGTAACAAAGTGGCTTTTCACTTAAGCGACTCATTCTATATGGCTATAAAAGACGTAGATGTTGTTGCACTTGAGATCAATCCGGAGATCTGGATGGAAACAATGACCTCAGATCCCTACATCGCAGATCAAATGGGAAATGCCTTTAGTATTCGCGGCGACTATGCTACAGAAGGCTTTTATAAAGCAATTTTTAAACTGGAAAGTCCGGAAAACTCGGTAATTGGTGCTGCTTTAGGGCAGGAGTTAGGAATCCTTAATTCATTACTTTATAGAACCAATAGCTTTAATGCTGAATTTCAGGAAGATACATATCTAGACCTCTTTATTTATCAAGCGGGAAGAAAGCTTGGGAAGGAAGTAACAGGCTTAGAAAATCTAGGTACTACTATGAGGTTAAGCGAAAGAGCTGTAGAGCCGGAAGACGATCCTGAAATCCGCAAGAAACAGAAAGAAGATCTTCAGAGAAAAAGGCATGAGATTCAAAAATTGCTCAAAGACAAGTCTTTTTCAGAGGTAATGGAGGATGCTTATAGACAAGGTGATCTTAATTTGTTGGATTCTTTATCTCGTCTATCCAATATCAATGATAAATATCACCAGTTGATGATTGTGAAGAGAAACAAAGGCATGGCCAGAGGGATGGATTCTATAATGCAGACCCAAAGATTATTTGCCGGTGTAGGTGCAGCACACCTGCCTAATACTTATGGAGTTATTAATTTGCTCCGCGAAATGGGCTATAATGTGAGACCCATTGGAAATGTGAAGTCGGAGTATGGTCGTGAATTCAAAGACGATCTAGAGGAAACCTTTCTGAAAAAGGACTTTGATTTCCATAAATCATTCGATGGAAGCTTCGGCGTTTCATTGCCCGGTCCATTGTATGAATTTCCTGAATCCAGCAATGCTATGATGGCTGCATTCCCGGATATGGCGAATGGAGCAACATATGTAGTTACGCGCATTTTAACTTTTGCTCCACTTCATGGACTCAGCCAAGAGCAGTACATGGATAAAATAGACAGCCTACTATATGAAAATATTCCCGGAAAAATCTTGGAAGAAACCCGTATTGAAATAGATGGAGTGCCTGGTTTTGACATAATCAATGAAACTAAAAAAGGAGATGTGCAGCGCTACCATATTATGGTAACTCCTCTTGAGCTTATCATATTTAAGGTTGGGGGTAAAAAGGAGTTTGTGAGAAGAACAGAGGTAGCTCAATTTTTTGATGATTTAACATTTTATACCAAACCGAAAGGGCATTGGACTGATTATAGTCCAAGAAATAATGCCTATGCGGTGAAGCTTCCTGGTACACCGGTATACGAGTCAGAAGATAATGCTTTTGAAAGAGGATTTTGGAAGAAAACCGTACAGTCGTATGATGAGCATGACGAAAGTTATTTTGCCGTTCTAAACCGATCATACAGTGATATGCGTTTCATGGAGGTAGACTCATTTGAACTTGGTGAAATGGCCAGAAGTTTTGTAAGACTGTATAAGTATGATATGGTGGATTGGCGCCTCGACTCATTTCAAGGCAACACGTCTTACGAAGTTCATGCTAAGAAAACGGGAATGCCAGCATTGCATTTGAAGTTAATTGCAAAATCAGATCAATACTATATGCTTGTTGCACAGTCTTCGAATGCCACCAAAGCAAATAGGTTTATTGAATCCTTTAGTTTTAAAGATTTTGAATACGAGAGAAAGTTTGAAACGCGCAGCGATAGCAATTGTTATTTTACAGTAGTTAGTCCCGTTGACGCTGTAAAGACCAATAATTATTATAATTCCTACTATTATTCTGAAGAGGAAGAAGACAATACGCACGAAGAAGAGACAAAGAATGTTTCGTATTACTGTGCGGAAACGGATGAGTCTGTATTTGTCGGTTATAAGAAGTTCCACAAGTATTATTTTGAGACGGATATTGATTCCATCTGGAGGGATAAGAAAGAGGATTTAACAGAAGAAGGAAACTTCTATATTCATAAAGAACGAAGCTGGACAAGCGACAATAAGTATTACTATGAAGCTGAGGCAACGGACACAAATTCGGGGCGAAATCTGCTCGGAAGGTTTATTTTAAAAGACGGTGCCCTGTATTCATTATACAGTGAGGTAGATAAACACGGACCTAAAAGCCGTTTTATACAGGAGTTTTACAGTACTTTCCAGCCTTGGGACACTTCAATTGGTACACCTGTACTCGAGAATAAAACAGCCATTTTCTTGGCTGATCTTCGCTCAAAAGACAGCTTAACGCATCAGGCTGCCTTTCGCTCGTTTGATGTAATCCATTTTGAAGATTCTGATTTTCCAATGGTAAAAGAGGCTATTGAGGCCTCCTATCCTTTTAATCACACCTATCAGATAAGAGTAGAACTTCTGGAGAAACTCATGTACATGAAAAATGAGCAGATGTTACCTTATTTAGAGACTAAATTCTATGCTGTTGAAGATTCAGTGAACTATCAATTGCCTATCTTGAAGGCTATTGCAGGGCAACAAACAAAAAAATCAACCCGACTATTTAGTGAACTTCTACTTGCGGAAACGCCATTAACATCGCAGTCATATGAGATTAGTAAGTTGTTTTACTCCTTTGATGACAGTCTCAATTTAGTAGAAGATCTTTACCCTGATCTTTTACTCTTAGCTTCTCTACCTGAGTATAACTATAAAGTTTATTCATATCTGGCGATGGCGAGACAACAAGGGATAGTGAGTAAGAGGTTGTACAGAAAGCAATTGAAACAAATTGTTTGGGAAGCCAATAATCAGATTAAGCGACAAAAAGCAGCAGAGGCTAGCTTGGAGAAAGACTTTTACTCAACTGCTCCAAGGTATAAGCTTTACTCTTATGACTACAGCCTTTATAACTACGCTTCTCTTCTTCTTCCTTGGGAGAAAAGAAATAAAAAGGTGCAGAAGTTTTTCACAAGACTGGATCAATTAAACTCTGTAGGTCTTGAGATAGATATCGCAGTATTAAAAGCTAAAAATGGAATGGATGTACCGGAAAATACTTGGCTTGATATTGCTGCAAACGATAACCATAGAATTGAGTTATATGACGATTTAGAAAGACAAGATTTACTCAAACTTTTCCCTGAGGAATATAGTGATCAAATGTCCTTAGCTATTAGCGAATTTGCAGATTTAAACAACCTAAATATTGCCAAAGACAGCGTAACTTTTGTGAAACGTGAGTTAACTGTAATTGATGGCGATACCGGCTATATTTATTTCTATAAAATCAAGGATAAGTACGGTGATAATTGGCACATGGGTTATTTAGGTTTGATGTCTACCGATACTACGAGCTTCGACTTTGAACAAAGGTTCAGCGATGATAATATGATCTACAACAAGTTTGAAGATTTGGATTTACAAATTGAACTACAAATCAGAAAACTTCAAATGGAAGATCACCCAAGATATAGAGTAGAGGATGAGGAAAGGTTTAAAAATCTGAATGTTTCGAGAAGGTACGGATATTAGTCTTCGGGATTGTAGTAAGTGAATTCACCATCGTGCCAGAGGTCTTCGATTTCGTAAAATTCCCGAACTTCTTTTTGGAAGATATGTACAACAACAGTAACATAGTCAACCAGTACCCATCTGCAAACGCTCTCCCCTTCGCGGCTTAAAGGTTTTTCTTGCATGGCTTCGCGAACTTCGTCCTCAACACTATCGGCAATCGCCTTTACTTGTCTATCGCTATCGCCATGGCATACAACAAAGTAATCCGCCACAGATGCATTGATGCCGGTTAAATCGATCTTGACGATGTTTTTAGCTTTCTTCTCCTGCATTCCTTTGACCACTATTTCTGCCAACATCGCCGCTCTTTTTGTATCCTTTGCCATTAATCGCTGTAAATTTGTGGCAAATTAAACTAAATCTGCACGAATAGCAGTGATCCCACCCAGATTGTATATCACTCACTTGGATGAAGTCTCATCTACCAATGAATATGTTCGTAGAATAGTTCAAAATGGATATCCTAAGCCCTGTGTTATTAACGGTGGTCAACAAACAGCAAGTAGAGGACAAAGAACGAATAGCTGGGAAAGTTAGGCAGGTAAAAACCTCCTATTAAGTATATGTTTTGAAGAGTTGCCAAAATCTTCGGATTTAGTAATGGATAGCATGAAAATGGCCCTTGCCATAGTTGTTACCTTGAAAGAACATAATATCGATGCGAAGGTGAAGTGGCCCAATGATGTGTATGTGGGTGATAAGAAGATAGCCGGCATTTTAGTGGAAAATACCTTTAGTGGGAGCGATCTGAAATTTTCAGTTACCGGTGTTGGTTTAAATGTGAATCAAGAGACTTTTAACGAGTCTATGGCGGTTTCTATGAGGAATATTACAGGACTGAGTTATGATCTGCTTAGTTTGTCTCACGACTTACTGGAGAGCATAAAGAAAGTTAGGCTGCAGTCGGAGAAATCATCATTATATATGATTAATTCTCACCTCTACCGTAAAAATGAAGAAGTTGACTTTGAACACAATGGTGCAATAGAAAATTATACAGTTAAAAGAATTTGTGAAAACGGAAAACTCGGTGTTGAACGAAATGGTGAATCGAAAGAACTAGAATTTCACAGGATTAAATGGGTCAAAGGTTCCTTAGCGTAGACATAGGTAATACAAGTTCGAAGTTTGGTCTTTTCTCTGAACAGGAAGAACCTGAGTATTTCAGAGATATATCGGCAGAAGATGTTTCTTCACTTTTATCTCGCTCTAGCGGTCCGATCTTTATTTCAAAAACCGGTTCAAATCCGGAACTTGAGAATCAATTAAAAGCTTCCGGAAGAAGTCACTATTTAAACTATAGAGTGAAGCTTCCTATTTCTTTGGACTACGAAACCCCGGAGACTTTAGGAAGTGACAGGATTGCTGCAGCTTGTGGTGCAAATCATATGTATCCCGGGAAGAATATTCTGGTACTTGATTCCGGAACATGTATTACCCTGGATTTACTCGATAGCAATGCTGTATTTAGAGGCGGAATTATTTCGCCGGGAGTAGAAATGCGCTTTAGAGCCATGCACGAATTTACAGCAGCATTACCCTATGTAAAATTTAACCCAGATGTAACATTTCCCGGGAAAAGCAGTATAGCATCTATGCAGGTGGGTGTTTATCAGTCAATTATAAATGAACTACAGGGCTATTTCAATTCACAAGCAAAGCAATTTGACGATTTGATTATCGTTGATTGCAGTAGAGAGCGCTTTCGTTTTGATAAAGTGAGCAATTATAAGATATTCGCGCAGCCAAAATTAGTGCTGTTCGGCCTGTACGTAATAGCAAAACATAATGCATAATATTTCGCGTCTTACATTATTCATACTTCTCTGCAGTTCCGCGCTTTCAGGGATGTCTCAATCTGTACCAAGCTTGCCTTACTCGGTAGCGGGTTTAGGTGAGATGAAATTTAGCGGATTGAATAAACATAGAGCGCTAGGAGGTGTGTCGCGAGCTCTTACTGACCCTTATTCATTTAGTCCGGTAAACCCTGCATCATATGCAAATGTGAAATATACAGTGTACACCGCCGGCTTAAATAGTTACCTGGGTGAGCAAAGTTCTGCTGATCAATTAGCAAATACTACCTATAGTAATATTGGGTACTTCTCCATGGCATTTGGCATCCCAAATAAAGCCAAAAGAAACATGGGTGTGAGCTTCGGATTTCACGAACTTACCAAGGTTGGCTATGATATTGAAACCGGTATTTTAACCGATACCCCCGCCACCTACAAAGTGTTTAGAGGGAGTGGAGGTTTGAGTACTGCCTATGTAGGTTTTGCTTACGAAGTATTAGAGAACCTGAATCTTGGCCTTAATATCAACTACAATTTCGGAAATATTTCTCATCTAGAAGCTATAGTTTATCCATTTACTACCGATTATTTTAGCTTTAGCGATGAATCCTATGATTACTATCAGGGTTTTAATTTCGACTTTGGTGTTCAATATTCTGTACAGGACTCCCTGTTTCATAAAGCCTTGGTGCAACACACTTTCGCAGCTACTGTACAAACAGAAGCTAAGCTCAATGGCAATGGATATAAATACGCTGAATCCTTTTATGGTATTCCTTTTTATAACAATGGAAGAGTAATCCCAATAGATACTTTAACCTATGCACCTAACCTTTCAAGTAAGAAAGTAAAACCATTGAGTTTTGGTGTAGCCTATAGCATATCTGATCCACAGCATTGGGGCTTGAGCCTTGAGTATGAGGTTAATAAATGGTCCGGTATTACCAACGATTTAAATAACCGACCATTCTTTGATAATGTCCGTTATTCCGCAGGGGTTTTCTTTATTCCTGAACTTGATTTTTCTACTAAAGGCGACTTCTGGAAAAAGGTGGAGTACCGCGCCGGATTTAGATATGAGAATCTATATTATAACTTCTTTAATCAACAGGTTGATGAGATTGGCATCAGTTTTGGACTAGGTTTACCAATCGTTCGAAGTTATAAGTTAAGCGATGAGCAGATTTCATTACTAAACCAGGTAGATTTATCTGTAGAACTGATGGAGAGAGGAACAACGCAAAACAATTTAATTAAAGAACGGTATATAATATTAAGCTTAGGATTAAATTTTAACGACAAATGGTTTATAAAGAGAAAATATCAGTAATTACTAAAAGCATGAAAAAGTGGTTTTTATTCCTACTCATGGTTAGCGTGAGTACAGTGGCATTTAGTCAGGACGATGAAGATGATTCTGACGATTCAGATTCGCCATGCGAGAACATTTATGGAGAAGATAGCGTACAAACCATCCGCGATCTATCCATGTTCAATCAGTATTATCAAGAAAAGAACTGGGAGAAAACGCTTCCTTACTGGAAAGCACTTTTTGAAAACAGTCCTTGTATAAAAAAGAGAATTACCTATAACGGTCCTTACATTATTAAAAAGTGTCTGATCACCGGTAATTACGATGAGCGAAAAGCCGGGTTAATTGATACAATTCTATTGTGTTACGAGAAAAGACTAGAGCTTTTCGGTGAGAACTGCGCTGTTAGATTGAAGTATGCTACAGACATTGCATCACTTCAACCTTCAAGAAGAGCTGAGGCTTTAGATATGTATTATACTGCATTAGAAGAATGTGGTAATAGCACGCCATATAATATCCCAAGACCTTTTATGTTAACTGCTCAGAAAGCCCATGAACGTGAAGCTTTAAGTTTAGATAGTTTATTTATGGCCTTTGAAATGATCAATGATATTATAGACTATAATATCAATGCAAATGGTCCTAAAGTAGACAAGTGGAAATCAGCGCAGGAAGATGTTACTAAAATTATGCTTCCTTATCTCGACTGTGATAAGTTGGTTGAATTAAAAAAACCACTTTTCGATGATAAGAAGACCGACTTGTCTTATTTGAAGTCTACTCTTTATGTTATGTCAAAAGGCAACTGTTCAGGTTCTGATTTCTACATTGAGCTATCTGAACAGTATTACAGCCTTGAACCATCAACAGATGCAGCTATGATGTTAGCTCGAGCATTTTTGAAAAGAGATAATTACACGAAAGCTGAGAAATACTATAAAGAAGCTATTTCCGGACTGGAAGGAACGGAATTACACGATGCCTACATAAGGTTAGCTCAACTCAGCATTCAAAATAGTAAACTGAGCCAGGCTAGAGATTATGCAAGAAAAGCACTTGAGGTTAATCCTAACAGTGGAGATGCATATATATTGATAGGCGATGCGTATGCTGCAACAAGAGGATGTTCAGGCTCATGCGCAGAGCTTGGCGGTAGAGAAGTGTACTGGGCAGCTGTAGATAAATACTACAAAGCGAAGCAAGTTGATCCAAGTGTTGCGGATAAAGCAAATGAGAAAATCTCAAAATATTCTCAGTATTTCCCCGACAAAGAGAAAGCCTTCTTCTGCGGTCTGATCGACGGACAGAGTTATAGCGTTGGATGTTGGATAGGTGAAACTACCACCATTCGAACAATCTCAAGTAATTAATGAATCACAGGATGGTAAAGTCCTTATACAAAGCGGTAATTTTGGTTGCCGCTTTTTTCGTTTCTTGCGACTCTAAATACAGCGCGGATGATCTAGCAGATCTTGCCAAAACAGATGAAGCATTATCTGTTGAAACAGCAACAGGTGTTAGTATCGTTTATACCGATTCCGGTATTATGCGAGCAAAGATCTTTGCTCCTTTAATGAAGCGATATCCGGATGCCGAGGATCCCTATCTTGAGATGCCGGATGGTGTAAAAGCTGTTTTCTACAATGAACGTGGCGAGGTTCAAAGTACTTTGGTTGGAAATTATGCGATTAATTACGAAGCCAAAGATCTTATCACAATCCGAGATAGTGTAAGAGTGGTAAATAAGAATGATGAAGAAATAAAATCAGACGAATTGCATTGGGATAAGAAGGAAAGAAAGATATATTCGGATAAGGATGTTCGCATTCGTGAGAGAAATGAGAAGATTTTATATGGTAAAGGATTTGAGTCGAATGAAACCTTTACTAAGTACAGAATTAAACAGTTGACCGGTACCGTATTAATAAATCAAGAAGGAGAGGATGAATAGACTAAGCAGAATCGTTCAGTTACTGTGGATTGTTATTGCAGTAGTTTGTATTGTAGAAGGCTCTATGGGGCTTCGAGATCACGGGAAAGAGGATTACACCGCCTATTTACTCTTTTTGATAGCAGTTTTTGCCATTTTTCGCTTTGTTATGCTCAGGCGTAAACAGCTGAAAGACGACAAGCGAATCTAAATTGCTTTTGCCAAGACCGGTTTTTCTCTGGGTTTAATTTCTTTTAGAGAAGCTATAATCGCTTCGAGGTGTTCAGGTGTAGTACCACAACAACCACCTGCTATATTTATAAAGCCTGCTTGGGCAAATTCTGCCATTACCTTAGCCATATGTTCCGGGCTGTCGTCATATTCTTCAAATTCATTGGGTAGTCCTGCATTTGGGTGAAGCGAAGTGTAGGTCCAAGACTTATTACTTAATTCTTCAATAAACGGTCTAATCTGATCAGCTCCCAGTGCACAGTTTAATCCCACAGTAATTGGGTTCCCATGAGAAATGGAGTACCAGAATGCTTCAACAGTTTGACCGCTGAGGGTCCTTCCGGATGCATCGGTTATGGTTCCTGAAACCATCAAGGGTAGATCAACACCTTCTTCATCTTTCAGCTTGAGAATCGCAAAGATTGCAGCTTTACAATTGAGCGTGTCGATTACCGTTTCAACCAGAAACAAATCAACACCACCTTGAGCAAGTGCTTTAGCCTGTTCGTAATAAACATCTACCAGTAAATCGAAATCTACAGATCTAAAACCCGGGTTGTTTACATCGGGAGAAAGCGATGCCGTTTTAGTGGTAGGGCCAATTGAGCCTGCAACAAATCTAGGCTTGTCGGGATTCTCATTAGTGAATCGGTCGGCAACTTTCCTGGCGATTTGAGCAGAAGCAATATTAATAGCAACTACTTGATCCTCCATATGATAATCTGCCATGGAGATTTTATTCGAGTTGAAGGTGTTAGTTTCTATGATGTCAGCACCGGCTTCTAGAAACTTTTCATGTATTTCTTCAATAATTTGAGCTTGGGTAATTGACAAAAGATCGTTGTTTCCTTTTTGATTATGAGGAAAATCTTTGAATTGCTCACCGCGATAAGCCTCTTCATCCAGCTTATATCGCTGAATCATCGTGCCCATAGCCCCGTCTAAAAATAATATTCTGTCTTGTAAAAGCTCCTCAATTTGATGCATACGAATACAAAAGTAAGTCTTTGCTTATTTTGTTTGCTTTCATAATGTAATTTCGCTCCGAATGAAATCCGATATTGTAGTTATAGGGGGAGGAATTGTAGGTTTAGCCACCGCTTATCAAATATTAAAAAAAGCACCGGATACTCGGTTAATTCTGATTGAGAAAGAGGATGCTCTTGCGAAGCATCAAACCGGAAACAACAGCGGTGTAATTCATTCCGGGATCTATTACAAACCCGGAAGTTTGAAGGCAAAGAATTGCATAGAAGGTTATAGAATGCTGCTTGATTTTTGCGATAAGCACGATGTTACCTACGAGCTTTGCGGAAAAGTGATTGTAGCAACCTCTGAAGAAGAACTTCCGAGGTTACGCGCCTTGTACGATAGAGGTAGAGAAAACGGCCTAGAGGGGCTGGAAATGCTGAATCAAGAGCAATTAAAAGAGATAGAGCCACATGTAAATGGATTGCAAGGGATTAAAGTTCCTCAGACCGGCATTATCAGCTATAAAGAGGTTTGCCTAAAGCTGGCCGAAGAGATTAAAGCCATGGGAGGGGAAATCCAACTAAATACAGCGGTTCGCTCTTTAGAACAGGAAAAGGATGAGATACAAATCATCACAAACAAAAACTTTCTCGAGGCAGATGTAATAGTTAACTGTGCCGGTTTATACAGTGATAAAGTTGCGGCCATGCAGGTGAAAGATCTGGATACCCGTATTATTCCTTTTCGAGGAGAATATTATGAACTAACTCAGGAAGCAACACATTTAGTGAAACACCTTATTTATCCCGTGCCCGATCCTGCCTTTCCTTTCTTAGGAGTTCATTTTACTCGTATGATTGGTGGAGGAATAGAAGCGGGGCCTAATGCGGTATTGGCATTCCAACGAGAGGGTTATACCAAGTCGGATATTGATCTTTCCGAGTTAGCGGAAAGCTTGATGTGGCCCGGATTTCAGAAAGTCATGAAGAAATATTGGAAGACCGGAATGGGAGAGATGTATCGTTCCTTCTCTAAGAAATCATTTACCAAAGCTCTTCAAAAATTAATCCCTGAAATTAAGCAGGAGCATCTTGTGCAGGCATCTGCAGGAGTAAGAGCGCAGGCTTGCGACAGAAATGGAGGTTTACTAGACGATTTTAAAATTATACAGAAAAAGAGAGCAGTACATGTTTTGAATGCACCCTCACCTGCTGCAACGTCTTCAATCAGTATCGGAAAGACGGTCTCAGATCTTGCGCTGAAAGAACTTCAGCTTATACAAGAATAATTACGAAGTAAGTGGCGATAGCCAAGATATTCAAGATTTGAATATTCGCTGCGGCCGGCACTCTTCCATAGGTGCCACTCGCTGTTTTGTTTTTGAGTTTCTTGCTCATGACATAAACCAAACCGGTAAGAGCAAGTAATACTATGGGCCATAAGTAGAAGCTATCTGCTATGTTTGCTCGTGCATGTGGATTAAACCAAACAAGAATTAAAGCTCCATAAGCAAGTATAGGACCAGGTAAGCCGGGTAGTACAGTTCCTGCAACCGCAACGGCCATAACTAGAATTCCTAAAACAACTACAATGTATTCCATGTTATTCTCAAATAATTTTGGCAAATTTTAAACTTTATAGACTGAATCCAAACATTTAATTGTTAATTTTTTCCAGTTCTAAATTATGAAAGAAAATAGAATCATGTTTATCTGTCTCGGCAATATATGCCGGTCGCCATTGGCTGAAGCCATATTCCAGCATAAAATCAAAGAAAAAGGAATCGAGAATAAGTACTATGTTGAAAGCAGTGGGACTGCGCCATATCATATTAATGATCTACCCGATCCAAGAACCAGGCGAGTAGCAAAGGAGCGAGGAGTTCACATGGAGCACTTAGGACAACAGTTTAGGTCAGTTGATTTTGAGAGATTTGATTTACTTGTTGTAATGGATGATTCTAATTATCAAAATATCAAGAAATTAAACCCACCCGAGAATATTGAAATTGTCAAAATGAGGGAATACGATCCGGAAAGCAAGGGCGATGATGTCCCGGATCCCTGGTATGGAGACTATTCAGATTTTGAAAAGTGCTTTGATATTCTCGATAGAGCTTGCGATAATTTAATTGCGTCGCTTGAAGATCAGGCATAAAAAAAGGCCGATTTTCATCGGCCTTATATATTATTAGTTGCTTGAAATTACATTTTTTTCCATTCAGCAATCGACTCATCATTTATCTTAATGTAATGGTCGTTTTTCGCTTCTTGTGCTAATGCTTTTGAACGTTCCGCAGCTTTGATAGCTTCGTCATACTTGCCAAGTTTTGCAAGAATAAGAGCTTTCTGACGTACAATCCAGTAAGTTTCATCGCCCTCAACTGCTTTGTTGATCCACTCTAAGGCTTGTGTTAAGTCTTTGTCGTGTTCCAAATAATAGCGTGCAGCTGCATAATAGGTGCGAGGAGAAATACTCATCGCAGCTTCAATTTGCTTCATTACTACTTCGTCATAACTTACACCAACTGCAAATTTCACTTGTGTGTTTTCCCACAACAACTCGATGTTGCAGCCATTGTCAGAAACATCAGCTATGTTAATAGTGAAAGTTTCAATTTTAACCGGATAAGCAGAGTTAGATTTCACTTTAAATCTAATTTGATCTTCAGACTTGTCATAGTCGTCTCCACCGGTTCCCCAGTATTCTAAATTTTTATGAAGAATGATCGTCCATTCAGTTTTTCCAGGAATAGTGTAAAGTGCGTATTCACCTGCAGGTACATTCTCTCCATTAATAGTTACATCTGTAGAGAATTCAATTTTAGTAGAAGCATTAGCTCCTGTACGCCACATTTGATCGAAAGGCACAAGTTCACCAAAGATTTTACGGTCTTTTACTCCCGGACGTGAATATTCAATTTCAATTTCTGTAAGGCCAACCATTTGCTCAAGCTCACCTAATGGGCTTGGTTGTGGTGTTGTTATTTGGGCCATACTTAATAGGCAAGAAAGCGCGAAAGTTGATAATAGTGTTAATCTCATTGTTTCAATATTTACGGACAAATTTAACCAAATAGAAGTATGCACATATACATTCTACTGATTTAAAGAAATACTAATATACTCCAGGGAAAAATGCATCCGGAAAATGATCGATTTTAAGTTGTCGCGAGTTAAGAATTACAGCGATTATGTCATAGCGAACCGGTAGATCAATATTGTGTTTGAATAGATATTCTTCAGTAGCTTCAGACATCCTCTTTTGCTTCGACTTTGATACTGCTCCTTCGGGATAACCAAAGATTTCGGTTCCTCTGGTTTTCACCTCTACAATCACAAGCTCTGTGCATGATTTAGCAATGATGTCAAGTTCTAGATGACCTGCACGCCAATTCGTCTCTAGAATTGTAAGTCCTTCAGATCTGAGAAAATGAAGTGCTAGTTTTTCGCCTTCTTCACCCAGCTTTTGAGTTATGGTTTTCGTTTGCTTCACAAATTGCGAGATAGGCCATTAAACCTGCTCCAACTTCCAGCGATTTCTCATCCACATTAAAATTAGGAGTATGAAGCATTGAATTTAAGCCTTTCTCTTCATTCGCAGTGCCTAACCTATAGAAGCATGCGGGAATAATTTGGGAATAGTATGCAAAATCTTCACCAGCGGGCCAGATTTCAAGATCCACTACCTTATCAGTGCCTAAATATTTCTCAGCTCGACTTCTAGCTAATGCGGTTAAATTTTCGTCGTTTTTAAGAAAAGGATAGCCTTTCCTCACTTCAACCTCGCATTTTGCATCGTGAATCGCGCAAATGTTTTGCGCTGTCTTAGCAATAAGTTTATGTGCTTCTGCTCTCCACTCCTCATTGTAAGTTCTGAAGGTGCCTTCCATATAAACTTCATCCGGTATCACATTGGTAGCTCCTTCTGCTATTACTTTTCCAATGGAAAGTACATTAGGAATGGCTGGTTTAGCATGCCTGCTTACTACAAATTGAAGCTCTTGAATAATACTTGCTGCTATGGTTACGGGATCGATATTCATGTGAGGATGTGCTCCATGTCCACCTTTACCTTTAATTCTAATATAAATTTCATCGGCGCTAGCCATATAAAGGCCGGGACGGAAACCCACCGTTCCGGCGGGAAGAAGCGGCATTACATGCTGACCTTGAATAGATTGGACATCCGGGTTTTTGAGAACTCCTTCATTGATCATAATACTTGCCCCACCAGGTATTCGCTCTTCACCCGGTTGAAAAATGCAGCGGATGGTACCTTGCCAGAATTCTTTTAATTGATGGAGTATTTCCATTGCCCCTAAAAGAGATGTGGTGTGCACATCGTGCCCACATGCATGCATCACCCCGGGATTTTTAGATCGATATTCAACCTCATTTTGTTCCAAAATTGGCAAAGCATCTATATCCGCCCGCAATGCAATAATGCTGCTGTCCGGATTTACCCCTTTTAAATCGACATAGCCTCCGGTTTCGGTGATTCTTTCTAAAGTTCCATATCCTTTTTCCTCTACATAAGAAGCTAAAAATTCGGTGGTTTGAAATTCCTGAAAGGAAAGTTCAGGATGCATGTGTAAATGCCTTCTTGTTTCAATTAAGTCGGCAGAAATTTTCCTCGCGATCTCCTGTATTTGAGGCTCCAAGTTCATGGAAACAAAGATACACCAAGATATGAGAGGAGATAAGTCTCAAGTGAAAAGAAAAAAGATGCCCTCCATTTTATAGAATAATACGCTAGGAATTGATGCTTTCTATGCTTAATTTGAAGCCTTGATTCATCCGCAAACCATAGAGCGAATTTTTGATGCCGCAGCGATTGAAGAAGTGGTTGGAGAGTATGTCAATCTTAAAAAAGCCGGGGCTAATTACCGCGGGCTCTGTCCTTTTCACGACGATAAAAATCCTTCCATGAGCGTATCCCCAAGCAAAGGGATTTATAAATGCTTTAGCTGTGGAAAGGGAGGAAATGCAGTTCAGTTTATCATGGAGCATGAGGGATTGTCTTATCCCATGGCTCTGAAATTCCTTGCAGATAAATACCATATAGAGATTGATGAGGATCAATTTGATGTTAAGGAAATTGAGGAGGAGTCGCGGATTAAGGATGGATTGTTTTCTTGTTTGGAATTTGCTAAAAACGACTTCATCAAGCAACTAAACGACACTGATGAAGGCAGAAGGGTTTATAAATCCTATCTCAAGGAACGAGGTATACGAGAAGAAAGTCTGGAGAAGTTTCAGATTGGTTTGAGCGGCTTGGAGCGTCAATATTTGTTGCACTCCGGAATGAAGCAAGGTTACTCTCCTGAGCAGCTTTATCAAGCAGGACTGGTTAAAAAGCAAAGAGAAGAAGAGGGGGTGATAGAAAGCAATCTAAGAGACACCTTTATCGAACGAATTGTCTTTCCAATTCACAATATTTCCGGAAAAGTGTTGGGCTTCGGCGGAAGAATAATAAAGTCGGATGTTAAAGCACCAAAGTACCTCAATAGTCCCGAAACCAAGGTATATGAAAAACGCAAAGTTCTTTACGGACTTTATCAGGCAAAGAATGCAATTCGAAAGGAAGACCGGGTGTTTTTGGTTGAGGGCTATCTCGATGTAATAAGTTTAAGTCAGGCCGGTATAGAGAATGTGGTAGCAGTATCCGGTACAGCATTCACCGAAGAACAAGCGAAATTATTAAAGAGATTTTGTAGTCATGCTACTTTATTGTTTGATGGTGATGAAGCGGGAATCAATGCTAGTTTAAAACATATTCAAACCCTGATTAAAGCAGGATTTTCGGTAGATATTGCGCTTTTTGAGGATGGCGAAGACCCTGATTCATATGTTCAAAAGCACGGGACGGATGGATTTAATTCCTTTGTTGAGACCGGTTCGAAAAACTTTGTACAATTTATTGCTTCAACGGAGATAACAGCTGGAAAAGAGGATCCAATCGAGAAAGCTCAAGCTGTTCGAAAAATTGCAGAACATATCAGCCTAATTCAAGACCCTTTGAGCAGAATGGCGTTCATCAATCAAACTTCGAAGTTATTGGACTTTAATGAACGTTTGATTATAGATGAGGTGAATAAGATGCGGGGAGGTGCAAGGATACCGGAATCTAGCGTGCCCGACTTCCCACCGCCACCAATAGAGGAGCCGGTAGACACAAAGAATTATCAAGAGTACGACCTATTAAAGAGTTTGATTTTATATGCTGATAGGGAGTTCGATGAAGATTTGTCTGTTGCACAATTCATTTTTAATGAGTTGAATGAGGAAGAACTTTGGCCAGAGACCGAGCCATATGCCGAAATATTTAGACAGGCTTATGCTCATTTTGAAGAAACCGGAAGCTTGAACGAGCTTTATTTTATTCGATTACCCGAAGCGAGCAAGTTTGCTGCTGATTTTCTCTCGAGCAAGTATCAATTAAGTGAACACTGGGAGACAGACTACGAAAAGTTTATCCCAACGGATGATAAAAATTATAAAAAGCAGGTGATTGAGAATCTCAATTATCTCAAGCTACAACGCATTGAGCAGGCGATATTGGATAATCAGGAAAAATTAAAGGTGGCAGAGGATGAAGAAGAGGTGTTAATATTGCAGAACATTCATAAACAGCTCCATGAGTTGCGACAAAAAATTGCAAATGAGATTGGTGCTGTGGTATTAAAGTAAAATGAAGTTCTGGCTATACTACTTTCTCAAGTTTACTCTAGGTATTCCCTTTAGAGTTATCTCAAAACAAGCTTATTTGGATGGATTAGAACATATTCCAAAGGGTAAGCCGGTTTTATTCGCTTGTAATCATCCTGACTCATTTTTAGACGGTGTAGTTCTGGAATATTTCCTCAGACGAAAAGTGTATACCATGGTGCGAGGAGATATGTTTAAAAAGCCTGTTGCAAATAATCTTCTGCGATCAATGAGGCTGTTGCCCATATTTAGAGCTCGTGATGCCAAGGCTTCTGTAGCTAGAGAGGGAAACAACAGTACCTACGATGAATGTTTTAGCTTGTTTCAGAAAAATGAAGCGATACTAATCTTCTCAGAAGGGATTTCATATCCTGAGAAAAAAGTAAGAAGGTTCAAAAATGGGACTGCTGCAATGGCCCTTGAAATGTTCAAAAGAGGCAATGGAGAATTGGACCTCCACATTGTTCCTTGTGGTCTGAATTACAGCAGGTTTGATTGCAAAAGAGGAAGAATTCACCTTTCCTTTGCTCCTGCAATAAAGGTCGCCGATTTAGGCATTGACTTAGCAGCAGATAACAGAACCTTGATTCCTGAACTTACTTCAAGGTTGCAGGATGAAGTTACTGCACGGGTAGTGGTAAGTTCAGAAGATGAAGAGCTGAGCGATTTTGAGCAAGATATTGCTTTAAATGAATGCACTGAGCCCGTGGTTTGGTTGCACAAAGAGCAGAGGGCAGATACTGTTGCTCCTTTCATATCTTCTAACAGCGACCAAACACGAGCCTACAACAATGCACTTAAAAAGTATAAAGTGGATGATCGAAATGTTCAGGGGTCAGGCTTGGATTATGTTGCTTTATTTTTAGCTCTTTTCAGTTTTGCAGTGAGTCTACCTGTTTTCCTTATTTACAAGCTTTTCTGGTATGGAGGAAAGAAGTTTGTAGATGTCAAGGTTAAAAATCCCGTCTTTAAAGATTCTATCTACTTTGGTTTTGGAGTCATTGCCACATACCTCATTTTTACAATTGTTTTGGTAATTGCGTTCAATACCCAAACCAGGGTATGGGCTTATGTAGTCTCACTCTTGTGTTTAACAGGTATGATGGCTTGGATTCGTGTATTAGACGAATGGCCAATTCTGCTTAAGGAATTGAGATATCTTAGCTTCAATAAAGCAGTAAAAGCAGAACTTCAAGATCTACGTAAAAAGGCTTTGTTTACCTTAAAACGATAATCTTCTTAACTGCTTTTTTATCACCGTTTTTAGCTTCAACAAAATAAGTTCCATTCGGAATATTTCGAATGTCCAATTGATTTCTTCCTGTTAAAACTACTTGGCCTGCGTTGTTATACATGGCAAGTTCGGGGTCTGCGATTCCGGATACCTTTACAAAGTCAGATGTCGGGTTTGGATAAACATTGATATCAACACTTTCGGTTTCGGTTACTGAAGCAACCGGATTTTCTAGAAGGTCTACCATCCATGCGCCTCTACCATGAGTAAAGATATACATTCTGCGATCGCTGGATCTGAGTCTCATCTGGTCGATACAAACATTTGGGAAACGAGTTTCTTTTTCCCACCATCCGCCGCCATTGTTGGAGGTATAAAGACCATATTCAGTTCCAATTAAAATGAAATCTGGGTTTTCAGGATCCACTTCAATCCAATTTATAGGTAAAAGTTCAGGTAGGTTTGAATGTAAATTCTCAAAAATCGGATTGTCTGTATTGGCATTTTTTACTCTCCAGATTTTTCCGCCTGCTGAGAGGTCTGTGATCCCGACATATATGGTACTTCTTTCTGTTGGGTCAACTTTAATACAACCGACCATGCTGCCATTTCTAAACTCTGCAGGAGCGTCTAGGTAGAGCCATTCTTCATCGCCTGGAGTTGAATTTCTGATATCTTCAACATAAAATAAGGTAGATTGGTTTCCTCCAAAATAGGCAATCGGGTCTACTTCATTACTCAATCCTACACAAAAAGTATTTCCCGGTAGGTTTTCAGTTGCAGCTGCCCATGAAAGTCCCTTATTATTACTTCGGTATACTTCTCGTTTCGTAGGAACAATGATTTGGTCACCATCTAATGAGTTCACTTCAAAAGGATGGATAAACCATACAGCACTTGCAACTTCGTTAAGACCAATGAGGTTTTGAAGTCCGGCAGTAATGTTTATCGTGTTGTTATTCTCTCTCCTCCTAATGTTCATATTTTGATAAGAGAAGTAAAGTATGTCCGGGTCTTGTTGGTGAACGGCGCAATAACTTCCATCTGCACCGAAAACTGGTGCAAAGCTGGAATTGCCGTTGAATGAGTAATGTGTTCCATTATCTTGAGAACCTGCTATCACTTCGTTTTTAGAAGGCGCATGGTGACCTGCATAATATTGGGTTACATTATATCCATTGTTCAGATTTTCAACGGTATTCTCGAGATTAACGCTACTTGTATCATATCTATAAACTCCACCATCGTTGCCCATGTAGAGTTTACTGCCGTTCTTATAAAATGTTATTTCATGATAATCAGAGTGAGAGTTTAAGGCTCTTCTCCAGGTTGATCCACCATCTTTACTGTAGGCAACTTGAATGCCGGAGGTAAGTACAAAATTGGTGTCTACAGGAGAAACGGCCATTTTAAAATCGTACCAACCCTGAGAATAGCTTACGATTACCGGTGATGGGATATCTGTTGTATACCATGTCTTTCCTCCATTGGAAGACTTATAGCACCCATTGATTTCAACCAAATTAGATTTAAGTACATGTGCATACATTACATCGGGATAAGATTCGCAATAATCAAAACTTATTCTACCAATGCTACTTTGTGCAAATCCATTGCCTAGAGTCGTCGCTTCTAGTGTTGTTTCGTTAATTTCAACTATTCCTACTCCGTTCACTGCAGCTAATAAGGTGGTATCCGACTTAACTTCTAACTCGTGAATGTTTCCGCCGTGCTGGTAGATAAGTTCAAATGATTGACCTGCATTAGTACTTCTCCATAAACCGTGACCGGAGGTTGCTACATATATTGTTGAATCATAAACCAAGGAATGCACGATATCCCAAGTTTGATCAAAGTTGTCATTAGCGGTTACTGTCAGGTGTTCGAAGCTTTCTCCTCGGTCCGTTGATTTAAAAACGCCTAAGCCATTCACATTACCTGTGCTTCGGCCGGTTACTTCACCCGTTGTATAGTACAGCACATTTTTATCAAAGGGACTTTGGGTAATTGCAGTTACCGCTAAAGTAGGAGCAAAGTCGTCTACACCTTTCCAGCTTGAACCATAATTGGTGCTTTTCCAAATTCCACCGGAAACACTACCTGCGAAAATGATATTATCATCGGTATGGTCAATCAATATGCTTCGAGTTCTGCCTCCGATATTGTTTGGTCCTATTTCTTTGATATTGGTTAAATTCTGAGTTCCTTTTTTAAAAGCCCTATTCCTTGCATCGGCTTTCGACCAGAGAAGAGCTAATCCGTCTGGGATCTCACCAAATTGATTCTGCTTAATCTCACGGTAAAAATCAAAGAACCCCGGATGTTGAGCGGTGCTGTAATCTATAGTTTCTTCAGGCTTAGATTGGTCTGAAGCCGCCCAGAAGATGGCACACATGGATAAGGTTCCCGAGAGTAATAGGATCAAATATTTTTTCATGACTTAGCTTATGTTTACTTTTTTCTATTCAATGAAAGGCTTTTCAGCATCCATTTAGGTAAGGGTTTTGCTGCGTCCCTTTTACGCAGGTCGAGGTACCATCCAATCTTCTTAAAAATTGGAATTTTATGAGTTTCGACAAATTCGATGAGTGTTCCATCCGGATCTTCAACGTAAGAGAAATGTCCGGCCGCTTCACCCATATCGAATGAGTTAGAACTATCTACCGTGAACGGGTGACCTAAGTCTTCACATTCTTTTTGAAGTGCTTTCATGTTCACAATATCGAAGCACAGATGAATGAACCCTAAATCGCCCCAGTATCTGTTCTCAAATATTTTGTTCACCGGCTTATCCAGTTCTTGAATCAGCTCAATCTGAGATTCTCCTAATAATTGACTAAAACCACCTTTTCGAGGTTTTGAATGGCCTAGGATCACTCTTTTGAACCGACTTTTACCATTTTGTAACAAGCCAAGGTCGTCAAAAGTTCCTTCACCTTCGAACAGAATTTTGTCATATCCCAAAAGTTGGGCATAGAATTTTTTTGATTTTTCAATATCCGAAACGCCAATAATTGCGCCGTATACACCTCCTGTAGTTGCTTTGTCTTTATTGAAAACAGAGGAAGATTCAACTACTTGGAATATGTTTCCATATGGGTCTTTCGCAAAGAAATGAGGAATGCCATCCGGACCTCTATGAACTTCTTTTGATATCAAGAAGGTTTTGTCAAAATGATCAAATGCAGCCTGAACATCAAGGGATTTCATTTTGCATGCGAAAATTCCAAGATCACCGAGTTTGATTTCTGCAGAACTAGGTTGAGGTTCGCGACTGGTATATTGCCAGATTTCAAAACCACCACCTCCTTGTAAATTCAGAGCTAGAATTGCATGCCTGGCATGTACATTATCGCCGGTGTAAAGTGTCATGAGGTCTGCTGTAGCTGCTTCCTCAAACACCGGGACATTCATTGAAAAGTTGTTTCTATACCAGGTCCAAGCTTCATGGACATTGGGTATTCCTATACCCATCTGTTGTACACCGCTGATTAATTTTTCCAAGGTGCGCGAAGATAGCCTTACAGGGCTTTAATTTCAAACTGAAATGAAGGCTTTATATACCTTTTACTGTTCGCTAACCGTTGGGTTTTATTCTGGATGCAATAAATCTGAATAAACCCGGAATGTAGCGTTTGAAGTAAATCATCAATACTTCGGAGTTCCCGATGTACACTTCTTTTTTCCTGCGCTCAACTGCTGTTTTGATTTTTGCAGCACATTTTTCTGCCGACATGCCATTTTTTTGAGCATTGTCTACCTGGCCGTGTGTTTTCCCATCTGAAGTTAAGGCATGTTTTGAGATGTCGGTATTGATTCTTCCGGGACAGACAAGCAGCACGTTAATATTGGTTTTTGACAGTTCTAGGTCCAATGACTCAAAGTAGCCGTGAAGGGCATGTTTGGAAGCCGCGTAAAATGACCTTTGTGGGAAGCCAAATTTACCAGATAAGCTACTGATTACCACTATGTCGCCGCTATCATTTGCTAAGAATTGAGGTAATAAAGCACGAGTTAAGTGAACTGCTCCAAAGAAATTGACATCCATTATTTTCTCCCCAACATGGGTGTCGGTTTCTGCAGCTAAACTTCTTTGACTCATTCCGGCATTGTTTACCAAAATATCTACTTTGCCATGAGCATCAATTACTTCACGCACTGTATTTACAATGGCAAGCTCATCCGTAACATCTAAAGGATACACAAAAGTGTGAGTGGTGATCCCCTCAGCTACTTTTTCAAGGTCAGAAACTGTTCTGCCAGACAATATCAAAGTGTTCTCTTTTTGGTCGTAAGCCTCTGCAATTGCCTTCCCTATTCCGCGCCCGGCGCCGGTGATCCAAATTACTTTCGACATTATAGTGTGTTTACCATTAAGTAGTTATCAAAAGATTCGTACTCCATCTCAAGTTCCTTGTAGTAGTCCCCTTTCTCTATTATACCTAGAATTTTACCTGTATCAGAGTTAATATCTTGCGGAATGAGTTTTAAATGCTTCTTGAAGTCAAGGGCCTTCATCCCATAGTATTTATACATGGTCTCTTTTGCACACCAAACCATAAATAGACCGATTTTCCCTTGAATTGCAAATGATTCTTCATCTTCACGAATAAATTTAGATTGTATTCTAAAGATTCTATCCGTAAGTTTCTCCATGTCGATTCCACAGTCTTCATGTTCTTTAAGCATGAAGCCTGCATAATCTCCGGCATGGGTAATTGAAATTTTGTGAATTGCACTTTCAAAGTAGGGTTTGCCAAATTCATCTTTCTCCAGGATTTCAAAATCAGGACAAACTACATTAGCAAGTGCACGAGCTGCAAGGTTGTGAATGGAAAGTCGCTTGAGGTCAATATTTTCTAACCAATGTGAAGGAACAATCTCCAAAAGTTCTTCAAAAGATTCATTTATCTTCCAAAGTGCTACGATTCCGTTATTAATTTGTTTTTTTGAATAGAGTGGCACAGCACAATCTTCAGTTTACAAAGGTAGCACAATTACAGGGTCATAAAGACGCGATTTATGATTTTGCTTTGGATGCGGAGCAATATGTCCTTTATTCAGCGGGTGCAGATGGGTATATAGTGAAGTGGGACCTGCGTAATCCGGGGGATGGAACCTTGGTGCTACAAACCGATCAGTCGTTTTATTCAGTTTATCTGGATATCGAAAGTAATTTACTTTACGCAGGAACAAGCACTGGAAGATTGTATTGTGTGGATCTGAAGAATGCAACATTGCTCTTTGAAAAAGAGATGAAACATCGTGCAATCTTTACTATTTTGAAGTGGAAAGACGAGATCTTATTAGGTTATGAAGATGGGGTATTAGCCATTCTAAACCAGGGAGATTATAGAATAGCAAACTCAGCTATCCGGGCTATTTCTCCAAGTAATGAAGGGCTTATTGTTGGAAGCAGTGATAATAATATTTACCTGCTGGATGCAGAATTGAATATAGTTTCTCGATTAGAAGGATCCGAAAATTCAGTTTTTGCATTGGAGTTAAATGGGGAAGATCTGCTGTACTCAAGCGGGAGAGATGCAAGGATAAGGTTGTGGGATTTGAAGATTTTTAAAGAAGTGGCAGAAGTTCCGGCGCACATGTATCAAGTTAAGTCTTTAAGCTACAGAAATGGATTATTACTCAGTTCGAGCATGGACAAAACCATCAAAGTATGGAATACAGATTTGGAACTGATAAAAGTGGTGGATTTTGCCAGAAACGGAGGTCATACAAATTGTATTAATAAAGTTGCCTGGGTAGACGATAGAATGTGCGTAAGTTCTTCGGATGACCGCAGTATTGTTGTTTGGCAAGTTGATAATAATCCCTAAAATTGAACCCTTCTTAAAAAATTCTTAATGATTCTAAGTGATAAGCGTATTCTGGAAGAAATTGAAAAAGGTAATATTCTAATTGAGCCTTTCGACCGGAAGTTTTTAGGTACAAATAGTTATGATGTTCATTTGGGTAAGCATTTAGCCTGTTATACAGATCGAGTTCTAGATTCAAGACAGCACAACAAGATTGAACATTTTGAAATACCGATAGATGGTTTTGAATTACAACCCGGCGTTTTGTACTTGGGTGTTACTGAAGAGTATACAGAAACCCATGCTCATGTTCCCTTTTTAGAGGGGAAATCCAGTACCGGCCGACTTGGAATTGATATTCACGCAACAGCGGGTAAAGGAGATGTTGGTTTTTGTAATACCTGGACCTTAGAAATCTCAGTAACTCAACCTGTAAGAGTTTATAGAGGAATGCCGGTAGGGCAGCTCATTTATTTCCATGTAGATGGTGAAATCGAAGTGATGTATAATACCAAGCAAAACGCGAAGTACAATAAGCGCACGATCAAGCCGGTGGAAAGCATGATGTGGAAGAATAAATTCTAATTAAACTCCACCCTTAAACATTTAGAATCTAAAGGTCTTAGTGCCTTCTACTACTCCGTTAGCCAACGGATTCGTAGAATATTGATTCGTGAGAACCACTCCTCCGCCGGCTGGCGGATACGAGGTTTGCAGAACCTAACTCACCAGGGTTCCAACACGCTCACCCTTCAGTAGGTTCACCAAATTCCCCGGTGTGTTCATGTCAAATACAACAATCGGTAACTTGTTTTCTTGGCACAGTGTAAAGGCGGTCATATCCATCACCTTTAAATTTCTTTGAATAACCTCTGTGAAACTGATTTCTTCAAATTTCTCGGCGTCGCTGTTCTTTTCCGGATCATCTGTATAGATACCATCAACTCTGGTTCCTTTAAGAATTGCATCAGCCTCTATTTCCACTGCCCTTAATGAAGCGGCTGTATCTGTAGTAAAGTAAGGGTTACCTGTTCCTGCTCCAAAGATTACAACCCTTCCTTTTTCCAAATGACGGATTGCTCTTCTTCGAATAAATGGTTCTGCAACTTGTTCCATTTTGATAGCGCTTAGAAGTCGAGTATAGATGCCGATATTTTCAAGTGCACCTTGTAGAGCCATAGCATTAATCACTGTAGCCAACATTCCCATGTAATCTGCATTCGCTCGGTCTTTCATTCCGCCTTCAACGGCTGCGACACCTCTAAAGATATTTCCACCTCCAATAACGATAGCTACCTCAATACCGAGGTCGGTTACTGCTTTTATTTCTTCGGCGTATTTTGCAAGAACGCGGTTGTCAATGCCAAACTCTTGTTCTCCGAGTAGAGCTTCACCGCTCAGTTTTAATAGAATGCGATTGTATTTCATGGTTTAATGGAAAGACTAAGTTGCCTTAATCTGCTTCAAAGAAAAGGTTTACTACTCAAAAGTCGATCAATGAATGTAAAAATGATAAAGAAAAAGGCATAAAAAAAGGGAGCAATAAGCTCCCTCTCTTTTATCAAAAAATCAATGTATTATGCTCCTAACTGTACACGTGAAAAAGATTTCACGCTCAAATCAGAATTTACGCTTTTTAAGAACTCAGCTACTGTTTTAGAGCTGTCTTTCACAAATGCTTGGTGAACTAAAGTGTTGTCTTTGTAGAACTTCTGTAGTTTACCTTCAGCAATTTTGTCAACGATTTGTTCCGGCTTACCTTCAGCAATTGCTTGCTCTCTACCGATTTCGCGTTCTTTTTCTTTTACTTCTTCAGAAACTGAAGACTCGTCAACTGCAATTGGATTCATAGCTGCAATTTGCATTGCAACATCTCTTCCAGCGTCGATACTTGCTTCATCACCTTGAGTAAGAGCTACAAGTACTCCAATTCTATTATTTCCGTGATTGTATGCAGCAACACCTTCACTCTTAAGGATATTGTATGTGCTGATATCTACTTTCTCACCTATAACTGCAGTTTTCTCTACAAGAATATCAGTGATTGCTTTTCCATTCATTTGAAGACCTTTAAGTTCCTCCAATGTAGCAGGCTGATTTTCTAGAGCGAAGTTTGCAATTTCATTAGCAAAGGCAACGAAATCATCGTTTTTAGCAACGAAATCTGTTTCACAGTTCACTTCAACAACAATACCGATTGTATTATTGCTGTTTGAAACGGCAATTGCCAAACCTTCTGCTGCTTCTCTGTCTGCTCTTTTAGCAGCTTTAGCAGCACCTTTTTTTCTAAGAATATCTACAGCAGCGTCAAAATCACCATTAGCTTCTTGCAATGCTTTTTTGCATTCCATCATTCCTGCGCCTGTAGCTTTTCTCAATTCATTAACTGCGGATGCTGTAATATTAGTCATCTTAATAAAATTATAATTGGGTGAAAATGTTAAACGAGCTATTAAGCTTCTTGTTTGCTGTTAGCTTCTTTTTCTTTCTTCGCTTGCTCTTTCGCTTTCTTTCTTTCGTTAAGTCCTTCTGCTATTGCATCAGTAACTTCTTTAACTAAGATTGCGATTGACTTTGCAGAATCATCGTTACCGGGAACTGCATAATCCACTTTAGTTGGATCTGAGTTGGTATCGACAATTGCGAAAATTGGAATGTTCAATTTCTGAGCTTCCTTAACAGCAATGTGCTCACGCTTAATATCAACTATGAATAGAGCAGCAGGAAGTCTGTTTAGATCTTCAATTCCGCCGAGAACTTTATAAAGTTTCTCTTGCTCTCTTGTTTTCATTAAACGCTCTTTCTTGTTCATGTTCTCGAACGTACCATCCGTTTTCATCTTTTCGATGTTCTGCATCTTTTTGATGGATTTACGAACAGTAGCAAAATTGGTTAACATACCACCAAGCCAACGCTCAGCAACATAAGGCATGTTTACTCTTTTTGCATTTTCTTCAAGAATTTCTTTTGCTTGTTTTTTAGTAGCAACATACATCACCTTACGGCCTGTACGCACTATGTTAGCGATAGCAACTTTCGCTTCATCCAGTTTAGCTTGCGTCTTTTGGAGATCAATAATGTGAATCCCATTCTGCTCCATAAAGATATAAGGAGCCATTTTTGGATTCCATTTACTGGTAAGGTGCCCGAAGTGTACACCTGCTTCTAATAATTCTTCTGTACTTACTGCCATGTCTATACTCCTATTAACGCTTACTGAATTGTGTTTTCTTTCTAGCTTTAGGCTGTCCGTATTTCTTACGTTCAACCATACGTGGATCACGAGTCAATAAATCCTTTGCCTTAAGCATTGGCTTATATGTCTCTTCGTCGATCTTTACTAATGCTCTTGCAATTGCAAGTTTAATAGCATCAGCCTGACCTGTAATTCCACCTCCATCAACATTGATTTTGATGTCGTATTTACCTTCAACATCACAAGTTGCAAGTGGAAGATTCACTGCATACTTTGCATCAGGAGTTTTAAAATAGTCTTCTAAAGACTTATTGTTTATAAGGATATTTCCTTTGCCTTCGCTCAGGTAGATTCTGGCTACCGACGACTTTCTACGGCCAATAGTGTTAATCACTTCCATTGTTTAAATTTCTAATGTTTTAGGTTGTTGAGCTTCGTGCGGATGCTCTGCACCTGCATAAACGTAAAGATTTGTAAAGATCTTGCGACCTAAACGATTCTTGGGAAGCATTCCTTTCACACCACGCTCAATCAAATCCTGAGGTTTGCGAGCAATGAGATCTTTGGCCAGAGTAACTTTTCTACCCCCTGGATATCCACTGAATGTTTGATATTCTTTGGTATCCATCTTCTTGCCGGTAAGGACAATTTTGTCTGCATTGATAACAATTACGTTATCGCCACAATCTACGTGAGGAGTAAAATTAGCTTTGTTTTTTCCTCTCAAGACTTTAGCTAGCTCAGAGCAAAATCGGCCCAGGGTCTTCCCTTCAGCATCCGCAACAAGCCATTGCTTGTCGACAGTTTTGCCGTTGGCTGATAAGGTTTTATATGATAATGTATCCACTCTTAAATTTTTCTAGTCGTCAAAAACGGGCTGCAAATGTATACCTTTAGTTAATATTTTCAAACAATTGATTTGAAAAGTATCAATTATTTTTGAGGCATTCGTGTGTGGTAGAATAATTATCAAAAAAAGCATTAAAATAGTTGAGGAGCAACTCAATCTTGAACCTCAACAAAATTTACATGATTTTAGAGGCTATAATATAGGTCCTGGTGCTATGGCACCCGTGCTTAACGCCAATAAGAAATTTGAAATGATGCGCTTTGGACTCACTCCATTTTGGTCCAAGAAAAACATGCTTTTATTTAATGCTAGATCCGAAGGAGATTTTAATAAAGAAAATGATCCAACCTATTCAGGTAATAAAGGCATTTTTCAAAAACCCTCCTTTAGAAAACCAATTCGTTCACAGCGATGCTTGGTTTTTGTGAATGGATTTTTAGAAGGTCCTGAAAAGGAAAAGCTAAGCAAGCCCTTTTACGTCTTTGACGAAAAAAATGAGTTTATGGCTCTGGCTGGAATTTGGGATCAATGGGTAGACAAAGAATCGGGCGAAGAAATCAAAGGATTCTCTATTTTAACCACGGTTTCTAATAAGGCAACGGCAGCTATTGGTCATCACAGATCACCTGTTCGAATACCCGAATCACAATATTATACTTGGCTCAAAGCGGAGCACCTCAACGAATTATCACCCCTGCTTGAACCCTGGGCACCCGATACTATGAATGCATATCCGGTTAATCCCGAGATAAAAAGTCCGAGATCTGATGATCCTGATCTTCTAATTCCGCAAGGAGACGCTCTTATTAAACGAAAAGGGATAGAGTTTGTAACGGAGTTTGATACTCTCGGTTTTGGTCGAAAGAAGAAGCTTTAATCTATTCGCCGGTTAAAGCACCTAAGCTCACCTTCAAGCCCTCAAGCTCAGGTGTAATTGGAATTTGACATGATAATCTGCTGCCTTCTACATCCAAAACAAAGGCTTCGTCTAACATGTCTTCTTCAGCCTCTTTCATCTCCGGAAGCTGGTGGTCTGAATTTACAATTACATTGCAAGTTGCACACATGGCCATTCCTCCGCAGGTCGCTTTGATCTGTAATTCATTCAAGCGGATGGCTTCCATGAGGCTTAAATTCATATCGGTTGGAGCCATAACCTCATGTTCAACTCCATTTAGGTCAGTAACATAAACTGTAATGGTATTTTCCATCTATTCTTTAGCCTTTTGATTTGTTAAAGTGTTCAATTGCTCTTCGAACTGAGCCTTGTTCTTCCAATAGTGTTCGAGCGTCTTCCCGACTCAATTCAGTATGCTGCATCACCATTTCTGTTCCTCGGTGAACTAGTTTTTTATTACTCAATTGCATGTCCACCATCTGATTTCCCTGTACTCGGCCAAGTTTAATCATGAGTGTAGTAGATATCATATTAAGCACTAGCTTTTGTGCCGTACCCGATTTCATTCTAGTGCTTCCCGTTACAAATTCAGGTCCTACCTCTACTTCTATTTTATGCTCGGC
>JAAEYY010000047.1:2676-2950 GCA_018223105.1 bacterium | reverse complement strand
TTAAATACAAGATTCACAGTTCCGGCATTTGATTCAATGTTTACACCCTTGGCATTATACCCAACACGATCTTTTGTGTCGAACTCAACATCAATGCTGCCTGTTTTGCCGGGTGCAATCGCTTCCTTTGGCCATTTGGCAACTGTGCAACCACAGGTTGGGTGTACATGAGTGATTTTTAGATCAGCACTACCTGTGTTCTTAAATCCATATGAGAACTTGAGAGTCTCACCTACTTTAACATCTTTAATTCCCTGATCTCTTTCCTTAAATT
>JAAEYY010000047.1:0-2540 GCA_018223105.1 bacterium | reverse complement strand
CAGGTTGGGTGTACATGAGTGATTTTTAGATCAGCACTACCTGTGTTCTTAAATTCATATGAGAACTTTAGAGTCTCACCTACTTTAACATCTTTAAATACCTTGGCTTTTTCCTTAAATTCAATTTTTGGCGTGCCTTGAGAAAATAGAGTGAAGGCCGCAAGCATCATAGAAAGTAATGTAATTGTTCTCATGTCTTCAAATAAAACCAAAATCATACCAAAATAGTTGCATCGATTTTAAATTAAAGTGGATCCACATCTAAGGTAATTCGAACTCCTTTAAAAGCATCGCTGCTCTGTAAATCCTGAATCGATTTTGAAAGTTTCATTTTGATCCCTCGAATCTCTTTGGAATCATTGGGCATCTTGAGCAAGAAATTCAATAAATACATATTCCTGATTTTACCGATGAAAGGCTTTTCAGGTCCGAGCATCATGGGGCCAAATTGAGACTTAAACTGCTCTTGGGCATACGCTCCGGCTTTGTGAAGTTCTAATGCATCTTTATGTTTGAAAGTAAGCTTAATCAACCTTGTAAAAGGAGGGTAGTTGAACTTCTTTCGCTCCTCAATTTCTTCTTCAAAAAACTGCTCAAAACTACCGTCTTTTATTACGTGAAGTACTCCGTGTCCGGGCTTTGCAGATTGAATATACACCATCCCGGGGTCTTTCCGCCTTCCCGCTCTTCCCGCCACCTGTGTAATCAATTGATAGGCTCTCTCGTGTGCTCTGAAATCTGGGAAATTAAGGAGGTGGTCTGCATTCATTACTGCCACCAGGTTTACATGGTCAAAATCTAAACCTTTACTCACCATTTGAGTTCCAATCATTACATCAATTTCCTGATTCTCAAACCGGTCGATGATCTTCTTGTGAGCGGTTTTACGACGTGTTGTATCGTAATCTAACCTCTGACTTTTCAATTCAGGAAGATACAATTGCAATTCATCTTCTATTCTCTCCGTGCCATAGCCTATGAGCTCTAAAGTATGATTGCCACAAGCAGCACATTGCGATACCGGTTCCCTCGTATATCCGCAGTAATGACATCTCAAATTATTTTGATACTTATAATACGTAAGTGAAATATCGCAGTTCACGCATTTGGGAGTCCAGCTGCATAGGGTACACTCCAATACCGGAACATAGCCCTTTCTGTTCTGAAATAGAATACTCTGTTTGTTTTCAGCCTTAACTCCTTCCAATGCCTGAAGCAGAGTGTCGCTGAAAACACCCTTTATTCTCTTTTGCTTCTTTTGCTCTTTCATATCGATGATTTCAATCACCGGCATTGGAGCATTGTTATACCTACCTTTCATTTCAACCAGCGCATATTTACCTTGAAGAGCATTGTAATAAGACTCGATGGCAGGAGTTGCTGATCCCAAAATAATGGGAGCATTTTCTTGGGCAGCCAGATAGATGGCTGAATCTCGGGCATTGAAACGCGGAGCTGGATCGTATTGCTTAAAACTATTCTCATGCTCTTCATCCACTACAATCAGTCCCAGATTTTGGAAAGGTTGGAAAATTGCCGAACGTGTTCCAAGAATTACAACCGGCTCACCGGATTTTACCTTGTTATATATTTCTACTCTTTCACCGGTGCTAAACTTAGAATGGCTCACCAATAACTGATCCCCGAAGTAAGCTGCGAGTCTTTGCAACAATTGACTTGTCAATGCTATTTCCGGCAATAGATACAAGACTTGCTCACCTTGTGCAAGATGCTCCAGGATGAGATCGATATAGATCAAGGTTTTTCCACTAGAGGTTACACCGTGCAAAAGCACAGGTTTGCCTTCTTCAAATGCGCTTAGAATAGATGCTTTTGCTTCTTTCTGACTCTGATTTAATTCGAATTCTAAATTCTGACTTTCTTCGTATTGAAGTCGGCTTACTTCTCGTTCCTCACTTATTAAAATGTCTTTAGCAATTAAGCCTTTAATGGCAGATTTGCTTAAACCCGATTGATGAAGGTCTTTCTGTAAGTGCCAGCTTCCGGGACTCGAGCCGGAAATCATTCGCATTAACACTTCTACTTGTTTAGGCGCTCTTTTTTCCAGTTCATCAAATAGGGCACTTAACTCTTTATCGCTTTGGTAATCCGAGGATATTGAAATAAAAGTCTCGGTTTTAGGCTTGTAATTAGACTCCAGGTCTTCTTTCATGTAAATAGCCTCTTTTAGATAAAGCGACTTTAGGTACTTGTGAATGCCTTTTCTCTTAGTAATTGCCGCCAGCTTTGAAATTTGCATTTCAACATGCTGTTCAAGTATGAGGAGGATTTCATGTTCTATGGGATCCAGATCTGCCCGGGAAGCATTGAATGCCGGATTGAGCAAGATTTTAGATTCACCTTCCATTTTTAAACCTGCAGGTAATGCAGCGGCCATCAATTGTCCAAGGCTGCATAGATAGTACCCCGACATCCAGGTCCAGAAGGTGAGCTGGGAGCGGTCAACAACGGGCTCATCATCAATAATATCTAAAATATACTTGGCCTCATATTGAAGTGGGGGACGATTGGAGATTTGG
>JAAEYY010000046.1 GCA_018223105.1 bacterium | reverse complement strand
AAAGCCTTTTTGCTTACTTTTTGGGCTCAAAAAGAAAGTGTTTTTGTTACTTTTTAAAAAAAGTAAAAGTAAACTATTCTAAAGACGGAATGTGTGGGCGATTGTTGAATCGCACATACACTAAATGTAAAAGTAGACCTAGTCTAGTAAAACTATTAATACAATAATTAATATTAACTAATACGTTAGTATAGAAACCAAAACCTCCCCATGAACCTCAAAAAAATATTATTACTTCTTATAATATCAAGTAGTATACAAATCTCCTGGATCCAACCCGACAAAGAATTCAAGCAACTGTCTTTAAAAGTAATTCCAGACCATGATTTCTACATTGATGAGACCGAGATCACCAATGTAAATTACAGAGAGTATTTAGCCTATTTGAAAAAGAAGGGGAGAATGGAAGAGTATAAAGCTGCTTATCCTGATACTACAGTATGGCACAATGACTTAGCGTATAATGAGCCTTATGCTCGCTATTATCTAACACATCCTGCCTACAGTAATTACCCGGTAGTAGGAGTCAGCTTAGAACAAGCCAGAAAGTATTGTGAATGGAGGACTTATGTCGTGAACAAGACTCTTAGAATGCGAGGTTCCAATGTGGACTCGGTGGTCTTCAGGTTGCCGACCGAAAAGGAGTGGAGAGAGGCGTATATCGGGACCCAACTGAACCAAGTCCTGTATCCTTGGGGCTATGATGAGCTGAGGATGAAAGGAAGTAAAAAACGAGATGATGGTTTGTTCAGAGCGAATATTAGAACAGGGAATGGTGTATTTGCTCATTTAAATGATGAAGGTTTTATTACCCTACCCGTTGGCTCTTATTGGCCTAATAGTATTGGACTCTACAATATGGTAGGAAATGTCTCGGAATGGGTGGAAGAAGGTAAACTCATGGGTAGCAATTGGAATGATGGTGCTTACCGAGGTAGTTATGACTATGAGCCTGCTGTAGAAGATTCAGGATTTATTGCTTCATATGCCGGATTTAGATGTGTGATGGAGATGGTGAAAATAACCGACATTAAAAAGAAAGAACACAAACTCAATAAGCGATTCTTTAAAAAGTATTTCATTTCACTTTATGAAGATAGTATGGGCCAAACCTCCGCTGCACAGTACGAGTGTACCAATGAACTCTTCCAGTATTATTTGAAGGCAACGAACAAGAGTAATCCTATCCAAGATCAGAACTGGGCTCAATATACACCCTATCTAAAATACCAACAACACAGCACTTCAGATGAATTCCGACACCATCCGGTAGTCAATGTTTCATATGAAGATGCAGTCCACTTTTGTGAATGGCTTACCGGTGTGTATCGAGAGGTAATAGACGATCCAAATGCCGTGATAAAACTACCAACTGAAAAAGAATGGCTCTATGCTGCACGTCAGAAAAGACAAAATGTGATGTACCCTTGGGGCGGACCTTGTACCCGTAACAGTAAAGGAGCTTTTATTGCAAACTTCTGCCCGGATTTAGAGGAATTTCTGATCCGCGATAGCTCGGGAAAATGGGTCTACGTCTATCCGGAAAACGAAATGGAACGCAGGAGAAAAGCAGATGGTACAGAATTCACCGCACCCGTCGATTCTTATTATCCCAATCACATCGATATCTATAACATCGCCGGCAATGCTGCAGAAATGTTGGAAACCAAAGGAACCACCAAAGGAGGGAGCTGGAATTCTCCTGAGTTGTATTTACAAAATAATATAAGCCAAACTTATGATGAACCGAGGGCTGATGTTGGGTTTAGGGTTTTTCTTATCACTTCGTGAAAGATTCCAGATATCAAGCACCAAATTCCAAGGAAATTCCAGTATTTAAATTTCAATAGTTCAAGACTTTTTAAATTACTTGTATTATTATATAAAGTCGATAAGTGCGGGTAGGCCTCACAATATTGCGAGAGTGCGGTGGGGTGAATCATTTGAGAGATTAGAAAATCAGCAAAAGTGCTCTGGCTCTCCAAATGCAAGCATTTAGATCGAATAATAAATTCAAAAATCCCAAACTCCAAGAAATAAACAATGCTCAAACTACGATGTCCAAGACATTTGGGATAATGTGAGTGTTTAATCGTTGAAAACGTATTTGAGTGTCATTCTAATTTTTTGAATAGAAATCAAGCAAAGAAATTGTGTGAGGGGCGGAGCTAAGCAACCCTCGAATCCGCCGGCTGGCGGATGGCTTGGGTTGCGGGGCGATTTCGCAGCGCTAGATTTCTCCAAAAAATTAGTAAGACTTGACCTTTTGCTTCTTTTGTGTCAAGACAAAAGAAGGGAAGGTTTTGTTACTTTTTAAAAAGTAAGGCCAATATAATATTATAAGTATTTTGAATAGAGTTATCTCTATTCAAAATACCCATACTTAGGATATAAAAACTCAGTTCCGGTAATCTTACCCAAACCTTCACAATACATCCTCATGGCTTCTACCAAGCCTGGAATGAGAGGGTGGTTGTTGTTCGCGTCGACAGGGAATAGAGCTTTCCAACCGTTAAGCGTTCCTAAGCTGAGGTCGAATTTCTCCAACTGCTCGTACAAGCCCGTAACTCTTTGTGTATAAGCTAAAAGACCGCTGCTGTTATAATGGTAGTTCTCTCTCAAGTTTCTGCCGTTTTTCTGTTTTAGCGTGTTTACAGCTTCTCTGAAATCAGCGCCTTTTTCGAAGCTTCTGACATCATCCAATAATCCTTCTTTATAGGTCTTTGCTGTGTTTAGCACGGCTTTGGGACGCATGTCCGCTACTCCGTTGTTACAAATAATCCACTCCATCAAGTTCTCAGGTTTGATCTGGTATTTCTTCGATTCCCGATCCACCCAATCTATCAAACTGAAATTGGAGTTTACAATTAAATCAAGCGGAGCGAAATATGGTCCGCTCAACAACACGTCTTTTCCTTCTTTATTGGTGTAAATAATCGGCGTTCCTAAAGAAGTGATGGTGGAAATGGTTTCCTTTACGACATGGAATAAGTGACTGAAGAAAGTTTTGATAAAGCCGGTAGCC
>JAAEYY010000030.1:38328-38808 GCA_018223105.1 bacterium | reverse complement strand
AAATGTGGGGCGGTTATTGATACTCTAGATTGAAAAATTGAAATTATTGTTAAAGATTTTGACTCTGTTAGTTTACAATAAATTGTATAATTGTAAAGGTATATTTTGAGTCACAAGCTTAAATATCTTTTCAGGTTTACGGCCGTGGTAATGGCATTTAGTATAATGCTTTCATCCATTGGCATCTTTGTAGACTTTCATGTTTGCCAAGGAGAAGTGGTTAGCATTGGTGTTTTTAGTAAAGCTGAAAAATGCAGTTCATTTGAAGAAACTGTTGCAACCAACGCACAAGCATCGTCACCTAGGATCAATCGCAAATCTTGTTGCGATGATTTTTCTCTGCTTTCCATCAATAAGATCGAGAATCGATCTGTAGACAAGATTCAAAACATTTCGGTTGAAAGCGCTCTGTTTGAGTGTTTGCCTTGTGAGCTTTTTACTTTAGAGAATTTTTCGTCTTATCACGGTACATTATTACAT
>JAAEYY010000030.1:0-38318 GCA_018223105.1 bacterium | reverse complement strand
GTACTAATAGTGGGTTTAGCATCTTGTACCTTTTCAAGTAAACAAGAGGAAGATGGCGATAAAACCGGAAAGGAATACACGTCCCAATATATCTGTCCAATGCACTGTGAAGGTAGTGGTAGTGATGCACCCGGACAATGCCCTGTATGCGGAATGGACTACCAAGAAAATCCGAATTATAAATCAGATCAAGAAGTCTATATATGTCCAATGCACCCTGAAATTACAGGAGTTGCAGGCGACTCTTGCTCAAAATGCGGTATGGCATTAGAACTTAAAAACGAATAAAAACATCAATAAAAATCATGAAAAAATCAATTACTATTTTGTTGTTCTCGATCTTAAGTATCGCAGTATCAGCGCAAACTAACGTAAAGCTTAAACTGAATCACCTTCTGGGGCAGAATTCATTTGCTTTTAATACCGAATCTCAAAATAATATCGGTATAAAATTCAATGTAACCCGACTCCAATACTACATTTCAAAGGTGAGCATTGTGCATGATGGAGGCACTGTTACAGATGCATCAGGTGTTTATGCATTGGTGAATGCAAGTCAGAACACTGAGGTAGATTTAGGCAATTTTGATATTACAACGGTTGAAGCCATTCAGTTCAGCGTGGGGGTTAATACGCCAGAAAATAACGATGACCCAACAAAATGGCCAAGTACTCATCCTTTAGCGCCTAAATCTCCAAGTATGCATTGGGGATGGGCAGCCGGTTACCGCTTTGTTGCTATGGAAGGAAAAGCAGGTGATGCACTTAACACTACATTTCAAATCCATGCTTTAGGTAATAAAAACTATCATCAAATTAGAATTCCTACCGATGCTCAAGACCTTGATGGGGATTTAATTATCGAATTAAATGCTGATTATGCAAGAGCGATTGAAGGCATTGATGTAAGCGCTAGTGTAGTGACTCATGGTGACTATGACGAAGCTGCGGATTTACTTAAAAATTTTCGCGACTATGTTTTCACTTCTTTAGATGGTGCCGGTAATAATTTGGCAAGCTTAAGAACTGAAAAACTTTCAAACGTATCAGCATATCCAAATCCATCACATGATGGCAAATTCTTAATTGGTTCAAAAAGTTCTGCTATCGTGTTTGATTCATATAATATTTATGCATCTAATGGTGAATTGATCAGCTCAGAGACCTTAGCAGCAGTAGCACCAAATACTAGTATTGAAATTGATCAAACAGGATTATACTTTATTGAATTGATACATAGAGGAGCTGTAATTTCAAGAACTAAGCTAATCGTTATAGAATAATTTGAAGCGCATTGCTCTCATAGCGTATGCAATTTTAGCTTTATTAGGTTCGTGTGTTAAAGATCCCGGACCTAGGAAAGTCTTAGATCATTTTATTCCTGATATTGGGGAATTCCCGGAAATGGTTTATCCTGAGGATAATCCAAAGTCGGCAATGAGTGAAGAACTAGGTAAACTCTTGTTTTTTGATACTCGCTTATCTATTGACAATTCAATAAGTTGTGGCAGCTGCCATAAAAGTGAATTGGCATTTTCCGACGGATTGACCGTAAGTAAAGGGGTAAACGATGCTCTGGGAACTAGAAATAGCCCTAGCTTAGGAAATGTGGGGTACTTGCCCTATTTCACTCGAGAAGGCGGAGTGCCGAGCTTGGAAATGCAAATTTTGGTACCTATCCAAGAGCACAATGAGTTCAATCACAATATTGTGAATATTGTGAAGCAACTTAGCACAGATAGTCTATATGATGCTTTAAGCAAGGCGGCTTATAATCGAGAGTTTGATGCTTTTGTTTTAGTGAGGGCAATCGCAAATTTTGAACGCAGTTTAGTTACAAACTCCAGTCGATTTGACCGGTATGTTTATGAGCGAAACTACTCTGTATATACTGATCAAGAGGAGGAAGGACTTCGACTATTTTATAGTGAGAAAACGAATTGTTCTTCTTGTCATGGAGGTTTTAATTTCACCAATAACCTTTTTGAGAATAATGGTTTGTACAATGTCTACGCGGATAGCGGTAGAGCACGCTTTACCGGGAATGCAACAGATAGAGCAAGATTTAAAGTGCCAAGTTTAAGGAATGTCGCAGTAACCGGACCATATATGCATGATGGAAGTATTAGCCATCTTGAAGAAGTAATTAATCATTACAATGAAGGAGGTGAAGAACATCCGTCAAAAAGTAGCTTAATCAAACCTTTGAATCTTACGGAACAAGAAAAAAAGGCACTAGTGGCTTTTCTTAAGACATTAACAGATGAAGATTTTATGAATAAGAAGTAATTGATATGAATAAGAAAATAATTGCATTTGGAAGTATATTTCTGATCATAGCCCTATTTGTGGTAGGGTGTAAAGATCAGGAGTCACCCGTAGAAGTGGTGTACGACGATACGCCATATAGTTTAAATATTGGGGTCTTCCCGACACCGGATATCGCCGAGGATAATCCCCTTACTGTTCAAGGGGTAAAACTTGGAAAGATGTTGTTTTATGAGACAAAATTGAGTAGTGATAACAGCATGTCTTGTGCCAGTTGTCATAGACAAGAACACGCTTTTACAGATACTGCTAAATTTTCCATTGGAGTTCGTGGATTAGAAGGAAAAAGACAAGCCATGAGTGTTTTTAATATGGCATGGAATTCCAATGAATTCTTTTGGGATGGACGTGCTCATCTATTGCGCGATCAATCTTTAATGCCGATTCAGGATGAATTGGAAATGGATGAAACATTGGAAAGTGTTATTGCCAAGCTAAGTGATGATCAATCGTATAGAGATCAGTTTATACGTGCCTTTGGTACCGATGAAATTACTACTGAAAGAATATCAAAAGCGATGGAGCAGTTTATGAACTCTATTGTTTCACACGGTTCCAAATACGATCGATACCTAGCAGGGACCGACACTCTTACAGAAAGTGAGGAAAGAGGTCGGCAATTATTTTTTCAGGAGTATAATCCGTTCTTTCCGGATGAATCAGGTGCCGATTGTGCGCACTGCCATTCAGGTGATAATTTCTCAAATAATGAATACATGAATAATGGCCTTGATGGAAATGTGGTTGCTGATAAAGGAAGAGAAAATGTGACCCAAGATGCCAAAGACCGAGCAAAATTTAAGGTTACTTCTCTTCGCAATATTGAGGTGACTCCTCCTTATATGCACGATGGTAGATTTCAGACCTTGGAAGAAGTTATTCAACATTATAACGATGGTTTGGTAGATTCAGAAACTCTTGATCCGGCCTTGGCCATGACCATGGATACCGGCTTAATGTTAGACGATGATGATATAAAGGATATTGTAGCATTTCTGAAGACGCTTACAGATGATGAATTGCTTTCAAACCCGGAATACGCGTCTCCATTTTAAAATCAGTGTCATTTCAATTGAGAAGTATGTATAGCAAGTCATAATCTTATAGACCAGTTAGATACAGCTGAATAAACCTCTAATTTAGTTGCATCTTATTTGAGGTTAAGTTGCTCAAAATTTAAAGCAACGACTTTGACAAAGGACATAAATAGATTAAATTATGAAAACATACTTTACTTTAATAGCACTTTTTTTATATCACTTTTGCGAGGCCCAAATCCTCAACTTTTCAAATCAAGCATTAGAACAATACTTGCTTAATGAAAAAGCCGTAGATATAACCGGTAACGGCTTCGGAGATTCTGCGATTGATGTGAATAATGACGGAAAAATACAACTGGAGGAAGCGCTGAATGTAACGAGTTTAGTTATCTATCCAAGTGAAACTTACAAGATTTCAGAGGTCTATGAATTACATCAGTTTTCAAACCTAGACAGTCTAAAAATAGGTGGAGGGGGTTTTAAGCTTGAAGATGTTTCAAATCTTGCTTTAGATAGCCTGAGCTATATTCGAGTAACAGATATTTCGGATATGGATAAGGTAGATTTATCAGATTTACCTGCGCTGGAAAGTATTTATCTTGAAGGACTAACACATCTTAAATACCTCAATCTGAAAAACGGATCTATGGCCAAGTACTTTTCGTTATTTTATACGGATATAACCTTTGCCTGCGTGGATTCAATTGCAATGGAATATGAAGTAGTGGAAGACCATTTGTCTCCCGAAGGAAGAATTAGTCTGGATTGTACTCTAGGAATTACTGAGGAAGAAACTATTGACTTCAAGGTATACCCAAATCCGGTCACTGAGCAATTATTTATTGAATGTGATGTCAATAATTTCATTGTAATTCTTCGAGATATGCAAGGTAGAGTCCTAATAGAAGCGAACAATAAAAAAAGATTAGACCTTTCTGATTTGAATAGCGGATTATATCAAGTTTCTATTCATTCTGGGAATTTACGGTCAGTGAAGCTGATCAATATACAATAAATCATTTCTTAAATTAGTGATCCACTATCGAGGTATTTATTGTAAGTCGTATTTCATTATAAAGTCGTAAGTATCATTAGAGCGTCTTATCCGATTCCAAAACTCCGTCAAGGTCCTCTGCGAGAGACCCTGACAGTAGATTGTTCTCCAATCCTACTTCTGATAAATTCTAAATAAGTACATACTAAAATGGATTTACACTAACAAGATAAGGTAACAAATTCTTATTTCGCATAACAAATGTTGCTCGAATATTTGTTAGCTGATATAAACCTAAGTACTACCCTGGTACTCTTGGTATTAGGCCTTTTAGCTTTTGTTCTTTCCACCATTTCCGGTGGAGGAGGAGCTATGATTTTAGTGCCGGTTCTGAATTGGCTCATAGGAGTTTCTAGAACTGCGCCGGTACTAAACTTGGGGACGCTCATCGGTAGGCCCTCCCGACTCATCATCTTTTGGAAACACGTCAATTGGAAGGTCTGCATGTATTACGCTCCCGCTGCAATGGTAGGAGCTTGGCTCGGTTCATTTCTCTTTAGTAGTTTTAAAATCGAGTGGCTTCAGATATTAGTTGCATTATTCCTGATTAGCACAGTTTGGCAATATCGCTTTGGTAAAAAAGCGAAATCATTTGAAATGAAATTATGGTACTTCATTCCATTGGGGCTCTTAGTTTCCATTCTGAGTACCATTATCGGTGCACTGGGACCTGTGTTAAATCCATTTTATCTCAACCTTGGCCTAGACAAGGAAGATATGATCGCAACTAAAACCGCAAACTCTTTCATCATGGGCCTTTCACAGATCGGTTCATATGCCTTTTTTGGACTATTAAACAATCAACTCTGGGTGTGCGGTATTGCTTTAGGTGTTGGAGCTACCATTGGAAATATCATAGGGAAGAATTTCTTGTCAAAAATGAAAAGTACTACCTTCAGAAAGTGGGTCATCATCCTAATGCTCATCAGTGGATTGTTAATGCTATTCAAACAAATCCAATCCTTTTTCTAGTGTCGAAAAGTTTGCAATGCTCAAATAATTATTGTAGAATTATCTCGATCACTTTTTTAATTTTACGCCTGAAATAGAAACCGCAAATGTGGCTCGAATCTGCAACTTGGATCGCACTTCTTACCTTAACCTTTTTAGAAATAGTTCTAGGGGTTGACAACATCATTTTCATAACCGTAGTCTCAAATAAGCTGCCTCTTGAAAAAAGAAGAAGGGTCCGTCTCATTGGCTTGTCTTTAGCTTTGATTATCAGGATATTATTGCTTTTGACTATCACTTGGATTATACAGGCAAAGTCTACGTTATTTGTTCTATTCGCTATAGATTTCAGTATTCGAGATTTAATCTTGATAGCGGGGGGATTGTTTTTGCTCGCCAAAAGTACCTCTGAGATTTACTCTAAAGTAGAAGGGGTAGAAGAGGAAAAACAGAAAATCGCAAGTAATACGCCGAGGTTTGCTATACTTCAAATCGTCTTACTCGATATTATCTTTAGTTTCGACTCTATTCTTACGGCGATCGGCCTCACAGACCAAATTGTACTTATGATCATTGCAGTGGTGATCTCAATTATAGTAATGATGATTTTTGCCGGGAAAATTAGTGAGTTCATTGAGCAAAATCCTTCACTCCAAATTCTGGCGCTATCATTCCTCATTCTCATTGGCTTTATGTTATCCATCGAAGGATTTGATTATCATGTGCCCAAGGGCTATATCTATTTTGCAGTCTTCTTTTCACTTGTTGTTGAGGTGCTGAATATGAGAATTAGAGGAAAACAGAAGAAGGAGGTGTGAGATTATTGAGAATACCTCTCTCGGAATCATGCCTTATATGCTCTTTTACTCTCGCTCTCGATGATTTTGTAGCCCGAGCCTTCCTTCATTTAGTAATATTTGAAGTGCAAGCAATAGATTGAACAACCAAAATTTAATAAGATTATTTTTCTTTGTTTCATGCGAGAAGTCACCGTAGAAGATGCCATAAGCAGAGGTTGGAAAATGATCCATCTACCGGAATTGTTAATCATGGTGGCATTTATTGCGGCGGGAGTCTTGATTCATGTTTTCGTATATCCATCTGTTGTTTTAATGGTAATTCTCATTGTACTAGGCTTTATCATTCCAATTTTACATTGGCGAAAAGCTGCGGTTCGCTGGCAGATATGGGCCTTTAATGAGGTTAGAAATGTACATGAACTCAAGAAGCAAGCCATCAAACACAATATGATGTACTCGGATAAGCATTTCATGAGTAAGTGGTCGGATTGGACTCCTCGTGATCGAGAAGAGTGGGAGAGGATCCTCCCAAAATTTGAGATACCAGATCATTTTGAGGATGATCTTGAAGTACCTCCAATAGTGCATATCCATTATGATAAACTAACCAATGGGGTTCAATTGATTTTATCCATCGCCTCTATGGCAGCACCAATCTACATCTTAACTGAATCAAAATATGGCTTAGGTGCATTAGGTGCTCTCCTCGTCGGCTATTTTATTGTTAAAAATTACCGGGAGTATACCAATAGAGAATCACAAATTACATTGAGCGCAAAAGGTATCGAAACTAAAGAATCAGGATTTCATTCATGGGATGAAATAAGAGGAGAAGATACTGAACTACGAGGGTCGACAAAACATAGGACTTCTTGGTTTTTCTATTATGTAGAAGACGATATGGTACAGGTCTGCCTCGACGATCTTGAGAAAGACCGATTTGAAGTGTATGATCTCCTGAAGGTTTATCGAGGACGATATGAAGCAGACCGGAAGCTGAAGAAGAATTAATTACGAAATACGAGGGTCCTCTGCGAGAGACCCTGATATAGGATTGTGCCCGCTTTTAAGCATGACCAATTCAAGCTTTGAAAATTGGGAATTGAAATTTGGAACTTTCTTGGTGCTTGGGACCTGCCTGCCGGCAGGCAGGTTTTTGAATTGATTATTTCAGAAGATTAATCTTCTGACCCGGGGTATTTCTTCTTAAACTCCTCCCACTGCCTTTTTCGCTCCTTATCTTTTTTGGTACCATGTAAATACCTTTTATGGCAACAATTACTGCGGCTAAACATACTATAATGAGAATCGTAAGCATTATTCAGAATATGTTCTAATCCCATATGGGCTGAGTCAAATATAAAATAAACCTCGGCTTGTGAATGAATCAAACTAAGGATATAGGTTTCAATATTTTGGTAAATCCTATACCACACTATTAGTGACAAGTGATAAGGTTAGAAATTGCGACTCTAATCAATAAATAGTACGAAATTAACGAAGCTCCTTTTTTTATTTTTTTCAAAGTATGAAATCCAGGTCGTGTTTTTTCTCGTAATAGATAGTAGAACAGAAAAAAACACATCATGAAAACAATTTACAGACTAGCCTTATCGATGCTCCTGACGGGAGTATTTTCATTAAGTTCAATGGCCGGTCATCTGGGTGGAGAACTACTGGTGACAGCCAAATTAACAGGAGATCAGGAGGTTCCTGCAGTTACAACGGATGCCGTTGGACTCGCAAGTTTCACCATCTCTGAGCATTTTGATAGTGTTTACTACAATATTGTGGTGAATAATTTATCAGGACCTATTACCGGAATTCATATTCACGATGGAATGGCCGGAACTAACGGAGGAGTATTAATTAACCTCAGTAACAATGTTAGAGGGACTCAAATTATTGGTTCAATCCCGTCTTCAGATGTGGATGAGGACTTTATTGCTGGTTTATTAAGCGAGCAATTTTATGTAAACGTGCATACGGACGACAACCCCGGCGGAGAAATTAGAGGTCAGTTGAAATTAGAGACCGATTATTCTTTTTACTCTAGCCTTGATACGATGCAACAAAATCACCCTGTTACAAATAATGCCAGTGGTGCTGCCATTTTTGACGTCAGCATAGATAAACAAACCCTAAACTATTATGTAGTTACGGATGGTTTGAGCGGTGATATTACTGCTGCCCATTTTCACAATGGAATGCTAGGACAAGCCGGAACAGTAGCCTTAGATTTAAGTTCAGGAATTGATGGAACCACATTGAATGGTTCTATTTCTATTTCATCTTATCCAACTTTATTGGCAGATATAATGAGCGGAAATATTTATATCAACGTTCATACATCTGACAATCCAAATGGAGAAATTCGGGGTCAAGTGTATAAGACTGCCGGAATCGCATTTGATTCTAGACTAACTACAGATCAGGAGACCACCACCGTAATTGGCAGCGATGCTATTGGTACAGGTCATATTGCTCTTAACCCTACAATGGATACATTATGGTATTCATTCTTAGCTACTGAACTTAGCGGTTCAATTACCGGAGCGCATTTACACGAAGCAGTTATTGGAATGAGCGGAAATGTTGTACTTGATCTTTCATCCGGAATCAATGGTAATTGGATTGAAGGAATGGCTACTGGTTCTGATATTACCCATGATTTAGTTGAAGCTATGTTGGGCGGTGCTATCTACATTAACGTACATACCACTTTGAACCCAAATGGAGAAACCAGAGGTCAGATTTACAGAACTGCAAGAGAAGGCTATACTTTTAACCTTACAGGCTTACAAGAAGTTCCATCCACCATTACTAATGGATATGGTGTTGGAATTGTATCTATAGATAGAGATCAAAGCAATGCACATTATATGATTGTGGTAGATCAACTTTCAGGACCGATTACCGGAGCTCATTTTCATAATGCCGTTGCCGGAATGAACGGAAATGTTGTTTTTAATCTTAGCAATTCTTTTGAGATGATGAATAATTACGATGCTGCCTTTGGTTATTGGACCGGAAGTAGTTCAACTGCTTTTACCACAGCCAGTTCAGTGCTTTTCAGAAATGAAGCAATTTACATTAACATCCACACAGATGCTTATGCAAATGGAGAAATCAGAGGTCAGGCAGACCGAGGACTCGCAATTGCCGAGTTTGAAGATATAAACAATGGCATGCTTCCTATGGATCCAATGTTTGAAGGAGGACTACTCTACACCGCTAGATTAAGCGGCTCGAACGAAGTACCTTCGGTAAATACAAATGCAACAGGTGTTGCAGGATTAATTGTAGCTTCAGACTTCAGTAAAGTGAATTTAAACTTAACTTTTGATAATTTAAGTTCAGATCTTACCGGAATTCATATTCACGAAGGGGCAGCCGGAACGAATGGTTCTGTAGTTGTAGATTTAATGCAATACTTAAACAGTAATCAAGTAAATGCAGAACTTACCGAGCTTGAGATGGACAAGTTAGCTCAAGGAATGTACTACATTAACATTCACTCAGAAGACTTTCCAAACGGCGAAATCAGAGCTCAATTGATGCTTGAAACTGAAACTTCATTCTTAGTAGACCTAAATGGTGGGAATGAAGTACCTGCAGTTACTACAGATGCTTCAGGACTAGCACATTTCTACTTAACAAATAACAATACAGAACTTCGTTTTAAGGTGGTATTTGATGAATTAAGTGGTCCGGTAACCGGAGCACACCTTCATGCAGCGGCAGAAGGAATGAATGGTTCTGTAGTTTCAAACCTTACCACTATGGTAGATGGAAACACGATTATGGGTTCTGTAGATCCATCATCTTTCATGACTGAATTGATGAATGGTGAAATCTACTTGAATGTTCATACTTCTGCTAATGCAGACGGTGAAATTAGAGGACAACTAAACATGGCTGATGGTTATGTATATGAGTCTTGGATGAATGGAGCACAGGCAGTTCCTTACAGCAGCAGCCCTGCTATGGGACTCGCTCTTTTTGAATTGAATTTCACCATGGACAGCATGCAATATTGGGTTCAAACTTCAGGTTTGAGTGATGTTATTACTGCAATTCACCTTCACAATGGTGAACTAGGAGTTGCCGGAGGTGTTGCTGTGAATCTTTCAGCAGGTATCATGGACAATGTTACTGCCGGAGTTATTCTGGAAGCAGACATTTCTACTTCACTCATTAGCTCATTAAATTCAGGCGATATTTACGTAAATACACACAGTTTAGCTTTCCTTTCAGGTGAGATTAGAGGTCAGGTATACAGAATGGCCAGAGACGGTTATGCCTTTGATCTTTGCGGAAATCAAGAGATGCCAATGAGCAATTCTACGGGATATGGCTCAGCGATCTTGAGTATTGATAAAGATCGTTCTTTCATGCACACTATGATGGTAAGTACAAATTTTGGTGAAGAAGTGAACGCTGCTCATATCCACGAAGGAGCTGCAGGTACCAACGGAAATGTACTATTTGCACTTAACCTTTCAGGAAGCAATTACTTTGCTTACGACGATTCATCTGCATTTGATACAGGAGTAATTCGTGTAATTAAAGAAGGAAATGCATATATCAATGTGCATACCGATGATTATCCAAATGGTGCAATCAGAGGACAAATTGATAATACTACAGATTGTCCAACAGCACCGGCAACCTTGAGTATACAGCCTAGCTTAGAAGCATATCAAGGTGGAGTTTATCCTAATCCGGTGAATCAGGAATTGACCATCGACCTTGGAAATTACAATCAAGAAGTTACTGTTGAAGTTTATAATGCTCTTGGAGAAAGAGTGATACTACAACAAGTAGTGGGATCTGATAACTTAGATTTTAACGGTTTAACTGCAGGTGTTTACACCGTGGTAATAAACGGTGAAGCCTTAAGTATAAATCGAAAAGTGATAAAACTTTAAGTATAAACGTTTAGTAAGTGTTGAGGTCCTCTGCGAGAGTAGGGGACCTTTTTATATAATAGCTTTTGCTTTTATCTCCAGGTATTTATTGATTGTATCGCTGGTTAAATGCTCGGGACTCGTAAGCAAAGTCTGAATTCCATGGCGGTTTAATTCTTTCACCATAAGACGTTTTTGATAAGCCAGCTTTTCTGAAACCGCTTTGTAATAATAGTCGTGCGTGCTTTCTACTGTTTCAGTAATTACCGACTCAATTTCACTGTTTTTAAAGAAGATCAAGAGCAGTACATTATTCTTTGCTATACCTTTTAAATAGGGCATTTGTCGGTGCAAGGAATTCATATCCTCAAAATTGGTAAATAATAGAATGAGGCTACGGTGATTAATTTTAAACTTAATCTCAGCATATAATTTCTCAAAATTGCTTTCAAAGAATTCAGTTTTGATGTTGTACAAGAGATTAAGGATTCGCGGTACTTGAGAAAGAGAGCGGTCTGCGGGTAGTACTTTTTCTACTTTCTTATTGAAATATACCAGTCCGGCTCTATCCTGATTTTTCACAATGACCTGACTCAATGCCAAAGATGCATTGATCGCATGATCGAGGAGGCTCAAACCATTGAAAGGCATTTCCATTGCTCTTCCGGTATCAATCACTGAGAAAATTTGCTTCGCTTTTTCATCGGTGTACTGATTTACCATCAACTGATTTTTCTTAGCACTGGCCTTCCAGTTAATATGTCTTATATCATCTCCTTTTACATAGTCCTTAATTTGTTCAAATTCAGTTGAGTGACCAATTCTTCTGGTTTTCTGTATTCCATATTCTGAAGTGAACATCCTGAAATTTTGCAAATTATAGCGCTGAAGATTAACAAAAGAAGGATACACTGCTACGGTTTCTACAGCTTCAATCTCGTATCTTCTATTTACTAAACGCAAAGGCGACTTTACAGAAACTATAATATTTCCATATTGGTATTCACCTCTAACACTAGGTAGTATCTCGTATTCTAAAGTTCTGGTTTTGAGAGAATTAAGGCTGATATCAAATTTTAACTCTCTCAGGTTAAATTGATATGGAATCTCATCATAAATTGTAGCGTACGTTTTAAATGAATAGGAGCTACTCACTTGCAAAGTACAGCTATTCGAATCTCCGTTGGATAAAACCGGCGCTATTTGTCTCTTTGCGAATATGGCCTTCTTATAATAGAGCATAATGGCATCAAGAATGGTAAAAAGAAGCGTGAGCAAGAGTAGGGAGGATGCTGCAGTTTGATAGAAAGGGAAGAAATGTCCAATTACAAAAAGTATTGCACTAACAGCAAGCAATATGAAAAACAAATTGCCTAGAAATATGCTATTCCACCACTTCTTCATCCGGTTTATCGTGGTACCTCTACACTTTCAATCATTTCTTTTATGATATAGTCTGCTGTGAGACCTTCCATTTCTTTCTCCGGAGAAACAGTTACTCGGTGTCTCATACATACAGAAGCTACGTATTTTACATCTTCCGGTATTACGAAATCTCTTCCACTAATTGCAGCCTTAGCTTTTGATGCAGAAAGAATAGCGATTGAAGCACGAGGTGATGATCCTAAATAAAGTGCAGGATGGACTCTGGTTTGATATACAATCTTAGCGATATATTCTACAATGGATTTTTCAACAGTAATCTGTTTGCAGATCTGTTGCATTTCCTGAATATCTTTTGCATTGAGCACGGCATTTATTTCAGCGAGTTCAGAGCTTCCTTTTCTGCTGTTATGCTTTTCTATGATCTTAATCTCATCTTCTAAATCGGGATAGTCTAGGTTTATCTTAAATAAGAAACGATCAAGCTGGGCTTCGGGCAATCTGTAAGTACCTTCTTGCTCTATTGGGTTCTGTGTTGCAAATACAATGAAAGGGTTAGCCATGGTATACGTGTTCCCATCTATTGTTATTTGCTTCTCAGCCATTACTTCAAATAGGGCAGCCTGAGTTTTTGCAGGTGCACGGTTAATCTCATCAATTAAAATAATATTAGAAAAGATAGGACCGTGTTTAAACTCAAAATTGGTCGTCTTCTGGTTAAAAATAGAGGTACCCAAAATATCTGAAGGCATCAAGTCAGGGGTGAATTGTATTCTGCTGAAATCTACACTTAAGGTTCTTGCCAACAGCTTAGCCGAGAGTGTTTTAGCAATACCAGGAACTCCCTCTATGAGGCAATGTCCATCTGCTAATATTCCAATAATCAGAAACTCAATTAAATCGTTCTGACCAACAATCACTTTATTAAGTTCTTTTCTTACCTGGCTAATCGATTTAAAGATTCTTCCCAGGTCCAAACTGGCTTCAAATGAAGGCTCAATTGGTGTTTTTTCAGGTTCAAGTTGTGATTCGTCCATGATATAAATCTAATTTTTTAATATTTTTTTCAAGTTGAGAATTGAAGGCAATAAAATCGTTTTTGTTAAGTGTTCCGAGTTGCCTTATTGTATTAATTTGCCAAACCAGGTTTTCCAGTTCAGGAGGCTTCAAACCTGATTTTTGTGCAAGTTTGAATTGAAATTGTTCATCGGTTACCGAAGTGTCTAGATGGTACTTATTTTTAATTTGGTCTAGTACGAAATTAATCCTGCTACGCGCCAGGTCAATATGATTATCCTGATACATAAATAGACGCGCTACCATTTTCATGAATTCCAATGAATTATTCTCGGGTTTTTTAAAAATTGGCAGTGGTCTAATAATTCGTTTGTAATTGAATGTCAGAAATAAGACCACAATTAATGCAAAAATGTACAATGCGTTGGCCAATGAAGGATTTCGTAGAATAAACCTCAACATACCTTCATTTTCACCGTTTGAGTCGGCCTGTGTGTATCTTCTTCTGGTGTGATAATTATCCCATAGAAAGTTCTCAGTATGCTTTAAGACCGAAATCGTTTCGAAGGCAAAAGGTCCTACCTCTTTGTTTAATAGGTGGTAGTTGGTAAACAAGATGGGTTCGGAATGAAAATATAATCGCCCTCCATTTCTTCTGGGAATAGTAATAAGTACCGGCAATTTGCTGTCGGGTGAACCTAAGCGTTCTAAAATTCTCGAATTTTCTGTGACTTTAGAAAAGAAATGAAAACTACCGGATCTTGTTTCGATTTCACAGCTTTTGATCCCATCCGGTGTTTCCAGACTTAATTGATGCTTGCTGCCGGCGTAATTTGATATTTCAATGCCAAATGAGGCTAAAACAGGTTGGTTGAAATTAGTAGAGCTTATGAATACTGAATTACCCTGGTCTGCAAACTGTAATAGTTGTTGTATCTCGCTGCTGTCGTGGTAAATGGTGCTATTAATGTAGAGATAAGCAGTATTATCATTGTACAGATAATCTTGCATGCTCTCATTCAATTTTCCTGTAATCTTATCTACGTATGAGTAGGGAAATTGATGTTCCAGTTCTTCAACTAAAATATAGGTGCCGTATGGCGATTTGTATTGAGACTCATAATACCTAAACCAGTCTGTTGACCGTTTGCCGCAAGCAGCCGAAGTTATAAGCAACAAGGTGAAAGCGATATGTTGAAGTTTCACTTTCATTTCACTTTAGAAATCTGTTCTTTAAACAGAAGCTCAATTCCGAGAAAACTGGATTCATCTATCGGTTTTTTACCGTACCAGATATATTCAAAGACTTGCGAAACCTTGATGAACTGGAGGTTTCTCGCTTCATCATCAATTTCAAGGAGATAGTCGTAATTGGTTTTATCTCTGTGGTAAGTAATAAAATTTAACTCTTGTAATCCCTGCAAATACAATAGGAAATAGTATCTAACTGCCAATGCGTAATCATTGTTGCTCTTAGCGCGATCTATTAAAGCGTGAAGATCAGATGTTTCGAGATCTTCTAAATCGTCCATGTCTTGTTCCTGAGTGGTATAAACCGGACCATCTGCAATCTTCTTATTGCGATTAATCCTAAAATCCATTAAAGCTTTCACTACAAGATATAAGACTAAAATAATAGCAGCAATCAATAAGATTTTCATGATCAACCCAACAGCATTGAAACCAACTTCAATCTTGTTTTCCAACTGCGGAACCTCCTGTTCCTTTTCTTCCGGCTCCTCATATTTGAAAGCCTCACTATCATATCTATCGGTATAAGAATCGTCGTATTCAAAATTCCAATTGTGATACTCTTGTTCTGAGTCGAAATAAAGATTGGGATTATGTCCTTCGAAATATTCGTCTTCTATGTAAGCTTCTTCAACTTCTTCGTACTCTAATTGTGCAAACAATGCAGAGTTTAAAAGTAGCAAAAGGGGCAATAGAAGATTCTTAATTTTCATTCAGTATTTATTCAGCAAAAGCAGCTTCAAAGGTCAAATTTTGTCTGTTATTATAACGTATTGGGTATACGAGGTAGTAATAGCTGATAACCGCTAGGGTTCCAAAAATAATAGTAAGCGCTAACCATAATGGCATGTCATTGTACAGCTGGGTAACAAAGCCTTCCATTAAACCCGCTGCAATAGTGAAAGGTATGGTACTAATAACTATCATAAGAGATTCCTTCCCTTTGCTCATAAAAGCTTGCTTTCTGGTGAGTGAACCCGGAAATAACCATCCTATACCGAGTAATAGTCCTGCGGATGCTTCTATTACCATTCCAAAGATTTCCATGGCACCGTGAATCCAAATTGCTCTCATAGATTCTGCAAGCACATCGTATTTATAAAACATGGTAAGAAAAGAACCCAGCATAATGCAATTGGAAAAAAGTACCTTAATTGTGCCTATGCCCAAAGTAATTCCCATGATATACATCAATAGACCAACCTTGATATTATTTATTGTGATTCCCAGGAAAGATCCAATATCTCCTAAACCGGTTTGGTTGGTATAGATTGCAGCAGGGTCGCCGTGAGCTATGTTTTCTTCTGTAAGATTTACATAGCGATCGCCTAAGATGGAACGAATAAATCCATCTTCATACAGGGATGAAATCATCCCAATACCAAACATTAAAAAGAATAAAATGAAGGTAAAGTAGATATACTTACGATACTTATAGGTGATTTTTGGTACATCGTGTTTCCAGAAATCTAAAACTGAACCGTAAGCTGTTTTTGGCTTAACAACTTTGAGATAAGCATTCGAAGTAAGAGCATTGAGATAATCATTAACTCTGCTCTTAGGGTAAAAAGTTTGAGTATAAGCCAAATCATTGTTCAATTGAACGAACAATTCACTTAATCTTTCCGCGCTCACTTTGTGATCGTGATAAAGATATTTTTCAAACTCTAACCAATTCTCTTTATTTTGTTTTATGAATGAGGCCTCTCTCACAGGAAATTAAGGGCTCTAATTTATGTTAAAATTAGCTGTAAATACAAAGTTTAATACAAAATTAAACCTGTCTGTCAACACTTTAGGTAATCGGATACTGGCATATATACTCGATATAATAGCCATTTCATTATACCTGTTTCTTGTTGTCCAAATTCTGTCAACATTCGATCTAAGTTTAGGCGAAGCTTTTGATGAAGATAGAGGCAGGATATTATGGGGCTGGTATTCTTTAATTATGATTCCCGTTATGTTTTACACTTTAATTAGTGAAACTGTGAGTGGCGGTTATACCTTAGGAAAGTATTTAACTAAAATAAAAGTGGTGAAAATCGATGGCTTTCAGCCGAGCTTTGTCGATTTCTTTATTCGGTGGATTTTTAGGATTGTAGATATTTATATCGTGATAGTGCTTGTCATTTTAATTGATAGCAATTATGTGTTTGCTTTTGCACAAGTGCTTACAGGACTCGTTGCGCTCATTGTGATCTCGAGAAGTAAGAAAGGGCAGAGGCTAGGAGATTTGGTAGCAGGAACAACTGTGGTAAAGGCGAAGCAGGTGAAGAATATTGATATTACGATTTTGGAGGAGCTAAAAGAAGACTATCAACCTCAATATCCTCAAGTTCTAAAACTTTCAGATAATGATGCGAGAATTATTAAAGAAGCGTATAGGACTGCGGTGAAAATGAAAAACCAGAAACTGATGCATCAATTGGTAGATAAGCTGGAATCAGTTATGGGAGTGAAATGTGATATTGATGAGCGAAGATTTGTCTCAACTGTACTAAAAGACTTCAACTACTACACCCAACAGATGTAGTAGTTGAAGAATAGATTTTATTCGGTTCCGATTTGATCTACTTCTAAGCCCATTTCAGGGTTCTTTGGATCTGGACCATATTCATTGGCTCCAACGTCTCCCGCAGTAAGTGCAAGAATTAGATTGTAGATTGGGATAAGAATAAACCATCCACTTTTTCCTACGTCATGCATTCTTCGCACTGCCAAGGCTAAAGATGGGATTAAAACTGCCAAACTATAAATTGTGCTTACAATAGATAATTCAGGAGAAACTGCTCCCAGGCCTAGTGCTAGTCCCCATGATACAAGTAAATTTATGAGGACAAATCCCCAATATTCTTTTCTTCTCGCTCTTCCGTTGAAGTTCCCGTAATTCTTGGTGATCGCTTCAACATAATACTGAAAAATGTTTTTTTCTTCCATGATTTAATTGGTTTTGGTACATACAAAAAAATGAGAATCCCGCTAAAAAAGAAGCTTTTTCTTCATTAATAATTTATAAATTGGGTTCAAATTAATTCACTCCGGGAAGGCTATTCAAAAGTCTTCTGCATGCTTCTGGCATGTCGGGTGCACCTTCAGAGCTGTCGTAAACTTCCAGATAAAAATCAGGACTACTCATGCCGTCAGTTCTAACATCCGGACTATTATAAAGTCTCATTTTATAAGGTATTTCAGTCTGACCTTTTTCCGAGTACAATATTTGATGAATCATTTCAAAATCGTTCAAGCCATTACTATACTGGCCCATCGGTCCTCCAGTACAATTAATAAAAGTCTTTCCGTGGCTATATCTAGCGATTGGTTCCGTTTTAATTGTTTTACCTTTTTGATTTTTTATAGGGTATTTCTTATACCCTCGACCTCCATTTGAATTCTGCCTGTAAAAGCCATTGTTCCAATGCACATTTTTATACCATTCTGTGAGTTCTACTTGAGAATAACAAAGGTGACCTAAAGGTTCACCTTCTGAAAAGGCTTCCGAGTCGAAAGGAAGATCTTGAGTGTAAAATCTGCCTTTACCTTGTTTTTGATTTGGCTTACCTCTATGATCCGGGCCAATCCGCGAAACTCCTTTATATGTTTGCCAAGCATTCCTTGGTTTACCATCAAGTAATATTTCTGAAGTGCTTTTCACCATTTCAATTTCGAAGGTTAAGCCTACATCGCTTGGCAAGTCTTGGTCGAGCTCGCACCAGAAGTATCTATAGGATTGAGCATTTGAAAAATTATATTGCCAATTCTTACGATCTCTAATTCCTACAAACTCTGCTGGAAACATCGGGAAAATTCCTCTTTCCTTAATCAGGACAGTATATATCTTGTTTGGATCATGTTTGCTACCGGGGTAAGACGGAATCTTAAATTTATCTCCGGGCTGCAATGCTAGAGGCTTGGCATTTTCTGGGATTTCACTCGACTTAATATCATTGGCATATTTATTTAATACCGTGGTCCAACAAATAGCAGTTCTTACAACATTGCTATACATTTTACCTTTCTGGGGATCGCGACTCGCTGTTTTACCATTTCTGTTTACAGTTCCGATTTTTGCATTTGACTCATTACCTAACTCTTCATACGACTCCTTAACAAGATATTCTCTTGAAATTAAATACTTCTTTCCGCTGACAGGTATCTCTTCAACCAGCATCATTTTAGATGAAGTTCTACCGGGGTAGTAGGAGTTAATCCCATCAAATCCCCAGTAATTATCCTTGTGATCTGTAGAATAGCAAAAGTCCCAGTACCCCGTGAATTCGCCGGGGTTGTCCGCTCTAATTCCCTGAGTATTCATTAAAAAACTGAGATTGTTTGATTCTCCTTCTATGGTTATGAGGTTGGTCCTGTTTGACCCTCCTAAACTTTTGATTTTATTCAGGTTATTTTGGTCTGTTACCTCGAAAGTATATGGAAGGTAGTTACTTTTTCTTTTCTTAATGTTTTCCGGGAAACCGTCATATGCACCACTTCCTTGAACTAGTTTTATCTCGAGCATTTGGCTCGGAGGATTAATTTCTTTCTGTGGATGGAAGTATAAATCTGCATCTTCCACAACCAGAAAATGTCCACCATCTCCATTCATGGAGGTAAAGAATGGTCCACGCTGTTCGTAATTTTTACAAAGCACATAACCGTAATCCTCAATATCTTCTAAAACTCCCATTTTAGCACCTGAAGATTTACCTCCGGCACTAATCTGACTGAAGTTGAATGTAATAAAGGTTTCATCACTGAGTCCGGTTCCTACTTTTATGAATCGCTCTTCATCTAACTGTGTTGATCCTACTAATGCCGTAATTCCTCCTGCTTTTCTTCCGGTAAAAACTGTTCTCATGAAGGTGCTCGACTCTTTTATCGTTCGATGTGGGGGATATATCTTAGCGTGAACAATTAGATTATGGTCTTTTTGCCTACCGGGTAAACTAAAAAGTGCTCTATCTTGATTTAATATAGTAACTCCATTTTCTTTTTCATGTCGGTAATAATCCTCATACCCAATTTTAAGGCGTGGAATTTCGGCAGTACCGCTCCATATCTTGCAATCTCTTTCATCAAATTCCCAAGTTCTGTATTGAGGAATCACATAGACTTTCTGAACACAATCATTTATCTCGAATGAGGCCAGTCTAATTTCGTTTTTTATATGAGGAAGTTCTGTGAAGGCGAGTCTTAAAGCCTCCCAAGCTTTAGAATTATCGTGGAAGAAATAGCCTTTACCGCTGTCAATCGATTGGATCTGATTACGGTTGCCACCATTGTATTCAAAATCTACAATGACTTGCTGAGGGTTTAATCGATACACCACTTTCGAGTATCTACTTCCAACTTCTTGAGGATAATAGGCATCCACTGCTTCAGGAGAGCTTGATGCCGGATTTTGATGGACAAACAATCCGCAAAAAGACTTCCCTACAATATCATCATCAAATACTTTCTTATCGCTTAAAGCAGTGATAAGTGTGTAATTTTCACCTTTGAGTTTTGTTCCTTTCAGTATTCCCGGATTAATAGAGTAAGGAGTATATGATATTAATGGATATTGTTCATCTTCTTGTAGTCTACCATCCATGGGCAGATACCAGGCTTCGCCACCAAACTGTTCTAGGGTGAAGTAGGCTGCATTCGTCCTTTTCAGCGAGCGCTTATTTGCACATGTTAATCCGAATATGGCGGAGGCAACACAAACCAATAATAAATAACGTGGAGTTCTGATGATCACAGTTCAAAGGTAAAAGAATGTGCTTCAAACCTGAAAACGAATTGTCCCAAACAATTACAATCATTCTTGGTCATGGAGTACCTCTAAATCCTCCGGCTCATCATTGCGGTGCTTGTACCAGTGATAGAATTTCTTAGCAGCAATATAAAGCAGGACTAGGCCTGCAGCAATTGTGAGTTGCAGCCACATTGGAATACCTAAGTTTAGAGAAACCCCTGGTGTGCCTAATATCATGGTTTCAATATAAAGAATTTAGCCGTAAAATGAAAATGACGACAAAAAAGCGTCACTTTCATTCTCCGTTTGTGAACCAATACCGAACTTTGACAAACTTTTTTGTGTCTAGACATGTTTTTACCCTAAACTTGCGAAATCATTATGTCGATACAAAAATTATTTCCACTGCTACTAATTGTCTTTGTTTTAAATGCCTGTAAGAAGGAAGAAGATGAACCCGAAGAGACTGTAAACACAGTTCCTGAGTTTTACAGTCCGGCTATTGCAGCAGAATACGGAAAAACCCCACCATCGATAACTACCCACGCTAATATCTTCAATACAATAAGCACTCCTCAAGATTTGGAGTTTCATCCTACAGAAACTAATGAGTTGTGGGTGATAAATAAGGATATTGAGAATACTGGTGGAAGCACAGTTACCATATACAATCCGGGCAAGCAAAACCAAACAAGTTCTTGGAGAAGAGATGGAAATGCTTGGCATTTCATGTCTTTGCCATCATCTATGGCATTCTCTAATAATGGAAACTGGGCAAGCGCACACAATGTGCAGGATGCAAATCACCAAGGAGGAACATTTACCGGACCAACTCTATGGTCTTCTCATCCCCAAGTATATGCACAACCATCAGGTGGAAATGGAAGTCATTTAGACATGGTTCATTCAACACCATTTGGTATGGGGATTGCAAGTGAAGAAGAGCATATTTTTTGGGTGAACGACGGGTATCATGAACATCTGGTTCGATATGACTTTGTTGATGATCACGGACCGGGAAATGATTATCACGGCGATGCAAGAGTACATAGATATACAGAAATTGAATTGATTAGAGAGCCTGAAATTCCAGGACATATGGTGCTAGATGCCAATAAAAAATGGCTCTATATAGCAGACCCGCACAACAGTAGAGTGATCCGTGTTAATATTCAATCCGGAACTAAACTTCAAGATTTACCATTGATTAATGAGCCTTTGGCTCAACATTGGGAAATTACCGGAGTTGAATGGGAGATATTTACTGAGGTTAATTTAGATAAACCCTCTGGAATCGCGATCAGGGATAACAGACTATTCGTTTCGGACTATAATACCGGAGAGATTGTTGCCTACAATGTAGAAACAAGAGAAGAACTTGCGAGAATAGATACCGGCGATGAAGGGATTTGCGGAATTACGCTATCACCCAGCGGCAAACTTTGGTTTGTGAATGCCAAAGAAAGCAAAGTAAATCGAGTTGATCCTCGTTAATACTTCTGTACGGTCTTTCTTATTAATCCCTTAGAAGTACGAAACTCTAAAATATAAGTTCCGGGCGGAATTCCTTCTTGTAGCTTCCATTCGAATGCTCCATTAACATGGATCGTTTCTGAATCAACTTCAATTCCTTGAATAGTATAAAGCAATAGATCTGCTTTTCCGCTATAGGTAGATTGAATTCTAATTAAACCATTGTTAGGATTAGGATATACAAGGATTGCAATGTTGTCTATTGTTTCTAATGCAGAAACTGCCCTAGTTTGCACCATAACTCTTTGCTTATTTAACAGCTTCAAATTATTGAGGTCGAAGTAGTGAATAACAATGCTATCTTGGCTTAATTCATTTGACTTTACGATTACGCCGTAGCGTTCACCGGGATAGATATTTATACTGTCTTGATGAAGTGCAACAGGAAGTGGTCGACCGTCTGAACTTACTATTTGAATATCCATATTTTTCGGGAAATACACCGTATTCCCTGTAAACCCAACATTTGAGAATCTAAAAAAGGTATTAGAGTCCTTTTTTATTTCATAGAGGCCTAATTCTTGATCAATTTGATGATCGCTATAGCCATTGATGAGAAAATGGGTAGGACGATATTTTGGGATTTTTACCCTTTGATGTGCAGAATCATGACTGAGTATCATAACTGAATCGCTATGCCATATGGGATCTATTTCTGATGTAAGTATGGAATAGTCTCTTTCATATCTATAGCCGTTTTCCCAGGTGAGGTTGCGACTTCCCTTCGGATACACAATCAAAACTCCATACATTCCTCCTTGTACGTGAAGTGTGGAGACAACATGGCAATGGTATAAATATGTACCGGGGTGGGGCACTTTAAACCTGTAGTAACCATGATCCATATGATGTACTGAAAATGAAAGATGAGGAACTCCGTCATTTTCTTGATTTACATCTAATCCATGTAAATGGATTGTATGAGGAGCACCTTGAGATACATTCCACAGATCTATAACAGCCGAGTCACCTTCTTCAAAAACGAGGGTTGGACCCGGAACACCCGGATTTTCAGTCAAGGTTCTTGCAAAACCCATGGTACGGATTACCTGACTATCAGCCAGAACTTTCTCCCCTTTGTTCCTTGCTATGAGTAGCTCTGTACTTTGAGCCATCACCGCAAATGGTAAAAGAATAATTGCTATGTGAAACCAAATCCTCATTCTGTTATCACCATAGTAGTGAAAATTCCATTGGGGTAGTATCCACCCCCTGTAACTGCTACCAAGTTATGGTCGTGTACAGGGTATTCGCCGGTTTTATCCGGAACAATCTCTAAAATTATGGATTCACCGGGCTCTAAACCATAAGTGTCTTTTTCCCATCCTAATCTAACTTGGTTTCCGGAACTATAAATCAATGTAGCATGATAGCCGTGCAGATGAATAGAATGTATTGCATTGCCTGTATTGCTGATGTAAATATGCAAAGTGTCTCCAACTGAGCCTCTTACTTTAGCAGTGCTGTCTAGGTCTATTCCCGGATTTCGCAATTCATTCAACAGAAAGAAATCCGGCTCATATTCGGCGGCGGCAACAGCTGTAGCGTTATTTGAAATTTCTTCTGACCATTCAGAATTGATGTCCTTGATATTCCAGTGGAAATCCTTGCTGAACCGTTTACTTACAGCAATGGTAGTAGATAAACCGGCGTATGAAAAAAGTTTATCATTCAAGAGGTCTTCCAGAATAAATATTCCTTCATCCTGAAAAGTTAAAATATAATGTGCAGAGTCTCCGGTATTTAAAGTCTCCCAGGTTTCATTTAAGCCTTGAATTGCTGCTTTATGTGTATGCTGGTCTAAGTTGATAATAATTAGATCCAATATATCATTTGGATTGAGCTTGAACTTGGTATTTCGCCCGTCAAAATTTTCGGAACTGCCGAATACAGTGAGCTGTAAACTGTCTTGTAAACCTAAACTTAGTTTGCCGCTGTTGATGTAGAGTGTATCTGTAACGGTGAACCCAAATGATTCATAACCAAAGGCAAGGCACAGTATTAAAACTAACTTCTTGATCGCTTTAAATTTACTGGACAATTAGAACTGATGCTTTTGACTTAAGTCCTTCTTTTGTCTCGATGTAATAAAAATAAATACCGGACTCCCATTCACTGATGTTTAGTACAGCGCTTCCATTGTGGATTTCAATATGTTCTACTTCTAAACCCAGACTAGAAATAAAAGTGATATGATCGCCGGCCTTTGTTTTGATTTGAACTTGTGATTCTGCAGGATTAGGGTAAAGTGACACGCCTTCTAGCGCAAGATCAGTAAGGTTTGCAGTAACATTGTTTACCACAGTGAAACTGAGTGTGTCTCCAAATTCAATGTCGTCTCCATCATAAACATATAGCTTGAGAGTACCTGTACCTCCTATATTCATTCCATTGATCGTAAGCTTGAAATAACCTTTGTGCTCAAATTCAGCTTGTTCTTTGGTAATACTTACCATTTTGCCGGAATCAGGGATTGAAAAATAGCAATTCCCAAAATCGCAAAGCGAATAATCCCATTCTTCTTGTAAAGTATTTTCAACTAATTTCCATTTATAAGTCACCTCTTTCTGAAGAGGGGAGAAAAAAGCAATGCTAAATTCATTATACCCATCTTCAAGAGTAAGGGTTTGATGTGGATCATCTGCGAAGTTTAAATTAGAACTTTTGGCAGAAATGAAGGTCATAAAAAAGCTTAACAGTACCAAGTATCTCATGTCTGCGAATGTACGGATTTATCGGATTTCAATCAATAATATAGGTCTAAACCATGTAATATTACATCTTCGAATCACCTCAATATTTGCATATTATTTATACATTAATTTTTCCTCTATTTTTATTTAGATTAATTCAAAATAATATATTTGCCCGCAGATTTTAGAACCATGATAAAACTGAGAACTTACGCTTTGTTTTTTGTAATATCAGCTGCATTTCTTCTTCAGTCGTGCAGCGAAGATCCTATTGAGCCTGATAATTATGATATTCCGGAAACATACAACTTCGAAAATGTTAGCTATGATGGGCAAATTCAACGCCTTTCACAGTTTTTAGAGCTTAAAGCTCTAATGAAAACAGGGGCAGCCGGAACAGAACTGGATAAAACCAGATTGAATGCTATGTACGCTAATGATGCCGCAAATGCTATGTGGTCCGGGACTTACGATGAATCAAAGCAAATGAAGAATAAGACCTTCGAATCCGTTCAGCAAACCTTTGTTGCTCTACTTAACAATCTGGCAGAAGCGAGCAAAAGTGATTCTGCGGCAGCTGAGGGTAGAGCGGGAGTTGCAAGCACTTTAGACCAAGCAAATAGCTATCTCTTAGACGCGAATGGTGTAGAATTGGCGCAATTGTTTGAGAAAGGATTAATGGGGGCATTAATGTACTATCAGATTTGTGAAGTCTATACCGGCGATGCTAAAATGAATGTCGATAACACAACTGTAGAGCCCGGTGAAGGTACCGCTATGGAGCATCATTGGGATGAAGCATTTGGCTATTTCGGTGTACCTAAAGATTTTCCGATGAATACCGATAATACTGCATTCTGGGGGTCGTATAGCAAATCGAGAAATGAATTGTTGGGTTCCAACCAAAAAATTATGGATGCTTTCCTTAAAGGTAGAGCTGCAATTTCAAATGGTGATTTAGAAACAAGAGATGTTGCTATTACTGAGCTTGAAGAAGAACTCGAACTAGTTGCAGCAGGGTCAGCTATTCACTATTTAAATGCTGCTATCAGTGGTTATGACGATTTCGCAAGAAGAGCACATGTGCTTTCCGAAGCGGCAGGATTCATATATTCATTACAATTTAATTCAGCCGGCCAAGTAAGTAAATCGGATGTTGAATCATTTTTAACTCTTATTGGTGGTAACTCTGATGTTCTTCTACTGAATTTCTACAATGTATCGAAAGCAGACCTTATGGATGCCAGAGACCAATTAGCAAGCAAAGCCGGTCTTGAGTCGATAAAAGAACAACTTTAAAAACATGATCTTACCGCTTAGCAAGGTCAATATATTCAGAATCGGAGCTCTATTATTTGGAGCTCTGATTCTACTATTTAATTCTTCCTGTAAAGACAAGCCGCAAGCAGATCCTTGTCTTAATAATTACGAACTGCAACCTCTACTTATTCAATATGCTGATTCCTTGATTCAGCCTTCATATGCTGAACTGCAAGAAGATCTGCAAAATCTGGAACAGAGCATTATCAATATGCAATCTAATGCGGATCTTTCGAAGCTCCAGGAAGCTCGGTCCTTATTTAGAGAAGCCTATAATCAATGGCAATTCGCAGCTATTTATGAATTTGGACCTGCAGAAACTCATGCTTTGAGAAATCGATTTAATAATTTCCCTTTAAATGAGTCGCAAGCACGTGCCAAAATAGATGCCGAAGATTATGATTTTTCAGACTTGTCGGCTTATGCACAGGGTTTACCTGCAATAGACTTTATTCTCAGTGGTCTAGCCGAGCAAAATGATATTGTAATAGATTCTTTGAACGGTAATCCTAAGTACCTGGCCTATGCAAAAGAGGTCATTGTACATCTCAATCTTCATTTGACAGAAGTGATTTCAGAATGGAGCACTTACCGAGAAGGTTTTATTAGCAGTACGGGAACAGCAGCCGGTGAATCAATTAGTCTTCTCGTTAATGCAATCAACGAACATTTCGAATTTATCAAACGAAATAAAATAGGAATTCCCTCCGGTGCCTTATCCTTGGGATTTACAAATCCTACAGAGGTGGAAGCATTCTATAGCGGTTTTTCTGTTGAGTTAGCCGAGTCGGCAATAAAGGCTTCTGAAGCAATGTTTAAGGGAAGATCAGGTGAAGGACTGGAAGAGCTATTAAGGCATGTTGGTGCAGAAAAGAACAACCTCTTATTGGCAGACCTCATTATCAATCAGTATTCAGAAATTAGGTTTGAAATGGGACAGATAGATGATCCTTTGAAGAATTCAGTTGATCAACAAACAGACCAAGTGTTGAGGGCTTTTAATAGCCTAAATCAGCAAGTAATACACTTGAAAAGCGACATGCCAAGTGTCCTTTGTACTTCAATAACTTACGTAGATAACCCCAGCGACTCCGATTGAAGTAAATGATAGAGGAAATACGATATAAGTTAAGTCAAAAGAGGAGTATAGCTCCTTTAGTTACCTTTCGTGTTGCATTTGGCTTGCTTATGTTTTTTGCCTCTATTCGTTTTTGGTATAAAGGCTGGATTGATACTTTGTTTATAGAGCCGGATTTCTTTTTTAAGTATCCCGGATTTCATTGGGTGGAAGCCTTGCCTGAAACAGGGTTGAAAACTGTTTTTCTATTCATGATCATCTGCAGTCTGGCAATCGCTTTAGGTTACAGATATAGAGCTGCTTTGATTGGCTTCATTCTGAGCTTTAGCTATTTCGAACTTTTGGATGCGAGTAACTACCTCAACCATCACTATCTGGTTGTTTTGTTTGCTTTCTTGTTACTCTTTATTCCGGCAAACCGCGCTTTTTCTTTGGATCTCTTCTTTAGAAGAGTAGAAGCTAGAGATGAAGTGCCTTATGCTTATATCTTTATTCTTTGCTTACAAATTGCCATTGTTTACAGCTTTGCAGGAATTGCAAAAATCAATTCGGATTGGTTGTTGAGAGCAATGCCACTACAAATCTGGTTGAAAGAGCAATCGGCTTTACCGCTGATTGGTTCTTTACTTGCATTGCCGGCGACTGCATTTGTTTTTAGCTGGTTTGCCATGATTTACGATTGTACCATTGCCTGGTTTTTATTCATGAAGAAAACAAGAACCTGGGCTTTTATTACGGTGATTATTTTCCATAGTCTAACAGCATTATTCTTCAATATTGGAATCTTCCCGGCTATAATGATCTTAAGTAATTTGATCTTCTTTAGCCCGGAAACTCACCTTAAATGGTACAGAAAATTCAAGGTGTTTTTTAGAAGCGATTTACATCGAAGAAAATCGAGAGTTTCAATGCAATACATTTTGGCCGTTTATTTCATCTTGCAAATTGCCATTCCTCTGCGCTCTCATTTTTATCCTCATTCTGTTTTTTACAGTGAAGAAGCTTATCGCTTCAGTTGGAGGGTAATGTTGCTTGAAAAGGCGGGAATTGCACGTTTTACTATTGAAGATAAAGAATCTGGTAAGTGGATGGAAGTGAATAACCGAAGGTATTTAACCGAGTTTCAAGAAAAGCAAATGGCCATTCAGCCGGATTTTATTCATCAGTTTGCTCAATTCTTAGCCGATGAGTACAGCAGAAAAGGGGTAGAACCCATCGTTAGGGTGGATGCGCATGTTACGGTGAATGCAAGAACCTCGGAGCAGTTGGTAGACCCGGCTGTGAATTTAATCTCAGTTGAAAACAGCATAAAGCCTAAACCCTGGATTTTACCGGAAAGACAAGAGTGAAAAAGTGGATTACTATAACGCTGTTTCTTTTGGTTTCATGCTTTGAGGGTTTGGCCCAAAGTGCTAATCTGGCTGTTAGAATAAGTGACACCGTTAATTATAAAAAAGTTCAAGGCTTGTTGCTGCTAGATAGCTCGAGCTATGATGTACAATCACCGATTACAATTATTGAGTCGCTGGAACCCGGAAGGTACCAAATGATGTTTATCTGTGAGGGCTATCAAACGGTGAACCAGATTATTGTTTTAAATCCGGGAATGAACCGTTTAATGTTGCATTTGAGTCCTGCGTCCCAACAAGTAGATTCTGTTATTGTGCGAGCGAGAATCAATAGAGATAATAGACCAACAGCGATTTCCGGTTTAACAATATGTGCTACTAAAAAAGTGGAATTCATCGCTCCTGATCATCGCAAAGTAAATATCAGTACGAATAACAGCAGGCAGGTATATCAATCCATTGCGGGACTCAATATTTGGGAAAACGATGGTTCTGGTATTCAACTTAATATTGGTTCAAGAGGCTTGGATCCAAATAGAACCAGTAATTTTAACACGCGTCAGAATGGCTATGATATAAGCGCCGATGCCTTGGGTTATCCAGAGTCTTATTACACTCCGCCAATCGCTGCTGTTGAGCAAATAGAGATGATTAGAGGAGCGGCATCACTTCAATTTGGGCCACATTTTGGCGGCTTATTAAACTTCAAATTGAAGAGTAAAGAGGATGAGAAATTAAGAGTACGCCAAAATCTGAGCTTTGGTTCTTTTAATTATTTCCAGTCCTTTACTAGTGTCGGAGGTTCTACTGAAAACCAAGATTACTATGCTTTTTATCAGCGTAAGACAGGTCAAGGTTATCGACCTAATTCCGGTTTCGAGCAAAATACAGTATACCTTAGCTTAAAGCAAAAACTGAATGCTGCCAGCAGTATTTCATTTCAGTTTACTCATATGGACTATCTCGCGCAGCAACCGGGAGGCTTAACAGATATGGAGTATGCTCAAGACCCCTATCAAAGTAAAAGAGACCGCAACTGGTTTGATGTAAACTGGAATTTATATGCAGTTGATTACAATCTCAAGTGGGGGAATCAATGGAAACTCAATGCCAAGTTATTCGCGCTGGATGCAAGCAGAAGTTCGGTTGGAGACTTGAGCAGACCCAATAGACCGGACTCTTACAGGGAAAGAAATTTGATCTCAGGAAATTTTCAAAATCTGGGAATGGAAACCAGGGTACTTAAGAGTTTTAGACTGAGAGGACATTTATCTAAGTTTTTAACCGGATTTAGAGCATACAAAGGATTTAATCATAGCAGACAAGGTTTTGCAGACAATACTAATGAAGCTCATTTTAGTTTCTTAAATCCGAATAATGTTTCAATTTCTGATTACACTTTTCCCGGATATAACCTTGCTTTCTTCATGGAAGATTTGTTTTATATCAATGAGAAATGGATTGTAAATCCCGGTTTGAGAATGGAGTATATCCAAACAAATGCCAATGGATATTATACCAATAGGCTGGTATCAGGAGGGAGAGTGATTTTTGAAGAGCAGGTAGAAGATGCGCGCAGTAATACTCGATACTTTCCTCTATTTGGTTTGGGAACTTCATATAAACTCAAACCTAACATTGAACTCCTAGCAAACTTCACCCAGAATTACAGATCAATTAACTTCTCGGATATGACCATGAGCAATCCTAACCTTGTGATTGATCAAGACCTTCAGGATGAAAACGGGTATAATATTGATCTTGGTTTTAGAGGTAAACTTTTTAATGAGTCAGTTTGGGTGGATTACAGCTTGTATTACCTCAACTACAAGAATAGAATTGGAGTAGGAGAGATGGAAGTGGAACAAAATGGAGTAAATCAACTTTTGGCGTTTAGAACCAATATTGGTGATGCTTATTCTTATGGACTAGAATCTTTTGTTGAGTGTGATTGGGTGAAGCTTACCGGAAGCAAGTTGAAACAATGGAAGTTAAACAGCTTTGTGAATTACAGCTATACACAAGGTTATTATAAAACGGCGATGTCGCAGTTTGACGGAAACCAGATTGAGTTTTTGGTTCCTCACATTTTGAAAACAGGGGTGATGACAGCCTACAAGAATTATTTTTTCTCGTACCAATTCAGTTACCAAAGCGAGCAATTTACAGATGCTACAAATGCAGAATTTGTGGCGGATGCCACTCGCGGATTAATACCCTCTTTCGGTATTCACGATGTTAACCTAGGTTACGATAAAGGGGATTTAAGCGTTAAACTCAGCGTCAATAACATCTTCAATACGGCTTATTTCACAAGAAGAGCATTGAGTTATCCCGGACCGGGAATCATTACGGCAGAGCCGCGTGCTTTTTATTTGAGCGTATCTTATTCGGTGGCGACTAAGAAATAAGCAAACAATCAATCACATTGATATGTGAATTGAGTTTTGATGGTTTGCCCGGGAATCCCTTCTTCAAAGCTTACAACACGATTTTCTTCTTTTTCATATTCCAGAAAATACTCAGTCTTATTGCCGGATATATTACGAGTTGCTTCTACCGGATTATTAGACGAGTAAACGTATGGATTTGTGAGGAATATAAATTGAAGTAGATTGGAGGTATATGGACTGGGATCAGTATCATAGGAATCATATTCGTACTCTATTGATCCAAATTTCCCCGTATTGGTAAATCGTGCTAAGTTTTGTCCTTGCCATTTTAAACTTATTGTTTGGACAACAAAGCCGGTGCTGTCGAATTTCTGAATTTTGGTGGGTCTGAATTCCTGATCGTAGTTGTAGACCCAAGAATGATCCGGTTCCTGTCCCGAAGAGTAGCGTAATTCGGATATTAGTTCAGTATTTACTGAATCATAAATCACTGTGGCATCAAGTGCCAGGCTATACTCTAGTATCTCCATTTCAATTAGTAAACCGTTTTTATAACTAAGGCGGTAGTAATTGTCGTACAAGCTATCATAAACCTCTGTAAGTAGCTCACCCTCGTATTTGAAATGATATAAATTGTTGTCATTTTTCATACTAAGCAGCTTGCAATCCGGAACCGGGTCGGGTGGTGGGTCAGCCGGTTTACAGCCCGAGATATTTACTATTGCAATTACAAGAAATACAAAGATGCAGAGCTTTGTGAGCGCGGTGTTTGTGGCAGTTTTTAGGTTCATTTGATGAATAGAAGGCCCTCAATATATGTTCAATGGATTCGAAGTAATTCACAATTTTTATTTCCTTGATTAGTAGTTGTTTAAAGAATATTGCTAAAATTAAGTTAGCGATTATGACTAACCGGTCATAAATTAAATTACATTTGTGACCATATAGTCATATTGATGCCTAGAGATACATTTCACAAGCTAAAAGAGGAGAAAAGAGAGCTCATCACAAATGCATTCCTAAGAGAATTCGCAATAAAAACCTACGATGAAGCATCCATTACACAAGTAGTGAAAGAGCTCGGTATTGCCAAAGGAAGTATGTATCAGTACTTCGACGACAAGTTAGATCTTTTTATGTACCTCATTGAAGAATGCTCCAAAGTTAAAATGCAGTATACGCTCCATGTAAGCAGAGAAGATTACCCTGATTATTGGGAGTACTTTCATGCATTATTCTTGGAGGGGTTAAAATTCGACGCTAATCATCCGCTGCAAAGCCATTTCCTGCATAATTTAACTCAGAATTTGAACTCTCCCTCGGTTAAAGAACAATTTGATCAGCTTCAAAAGCAGGTGGTAGAAGCTTTTACAGCAATGGTGAAATACGAAGTGGGAATAGGAAAATTTAGAGATGATGTTGATCTCGATGTACTGGGGTTTATGTTATACAAACTCGGTACAGGTGTCCAGGAGCATCTTGAATATCACAATATTATAAACCCACAACAGAGTATTGAGACGAGAACTCCTGTTTATCAGGGTAAAAAGAAAGAATTGATAGCAACATTAAACCATTATATAGCACTTGCCAGAAGTGCGTTTGACAAGCAATAAGATGATAAAAGTAGAAGACTTACAATTTCAGTATCCCAACTCAGATGTAAAAACGCTCAAGGGGCTCAGTTTTTCCATTGAACGAGGGGAGGTATTTGGTTTCTTAGGACCCTCCGGTGCAGGAAAAAGCACGGCACAGAAAGTACTTTATAAAATATTACAAGGGTACACCGGCAGAATAGAAATAGAGGGTAAAGATCTCAAAGATTGGGGTAAGGATTATTTCTCAAAAATTGGGGTAGGCTTTGAATTGCCAAATCACTATCTCAAGCTTACAGGCAGAGAGAATTTAGCATTATTTGGGAGCTTTTATCCAAACTCCGCAATAAAAGATATACGAGAACTCTTTGAAATGGTGGAGCTTCAAGATGCAATGGATAAACCTGTTGAAGCTTATAGTAAAGGCATGAAAATGCGTTTGAATTTTATACGAGCCATTCAGCATAACCCCGATATTCTATTTTTCGACGAGCCAACCTCCGGACTTGATCCCGTAAATGCACAAAAAATAAGAAATCACATACTAGATCTTAAAGCTAATGGCAAAACCATTTTTGTGACTACCCACAGCATGCATACCGCAGATGAGCTCTGTGATAGAGTTTCGTTCATCGTGGACGGAGAGCTAAGGGCAACGGATTCGCCACAAACATTAAAAGATCAATATGGCAAAGAAGAAGTGCGTGTGGAATTGAAATCAGGTGAAATTAAAGAATTTGCACTCCCTTCCATTGGGGAAAATCAAGCTTTTATTGATTTTCTTAAGTCAGGCGAAGTGAGCCATATCCACACACTTGAAGCAAGTTTAGATGAAGTTTTTATTCAGATAACAGGACAAACCTTACACGTATGAGCGGATTCTTATCTCAACTAAAATGGCAATTTGCTTTGCTTCAAAAGAATAACATTATTAGCATCAGCTTAGTGGTAACTCTAATTTATGGGGTGATCTTATTTTTCTTGAATCATATCGAAGGTTTGAATAAGCTTTTGGTAGCATTGGTGCTCAACGATCCATCGGTAATAGGGTATTTCTTTATTGCTTTGGCCTTGTTTACAGAGACTAAACAGGGGATACTTAGCGCCATTCTTGTTAGTCCCTTAAGCTTACACCTTTTCTTGATCAGTAGAGTTTTAACATTGTCTATTCTCGGAACAATTTGTTCTTTGGGGCTCGCTATTTCTGTGGTGGGACTAGATTTTTTCATCTGGGAATACACTTTAGGTTCATTTGCAATTTGTGCAATGTCGGCCTTGCTTGGAGTAATTATGATTCGTTTTGCAGATGAATTTTTAAAATTCGCTATGATTTCAGTTCCGGTATTTCTGATTTTCATTAATCTCCCCATGCTGGTGTACTTGAAAGTAGTAGATTTATCAATCATCAAGTATGTTTTCCCTATTCAGGGAAGTATAGATTTTATATCCTATGCCTTAGATGGAACTGATATTCATTTCTGGTACAGCTATGGATCACTGGCCTCTATACCCATTTTTTATGGGTTAGCTTATCGAATGTTCATTGTTAAAATTCAGCAAATCGCATGAAAAATATTATCACTTTATCTGTAGCCGATTTTAAACTCATTTTTCGCGACCCTTCATTGCGGTCTTTTCTGGGCTTGCCCATTTTACTATTCGCCTTAGTAATTTGGCTCTTACCTTATTTAGCGCAAACATATCCCGGATTTGAACCTTATATCTCAGTCTTTATGGTGGTCGCAGCCGTTGAAAATACTCAAATGTTTAGCTTCATTAGTAGTATGGTTTTGATTGATGAAAAGGAAAATTCTGTAGCTCAGGTATACGGAGTTGTACCTCTAAGCAATTCAGAATATCTATTATCTAGGCTTGCCATTCCGTACTTGTTTACGGTTTGCTTGAATGTAATTCTTTTCATTGTTCAACCCTTTTATCATATTGGTCTGATTGAAAATATCAGCGTGTCGATGCTCGTTGGGCTTATTGTGCCGGTATATGTCATTGGAATTAACAGCATTGTAAAAAACAGAATGCAGGGTATGGTTTATATTAAAGCTTTTAACTTAATAGTTTTAGCTCCAATTGCGGCCTTCTTCATTCCGGGGAAATGGGAATGGATTTTCGGTCTATTACCAAGCCATTGGGTTTTTCAGAGCATTCAGAATCTTACAAATGGGGAAGAGGTTTGGATGAATTTACTCATTGGCTTCGTTTTTCTGATGATCATGTTCTTACTGTTATCAAGACATTTCTTGAAGAAACATTTTAATTGAAACCGCTTTATTCGCGGAGAATCATGGAAGAATTAGATCTTAATTTCATGCAACAGTGCATAAACCTATCCCGCAAAGCGGTGGAAAAAGGGGATGCTCCTTTTGGTAGTCTTGTAGCGAAGGCAGATCAACTCATCGCCGTAGGCGTAAATGATAAAAATAAGAAAGTTTCTGATCATGCAGAGATCTTAGCACTGCACCATGCGCACTTAGAGCTAGGAACCTCTGATTTACGAGGCTGTACTTTATATACAAGTTGTGAGCCATGTCCCATGTGTTCTTTTATGATCCGAGAGTACAAAATATCAAGAGTAGTTTTCGGAATAAAATCGCCTCATATGGGCGGATCTTCCAAATGGCCTATTCTGAAAGATGAAGGTCTCACTCGTTTAGGAATGATCTTTTCCCAAGCTCCGGAAGTTATTGGAGGTGTGATGGAAAAGGAAGCTTTGGAGGTGATGAGGAATACACCATTGCATCAATATTTTAAATGATTAATCAGCTTCATTACCAGTTTAAAAAATCTCAGGATTTCACTATACTGTCAATATTTTCCCGTATTTAAAGTAACAGGGCATCTGTAATACAGCAAAACATTATATTCACGACTACATGCGTCTTTATGGAAGGTTGATCTCTGTTTTATTATTGCATTTTATCATGCCGAGCATCCATGCCCAATGGACTTCTGTTTTTGAAGATACCAATCCCAAATTTTTTAACGACATTTCATATGTAAGTGATAATGAGGCTTTCGCTCACAATAACAAACGTATTATTTACAGAACCCGAGATAATTGGAAGAGCTTTATAGAGATTCCACTCAAAGGAGCAGATCGTGCTGATATTGTTTACTTCAAAATGTTATCATCTACCAAGGGTATTCTTATCACTCAAATGTATACTTCGAGCAATAGTGATAGCGTCTTGATTTATGCTACGCATAATGGTGGTTGTGATTGGGAAAAAGTCTATAGAATGCCGGATCCGGTCCCTGCAAAAAATTACACAAGAGCAAGTGAGCCTGTTTTAGTAGATATGGATGGAGATGAGTTTTATGTGAACTGGGCCAATGTAGTTGCACATGGAAGTCTGGAGCAAAATTCATGGGAATATGAATTATACGAAGTGCAAAGACAAAGGCCAAACCGAGAATTTTATGTGTTCTCGGAGAAGTATTGGGTGTTTTTTGACGGTGTATTCTCGTATTATACTGAGAATGCTGGAGAATGGTGGCTTCAAGACAATACCCAAAAATTTCGAAAAATGGCCGGTTTAGGAGATGGACACCAACGTGTGATTGAAAATAGAATTGAAGAATTTGATGAGAAGTTTGGACAATGGGTTTCAATCGCTCAAATTCCTGCAGCCTCAGCCGAGTCGATTCGAAAACTAAATGAGCAATTTGCTCTATTTTACTTTTACGATTGGCAAGTTGGTCATCATAGAACTGCTGTGTTCAATTATGATACCAAGAAGTTTATCGAACATGACACTGTCTCCGTAATCTATACTTTCAATAATGAAGTTGCTGTAAAACCTTCCGGCTTTGTCATGAGAGATATGACCGTCTCTTTAATTGAATCAAATGATTTTGGTAAATCATGGAATACCATTTTCACCCAAGAAAATGTAGCTCAAAACTTCTTTAATAGAAATATTATTCAACGAGACAGTCTTTTAATGGTAGATGACTGGCAGAATGTGTTTTACACGGTTGACGGTGGTAAAAACTGGATCGAAATGACGAAGTCTATTTTGGGCATGACACCAGAGAATGCCAGAATACTCAATATTGACCCTAATTCAACATTAATTAGCAGTGGCAGGGAAGGGGTCATCATTTTTTCTACGGAGGATGATCTGCTTTTTGGAACTGAAAAATCATACATGTACAAGGATACCAGCTTGATGCATGCCAATATGATCATAAATGAAGCATGGGGTAATTATTTAGCCGCGGGAATTGAGAGTCGGTTTTATCTATTTGAAGTTGGTCAGAATGACGAGCTGGAAGTTGCCCATGTGATGGATGTAGGTCCCTTTCTAATTAATGATCCGGTAGCACAAATGATACAAACCGAAACTGAAATATTCATCTGGATCCAAAGAAAGTTATATCGTTTTAATAAGGTTACAAGTGAAATGCTGGAGCTTGGGCAGTTGTACAATATTCCGGAGAGCTATGACTTCTGGAATGATTCTCTTCTCTATATCAAAACAGCTGCGGAACTGATCTCACTTAATTTAGCTACAAATGAGTTGGTAGATGATGTTTTCCCGGATCAATATAAGGGGCTATATTGGTTGCCGGCGGTAAGCGCTATATCCAGTGATGAACTTGTGTTTTCTAATGGGAGTCAATTAATTAAAATGGAAGCAGGGAAATCTCCTGAATGGTATCTAGATTTTAATATTCCACTTCAAATTTATGATATGGCTTTGTACCACGATAAGATGTGGGTCTTAGCATCTTCAAACCTGTATTATTACGATGATACTTACAGAGCCCATGAAAAAATAGAATTAAAAGTGAAGTCAGTATGGCCAAACCCTTTTCATTCAAAGATTTACTATGAAATAGAGTCGGGATATGAGATGAATTACACAATTCGCGTTATTAATAGTCAAGGCCGAATTTGTGATCAAACTGATAAAAGGATCTCCACTGGAGTGTATGAACTGTATTATGACTTATCGCATTTACCTTCAGGGTTTTATATTGTGCAATTTGTATATGAAGATCAAATAGTTACAGAGAAAATGATCAAGAACTAAAAATAAGTTTTAGACTAGCAGTTTTAAAACAAGGAGATGATTAGGATCAAGGCAATTACAATAACTAGGGTAAAGACGCTGATCTTGACATATGCTCTGATATAATCCCGCCTCACCATTTTGCGAATTCGCTCTTTGTCTTCAACGCTTAACTCCTTAAACTGCGCCACCTTCTTTTTTAAATCTCCATAGCGTCCCATGTTTTTAGTACGCCAGTTCCTAGATTTTATTCGATCGCGAAGTCCTTTATTGTATCTAATCGTCTGAATTGCACCCGACATTGAACCTTCACCGCCCATGGTTTACAAGATAGTTTAAAAGCACTTAATTTCAAAGGTCTACGTCTGTCAATTGTAGCAGACCAGTAGTTAAACATTCCATAGATACTTGAATAAGCCGATTTATTTTGGTACTCATATGATTCAAAAATTACTAATTCTTGCATTAATTGCAGTGGCTTTTGTGGCATGTAAAAAAGAGGAACCTAGTGAACCTGAAGAGCAAAAGGAACTCAGCCAAATGGAAAAGCACGAGCAAGCCTTAATGGCACATCCCTGGCGGTATTTTGGCGAGTTCTATTTGCTTACCGGCGATGATCGAATTGGATATCCTGTTCCCAATTGTTTGTTAGATGATTCCATGGTGTATCTGAACGATTCGAAATATTTGAAATTCCCCCAATCCGAATTATGTCCGAACCAAATGAGTGTTGCAGATACTTTAACTTGGGAAGTACTTTCAGACAGCATAATGAGAACAATTAATCAGGGTATTGCAACTCTTAAAAAGATACTAATCTTAAATGAAGATTCACTCATGTACAGCACTGTAA
>JAAEYY010000045.1 GCA_018223105.1 bacterium | reverse complement strand
AGTTTATTGTAACCTATTTCTATATTCCTCAACGTCAACATAGCGTAGATTTTAACGTGAGTGCGGTTGTTTTGATCAATTTTGTGCTCTTAATTGAACTACTTATCGAGAGTCACCGAATAACCATATCTAATATGAAATAAACTACATCCTAAAAGGTTTGGAGACTATACAGATTAAAAGGTTTTGGGGAGGCTTTGTTTTAGTCTCATCTGTAGCTTCCAAACTGTATTTTAACTTCTCTAGTCAGGTCGCTAAATTATCCGCTCAAAAGTACTTTTTTAGAGCCCAATGCAACACAAGAACAGGAATAAGCACCTTTATAAGTAGGAGATAAAATTCCGGAAACATGAACACGGAAAGAATGAAAATTGATAATAAAAGGAAAAGTACGCGCAAAAAGGTTTCTTCCCGTTTGGTAAAGAGCCGATCCCCCTTCGCAGTTTCAGGCTTGTTGGTATATCTCAATACAGATTTGATCTTAAGTTTCCCAAGAAGGTCATCTACAGGGCAATACTCAATACCAACACACATGCTCCCCTCAATGCCAGAACTAGAAACATCGACATAATCAAACAGACCTTCACTCAAATCATCAGTATTTGAAAATGGATACTTAAGCTCAATGGATATACATCTTCTTCCTTCCACAGCACCAATAGCATGGAAGCCAACGATTTGATTACCTTCCTCGATTTCTCGTTGAAGTAATTCCCAAATCTTGGGGTGCATTTTTGACGTAACCAAGAATTGAAAACATTTTGGGCAAATTCCACCTTTTGAAGCCAATATATTTGGATAGACAAACTTCCTACACTTGTTACAAGTAAATATCCCCATTTAAGAATGCCTAAGTTCGTGAATATAGTACCTAGATCTATTTTAGCTCTACTAATGGGAATGTAACGGCCAACTAGATTTAACTACATAGGTGGCGGTCACCTATATGTGAACTAATTTGTATAGCGCTAAATTTGGAAAGGCTGAAGCTCATTTTTGTCCATCTTCAATTCAGCCAACCTTGGCAGAACCTGTACCCATGACCTTATTCAGTTGGTACTACTACTCAGCAATGCTTCATTCTGCCGGATAATTATTGCTGGTCACGTATTAATCTCCCCTCCAACAAGCCATCGATTTGAATTCAACCAATTAGTGGACATATTTTCCTTCTGACTTCTCTTTATTGACTATATTACCAGTAGAACTCGCTCTCAAGTGTTGGTACGCAGATGATTAAGCCCACTAAAAGCATTAGGTATCTACTCATAATTCATATGGTAGTTCTGTTAATTTGTAGTTTACAGATAGCTAGCGCTTCTGACTCCCTATACCGAGCACTAGATAAAGGTGACATTGAAGAAGTTCGGTTACTAATTGGTGATGATCATGATGTGAACAAGCCAATATTTATTGGCTTTACAGCGTTAAGCATAGCTGCTGGCAGAGGAAGTATTGATATCGTTGAGTTTCTTTTAGCAAAAGGTGCGGATGTTAATAGCTCTGGAGGCAGAGATGATACCCCTCTTTATCTGGCCGCTCGTAAAGGACACGCTGAGGTTGTAAGACTATTAGTCGCAAATGGAGCTGATGTAAATAGATCGAGTGAATATGGTAATTATCCCTTACATGCATCTGCGAGTAATGGTCATTTTTGGGTGTCCAGATATCTGGTAAGTAAGGGGGCGATTATTAATTGTTTCAACAAACTACAAGAAACACCGCTACATACGGCTAGCAGGTATGGTCATTTGGATATAGTAAGGTTGCTTATCGAAGCGGGAGCCGAAGTAAACACTAAGGATAGATATGGTAATAGCCCATTACTAATAGCAGCTATGTTGGGACATGAAAAGATCGTCGAATCACTAGTTAATAACAATGCCAATATAAACTCTGAAAATGTTCCACTATCGGTTGCGGCTTCGAATGGGCATCTTCGTACAGTAGAAATTCTGATTGAACACGGAGCATCGGTTAACGTAATTGATCGTCAAGGAGCGTCTCCACTGTTGAGAGTAGCTAGTCACGGTCAGATTGAAATTGCAGAGCTGTTAATAGCAAAAGGAGCTGACGTCAATTTTAAAGGAAGGGATGGGCAAACCCCTTTACATTACGCAGCTTCGGTGAATGATTTAAAAATGGCAAAACTACTTATCAGTAAGGGAGCCAAAATAAATGCTGTTAATGACAAGGGATTCCAACCTATAGACACCGCGTTGAACCGTAAACGCCTAGAAATGATAAGGTTCCTTATTGCCAATGGTGCAGAACAAAATGACGAGATTAATTATTATTATAATGAATCCTACAAAACTGTCCTTGGGGTAAATCTCTCGGAACAACATATTGAAGGAAGCAAATATTATCATAAAGACATGTACAAGGAAGCTTTCGACTATTTTTACTATCGAGCCCAAAAAGGAGACAACCTAGCAAAGCTTGTTGTCGGAAAGATGTACGAAGTTGGTCATGGTATCAAACCCGATATTCGTGAAGCATTTAGATGGTATGAGAAGGCTGCTATGAATGGGAATACTGATGCTCAACAAGAATTGGCATTTAGATATTTTAGAGGAGCAGGAGTTCCGGCAAGTATTGATGATGCTGTGAAATGGTACAAAAAAGTAAGTAGTAATAGTAAAAAAGTCTTCAAAAACCCACAAGAATATCGAGTCGCAGCTACTATGTCTGCCTTAATTTTGGGGCTTGTCTACGATAGGTGCGACCACCAATCTGAGGATGTCATCATAAACTTATGTGCGACCATTTTAACAAATGACTTTTCAACACCCAAAGACTACAAACAGGCACTAGTTTGGTATAGAAAAGCAGCTGAGATGGGAATCCCAAATGCACAAATTCCCCTAGGAACGATGTTACATAATGGTAAATTTGTTCCTAAAGACAACATTCACGCAAGTATGTGGCTGACGATTGCACTTGAACTTTTACCTCCTGGAGGGGATAGAGATTACGCATATAGTGTTAGAAATAAAGCATTAAAGGAAATGTCAAAAATTGAAATAGAAAAAGCGCAGGAGCTAGTTAAGGGATGGAGGCCCAAATTGTGATCACCATATAGCTGTATGGCTAGAAAGATGAAGCAAATTATACTACTTGCCTGAGTATCAACAGTGCTAAAAACAAGTTTAAGTTGGCATACAATTTGGCATACAAATTGTCTTTTCACTCAAAAACCACTTGAAACCTACATCACACTT
>JAAEYY010000029.1 GCA_018223105.1 bacterium | reverse complement strand
GGTTTCAATACTTCATTAACGGAGAACTTCATAATTACGAGTATTTTGAGCTTGTATAGAGATGGCCCACCTCTAGGAAGGGGTGGGTTTACTTTTAAAACTAATGTCCAAGTTTGATTGGGCCATTAAATTCTCTTTGATATTTAGCTATAGTTTCTTTAGAAAAAAACCAGTAGCAATCCTCGTAACCGTATGGTCCTTCTGGTCTTTTGATTTTTAGATCAGGAATCATGATTGGACCTATTAATTTCTTGTTATTATCATCTGATACTGCATTCACCCCAATTGCAGGATTATCCACTACTGCTACAGCCTTAATTCGTCCTCCATAGCATTCATACAATGGATCCCCTAAGTAATTACCTTTTAACTCAAGACTATAACCCTCTATTTCTATTGAAAACCCTATAGAAGTTTTAACTTTAGCCATCATTTGTAAATGTAGTTTTAAATGATCGATTTTCGAGAAAATAGATTTGATACTTCAATTGTTCTTCTGAAAAGATTTCTAGAAACGCAGGTTGGCAATTTTATCTTTAACATAAATAAGGTCGACAAATATGTGTCAGTAATTATTCGTAATGAGCTTTATTTAACGTGTTGAGGAATACGAAATAGGTAAATAGCACACTTAAAGAAAGAACTAATTCAGCAAGAAGCTAAACGAAGGGCTCGATCCAGAATTTTTCTCGAACAAGTTTGCGGTCTATTTCTTTGTAAAGTGCATGTTCTTTAAAGTAATGTACAAATTTGTTGCCTTCATTAGTGTTTACAAGGTAAACTAAAAGTGTAAAATCATATGATGTTAAATTTGATAAAAATATTGCCTTATGATATTCGACGTTCTCTGATGAATCAAAGCTCTTTATTGCCTCGTACATTGAATTCCAATAACTTCTTAAATCATATCTCATAAACGTATTGCGGACTACATCGACATAGTCTGTATGATGTATTGGTGCATTGTCTCGATCTTTATCTCTAACCATGTTCAAAATATTACCATTTATCTCTCGGTAAATTTCATGAATAGCCTCAACTCCTACTTTAGTCTTTGCTTTCACAAGTTCACGGTTTGATTTCAAATTGTCCATTTTAAATTGGAATTCTTTTTCTTTGAAGTCTAACTGAGACTGTTTCAAAGCTTTCATCGCAGTTTCACTTTGCGTCTTAAATTGTGTGGTTTGATTTTGAAGACTTTCGTTTTGTGCTCTCATTTCTAGCCGAGTGTAGAGCATTTCTTCTCTATTATCTAACAATTCAAGCTGTTGAAGTACTATTTGTTCTTTTTGTCCTTGAAAAGTGAGATAAATAAGATATATACCTGCTACTGCCCATATTAATCCTGTTGTTCCTGCTAAGAAATCGCCTAATTCGTTTAAAGTAACTTCAGATATATAGAAATGATATAATCCGATGATCCATGGGATTATTCCAATTAATATGATGTAAAACACAGTCTTCACCTTTAGGTACCATGGTTTTTTCTTTTCGTCGCTATTATTTAATGCTTTACGCCGTGATTCAATTTCTTCTAATTGCTTTAATTCTCTCTTGTCAAACTTTATTTGATCCATATTTGATTAATTATAGTGGTAGGATAAATTAGGTACAGCGTACTACAGTCAATTTTTACTCCACTGAAAAATCGAGACAAATTGACAGTCTTGTTACAGGTTTTTAGTTCCAGTTTTTAATCAAGGTAAAACGTTGCTTCAAATGCAAAACTAGATCCATATCTGATGTGCAAAAGCTAACGTATGGTTTTCTGAAGTCTAAATGATATTCAGATCCAAAAAATAGGTGCTCAATTGATTCTAAGTAAGCCTCAACTATTTCAGGCTTCTGATATATTTTATAAAATTTCATAGTCCAAATATTATATAAAATATCTTAGAGGTTTCTAGCTAATAAATGTCTAGAACTAGAACGGTTAAATCTGGAATTCTAGTAGCAAATTGAGTAAGTCAAAGTTCGTTATTCTTTATCCTTTCATTAATTATGTCTATCTGGGGCGTCTCTATATCAATTGCTAAATCTCTTCCTTGAATTTCAGCTAAATGTAAATCGTGATACCTCTTACCATATTCCAATGTATATAGCAGTCCTAAGGAACCTGAGTTTAGGCCACGATCCATTCTAACTGTTTTCCTTAAAAAAGTAAAATGCATATCATTAAAAAGAGTGCTTATTAGTTCAATTAAGCGATCTATTAATTCTTTATCTATTTTACCAAGTACAACATTTCCAGTAATAAATAAATCGAATGAGTTATGACCATATACTTTGTTTCTCCATTTTCGAATTTCGGGCAAATCAATTTCAATTTCTTCAATTCTTGATAGTAAAGACCTAGAGTGCTCGGAGTGTTCAGTGTTATCTGATGAAGTACAATAATCTAAACATTTTCGAAAGCTAATATTCTTGTAACCAGCGGTTTTTTTGTTTTCAGTCAATCGACTGATAGATAGAACAATATTTCTGAATAATATATTTTGCAATTGTCCGAAGAACTGAGGAGCTGTAGCATTCATAAGGTCTATTGTATAGTTACCACTGGTATAAAGAACTTTGAAGTCTTCCCATGCTGCAACTAGCTTTATTACTTCTATATTGATATGGTACATAACTGAACCAAATTCATGACCTAATACCTGTATATACTCTTCTTTGATTGTTTTACTTGATTTTTCCATTATTCAAATTAAACAACATGAAATCGATCCCTGAAATAAAACTATCCCTCGTACTAGAGGGAACTACTGATGAACTCGTCCAGGTTACTTGTTCTCAAGATTTCTATGATGCAGTCTTACCGATGTTTGATGTTCATACGATCGACTATATTGAAGAGATGATTCTGGTCTGTTTGAATAGAGCTAACCGAATTATAGGTTTTTTCAAAGTGAGTAAAGGAGGTCAAACAGGAACCGTATGTGATCCAAAAGTGGTCTTCAGCATTGCCCTTAATTGCGGCGCTTGCTCCATTGCTCTGGCCCACAATCATCCTTCAGGTAATTTAAAGCCAAGTCAGGCTGATCTTAAACTCACTCAAAAAGTAAAAGCCGCAGGTAAGTTACTCGATATCATTCTTATGGATCATCTTATAGTAACCAGAAATGGATATCATGGAATGGCGGATTATGGGGAGCTTTAATGTATATACTTGTCTATTAAACTTAATGTATTATCTAATACTAGTCCTACAGAAGCTGAGTTAATAACAAGAATCGTAAATTGACCTCTATGAAAATTGATAAATATACAAAGGTGATCTTAACAGTGATTGCTGTTAACTTATCCATTTTAACTCTGGCAAATTTGAATATCGTCCCCAATGCACAAGCCAATTCTGCTGAATTTGATTCTTCTAAGAAGTATGGTTTAGTTCCTATAAATTCTGATGGTTCGGTTAATGTAAAAGTGGTTTCATCCAGTAGGGTAGACGTCATTCTTAGAGGTATAAATGAACCTGAGTTTGGTATCTGGGATAATCTTCCTGTCGTAGTAAAGGAATAGATAATCTACTATTTACCTCTTACAGCTGTATCTCATATATTCTCAAACAACTCAGGAAGTGACAGTGATAGCTGCTCCGCAACAGCCTTTATAGTTGAAATTGATGGATTTGATACACCTCTTTCAATTCTACTTATCTGAGAGATTTCAATACCAATACTAAATGCAAGCTTTTCCTGAGTATAACCTTTGGAAATTCTTAGCTCTTTCAACCTTTTACCAAACTTTTTTAGAAACTCATCATCCCTCATGTAACCCATGGGGGAAAAGTCAATAAATAGGCATGTTTGCCTATAAGCAAATTTGCCTATAATTTTGATATCTTATGAAAACTCAACTAGCTATTCTTCTGGCAGTGTCATTGGCAATGTACTCTTGCCAAGGTACTAGTGCTGAAAAACCAAATTATCTCACAGTAGATGGAATTAGGTTTGGTTTGCCAACTGATTCGTTTCCTCCAGCCCACCTCAGCTTAAATAAGTACATGTTGGGTCCTTTGTATCCATATGCTATCGATAACTACTCCATGCGTTCAATGGTGCCATCAGAAGCAATAGATCTTAGAAATTTTGATCAATCATTTATACGAGGAAAATTTGAAAACAGAGCAATATTGTATCCGAAATCCACGGCTGGAGTAATCTCTGAAATGAATGTTCTTCTCTGTGCAAGTTACAGAACAAACGTACCTCTATTTTCAGGGTCTGGTATTAAGCAGCAAGTGATAACACTTTCAAACAATGCTGTAAGAAAAGACGTTGTTGATCAAGTGATTAGAAAGTACAAGTCGAAGTATGGAGAACCTGAAAGGAGTAATCCAATTTACAATAACTTCGAAGCTATTGAGAAAGGAACAATTCGGCAATATCATGCATATCAAGATGAGCCTGGTAACACTGTCAAGGCAAATATCCTTGTTTGGAAAACTCCAGATGTAATGATAATTTTCAATACTGGGTATCCAACACAATCATATTACGACAAATATGAAGGCTATGTTATTATATCTGGTAGAGGGAGGGAGAAGCGCTATAACCCAGATATAGTTGAGTGCGTAGCTTATCCATACATAAAATACAAACTTATTAGTTCAAACATGGACTTGATAATTCCAGAACAAGATAACTCATTTTAAAACATCAAACTATGAAAGATGAATCAAATGATACAGACTATGCGAAGTGGATTTGGATAGTGGTCCTAGTCATTATTTCCATGGGACATTGTGTTTGGAAAAATAGCGGCGATGGTCCTACAGGCGACCCAGCTCATGATATTAGGGGATATTAGTTCTATCAAAGAATACTATATCAATCATAATTAAAGGATATCTTTGAGATGATAATGATAAGATTTAGCTCTTCGATCAGATAATCAATAAAAAAATAAAGGGAGCTATAAGCTCCCTTTAAAGTGCTACCACATTGAAGTTTTTCTACCACCAGATATTGGAGTGTAAGTCAAGTGGTTGTTTGTGACTTGCCCTCCAGGTGTAATAACTACCGTGTTGTGAATCGTTCCACCAGTGACTGGTAACTCATTAGAAACCAGTGTAGTTCCCCCTATTATCGGGTCGGGAGCTTGACCCATGTGATTGTTTGACATAATGCTAAGTTTGAATAAAATAAATTTTAAAACTAAAAGACTATTAATAGAATAGTGTAAAATTAAGTCACAGTATTACGGAATGAAAACTACTGAAACGGAGAAGGGTAGACCTTTGTTGACTGGTCTACTCATAAGAAAAAAAAGAAAGGAAAATGGTTGGACTCAGGGAATGCTTGCTACCCGAATACAAGATATAACTAATATCCCAATTACAAAGCATGCTATCAGCAAGTGGGAACGTCAAGGGAAGTATGAAATTGAAGCTCATTATTGGAATATTAATGCATTGTATCGCTTATTTTTTTCAAATCATAACAAATCTTTCGATCTATTTACCAGCTTAATCAAACAATATAGTCATATTGATTCAAAAGATAGAATAACTGGAAGATATAGTTCCAATTGGGGTTTTGATGGAGAAAATAATCCAGAAATCATTGAATTTTCTTTAAATGGAGAAATAATTGTAGGAAAAATCATTTCTGGTGAAATCGATTACGAATTATATGGTTTCTTGTTTACAAACAAAGTATTATCAGGCTACTGGATAAATAAAAATGATGGCCATCATGGGACAGTTATGCTAGAGTTTAATTATAGTTATAATAGGGCAGTCGGTAATTGGATAGGAACATTTGATAGGGATAAGAAAAATGATTCAGAAAATTTTAAATACGGTTATTGGCGACTTGAAAAAATACCTATCAGTTCTTCTCAGTAAAAACAAGGCTTGGCTTTCTGGTTGTTAAGCTGGTTTATAATCCATGATATATGTCAACTTATCTAATAATGAAATTAGTTCATACCTACTATCTTTTTATTTCTAGAGTAGGTGATATACCTATGACCTTAGACACTTCTTCGATTATTACCTCTCTAACATATTCAACATGTTCCATAGTAGTAGCAATTGAATCATGAATGGTTTAAATCGGACAAAGAGGTCGTTCTCGGTAGATTCTTGGGACCACACGCTCAATCATTATATGAGATTCTTTTCAACTTTGTTGACTTGGAATTGTAGGCATTTAGTTGATCGCTCTAGGCCGCCGTTTTCAGTTGCTTTGAGGATTTACTTGTTTTGAAAAAGTCGAAGCTAAGTTGTAGCTGATGATGTTTCGATTGAATTTGCACTCCATTTAGATTCAAAGGATTTGTTCCGCTAATTAGTATGGCATACGCTGCGCCTCTGGTGTGCTTTTTACTTATGCTACGCTTACACTTAAAGTAAGACTTAAGGTGATTTACTGCGGTTTTCTGTTTGTCTTTGGCCAGCTGTGGTAGTCCAATTTCAGCAGCACCATAGATTTTATTTATCTTTTTCAGTATTTGGTCAGGAGTATAAGCCTTGTCTATATTAAACTCTTGAAGCATTTTCTTTTTAAATACATGATCCTGAGGAAGTGATTCATACGTCAGAGCTTTTAAAAACTTATTGAACTGACGTTTTTCTGGGTACTTCTCAAAATAGGATAACGATTGTTTGGGGTCTTTGAAATACTTTCCGACTTCAATATAACGGTCAGCTAGTTCTCTTTGAGGGCCTGTAAGTGAATGAGCTTGATTTGGTATAAGTTTGAAAGGTAAATCTTGAAATGATTTAATTGCCTCCGACATTGTCTCCTTATCAATGGTTCTCCTTTTATCCTTAAGACCTTTTCGAATCTTGGCTTGTTGAGGCAGATACTCAGGGTTTATTTCGATGCACTTAATGTTATGACCTTGGGATTCTAGTCGATTTTTTAGTTGGTTTTTTTCTCCATACAGCTCTGTTTTAATCCGATGTTGCTCAACCATGCTATCAATATTAAAATGAGCAATTACTTGATCATTGTTTAAATCGAAACGCAATAGCCTTGAGTTTTCTATATCACAGTTGGTAATGGCTTGACGTAAAGAGTTCATTACAGCTAAGTTGAAAGAATCATTAGGGAAATGACTAGTAACACATTCCGTGCATGCTATTAACCTATTAGCAGTTTCAAGCAGTTTACTGAATTTTTCGTTAGTAGAAATTAATTCCTTTGGGGTTTTCTGTTCATGACTGTCTTGAATGATTGTTTCTGATTTTACTCCATTGCGTCCTCTTCCTTGAATCTGGAACAAACGCTGTTCTGATAAGAGGGTAAAAGGTGCCATCTGATTAATTACACTTATTATATGAAACTCATCCGTAATATCAATGCCATTGAAATAGGTACTGGTAATGAACGTGACTCTAGAATCTAATTTTCCAGAACTGTCTATGCTTTTAAAGTAGGAAGCTGCTTTATCTTTTGAATCTACACTGCAAGCTATAGAGCACATTTTTTGGTACTCAGGCAGAAGAAGAGAGATGATTTCTAATATATGGTCAATGGAGTTATATGCTATTACAATATTGTCTGTCGTTTTTTCAAGTTTAGCTTCTATGAGTTGAGCACATGCGCGGTTAACATTAGTAGAATGAATGAGGTTTATTTCTCTTGTCCGAGCTGAGGATAGTTCAATGGTCGTTCTTGGTTCTTGTTGAGACAATCTAGGATCTGAAAAGGGGAGGATCGTTGCTGAGATCATGCATCTAAGAGTGGGAGGGTGATTAAAGTAGTGATCCACAACATCTTCTAATTTGCTTCGAAAAATACTATCCATTTGGTAAGTGTCTATCTCATCAAACATTAGAAAGCAATCCTCAAGGTTTAAACTTGATGAATTAACTGCTTCAATAACTTTACTTAAACTGTCCGCTACCACTGAGATCTTTACTTTATTGTTAGAGTTAAGTTCAGTCTCAATACTTGTTACTATATCATTTATAGAAATTGGTTGTTTTATTATTCCAATTTCACTTCCAACATAAATTGCATTGTGTTTAACTGCTTTATTGTAAGCTAAGAATTTTGTAGGAGCCACCACTATGGAGTGTCGATCACATTTGAACTCTAAGGTAGTTGCTCCAATCCCTGGTGTTTTTTTATCGATGATGCCGTGGGGGAGGTAGTCTAACCTCTCGCTGAGGAACTCGCTTCGGGCTAGAGAAATCGTTTTTATCATTTTTACTATTATTTAAATTATTACTTAACTATTATAATACCCTTATAATGCAAATTTTCTCTAGTCCGCGATAGCATTACTTCTATCAACTTTACTATCCTCAATAATTCTATCAATTTCTTCTCTGTTAAAATATACCATACCACCAAGATTGTAGTAGGGTAGTATTTTAGATTCTCGTAATTTATTTATTACAGATCTAGAGCACGATAAGTAGGCTTGGGCTTGAGAAGTACGCAACCATTCTGGTGTGTTGTGGTTGATCAATACATGAAGTGCTGCTGCTAATTTGTGCAGCAAGCTGTCAGCTGGACTTGAGTTTGTGTTCATATTATAATATACAACAATTTACGTGTATATACAAGTTATATTGATTTAATTGTGAAAGAGGGGCCCCACCGCAACCCCTCCATACTTCATTCATTACTACTCAAAAAATCTATACTTGATTTCTTCAGCATTGGCGGGATTGATGAACTTTAAATCCAAGTAATCAAACTTTGCCTCTTGTCCATCAATAGCACAAGTGCATATCACTTCCACAACCTCTTCCTTAAACCGTGCTTGAAGTTCTTTGATGTAATCATCTAAATAGAAAAGTCTACTACTTGCACGACCCCAGTATCTTCTGGCATACTCAGGATCATCCTCAACATCCTCCCGTATATGCTCCTCTAAAATGTGATCATACCCTCTAAAGTCATCTAACAGTTCTTCAATTAGCTCTTCATTTCTTTCTTCTTCTGAAAACTCATCCTTGATGATTTCAGCTTTCTTATTTTGTTTATTCATTATGTTATAATTATTCGCTAGCCTTTAGGAGCTAGTGATTGTTGTACTTATGTTAAAGGATTACAAAAAGTGATTACAGCATGATTCTGTATTTATTCTACTATGTCTATTCCATCAGATTTCATATGAGACTAAATTGATTCAATGCTGTTCATCACTATAATCATTTCATTAGAGTCAGATAGAATGCCCAGTATTAAAAGGTGTAATTTTTCATTTTTATTTAATGTCGTTGGACATCCACTGATTATTTCCATGTATTTCCTTTTCGTTTCTCTAATTCTTGAATATGCTTTTTGTGCCTGAAATATTCAGCACATCAGTACTGATACTCCTTAAGCATATCTGATTGTTCGAAATCATCACAACCGAAGAAGTCATTTGCTAGAGTTTCAACTGTTGAGTGATCGAACTTCGCTAGTACTTATAATTATGTTAAAATTATAGATCGCTTCGAGCAGCTCATTTTTTGTCTATTTGTCATAGTAGTATCAATGAAGAGCTTGCCCTTGAAGAAAAGCCTTATTTGAAGTTATTAAGGCATTTTCTCTATACTAGTAACTTTCCCATCAGTAATACTTACAGAGCTCCAATCCTCTATAAGCGGAATGATTTCGTTGTAGTGCTTTTCTCCTGTTGTCATTTCATCCTTTGTTGATTCTGAGATTTCAACAAGCTTTTTCATCATTCCTCTTGTAAACCCTATGTTAATAGAAGAGAAATAATTAACATCAGTCTCATCTAATGGAAATTTACTGCCAAACTGTATCAACAGGCTAACATCCCTTCGTTGAGCCATGCTGTTCAGTAGTGGTTCACTTTTTACTTTCAAAGCACACCGATATAGAAAGTCATACCTTATCAAGTTCTCCTTAAAAAGGTAGGTTGTTTCTAGATGAGCTTTAAGAAGTTCAATAGGTGGCCCGTAGAAAGATGCAATCTCTTTTAATTGAATGTCTAGAGATTCTCTTTCGAGTTTGTTCATGTCTTTAAGATTTTTCATGAAACTAATTTGAAAGGGTTAGACTTAAGTTTATTCTCCATTGCATAAGCTGGTACGCAGTATACTTCCATGTACTGATCTAGATCTTCTCTTTTAAAGCGGAGAAGTCGTCCATCTTGATAAGCTTTGCACTTTCCTGCATCCACAATTCGCTGAATCGTTCTGCGTGATACATTAAGATACTGTGCTGCTTCTTTAGCAGTAAGGTATCTGTTGACCATACCCAATTCTGGGCTTTCTAAGTTGGAACCTTGTCCCTTATTAGAAAATTGAAAGGTTTTAGCTTTCATTCTTGGGACAAAGACACAACTGATTGATTATCTGATCAATGGACGTCTTAAAGAGTGTCTATATGATAAAAATGTCTATTGGATGAAGTAAGTCATTTCTCGGACTTGAGGATCACTCGACACTTATAATGACGAGTATAATGAAAGTGTCGATTAGAGATTCTTGCCGAATTCTACTATTTTCTTGAAATGAGGGTGGTCTGGATCGTAACCACTGTTCTTTCTGAGGTCCTTTTCAGATGTGTTCACCCATACATCCTGCTTTCCTTTGTATTTGAAGTTGCCTTTGAAGTGATTCCAAACTTGACCTTTCTTAAAGTTAGGATTTGCTTTTATGCCTGTAAGAAAGGCATTCAGCATTTCAGCTGTGCCATTCCACGGTATGACAACCTCGTTATTGGCTTTATTGAGTAGTTCACATAAAACCCCTGCATATTCACGGCCAATGAATTTTCTCTTTTCTACTAAAAATTCTTCAATACCAGCTAGAATGCTATCTCTTTGCACTTCAAAGTCCGACCAAGCGCCTTTTACTGATACTTTTCTCAGGCCCCGAGTAGGAGAATCTAATCTTCGTTCAGTTTTATCTGATATTGATCTAAGGTAGTTTAAAAGATCCTTACTGAATTGGAGAAACGATTCAAAATATCCGCTTAGTTCAAACTGAGCTTGAGCTACACTTGTAAAGACATCCAGATGTTTCTTATAGTCATAATTAGGGTTAACTAAAATTTTGACAAATTCTGGTTCAGCTCCAACGTAATTATCATGAGCATACTCTGAATTATAGAAGCTTTGTTGGCAGTAAATTAATCTATCGATCAGATTTTCTTTTTTGATGCTTTGTTTCTCCAACATAGCTTTGACCTTATAGAATTGATCATTAAAGTAAGGTTTATGAAGGTTATAGAACTCCTGATTAAGACTTGCTATGTCTCCTCCTGAAATTCTCTTGTAAATAACTCTTCCAGTAATTGTCCCTATCCAGACTGGATGTTGTTTGATCCAACTCTTTGCGGCACCAACTCCTAAGATTTCCATAGTGGGTAAATCTACTTTTCCATGATAGTTAATATCCTCTAAGCTTTTAACTATAGCTATGTCAGGTATATAAAGGTCCGTGATTGATTTGACTAAATTATCGATTTCAGGACTTGATAGCGCACCTACAGGATTAGAATGAACGTTTGGAGATGCTAGTTGCCTTATTCTTTTTACTTTTTCATTAATTGTTTCCATTAATGATTTAAGAAATACCTCTAGTTGTTCAAAGTAAGGACCTAATAGGTACTTCAGTGTATCAGGTGTGCAAGTATTTTCAGCTAATTGACTATAATCAATGTCAATGTTTACGCTAACTTTTATTGTTGGTTCTTCAGAAGAAGGCCAGCCAATTGCGGTTTTGTAATTTTCAAAAAAGATAGAATCTTTACTTATTGAGATAATATCTGCTTCTATGTAGCTCAAAATTTCCACCAGATCTTCTTCAGAGGCTATTTTTAGCAATTTTCGATTTATTTGAACTATTTTCTTTTCTAAGTATCTAACTGATATTCTCTTATTATATGCTTCATTCGTATTACTTGTTTCAGCAATAGTTTCGCCTTTATATTTTGCTCTGAACCTTATTTCTTTAAATGGGATTCGGGTACTATATGGACTTAATCTAGTTTCATCGTAGTTACCAATATCAGCCTGTGTAACGATGTACTCGAACGGCTCAACTGTCAATGTAGGATGGATTAACGCTTCAAGACTGTTTAAGATGTCAGTTTTTGAAGTTGTTAAATGTTGATTATAGTAGTCTATTTTTTTTAGAATTTCCTGAAGTAGCTCATAGACATTTTTAAAATACGTGCTAAAAATTGCCTCAGATTGGATAAGGTCAAACGATAACTCTGAATGAGCATCATAATCAAACTTTGTGTTTACCCATATTGACGGGGGATCTCCCAATAAGGCGTGAGAATAGAATTTATCTGTTTTGTCTGACTTATAGATTTGAGTTAAATAATTCTTTATGGATTTACGAGCATTTGATAGAACATATTGCTTAGAATTTCTTAAGTGCTTAGCTATGTCTGCTCTGAGATTCTGAAAAAAAATGTCATTCACTGTTTCGTCATCATATTGAATAACCTTCAGATCACCAATGTAGCCTATCCATGATTTACTTTTCCAAACATTTCTATAGTCGGGCTGAAGTTCACCATAATCATCTTTTAAGTAGTTAGAAGGGTATTCATGATCAACGATCTCTATCCTTAAATCTGGATTGACTATAGATTCTAAAAGAGCTTGTAATTCCATAACACCGAATTTGGACTTAATTCGTAAAGGTCAATGAAAACAAATTTAACAAGAATGTGGAAAGAATTTCTGAGGGCGTTTTACCTATGTTTTACCTAAAACAAAAAAACCCTTGCAAGTCATTGACCTACAAGGGTTAAACGTAAACGTTTGTAGCCCCTAGGGGAATCGAACCCCTCTTTCCAGGATGAAAACCTGGCGTCCTAGCCGATAGACGAAGGGGCCAATTTAGTCCTTCAATTTCGGCTCCCAGCCATGGGATGCTAGTGGCAAGTCAAATAATTGACCCGGGCTTCCACTAGTGGATTTTCTTTATTTACTGAAAATTCTTTCAAAGAGTTTTTCTTTTTCATAAGAACTCTTTTTAAGTTTCAGTTCACGCTTTCTTGCTATTGTCTTATCGAAATAAACTTCATAATAAACAAGTTCAAAAGGTGTTTTGTGCTTTATAGATTTGGTCTTCCCTGCATTGTGCTGCTCTAACCTAAGTTCTAGATCCTGAGTAAATCCAATGTAAGTTGAACCATCTTTTAAACTTTTTAATACATAAACATAGAACATAATCTATTTTACTAATGCCCTCTTTTTTACTCCCAACCATGGGAATCTTATACCGTACATAGCTCCATTTTGGGCTGTGAACTATGCCTTGTGTAAGAGAACGTGTCGCTATTCCTTCGAATTGCGGGTGCAAATGAAATATTAATTGGATAATTTTCAAACATTTTTTTTATTAATGTTAGATTTGCCCCTCAATTTTAAAATCACAATTAAAAAGAAATCATGAAAGTAGCCATTAATGGTTTTGGAAGAATCGGAAGACTTGCCTTTAAATGTCTTCTTGAGAAATCAAATGTGGAAGTAGTTGCTATCAACGATCTTACCGATAACGCAACCCTTGCACACCTCCTCAAGTACGATTCTGTACACGGTAAATTTAATGGTACCGTAGAGTCTAACGACGAATACCTTATCGTGAACGGTAAACAGATTAAAGCTACCGCAGAAAGAGATCCTGCAGCTCTACCTTGGGCTGAACTTGGAGTAGATGTGGTACTTGAGTCTACCGGACGCTTCACCGACAGAGAAAATGCTTCTAAGCATATTCAAGCCGGTGCTAAAAAAGTGGTGATTAGTGCACCTGCAAAAGGAGATATTAAAACTGTAGTTCTCGGTGTAAACGATGAAGTTATCGAAGAAACAGATGATATCCTTTCAAATGCATCTTGTACTACAAACTGCCTTGCACCTATGGTGAAAATCCTAGATGATAATTGGGGTGTAGAACATGGCTTTATGACCACCATTCACGCTTATACTGCAGATCAAAATCTTCAGGATGCTCCTCATAAAGACTTGAGAAGAGCTAGAGCTGCAGCCTACTCTATTGTGCCTACAAGCACTGGTGCTGCTAAAGCAGTTGGTTTGGTAATGCCTCACCTTCAAGGTAAACTAAACGGTAATGCAATGAGAGTGCCTATTCCAGATGGTTCTGCTACCGATTTTGTTGCTACACTTAAGTCGCCGGCTACTGCCGAAGAAGTAAATGCAGCTTTCAAAAAGGCTTCAGAAAATGGATCGCTTAAGGGTATTCTTGAATATACCGAGGATCCTATAGTTTCTATCGATATCGTTGGAAACCCTCACTCTTGTATCTTCGATAGCTTGAGCACCATGGTTCAAGGAAATACAGTGAAAGTATTGGGTTGGTACGATAATGAAGCAGGTTACTCAAATAGAGTGTCTGACCTTATCGCGAAACTTTAAAATTTTAATTTTATAGATGTAAAAGCCGGGCTTGGGTCCGGCTTTTTTTATGCTTGTAATTTACGTTAAATCGAAAAAATGCAACGTATATCTTAAAATATCTATATTTGACCCATAGTTGAGTTTTCTCGACTTAGTTAATCAGGTTAGCGAAGAACACCGTGCAGGCGGTGTTCTTTTTTTATTTACAGTCGTTGATCCAGTATCTCGATACCGGATAATCATAAGATTTAGCCCGTTCAAATTCCGGACAGTAATTTCTTCCACTCAACTTATCTAAAGATGCTCGTAAATAGTATCCCTGTGGGAATGTAGGGCTGATGGAAATTGATCTTCTCAACATATCATAGGCCTTACTCAAGTTCTCGTCGTTGGGAATGAGTTCATCTTTGCTAGATAATTTCCAATCAATTATAAATTCATCCTCGGCATTCCTGTAAAAGTGAATTTCTTCGAATTTTATACTAGAAGTTTTGCCTACATAAGCAATTGCAAGTAGGTTATAGACCATCGCAAAATTTGAGTTTATTTCATTCGCTTTGTTTAGACTTTCCAAAGCTTTGTCGTATTGGCCTGCGGCGATGTAGGCTGCACCTTGAACTGCTAAGTGACCCGAGCGATCATAATCTTGATTTACGGGTGCAGATTGAACCGATGAATCTGAATATTGTACGGCTTCCTTCACATCATCTTGGTATAAATAAGTTTCAGCAACAGACATATGCATTCCTGCAATAGAACCTCGGTAATAGGTTAACTTATCCGCTTCTGAATAACCTTTAAATCGCCTCGCTTTTAATATTGAGTTTCTCAGTGCTTCGCGATTATTTAGTATCTCTAAATACAGCGATCTTGCTTCGTCATACTTCCCCAATGCCAGCATGGAGTTGGCTTTGAATTGAAGCAGTAGAGGGTGACTTGGGAAGCGTTCTAGACCTCTATCATAAATTTTAATCGCAGCTTCATACTGATCTAAATTGTACTTTGAAATCCCTCTTTGATAGTAATAACCGGCATCAGAAGAATCACAGAAGTCGAAGAGTGCATCGCTAACTTGTTTGTTTACTGCAGGATCCGCTACTTTCCCTTCGTTGATCAGCCTTTTTACTTCAAATAAGCTCTTGCAAGAACCTTCCATGTTCTCCAGCTGATAGTAGATGTCTGCACTTTTAAGATAGGGGTAGTAACCGTCCTTGTCTATCTCCGTAGCTTTCTTAAATGCATCAAGTGCTGCTTCATTTTCGCCCATGGCATGCAGAATCACACCTTTTCCGCTGTGTACATCTGCTTTGGTTGAGTCTATTGCTATGGCTCTATTCGCATCTTTGAGGGCTGCTTCGTAGCGATACTCATCGTAGTGCAGCATGGAACGTTGAAATACAAAATAGTATCGGTTTGGGGCGAGTTCAATGGCTTTGTCTAAATCATTCAAACCACTAAAGCGAAACCCTCTTTCGATCTTAAACAATCCTCTAAGGAAATAGTATTCAGCATTATTAGGGTCCAGTTCAATGGCTTTGTCATAATCCATAGTAGCACCGTAATTGTCGCCGTTATTTTGCCGTAGACTGGCCCTGTAACGGTAAAGACTGGCGTCTTTAGGATTCTTTTTTAATGCTTCGTTCACGAGATTGACGGCCTTGGAAGTCTGACGACGGGAGGCATAAACCTGAGCTAAACTCAGCATGCATTTAGTACAATTGCTATCTCTTGAAATTGCCTCTTTATAAATGAATTCCGCGGTATCAATGTTTCCTAAACTGAAGTAAGATATTCCAACCCATCTTAAAAGGTATGCATCCTTGGGATTTGACTTCAGTTTGCCTTCGAATACCTCCAGCATATGGTCGAAATCCTCTTCATTTAAAAGGGAATCACCTAATTTTTGATAAGGGTCGTTTTGCGCAAATGATGCAATTGAGCAAAGGAAAAGTAGCAGAATTGAACTTATAAATCGAATCACTGAGTCTTATTTTTTTATAAAATGTAACGGTCCGGTGTGTTCAAAAGTATCAATATCTATTCCATCTTGGATGTAAGTGATGGTAAATTGGTGGAATCCTTCTGTTTCCGGTGCTTTGTTGAGATAGAAAAGGGCTTCTCTAAATGGTGGCTGATCCCCTGTGGTGTATTTGCTAATTGCTTCTCTTTCAAATGTTGGTTCTCCATGTAAGTCCGAAAGAACTTCGATGTAGAATAGATCGCTCAAGTCTGTTCCTGCCGGATGATCAGAGTCGTAATCTGCGTTGCTGCTTATTTGGATGTCTAATATCCGCTCTTTGCTCTGAGGTTGAGATATCACAGGGTCATCAGCATATACACCAGGAAGTAGTGTGAAACTACGGGCAATAGGTTCTTTATATGTAATGAAATCAATCCCTAAATAGTACCCATAGTCGCCGTAGAATGTACTATCTTCTTCGTTAATGTCGAAGCCTCTATTAATAGTAGAGTCTCGGTCGATTTGAAACCAAACGTCTGAAATCGCTTTGTAAAATTCAGCAAATTTTGGCCCATCTTCACCTTTGTCCTTACATGCTTCTAAAGCAACAAATGCGAGTGCGAAAGTTAATAATAAGAATCTAATTCTTGATATTCTGAGGTAGGAGCCAAGTATGGTCATTTCAACTCAAAAATACACTTTAGACCTTATTCCAAGTAGTATTTTGCCTTCTTTGACACAAGTGGTATCTTTCAGCCATTAAGTGAAACAAAATAAGAATATAGTATTACTGGCTTTAGGTCTCTTCGTATTTCCTTTGATATTATGGAATTGCAATGTGACCTATTATCATCCTACGAATTCAGTAATTCCATATGTTGAGGAAGAAGGTGATATTCAGATTGAACCTAATTACGGTTTTAGTGAGGAATTTAATCAAATTGGCTTGCAAGGAGCTTACATGCTGGATAGTCTGAAACTTGTGACAGGAAATTTTAAGTTTTCTCCGGATAATTTCGCTCCTAAGACTGACCCCTACATCAGGCGGTCTAGTATGATAGAAGCAGGTTATGGATTGCGTCATGATTTTACAAATGCATTTAACTACTGCCCAGTGTTTAGGGTAGGGGTGGGTAGCATTTATGGCACGCATCGAGAAGCTTGGAAAAGTTTAAAATTTATAAGATCAAGCATACAGAATACACTATCATTTCGTTCGCGATGGTTGGACATTGGCTTTGCTGCTCAGCTCGGTGCTATAAACTTTTTGGATATAAAAGATAATGGAGGAGCAATTGCACAAGGAACTGTTTATGAACGAGATCTTGAGGACTTAAAGCAAAAGCCCTTTGCATTTTACTATGAAATTTCCCCTTATATTAGAATAGGATATGGTGATTTAAAATTCATGGCTCAGCTAAGCGCAATGGGAATTAACGGGGGGCAAGAAAAGGTTAAATACGATGAAGTCTACCTGAACTTTGGATTGAGTTTTATCATCAATAAGAATCGAGTGAATTAATCCTGAGATATAGACTTGCATTTATCAAAGATTAATGTTTATTGTTGTTGTACTATGAGAATCACAGGAATTACTTTTATACTTTTATTGATACTTTCAGCTTGTACATCTAATCCGGACTCGGAAAACAAGGATGTCAATGTTGAGGTTAAAGATACTGTTGTAATGGACACTTACACCTATCTTCAGGAAGAACTGGATAAGAAAAAAGCGGATTTTGAAGAGAATGCTTCAGAGGAGAAAAAACGCATTTATTCAGAAGGAATATTAGCAGTTCAAAACAGTGGAATAATACAATCGGCTGCAAATGTGGGTGATACCGCCATTGATTTCACTCTTACCAATGCCAATGGCAAAGAGGTTAATCTTTATGAACTTCTTAAAAATGGTCCTGTAGTACTTACCTGGTACAGAGGAGGTTGGTGTCCGTATTGTAATATCACATTAAGAAGATTGCAAGAGGAGCTTCCCAACTTCAAGGAACAGGGTGCTCAATTAGTAGCTCTTACGCCTGAATTACCGGATAGATCGCTCAGTACAAAAGAAAAACTGGACCTCGAATTCCATGTGCTTAGCGATGTGGCTAATGTGGTTGCAAGAAAGTACGGCATTGTCTTCGATTTGACGCCTGAGGTTGCTGTTGCTTATCAGGAATCTTTTGGCCTTCATGAGTATAACGGCGATGAAACGAATGAACTGCCACTAGCAGCTACTTACGTTATCGATGAAAATCATGTAATACGTTATGCCTTTGTCGATGCTGAGTACAGAAATAGAGCCGAGCCTAAGGCGATTTTAGAGGCATTGAAGATGATTAATAACTAGCATCTTTCGTGTTCGGGGTAGATTTATGACCTCATGATATGGGCTGATTTACTCTATATTTGAGCCTTTCATCATGCAGCTAAAAAGTATTCAACTTTTGTTGGTTCTGTTTGTGATTGCTTCATGCAGTTCCAAAAAGAATAAAACCATTACCGACCTCGAAGAAATGAATCTTAAAGGTCAGGTGAAGTCTTTGCAAGAGCAGATGTACGAAGGTGTTGAGGAGGCTGGGAGAATTATGCCCGGTGAAGCAATGTCCGGTTTAGGATCATCTGCAGAATATCTCTTCAATCCAAAAGGATATCTGTCTTTTGAGCGACAAGTAATCAGCGCAGTCTCAACTATGGAGTACCGTTATGAATACGACAATGCTGATCGTTTGAATAAGAAAGTGATGATGGATGACAACGATAAAGTAGTTCAATTCTGGTTGTACGAATATTCTGATGATGGTTATCTGATTAAGCGGGTGCGATATGACGATCATAGCAATAAAGAGATGATCATGTCACAAACCCAGGATGAAAAGGGCAGGGTGAAGCAACAGTTTGCAAAGGGAATCACTCAAAATATTAACCAATCCTGGATATATTCTTATGATAATCAAGGGAATTTAGCTCATCGTTTTTGGATTGATTCCACGAAAGCCTATGCCTTAAAACGAGATGAAAAGATGTCGTATAACCAGGAGGGAGACCTCATGCAAAAGGAGTTCTATATTGATGGTTCACTCGACTTCAAAGTAGATTATGAATACAATGATCGAGGCTTTGTATCTAAGGAAGTTGAAAAGAATGTAGAGGGCGAAGTATTAGCTACCAGGATTTTTAGGTATTCCTACGACGAAAAAGGCAACTGGCTGAGCAAGGCTGTAGAAAGAGATGGCGACCCAATAACGGTTACGATTCGTAAAATAACGTATTACTAATATGCGCTTGCTTCCCGGAAATAGATATTTGCGAGCACTAGTTTTGCTGCTCTTTTTCTCCGGGATTCTGATATTTTTAGGCACTGTGATGGTGTTTAGAGTGGTAAGAGTTAAGTCTCAACCTTTTCTTTATGAAGATCCGAATAGAGTGCCGGAGCACAAAGTTGGCCTTGTTTTAGGAACATCGAAGTATGCGATGAGCGGGAATGTGAATTTGTATTACAAATACAGGATCGACGCAGTTGTTGAACTTTATAATGCCGGAAAGATAAAGTATGTCTTAATTAGTGGTGATAATGGCACTCCTGAATACAATGAACCTCAAACTATAAAGGAAGATTTAATTCGACGTGGAATACCGGCTGAAAAAATATTCCTTGATTACGCCGGATTTAGGACCTTAGACTCTGTTGTTCGAGCTTGGAAAATATTCGGACAAAATAGCTTTATTGTAATCTCTCAAAGGTTTCATAATGAAAGAGCCATTTACATTGCAAGGAGCTACGGAATAAGAGCCATTGGCTTTAATGCACAAGGCGTTGGGCGTAATTATGGATTCAAAACTAAGATTAGAGAGCGTCTTGCAAGAGATAAAATGGTACTTGATTTACTCTTTAATAAACAACCTAAATTTCTGGGAGAGAAAATCGAAATCGAGTAGGGATAAGATCAATTTTGTACCTTTATGGAAAATTTAACATGAAAAACCTTATTGCTATAACCTTGATTACTTTTTGCCTAATGGGCTTTACTTCGGATGATGCCCCTGAATTAGCACTCGGAGCCTATGGCACAGATTCAGTTAAACTCACACTGAATAAAGACCAAAGCTTCACCTATTTCCACAATGGGAATGATACTAAGGCAGAAGGTACCTGGATTCAAGACGAAAATCGTATTGAGTTAACAACGGAAAACGAGATTGATAAATTACCAACTCGTTGGAAGATTGATGAGGATGAGCCTTGCATAAAAGCAAGACAAGCAGCTGAGTTCATTAGACTCTGCCAGTGTGAAGAATAAACGTAATGACACTAAAATAAAAAAGCTCAAAATAGGAGAACCTACTTTGAGCTTTTACAATTTGAAAGGCTTGTAAGCCTATTCGAAAATATTAAAGTTTAACAATTTTCCGAGTTACTTTTTGACCTGAGATGATCATCTCAAGGAAATATACTCCTGATGGTAAATCTTGCATGTCAACTTTAATTGTTTCACCATTAAAGTGAGAATTAATGGAAACAGTTCCGGTATAATTCATCAGTCTATACTCACCACTTACTTCCTTGCTAAATTCAATATTTACAATTTGTTTAGATGGGTTAGGTGCGATGCTGATGCTTGGAAGTCCTGCTCTGCGATCTATGATTTCATTTTCGCTGTAAGACGTAGTTCCATCAAAATCTGTTTGTTTTAAACGGTAGTATGAAACTCCTTGATAGGGCTGAGGGTCAATGGCGAGGTAGTCTATCAATTCGTTGCTATTTCCTGCGCCATCTATAATTACTACTTCTTCCCAATGAACTAAATCAATACTGCGTTCAATTGTGAAATAATCATTATTTATCTCGTTAGCCGTAGTCCATTTTAACTGAACTGTGTTGTTGTCTTGTAATTCTGCATCAAATGAAAGCAGTTCTACCGGCACCGGATTAACCGCTCCAGATAATGATCCAAAAGTGAATGGACTAAAACTGCTAACTGTGTTTGAGGTGACATTTCCCGGGCTCGCTGATACAATAGCAGATTGTCCCGCATTTTCCCATGCAGATCCATTCCAACGTGCAACAACAAGATCAGAACTGAAACTTGTAATTCCGCTATTTCCTGAATTTTCCCAGTAAAGAGAAACGGTAACATCAGAGCTTCCTATAGTTCTATCGCAGGTCCAATATTCTAATGTGCTTACATTGTTAAGTGCTGGTGTTGGGTTTGTTGCCATTGTGCTGGTATTCGCATAAGCAGTGCTGAAGAATTCTGCAGTGAAAGCATCAGTGGTAGAAGAAGGAGCACTGATTCCAATTCTCGCCCATTTACCATCTTTACCTGTTGGGAAGACAAATGCATCATCGCCTACTTTCATGATTGGTCCTTCAACAAAACTTGAAGCGTTTCCTGAGTCTGCTAAAGCGTTGTCTGCAATAATTAATACATTGGTAGCATCGCTGCTAAAGGTTCCATTGGTGAGAAGCAGATTTCCTGTAACAATAACCGGTTTGTCTAGCGTAGCTGTGTTGCCCGATTTATTCACTCTTAAATCCTCAAAGTAAACAGTGTCTACTGCACCTCCAATACTTCCTTCGGTGTTGCCTGTAAAACTGATAGTACGACCGGGAGCATTTAATGTTCCATGCAATAGGAAGTTGCGTAGGATATTGATCTCGTTATTAAGTGTGAGGTAGGTATTGGTATCGATAGTTAGGTCTTCAAAATTATTGGTTCCAACCCCTGCAATGGAACTGGTGTCTCCAACAAATATTATAAGTGAAGTCTGACCACTTAATGTCCCGTTATTCACCAAATCTCCGGTGATTGAATGTGTAGTTGTAGTACCCGCTTTAAACTCAGCTCCTGAGCTTATTTCTAGGTTGTCTGCAATGCTCCAATCCCCTGTTGCTTCAACCCCTGCGGAGTTCGTATTTGAGATTGTAACAGTAGCTAATACAGGATTGGTTTGGGCTAATGTAATTTCAGCAGATCCACCAAATTCTACTTCTCCGCTTGAGTTAAAACTATCTCCGTCCATGGTAATGGTTACGGCAGAAGAATAAGGCGATCCGGGTACAAAGTTTAATTTACCTGAACTATAAATAGATCCTTGATTGTCGAAATCTCCGTAAAAATTATGAGTTAGTGCTCCTGCATTAAATGTAGCTCCGGAACCTATATTGAAATCACCGTAAATAGTCCAGGATTGTGATGGTGAGATTCCTCCGGTGTTGTTAATATTTACAGTAGCAAAGGTGGGAGCAGAGGAACTGTTGATATTAGGAGAAACTGTGCCGTTAAAATTAATTATTCCGCTCGAAGTGCTTGTGATAGCAGTTTGAAGTGAGATCTCTTGCACGCGGGTTCCTGTGAAAGTGGCTATACCGTTACTCGTTAATGATCCACGGTTAGTTAAGTTTCCGTCGAGAGAAACAGTATTAGATCCAAAATCTAATGAACCGGTATTCTCAATGAATAAGTTGCCCTCGATTGTGATGGTCCCGGTAGTTACTGTGTAATCTCCACTAATTACTGAAAGGTTATTTAAAGTAGTTGTTCCGGTGAAGTCTTTTGAGCTACCATTCAATATGAAAGTGCTCTGAGAGCTGCTTATTGTTCCGCTATTCATGAAATCACCTAAAAGTGTTATCGTGGTTGTATCCGGATTCAATACTGCACCTGAATTGATAGTAAGGTCTCCGTTAACGGTTATACTTCCCTCTACGGTTTTTTCATTTGGAGAGCCATTGCTAAAGTTTAAATGACCGTAGTCTACATCTAAAACAACCTGATCTACTGTTCCGTCATAAGTTACGGTACTCGCAGCGTTTATATTCGTAACAAGAAAGTTTGCAGGGAAGTTATTTGTACCTGCTACTCTCAATTCAGATCCGGATGATAAACTTAGGTTTCCACCTGGAGTTGCTCTGCTGGCCTGGTATGTTCCAACATCTAGAGTTCCATTTACAAGGCTCAAATTATTGTTAATGATCAGATCATCGGTAAGGTTCAATGCTCCACCGGATTTATCGACGTTTAGGTTGTTGAACGTAGTTGCATCCACATCTTGATCGCTCGAGCCATTGAAGTGAACCGTTCCGCCGGTAACAGTAAAAGTACCGTTATTGGTCCAGTCGCCACCAACAAAAATGTCTGAATTAAACTCCAAGAACTCGGTAGAGCTTCCAATGTTTATGTTGCCATTTACAGTAAAGCTATCAAGTACCGCGGTTTGTCCGCCTGTGGCAGTAGTAAAGTCATTTGAAACTTCTGTTGCTTCTGTAATTCTGGCTCTACCTGTTGTCTTATCAACTTCCAGATTGTAGTAATCTATTGAAGCAATGGTTTGATTGATTCCTCCGGTGTAGGTTACAGTACCTGTAGATGCTGTGAAATCACCTGCTGTATAGATGTAATCATGAGTGATTCTTAAATCTCCGGCTCCTGAAAACGTGACTGCTCCGGTACCTTTATGAACGAGATCGTAGCCAATATTAACAGTACCCGTGCTTATAGCAAGTTCAATATCTTGATTATTTAAGCCGTTGCCTAAAGTTAGAGTGGTTCCTATTGTAAGTTCATTAGCACCAACATTTATTACATGTGATCGATTGGTTGACCAATTTCCTCTTGCACTACCTACAACTTCAAGAGAACCTGAGCTTATAGTTAGTGTAGCAGCCTGCGCACTGCCAAATCTCAATACATTTATTTTTTCATTGGAGTTTATTGTAGGTTGATTTGTAAAGGTAGCCTGACCAATTTGAGCAACGTCATTTGAGTCGGGTACTCTGTTAGACATAGAAAGCCCCGAAATAGTGGTCCAGTTTGAAGCATTGTCCCAAGCCGAACTAACTGATCCATTCCATCTCACAATGTTTCGTAAACCGGAAAGCATAAACTCTCCGTCTACATCTGCAATTCTTCCAAGTTGTACATAGTTGTCGGTTAAATCTCTAGAATCCACTCCTAGGCTATCCCAAGTAGTACCGGAGTTGTATTTAAAAATTGCAAGAAATGGTTCAACAAAGGCGTTTAATTCATTGTCTTCGTAGTGAAGTCTGAGCGTGGCGCTATCGTAAGTTCCTGTAGGGATATCAATGTCATACGAACGGGTTACAGACTCTTCGGTGGGATCTACATTCGTAACTTCACCCAAAGTTGTAGTTACCGTCACCGTACTTAATCCCGAAGGGTTAAAGAAGGTAATCGAATTGTTGGGTCCTTCAAAATAATAAGGAGTACTGCCACTAAAGCTGTGGTCATGAGTAATTGCTCCGATAATGATTCCGTTACCGGTTCTGGTTCCCGTAGTAGTAATTTCATTTACACCGGTATTTATATATCCTTGAGTCATTACAATCGAAGATGCTTCAACATCATTTTCAAGTGATACTAAAACATCTGAGGAAGACTTATTAATTGTAATAGTGTTAAAGGTTGTTGCTCCTGTAATTATGGCTGTGTTAGAACCTCTAAACTGAACATCAGAGGTGCCTTGTGTGAAGCTACCTGCATTATTCCAATGTCTATAAACTTCTAAGGTATTTGATCCGGCGGATAAGGTTACGCCTGTATTGATGGTGATGTCATTGCTTACCGTAGTTGAGCCGGTTAATGATTTCGTTCCGCCGGTTGATAATTCAAGATTGTAATATGATACAGCTTCAATGTCTTGCGCGCCGTTCTTAGTGTATCTAACTGTACTCGGTATTAGGCTGCTAGTATTAAATGTCCCATTATTTGTGAATGAGTTATCGATATTCATGATGGAATTTGAACCCATTCTTAATGTATTACCACTGCTTATGCTGATGTCATAAAAAGTGGCTTCACCTGAAAGATCGGATGTGCCGTCGAAGGTTACATCTCCTGAGCTGGCATCAAAACTACCGGTATTAGATACTGCAAAGTTTGATGTCACACTGAAATCCATAGCCGCACTTATTGTGCCGGTGACATTAAGCCCATTAAAAGTTAAAGTTCCACTACCTTCAATCACTGCGCCTGAGCCTGTCATGGTCACGGCGTTGTTTGTGGCGGTGAACGTGCCATCTACTAGGAAGTCACCAATAACTGTAATATCCTCTGCAGTTGCAATAGTTCCGATAATTTCCAAGTCAGCGAAGCTGATTCCATCACCCGAAATATCATTATTGGAGCCACTAAAGGTAGTTAATCCTCCAAATTCATGGCGGAATGAGCCCGAGCCAGTTGTGCTAAGGTCTCCCTGTATTTCAATGTCTGCACTACTCAGTACATAAACTCCTGCAACTGTGATCACAACATTATTAAACTCGTGAATACCGCCACCGCTGATACTCGCGCCAACACCTCCAAAACTAACAGTAGAGGTGTTTCCTGTAAAAGTACCATCATTGATATATTCTGAATTAAAAGTATGACTGTATGAGCTTGCATCAAACTCGCAGTCAGACTCAATGGAAAAGTCACCACCTACAGTGATATCACTTGCTGCTGTAACGGTAACATCATCTGCATTGTTCAACTCTATACTGAATGCTCCACTTATCACAAGTGCAGTAGCCGGTAAGGTCTTGGTGACTGAACCGCTGGTTCCGCTTAGGATAAGGTTTCCATAGTCGGCGTCAATCACAGTTTGGTTATTGCCGTAGTAAATTACGGTACTCGTTGAAGAGATTGTAATATTATCATAATTGGCAGGGAAGCTGTTTGTTCCTCCTATCCAGAGTTGCGCATCATTAGAGATTATTACATCTCCACCTGTACCGTTTTGTCTATCTGCGGTGTACGTTTTTAGATCTAAGATGCCGGCATCGATAATTAACCTTCCGGAAGTGCTTCGGTTATCTTGTAAATCGGGGAGGTCGGCGGTGAGTTCTTTTGTAGAGCCACCTGAAATTTGCAAGTATCCATATTCAAGGTTAGCGTCTATATACTGCAGAGTACTTGCCGATGCGTAGTTTACCGTACTTCTATCGTCAATATCTATGTTTGAAATAGAATAGTTCGACGAAAAGTTCTGAGCATATACTTGAATTTCTCCGTTTCTTTCAACACTCAAAGTCCCTGAACCGCTAACTTCATAAGCTGCTGTTGGATTCAAAACTCCTGAGACTTCAAGGTCATCATCAACAGTTATGTCTGATGCAAGAATTACAGTTGTACCTGAGTTTATGGTTAAGTCTTCAAATGTGGTTGCTCCTGTAATGGTCTGCGTTGTTCCTGCAAAAGTTACTCCTGCCGAACTCGTGGTTGCACTATAGGTCCCGTTATTGGTCCAATTGCCTTCCAGGGTAATCGTTCTGTTGTTTTTATCGGCGTTGATGGTGCCATTGGCTCCAATGAGGATATCGCCACCTACCTGTAAGTTCTTTTCTATATCGAGGCTTGATGTTTTTGTGCCATTACCAATGGTGAGACTCAAACACTTTGCAGTTGATCCGTCTAACTCAGGCTGATTAGACCCGGTGAAATTAGCATCACCAATAATGGCATGCGTGTTTTCGTCGGGAGAACCATTGGTCCAGTTATTGGAGTTCGACCATTTTTTATTAGTGGTGCCTGTCCAGGAAGTTGTCTGTGCGGATGCGGCGAGAGAACTAACAAAGATTAGAAAAAGGGAAATAGCAATGCATTTGCCTGCATGGGTTAGATATGTGGTAGTCATACTTGAGAAACTGTTAATAGTTAACATTGCAAATAACCATGCGTATAAGTTAAAATGCTGCACATAATGGAGTATCGTTATAAAGATGATCACTATAAAGTACAAGCGCTCCGGTTCATATTTGAAAAAGAGTTTGTAATGAATCAGGTAGAAGCTCGTATATACAGACAAAATCATGAAAAGAATTATTGTTCAAACTCTGTTGGTGTTGGCACTGGCTACAACCTTTGTTTCCTTCAAATCTGCGACTAAAAGTGACGCAGAAGTTTTAGTAGTCCTTAATACGGCTTCTTGGTGTCCAACATGTCAAGCCAATGCTGAGCGCGTTGAAAATGACGTACTTGAGTTATATTCTGATAATGAATCCTTTAAGCTTATCATTAACGATTTATCGAACGAAGAATCTAAAAAAGCGTCAAAAAATATGCTCGAAGAAGCTGGTTTAGCAGACTTTGCGAAAAAGAATAAGTCAACAGGGTATCTTCATTTTATCAATGCCGAAAATCTGGAATTACTATCCTCTATTTCAGTTTCAGAAGACACGGAAAAGATTACAGCCGCTTTTTCAGAGGCATTGGAAGTCGCTAAGGAATAGCATCTTGCCACATTCCTTTCTTCTGTTTTCTGGCAGTTTGAAGAGCTTGTACAAACTCATCGGCGTATTTAACATTAGGTGGGATGGTCATAACTTCAGCCCATCCCGCTTTTATCATTGCTAAATTTAAATGAGTACCGTCTTCATTGAAACAATAGGCCAAGGTTCTCCCATACTTGTCTTTAGATTCTACATCGTATTCTAAAGTTATACGTTCGCTGCAAATAGATTTTAAATAGGCACTGGCTTCTTTCCCGAATTTTTCTTCCTTCCTATGCTTGAAATCGCGGGCTTCCGGTGTGTTTATACCTATCATTCTAACCAAAAGACCGTCGTCGGTTCCGTCGATTAATCTAATGGTGTCGCCATCAACTACTTCCATTAAACGAAAGCTGTTTTCATCTTGTGAAACCACCTGACATGAGAGACACAGTGTTAGAAAGAGGATGTAAAATTTAGAACTGCTCATATTTGATGTGCACAAAACTGAATGATTCGAACTTAATTGTCAATAAAGCTGAAGAGTATTTCGCGGCAAACGTTACTTAGGACTCTAAATTTGCTGCGAATCGTGAAAGCTAAATTGGAAATCTCTGTGTTATTAATGCTTGTTGTAAGTTTTTTTGCTTGCACTCAAGGCAGTCCTCAAGATAATGAAACTTCAAAGGACTCGGTAGAGGTAGCTCCGGTAGTTATTGAGCCGCAGGAGCCTGAGCAAAACAAGGAATATGTTTTTAAGCGGCCGGTTCATAATTACCCTCAAGATTACTTCAGAAACCCTATTGATTCGCCGGTCTTACTCTCGGGTACATTTTGCGAGTTGAGAACCAATCATTTTCACGGAGGATTAGACATCAGAACCCTTGGAATGGAAGGACTTTCAATAAAGTCTATCGCAGATGGATATGTTTCAAGAATCAAGGTAAGTCCATATGGTTATGGGAAAGCGTTATACGTAACTCACCCTAATGGTTATACCAGTGTGTACGGACATTTAAAGAATTTTTCGGGTGAGATTGCGGAGTACTGCGAAAAGGCTCAATACAATCAGAGAACATTTGAGATTGAACTATACCCCAAAGCAGGAGAGCTTAAAGTAACGAAAGGGCAGGAAATTGCTAAAAGTGGAAATACCGGGGGCTCAGGTGGTCCGCATCTACACTTTGAAATACGAAATGGGAAGTCTGAAGCCTTAAATCCACTGCTTTTCGGCTTAGATGTAGAAGATAAACTGCCTCCAACGATCACAAGAGTGCTGGTATATAAAAAGGACAGAGAGTCACTTGTGGAGTACGGCACTTATCCCTATGAGCGATATACTCCATCTCAAATCAGAACATTGAAATTAGAACCAGGCACCTATAGTTTTGGAATGTTTGCAAAGGACTTCTTTACAGATTACCGCTATAAACTTGGTATTAATTATTGCTGGCTTACAGCTAATGGTGAATTACTCTATAACTATTCTATAGATCGGATGTCCTTTGAACTGGGACGATATATTAATACTCATATGGATCCTTATCTTAAGTATGCCACAGGGGTCAATTTTGTTCGATTATTTAAGGAAGACTATAACCCATATTGGTACTATAAGCAGGATCACAATGGCGAAATATTTATTAAGCAAGGCGACACGGTTAATATGAAGCTTTATGTTATGGACCTGGCAGGATACAAAGATTCCGTGATCTGGACCGTAATAGCGGATACCATGGGCAAACGACTTAGGATTGGTGGAAGTTTTCCTTATGATGAAGCTCCATTAATTAAAGACGGAACAACCGGTAAAGTAAGCAGAGGCCCTTGGAGCATCAGTATCCCGGATGCATGCTTCTATCACGATTTTAAATTAAGGCTAAAAGATAAACCCAGAAGGGCCAATATGCTGAGCGATGGATTACAGATACATTATGGTTATACTCCATTGCACACCTATTATGATGTTACTTATCAGCTCGATCCATCTTGGGTAAAGTTATATGGAGATAAGCTATGTGCTGTGAGTTTTGGCGGGGGTGGAATGTCTTATGAAGGTGGAACAGTGTCTGGGAATACACTTAGCTTCAGAACACGGTCTTTTGACGAGTTTGCTATTTATTATGATAAAACTCCGCCTCGAATTCGTCCTTTTTCTTTAGGTCGAAATTTTAGAATAGGGGTGTCTGATAATTTAAGTGGGATAGAGCGCTATATCTGCTCAGTTGACGATCAATGGGTCTTGATGGAATACGAGCCAAAGGCTTCAACCATGTTTGGGAGGTTTCCGGATTGGATTAAACCAGGCAAACATGAGCTTAAGATTGTTGTTATTGATTCTAAAGGCAATAGAGCCGAACTTAAACGAGATATTTATTTGTAATATGTTAAAAGAAGGAACAAAAGCGCCCGATTTTGAGGTGCAGAATCAAAAAGGGGAAACTGTTAGATTAAGTGATTATAATGGGAAGAAAGTAGTGTTGTATTTCTACCCTAAAGACAATACGCCAACATGTACCGTTGAAGCTTGTAATCTTAGAGATAATTTTAAAGCCTTACAAGATGCCGGCTATACAGTGCTAGGAGTGAGCCCCGACTCAGTGAAAAAGCATCAAAATTTTATAGAAAAATACGACTTGCCATTTGATCTCCTGGCTGACACAGAAAAGGAAATCGTAAGCAAGTATGAGGTGTGGGCAGAAAAGCAAATGTATGGCAGGAAGTATATGGGGGTGCTCAGAACTACCTACCTCATCAATGAACAAGGGGTAATAGAGAAGGTGATTAGCAAAGTTAAAAGTAAGGAGCACGCTAGCCAGATATTGGATTAAAATAACAAATAAGCCTACGTTTGTACGTATTATTAATATAAAAATCAGTAAAATATCAAAAAAATACTTGTAAGTTAAAATAATGTATTTATTTTTGCTATCGCTTTTGAGTTAATCGAAAGTGAAACTACTAAAGATAAAAACTACCAAATTATTAACTTATGAGGCTCGTTACTACTACATTACTATTACTTCTAATTAATGCCGTTTGGGCAGATAGATGTCATTCTATTAAATCTGGGAACTGGTATTCAGTGTTATCATGTACAAGTAATTCTAATAGAGTTATTCAAATTGAGTATGGTGATACTGTCTATGTCAACAGTTCAATTACAACACCTGTAGATACCTTAGTCATTAATGGCGTGTTAGATATTGCTAATGGTCGAAAAATATCTATGTCAAGCGGAGGTATTATTATTGTTAGCACTAGCGGAGAAATTACCGGAGGAAATGGCGGTACAAAGTTTGACTTTCCAGGTTCGTCATCAGACTTATCAGGTCCTTTTAATGTCACTGGTCCAGTGTACGCAGACTCTTCTACACAAGGTGCTTTTACTGGTTCTTTACCGGTGAACTGGTTAAATGTAGATGCAAAAATTACTGATGGTCTTGTTCAAGTTGAGTGGTCAACAGCATATGAGATCAATAACAATTATTATCAAATTGAATTAAGTTGGGACGCTGTTAATTTTAAAACATATAATGAACTTAATGCCGCAGAAGGAGATCAGCATGCAATTACAAGTTATACCACTCAATTCAAGGTTAACGAAATTGCAGGTCCAATTGCTTATCTGCGTATAAAGCAAGTTGACTTTGATGGCAAGTTTTCTTATTCCAAAATCGTAGTTGTAAAACTTCAAAATCAAATACAATACTCCTTAAATCAAGGTATTTTAACCGTACACGGAATTCCAAGTGGAACAGGCTTTTCGGTTATAGACTTACAAGGCAAGGAATTAGCTACAAGCGGCTCGGACTCTACACTGGATCTAAGACCTTTTAAAGATCAATTAGTAATCCTAAAATTTGAAGAACCCACTATCACAAGAAATATTAAGTTGGTAATTCACTAAACTAATAATTGTAGCTAGTAAAAAAGGCCCGGACATTAAGTTCGGGCCTTTTTGTTATAAGTATGGGTACTAAAAAAAAGCTAAGATCTATACTCCATAGACGAGTACAAATCCAAGAAGGTTGCACTTAGGATTCTTTTTTTCCCAAGAGCAACATCTCAGACGCAACAACTTCAGTAATGTACTTCTTGGTGCCGCTCTGGTCTTCGTAGCTTCTACTGGTTAATTTACCTTCAATCATAACCTCTTTACCTTTACTCAAGAGCTGTTCTACCAGTCCTGCCAACTTGCCCCAAGCAACAACATTGTGCCACTGAGTTTCTTGTACTTTTTCGCCCTTTTGATTGCGGTAGTTTTCAGTTGTAGCAATGCTAAACTTTGCCAATTTTCTGTCGTTGGCTAATGACTTCACTTCGGGGTCATTGCCTAAATTTCCGATCAGTTGTACTTTGTTTCTTAATGCGTTCATTTTTAAATCATTTAATACCACAAATAGAATTCAGACATCAGAAATTGATGGAAGATTAAACGCTTGTATGCGTATGTAAACGCTTATTTTTCAGACTCTTTTTGCAGTTATTTATTTTTCGTATTCGTTGGTATTCTTTTCGAACTATTAACTACGGAGGCCAAAACTTTCTCTTAATTTAGCAGCATATTACAGTATGGAATTTCTTTGGATCATCTTAGCGCTCATTGTAGGTGCGGCACTTTCGGCCATCCTCTTATATAAACTATTGATCAGCAGACTCAATGAAAGAGAATCTGAACTTGAATCTGAATTAAAAGTTCAACAAGACTCTTATCAAGGGCTGAGGCTAGAAAAAGATCAGCTTCAGCAAGATCTTACTCGATTGGAGGCAGAGAAAAAACATCAGGAAGAACGCTTGGCAGAGAAAAAAGAGGAATTGAGGAAGCTAAATGAACAACTTACTGCCGAATTCCAAAATATTGCCAGCAAGATAGTGGCTAATAGTTCAAAGGAAGTGCAAGAGCGACATGAAGAGAAGTTAAAACTAGTGCTCGACCCACTCCGGGAGAAAATAATGAGTTTCGAAAAGAAAGTAGATGATACTCATAAAGAAAGTATTCGAGAGAACTCGTCTTTAAAGGAACAAATTCTACAACTTAAGGAATTGAACAAGACCATAGGGGAAGAAGCCAGAAATCTTACCTCTGCACTTAAAGGGGATAAGAAAATACAGGGAGACTGGGGCGAACACCGTCTGGAGCGAATTTTACAAGCAGCGGGATTAGAGAAAGAAGTCCATTATAGAAAACAGGTCAACCTGAAGGATGACCAAAACAATAATCTAAGGCCGGATTATATCATTTATCTTCCCGATGATAAGAACCTGATTATAGACAGCAAAGTGAGTCTGGTGGCCTACGAAAAATACTACAGCGCAGAAAACGAGGTAGAAGCAAGTAAATATTTGTTAGAGCATTTGCGAAATGTAAAAGATCATATCAGCAGATTAAAGCGCACAAATTACTCCGAACTCCATGGAATACAATCTCCCGACTACGTCATTATGTACATGCCTATAGATGGCGCCTTAGGCTTGGCTATGACCGAAGACTCCGAACTTTTTGAGCATGCTTTACACAGCAATATAGTTTTAGTTAGTAATAACACCCTCTTGGCCACGTTGCGCACTGTAGCCTTCATCTGGAGACAAGATATGCAGAATAAGAATGCCTTGGAGATTGCAAGACAAGGAGGACAGCTCTATGATAAGTTTGTGAGTTTTGTAGAAACTCTGGATAAGGTGGGGCTTCGAATTAATTCTGCTCAGGATGAATATGCTAAAGCTATGAATCAGCTGAAAGAAGGAAAAGGTAACTTAATACGTAGAACGGAGAAGTTGAAAGATCTCGGAATTAAAACCCAGAAGAAACTGGAGTCCTAGCTTTAAACGTTAAAGCAAAAAAAATCCCGACGATGAACGTCGGGATTTTTTTATTCTTTTAATTATATCCTAGTACAACTGGAAGTTGATTGGGATTTGATATCTTACGTTTACTGCAACGGTACGCTGTTTTGCAGGAGTCCACATTCCAGAAGTAGATTTGATGATACGAATTGCTTCGTCTTCTAGTCCAAATCTCTTAGGAGGAGTGATAACCTGAACGTTTTCTACGTTACCGGCTTTGTTTACAACGAAAGTTACAACCACTACACCTTGTACCTCAGCTTCTCTAGCTGCATCGGGGTATCTCAAGTTTTCTGCCAGATATTTTCTCAACTCCGACTGTACTTCTTTACCCATGAACAAGGCCTGATCTGATACGGCGAACACATCGAAAACCTCATTGGTTTCTTCAGGCTCTGCCTCTTCAAAATCTTCATATTCTATCATTGCATCATCCTGATCCAATTCGAAGATTTCAATTTCAGGGTTGTCTTCTTCAATTTCTTCATCGTCTTCCACAACTTCCAATTCAGGGGGTGGTGGGGGTGGTTTCTCTTTCTGCTGAACCGTGTTCTCCATAACGATTACTTCTTCATCTACGACGAAGTCTTCAAGTACGGTTTCCTTTTCTTCATATTGAGTGTAAGAAAAGGCGCCAAACACGAACAGTAAAGTTACCGCCAAACCAACAAGAAAGAAATCGAATCTCTTGTTTCTAATGTCTTTTGAGGGATGTTTTTTTACTTCCATGACCTTTATATTTCAAAATTAATGTTTTTATTACTTATATATACTAGCTCTTGACAAAAGGTAAATGCCAATTGATGAATTTCTTTAAAAATTAATAAAAACTTCATCTGAACTCAAGCTTAGAACGTGTATTGCTTGCCGATGTTATAGAAACTTCGGTTTAATTACACTCGACTGAATTTGTTAATTCAACTGAAAATTAATCGGAATTTGATATCTCACTTTTACCGGTTTGTTGTTTTGCTTACCGGCCGTCCAATTACCGGATGTAGAGAGAATCACTTTGATCGCTTCTTCTTCCAAGCCAAAGCCTTTTTTAGGCGTCACTATTTGTACATCTTCTATTTCACCTTCGGTGTTCACCACAAACTTTACCACCACAACACCTGATACAGCATTCTCTTTTGCTTGAAATGGATATTTGAGATTTTCAGCGAGGTACCTCGGGAGTGACTCAGAAGCATCCTTACCCATAAAAAGAGGTTTATCTTCAATAGCAATAATGTCTATAGTTTCGCCGGTTTCTTCAATTATTTCCTCATCTACGTCTGCGTAATCCAAAATCTCGGTATCCTGATCCGGTTCGAAAATCACCAATTCAGGATTGTCTTCTTCAATAATTTCTTCATCTTCTACCATTTTCACCTCCGGTGGTGGAAGTGGTTTTGGTTTAGGAGCGTGAACAGTGTTCTCAATAATCTCAATTTCTTCACCTTCATAATTAGATTCTTCTAAGGTGAAGGGTTTTGGTTGAGTTTTGGTGTACGAGAATGCACCTAAAACTAATAATAGTGAAATAGAAAGCCCAACGAGAAAGAAGTCAAATCGCTTGTTTTCGACTGCTTTGCTCTTCATTTTTTTCTTGTTCATAATCTTGAATTTCCTTCAAGATAGACTGCTAGAACGAGATTAGAAAAAGCGATTGAGTATCGGAATATACTTTTTTGCCAACGGCAACTTGCGCATACACCAAGGGAGCAGTACAATGCCTAGAAATACTCCAAGTGCATCGGCCAGAACATCGGCCCATTCAAAGCTTCGGTTGATCCATGCAGTTCCCTGAATAAATTCGATAAGAATGCCATATGAACTCAACAGGATGAACGCCAATAGGTATTGAACCAATGTGAGGTTTTTGTCCTGTCTAATCGGAATTAAAAAAAGGATTGAAAGTATGAGAAAGATGCCTAAATGTACCCATTTGTCCAAACCAATGAAGGACTTTAGGTTAAATTCAGGAATAGCGGAAGGAGGGAGGAAACAAAGGGTGCTGATTAACAGCGCCCAAATGATACCCGGTATGAAAGAAGCGGTTTTTATTGACCGATCATTTCTTTGTATGCAGCAACATCCATTAAGCTGTCGAGCTCAGAACTGTCAGACATACGAATTTTAATCATCCAGCCGTCTTCGTATGGAGAAGTATTCACAGCTTCCGGGTTAGATTCCAGTTCTGCATTTACTTCAATAACCTCACCTGAAAGTGGCATGAAAAGATCTGAAACTGTCTTTACTGCTTCAACAGTACCAAATACTTCGTCTTTACCTAAGGTTTCACCTTCGGTTTCAATTTCAACAAACACCACATCACCTAATTCGCCTTGTGCAAAATCAGATACTCCAACTGTGGCTACATCACCCTCAACACGAATCCATTCGTGCTCTTTAGTGTATTTTAAATCTTCAGGAAAATTCATTATTTGGTACTTGCTTTTTGAGTTTTTGCTTTTGGTTTAGTTTTGGGTGCTGGGGTCTCCCTTTTATGCACACCAATAATATTCAATACTTCGTGTAATTTGTCTTTCATGTCTTTTCGCTCCACGATCATATCTACAAAACCGTGTTCAAGCAAAAATTCTGAACGTTGAAAGCCTTCCGGTAAATCCTTTCCAATGGTTTCTTTGATTACTCTTGGGCCGGCAAAACCGATTAATGCATTGGGTTCAGCAATATTGATATCTCCTAACATCGCAAAAGATGCAGTAACACCACCTGTAGTAGGGTCGGTCAGGATTGAAATGTAAGGTAATTTTGCTTTGCTCAGCAGTGCTAATTTAGCGGAAGTCTTTGCCATTTGCATCAATGAAAATGCAGCTTCCATCATTCTGGCTCCACCACTTTTGGAAATGATGATCATGGGTAATTTTTGCTCCAATGCTACATCAATAGCTCGTGCAATCTTCTCACCTACAACAGATCCCATAGAACCTCCAATAAAACTGAAGTCCATCACTGCCATGGATACCTTTAGTCCATTGATTCTTCCGGTAGCTGTCCTCACAGCATCGTGTAAGCCACTTTTCTTCGCAGATGCCAAAACTCTATCGGGATAGGGCTTAGTATCAACAAATTTCAATGGATCACCGGAGATTAGATCCGCATCTAATTCCTTAAACTTTCCATCGTCAAATAAAATTGAAAAATATTCGGCTGAACCAATTTTACCGTGATGACCACAGTCCGGACAGACCCAAAGATTTGTTTCAAATTCTTTAGTGCTTGTCGGAGTTTTACACTCCGGACACTTATACCATAGCCCGTCAGGCGTTGGCTTCTTATCCTGGGTTTTAGTCAGGATCCCCTCTTTAACTCTCTTAAACCAGCTCATGAGCTAAGAAACAAATGTAGAAAAATTATGCAATGGTTACTGACTTGTCCAAATAAACATCTTGAATTGCATTGAGAATCTCAATTCCTTCATTCAATGGTTTTTGGAATGCTTTTCTTCCGCTGATCAAGCCACAACCTCCGGCACGCTTGTTAATAACTGCAGTTTTAACCGCTTGTGCTAAGTCGTTTTCACCTGATGGTCCACCCGAATTAATTAGGCCAACTTTACCCATGTAGCAATTTGCTACCTGATAACGGCATAAGTCAATTGGATTGTCTGAAGACAGTTTTTCGTATACGTCTTTATGTGTTTTTCCGAAATCAATAGCAGTATATCCGCCGTTTGATTCAGGAAGTTTTTGTTTGATGATATCTGCTTGAATAGTTACACCAATATGGTTTGCTTGCGCGGTTAAATCAGCGGCAGTATGGTAATCTTTTCCGTCTTTTTTGAAGCCGCTGTTTCTAAGGTAGCACCATAGGATGGTAGCCATTCCTAATTCATGCGCTCTTTCAAAAGCCTCTGCAACTTCCACAATTTGTCTTTCAGATTCATCAGAACCGAAATAAATGGTAGCTCCAACGGCAGTTGCTCCTAAATTCCATGCTTCCTCTACAGAACCAAACATGATTTGGTTGAATGTATTAGGATACGTAAGAAATTCGTTATGGTTAATCTTAACAACAAACGGAATCTTATGCGCATATTTACGGGCATGTGTTGCAAGTACTCCATACGTTGAAGCTACTGCATTACACCCACCTTCTATAGCAAGTTTGATGATGTTTTCCGGATCAAAATAATCCGGGTTTGGTGCAAAAGAAGCTCCTGCACTGTGCTCAATTCCCTGATCCACAGGAAGAATTGAAACATAACCTGTATTTGCTAGTCTTCCTGTTCCCATGATTTGCTGTAAGCTTCTCAATACTTGTGGACTTCTGTTTGAAGTTCCCCATACAGCATCGAGGTGTCCGGGAGATGGAAGTGTAAGTCTGCTTTTGTCTATGGTTTTACACTCGTGATTTAAAAGTGCTTCGCCTTCGGCGCCTAAGAGGTTGATAATATCCGTACTCATTGCGTTTTATAAAGTGCGGCAAATGTAAGTACTTTTGTAAATAATGAATAATCGGGTTGAGGTTAAAATAGCAGAGTCATCAAAAGAGCTACAAGCAGTCTTCGATATTCGTCGAACGGTCTTTGTTGAGGAACAGAATGTTGACGAAAGTGAGGAGTACGATGATTTTGAAGATACGAGTACTCATTTAATCGCATATCTGGAAAATAATGCGGTAGGGGCCGCTCGGTTCCGCCGAACTGCAAATGGAGCTAAACTTGAGCGATTTGCAGTGTTGAAGGAGGCGAGAGGCAAAGGCGTGGGCGCAGAATTGGTGAAAGAATGCCTTTTGCAAACCAAAGATTGGGATAATATTTATTTGCATGCGCAAATACAGGTAGTTGATTTTTATTCCAAATTGGGGTTTGAGAAAAAAGGAGAGGAGTTTGTAGAAGCGAACATCCGCCATTTCAAAATGATCTATAATCCTTAAATAAAAAATGCGCTACCGAAGCAGCGCATTTCTTGATTCAAACTGTTAAATTATTCAGCAGAAGCACTTACTTCTTCTGCAGCATTTAAATGTTTTTCTAAGAAGCTTTCCATGGCCTCGTAAAAATCAAATCGATTTTCTTCATTTCTAAAACCATGACCTTCGTCGTCTTTTACCATGTATTGCACATCCACGCCGCGTTCTTTCATCGCTTCAACCATTTGGTCGCTTTCAGATTTTTTCACTCTAGGGTCATTCGCGCCCTGCGCGATAAACAATGGAGCTACAATTTTATCTGCGTTTAAACTCGGAGAATACTGCGCCAGCATTGCAGAATCCTGTTCAGGGTCTCCCACCATTTCATGCAACATCGCAATGTATGGAGTCCAATATGGAGGAATGGTTTCCATAAAAGTGAAAAGGTTAGAAACACCCACGTAATCAACGCCACAAGCGTAAAGATTTGGAGTATAGGTGAGTCCTGCTAAAGTTGCATAGCCACCGTAGCTCCCTCCGTAAATAGCGATTCGCTCAGGATCAGCAACCCCTTGTTCCTTCAGCCATTCAACACCGTCAGTGATATCATCTTGCATGGTTTGTCCCCATTGCTTGAAACTCTTTTCCCAGAATTCTCTGCCGTAACTTGTAGAGCCTCTGAAATTCATTTGCAAAACTGCATAACCTCGGTTTGCAAGGAATTGTACTTCCGGATTGAAACCCCAGAAATCTCGAGCCCAAGGTCCGCCATGTGGATTAATCACTACCGGTAGATTTTTTGCCTTCACACCTTTAGGAAGAGTGAGGTAACCGTGAATCGTAAGTCCGTCTCTAGATGTGTAAGTAATAGGCTGCATGTCTGCCATTTCATCTTCGTTGATCCATGGACTTACATCATCGATCTTTTCCAATTTCTTGGATTCTTTCTCGTAATAATAATAGGCCCCTCTCGACTTATCCGAATAGGTGCGGATGATAAATTTGTCTTCGTTCTTATTTACCGAACTTACAGCAACTTCAACTCCCGGAAGTTTCTCTTCCAAATCGGCATAGATGGCTTTTGCTTCTTCATCAAAGAAATGGCGTTCCGCTTTTTGCCCGTACCATCTCACTGAGGTAATTACCTTGCGTTTTTTACTGTATGTGGCTCCGCCGATATCGTTTTCATCATCTTTGTAAAGTTCCTCAACTTCTTTCCCTGTGCTTAGGTCAAATTTTACCAGCGCAGACTTATCTCTGCCCATGTTTGAAGTTCCGTAAAGTATTGGACTATTGTCAAATTCGAAGAACTGTGGATTGAAAGACTCTTTAAAGTTGGTAGTGATTACCGTTTTGAATTCATCGGCTTCTGTTTCTCTATAAAGAATGGAACTATTTACTCCATCTGTAGTAATTGCCAATCTTAGTTTGCCGTCATGATCGGTCATCCAAGATCCGATATTCCCGGGGTTCTGGGCAATCATTTCAGATGCACCGGTGTTGATATTGAGTCGGTAAGCATCAAAGATTTGCTCGTTTCTTTCATTTGTACCGATGATCATAAACTCCGGAATCTCTTCAAGATCGTCTATAATCTGAACCTTAACACCGTCTTTGGTAAGTTTTTTAAGCTCTTTACCGTCTCTGTTTACTCCATAGAGCGCGAAGTTTTCATCTCCTGCATCATCTTTTAAGTAAATAATTCGGTTGTCAGTAGCCCAAAAATAACCTGCGATATCGCGGTCGGTTTCTTTGGTGATGAGCTGAACCGTAGAGTCACCCACTTTCTGAACATGAATATTCATGCGCTTTTCATACGGTGCCATGTAGGCGAAATATTCACCATTTGGTGAAATGTTATACGAAGATTTCTCCGGGTTTTTAAAGAAATCTTGAAGGTCGATTAGTCTTGCCATAGTTTCTTGTTCTGCATCTTCATTTTTACTGTCTGAAGAAGTGCAGGCCGCAAAGCTAAGGCTTAAGACCAAGATAAAAGTAAAGCTAAGTGTTTTCATAATGATGATCAATTTTAAGCAATGAGGCAGTGAGGTTGGGGGGCTTTCGATGAAAACAGAGCACAGTTCGTTAAGCACTCGGACGTTTGCAGTCCGAGTGAATAAACAATTCAGAAATCACAAACCTGCCTGCCGGCAGGCAGGTTCCAGAAAAACACCTATCCTACGCCAAGGCTTCGGACAGCGAGGGCCATCCTCATTGAAATGTTTTCAAGTTATTCGTCTAGGCAAAAAGCTCACATAATGATGAAACTGCGCGTAGGAATCACAATATTGCGGTCCCCCTACGCCAGCTTCGGGGGATGAAGAGCGAAGTATAATATTGTGAAAGATAGACCCTAAGCTTTAGGTTAATGGGGCCTACGTCTTCCGAATCCGCCGGCTGGCGGAGAAGGAAGATTTGCCACCACCCTGTCTGCCGACAGGCAGGCCTACCCGGTGACTAAACGCTTTTTCTAAAAAAGCAAGAGAAAGAAAGTCCTATCAACAATAGAAAAACCTTGTTTTTTCACTGCAGGTGAAAAAACAATTATCTTCGACCGCTTTGAATCTAAGAGCATAAAAAATGGGCAAGATTTTAGTCACCGGGGGACTTGGGTATATTGGAAGTCATACTGTTGTTGAACTGGTTCAATCCGGACATGAAGTTCTGATAGTGGATGATTTGAGTAATTCAAAACTCGAGGTGAAAGAGAGAATTAATGAGATACTGGAGACCGAGGTAGATTGTGAAATTCTGGATATTAGAAGAACCGAAATGCTCGCGAGTTTAGTTGCCCGGCATGAGGTTGAAGCTGTTATTCATTTTGCAGCATTTAAAGCTGTGGGGGAGTCTGTGGAACATCCAATTCGATACTATCGGAATAATATTACCGGATTAATTAGTGTTTTGGAGGTGATGGAAGACCGGGGCATTGATAAATTGATCTTTAGTTCTTCTTGCACTGTATATGGCGATACATCA
>JAAEYY010000028.1:3481-44602 GCA_018223105.1 bacterium | reverse complement strand
CGTTAATTCTGTTAATCATTCCGGTAGGGTAACCCGCACCGTTAAATTTCGCGTAGATCTGGTCATCATATACTGCGTCCATATTATCAGGAGCAGTTTGAGGGTTACCAGCGTGATATACAACTGCCATAAATTGGTTTGATCCTACCGCATCTCTGATTGAATTTTCAACCAAACGACCGTCTGGACAAAATCCGCACCATGCGCCACTGAAATACTCAAGAATTGATTTTTGAGTATATGAAGTAGGAGTTGTAGTGTCTCCTTTAGGATCATCTTTCTTGGTGTCATCACAACCAACAAAAGCAATAGACCCAATTAATAATAGTAAAGATAGTTTTTTCATATATTTTCTAGTCTAAAAGTAAACAAATATAAAATTAATTTAATATGAGCAAAACCCATTGATAAATTTAAGAGCAAGTCGGTCTAATATGACAATTCTTTGATCTTCAAAGAGCGACTGACAGCCGATTGGGTGTAACCTACGGTCTTACTTTCAATATCAAACGATTGACCTATTTCCAGTAATTCCTGTTCTACTTCCGGTGAAGCATAAATTTCAAGCCTGTGCCCCATATTAAAAACTTCATACATCTCGTCTAATCCTGTACCTGTGGTTTCATGAATAGTCTTGAATAAAGGAGGTAAGTCGAAGGGCTTGTCTTTAACAATAGCCAATTCTTTATCCAAGAACTTCATTACTTTGGTCTGTGCGCCTCCGGTACAATGAATTATTCCGTGTACCTCCTTCTTTAAGGAAGGATCTGAAAAAATTTTGTTCAGTAATGGCGCATAGGTTCTGGTAGGAGAGAGAAGAGCCTGTCCCATGTTCAATGGAGTTCCTTCTAGCTCATCGGTCAAAGCAAATTGACCGCTGTAAATGAATTCTTCATCGGTTCCCGGATCAAAAGATTCTGGATACTTAGAGTAATAGCGGTGGTCTAGGATGTCGTGTCTGCCGGATGTTAAACCGTTTGAACCAATTCCTGAGTTATACTGAGTTTCATATTTAGCCTTTCCGTATGAAGCGAACCCAATGATTCTATCCCCATCCCGAATATCAACTTCCATGATTTCGGATCGTTTTGGCCTGCATGTTACTGTAGAGTCTACAATAACAGTGCGAACAAGATCGCCTACATCAGCAGTTTCTCCGCCGGTAAAGGCAATTTCAACACCGAAATCTCGGAGAGTACTAATACATTCCTCAAACCCGTCGATGATTTCTTTAATTACTTCGCCGGGTATGAGGTGTTTATTTCGTCCTATGGTATTAGAGAGTAAATACGGACCTGTTGCTCCTGTGCAAATAATGTCGTCGAGATTCATAACCAATGCATCCTGTGCTATTCCTCGCCACACTGATATATCACCGGTTTCTTTCCAGTAGATATATGCAAGAGATGACTTAGTTCCGGCGCCATCGGCATGCATTATATTACAGTAGTCGGGGTTACCTCCTACAAAATCCTCAACTATCTTACAAAAGGCATTGGGAAAAATCCCTTTATCTACATTGGATATCGCCTTATGTACATCCTCTTTTTGGGAAGAAACTCCCCGCTTCTCGTAACGCTTCAATTCACTATTCAGGTTTAAGTAGCCAGATTTTTCCGTCTTTAATTTCTACTTCTACGTAATCTTTAAAGACATTATATCCTAACACGGCATCAGACCGTGGTTCTACCATTTTACATTTCACATTTTTGAAGGTGTATTTTCCAATTGTAAGCTCGGGTATGGTGAAGGAAGTACTATAAACTTTCTCACCGTTCTCCAGCTTTATTTTATCCTTACCATTGGCAAAATCAGCAGTTGAAATTGTACCTGCATTCATCAATTGTTCAACAACATCCTGAGGAATTAAAGTTCTTCTTTCCTCATTGTTGAAGTCCATTCTCATTCTCTTGCTGCCGATATTGGCATCAACCTGATATGAATCTCTTCTTTTGTTTAGGTCGATAAAGTCGTATTTAGCGATTAGCTCAGCATAAGCTGCATCCGCTTTCGCAATACTATCTTCAATCGCTTTAGCTCTTAAGAATGAATCGATGTTACCTTTTGACTTAACGAGGTAATCTTTCTGTTTTGCGAGGAGGTAAGGACTGTATATAGATCCTTTACCAAGTAGAGCAGAGTCATTTCTCAATTTGTAATCAATTCCAATCGATCCAACGTCGAAATTACAGTTTACAACTTTAACTGTTGTACGTCTGTTTGCCTGATGCTCTTCTTCTGTACAAGGTACTTTAGTTGCTCCCTCGCACTCACAATGGTTCACCAATTGCGACTCACCATAACCTCTAGCTTCCAAACGGAATGGGTTTACGTTTCCTTTATCAATAATATATGCAATTGCAGAATCGGCACGACGCTGTGAAAGTGCTCTGTTATATTCATAACTAGATCTACAATCCGTATGTGATCCAAGCTCAACCTTCATTTTTGGATACTTGGTTAATGTTTCAATCAAATCATCCAAAATGGGTTTTGCATCAGCTCTAATAAAGGCTTTATCCAAATCGTAATAAATTGGAAGTACAAACACATCATTACAAGTATTCTTGAGGCAGAAATCCTTGATATGCTGACAGTCAAGTGAGTTCTCTACGCCTACTGTTGAAACATACTGCGGTTTAGCATCATAATAGTAATCCTGACGCTTAGATACTTCAATAGTATACTCTGTGTTTATGCTGATTGGTGTTTCGTAATACCCTTTCTCATCCGTCAAAATTCTGATAACGGATGTGTCGTGGTTATTGCTAATAGCAACAAGTGCTTCCTTAATAGCTGTACCACTATCACAGTCTGTAATTTGACCTTTAAGAGTACATTCAATAGGTTCCATATGGAACTCATAGATATCGTCTTTTTCTTTCTTACGGTTTGAACTGAAGTATCCGTTTTCCTTTGTGGCATCTAATATGATTCCGAAATCATCAAAGGATGAGTTCATTGGACTCTTCATATTTGAAGGGTACTCCCAGTCTTCGGGTCCTTCACCATTTTTATTAGTGTAGAATAAGTCTAAACCACCCATACCGGCATGTCCGTCAGATGAGAAGTATAAAGTTCCATCTCCGTGCATATAAGGGAACATCTCGTTTCCTTCAGTATTGATCACCGGACCGAGGTTAATTGGCTCACTCCAGGTTCTTCCTCTACGAACGTAGGTAACCATCCAGATATCGTAGCTATTGGTATCACCATAGCCACCGGGACGGTTTGAAGCAAAATACATGGTTTTATCGTCATCGCCTAGGGTTGGGTGACCATATGTCCATTTATTTTTTCCTTCATCAAAACAGAAATCAAGGGGTTGTTCATCTACTTCCCAACCTGTTCCTCGTTTTCTTGCTTCGTAAATTTTACAGTTTCGTTCTTTTCCTTTTTCACCATTACATTGAGTAACGTACATGGTAGAATATCTTCGGTTGAAGCAGATTACACCATCGTTAACGTCGGTGTTCAGACCTTCAACAACTTTAGCATCGCTCCATTTAACTTTTCCGCGTTTACCTTCTTCTTCAACCACCCAAACGTCTTGGTGGTATCTTCCGGTTCGTCCAAAAGTTTCTTTACTTTCTCCACCTTGACGGTCAGAAGTAAACATGATGCTCTTTTCACGACGATCTGCCCACATAGGGGAGAAGTCGTCGCTTTCATTTTCATTGGCAGGTTTAAATTCCTCTACAATGTATCGGGATTTTTCATCCTTCCATTTCAGCGCTGCTTCACATCCTTTGATTTGAGTTTCAGCGCGAGGATCGGAGGGGTTTTCTTTCTGGTATTGCTTGAATAATTCAATAGCGGCTTCATACTCGCCGAGCTCTTTTTTCATCTCAGCAAGTCTGTAAATTACAATCGGATCATTCACTCCATACTTGATGGCCCGCTCGTAGTACTTGGCTGCTTGCTTGGGGTCATGCCGTTCTCTGTGACATTCGCCGGCTTGAAATGCTGCTTTCTGCTTCACTTTACGATCATCGGTTTTATCCATTATTAGATCGTACATGTCTGCTGCAACAGCGTATTCTTCATTATTATAGGCTGTGTCTGCCTTTTTCATGGAGATACAAGAGGCAAGCGAGATTGAAATACCAACTAAGAGAGTAAGAAATTTGTAGTGTTTTGACATAAATGTTCTTAAGTGATTTTCAAATAGAAACGTCAAAAATCAAAAATTCTATATCCAAAACCAAATAAATATTTTGGATACAAAAAACCCCCTTGATTTTTCGAGGGGGTTCAGTGCTATGTTTACTATTACTAATCGCTTATCTTATAAACAGCATTTCTCTGTATTTTGGTAATTTCCAGAGTTCATCGTCGGTTATGCGTTCTAGCTTGTCTAAATGATAACGAATTTCATCAAATGTCTCTTTCACTTTTTCAAAGTAAGCAACTGCTCTTTTGCGGGTGTCTGTTAGCTTGTTCGCTTTTCTTCGCTCGTCGGTCATAGCATCCACGAGGCGTTTTGCTTCATTAATGTGCTCGGATAATTCTCCGATCAACTCTAATTGGGCTGTTCCTGCTTTTAAACCTGCTTCTTTGAGTGCTTTAACATTGTTCGCTAGTCTAGTAAGATACTCAATGGCTGGAGGAAGAATATAGGTGTACGTTAATTCTCCTAATACTCGTCCTTCAATTTGTATTTTCTTTACATACTCTTCCTGCATAATCTCTACTCGAGCATGCAATTCAGGTTCTGTAAAAATTCCTTGTTCTACAAAAATTGTATTTGCCTGCTTACTCAAGTATGCATCTAGAGATGCAGGAGTGTTTTGAATATTACTCAGGCCTCGTTTTTTGGCTTCTTTTACCCATTCATCACTGTAATTGTTTCCTTCAAACAATACAGGTCTTGCACTTTTTAGTACCGCTTTTAATTCCTTTATAACAGCGGTTTTCTTATCTGTTCCTTTTTTGATCTCCTTTTCTACCGCGGTTCGGAATGCTTTGAGTTGACTTGCAACTGCACTGTTCAATGCGGTCATAGGCTGCGCCGAATTTTTCGAAGAACCAACGGCTCTTAATTCGAATTTATTTCCGGTGAAAGCAAAAGGAGAAGTTCTGTTTCTGTCTGTGTTGTCAACCAGAATTTCAGGAATCTTCTCAATGCTAATGGTTCTATTCTTGCTGTTTTTTACAGTAGAAGTGCCGGATTCAAAATCGTTCAATACCTGAGTTAATGTTGAACCAATAAAGGCAGATATAATTGCCGGTGGCGCTTCATTTGCCCCTAACCTATGATCATTTGCCGCAGATGCAATGCTCGCACGGATAATATCAGCACTATCGTGAAGTGCTTTTATTGTGTTGATGAAAAAAGTAAGGAACTGTAAGTTTGAATTTGGATTGTTTCCCGGTGAGAGGAGGTTAACTCCAGTGTTTGTGATCAAAGACCAGTTGTTGTGTTTCCCCGAACCATTAATACCTGCGAATGGTTTTTCGTGGAATAAAACTTTAAAGCCATGCTTTTGAGCTACCTCATCCATGAGGTCCATCAAAAGCTGATTATGGTCTACTGCCAAGTTTACTTCTTCAAATAGTGGAGCACATTCGTACTGACCCGGAGCAACCTCATTGTGTCTGGTCTTTAATGGAATACCCAACTTGAGCGCTTCAAGCTCCAGATCGTACATATAGTTAAATACGCGATCCGGAATGCTTCCGAAGTAATGATCTTCCATTTGTTGCCCTTTAGCAGGTGCATGACCAACTAAAGTCCTACCGCATAAGACCAAATCAGGGCGAGCGCTAAACAGCGCTTCATCCACTAAGAAATATTCTTGTTCAATTCCAAGAGATGCTCTAACTGAGGTTACCCTTGAATTAAAAAACTTGCAAACAGCAGTTGATTCTTTATCGAGGAAACTTAAAGATTTAAGCAGTGGTGCTTTGTAATCTAATGCTTCTCCATTGTATGAAACAAAGACTGTAGGAATACAAAGGGTCTTACCGGCAGTGTTTTCATATATAAATGCCGGAGAAGAAGGATCCCAAGCAGTATATCCTCTTGCTTCAAAAGTGTTTCTCAAGCCTCCACTAGGCAAACTCGATGCATCAGGTTCTTGCTGAACTAGGGAGTCTGCAGAGAATTTCTCAATCGCTCTACCGTCTTCTGGTTCATAGAATGAATCGTGCTTCTCAGCGGTTGCACCCGTCAGCGGTTGAAACCAGTGAGTATAGTGAGTTGCTCCTTGTGAGATAGACCATCTTTTCATGCCTGAAGCAATATGAGCTGCCATTTCACGGCTCAAAGCCCGGCCTTCTCTGTTTGCTGCAATTACCGCTTTATACGCTTCTTTACTGAGGTACTCCTTCATGGAGTGCTCGTCAAAAACGTTGGAAGCAAAAAGTTTATCTATTGGAACATTAGAAGAACGCGCTGGAACAGAAACTCTCTGTTGCGCAGTAGTAAGTGCTTGAAATCTCATTGTGCGATAGATAGGCGCAAAAGTAGAATTGGTGGCATTTTGCAGTGTTCTATGCCTGTCATATATGTAAACAAAATATGAACACTTTATGCCATTCCGCCTTGCTTTAATTTTTCGGCATTATCGGCCATTTTCAGTTGGTCAATAATTTCGTCTAAATCGCCATTTAATACAGCGGGTAGATTGTATAAAGTTAAGTTAATTCTATGGTCCGTAACCCTTCCCTGAGGGAAATTATAGGTTCTGATTTTTGCAGATCGATCACCTGTACTTACGAGGGTCTTTCTAGTTTTTGCTTCCGCTTCTTGCTTCTTTAAAAGTTCAGCTTCGTAAAGTCTCGATCTCAATACTATAAGTGCTTTGTCGTAATTCTGATGCTGAGATCTACCATCCTGACACTCAACTACAATGCCGGTAGGTATATGTGTTAATCGAACTGCAGATTCTGTCTTGTTTACGTGCTGTCCGCCCGCACCGGAAGCTCTAAAAGTGTCTCTTCGTACATCTTTCATATCCAGTTTAACATCAACCTCATCCGCTTCAGCTAAAACAGCCACAGTGGCAGCAGAGGTATGCACTCTTCCTTGAGATTCTGTTTCCGGAACACGTTGAACCCGATGCACACCCGATTCGAATTTCAAAATTCCATATGCGCCGGCTCCATTCACATTAAAAACCACCTTGTTGAACCCACCAACGGTTCCTTCCATTAGCTCAACAAGTTCTGTGGTCCAACCCTTACTGCTGCAATACCTTTCGTACATTTTGTAAAGATCGCCGGCAAAAAGAGAAGCCTCATCGCCACCGGTACCGGATCTGATTTCAACAATGGCTTTTTTATCGTCTTCCGGATCTTTCGGAATGAGAAGGTATTTTATTTCAGACTCTAAAGGTGCTTTGCGCTCATTTAACTCCTCTAGCTCCATTTTCGCCATCTCTTTCAATTCAGCATCTTTTTCCTTTTCAAGGATTTCTTTCGCTTCTTTTAAGTTCCCGACTAGATCGCGGTATTCATAGTATTTTTCTACTATTTCCTTAAGATCGCTGTATTCTTTGTTGAGTTTGCTGAATCGGTTCATGTCCGAAGCAACTTCCGGACTACTTAGAAGAAGTTCCAGTTCCTTAAAGCGAGCATAAATGGCTTCGAGTTTTTCGAGCATAATAATTTCGGCAAAAATAGAATGAAGGCTTGTATTACTTAGCGCTAATGCTAAAAATATTAGTTTCTGCAACAATCAGAAGCTGTTCTGTGTTTCTGCCGATGAATTTTGCTGCTTTTGGTTTGGGTAAATTCTTCTGCTGAAATGAAATGAAGTTATAACTCAAAACGGCCTTGTGCTGCAGTGAATGTATAGCACTATCTGATACGGTAAAATCCGTACTATTAAGGATTGGCAAGGTTTTGATATAGGTTCCGAAAATATCAAATACCATAATCCCAACATTGCTGTCTGCTAAGTAAATCTGGTTCTTAAAATCAATGATTTTATAAGGGCTTATCTGACCTGAAGTGAACCTGCTTAAATTTCCACTACTGCTTTGTACCTCACCTTCTTTGTTCAACTTCTTAAGTTGAAAATCAGAGTAATCATAAACCCAAATACCATTGTCGAAAGAGCGTGCAACAGCAGAAATAGTATTGAATCCCATGGAGTTGAACCTGGTTTCACCTCTGATATTCAACATATTGTCGTAGTAAACCAGAATGTTTTGTGCGCTATAATAAATATAGAGTTCAAAGGGATTGCTGCAGTCAATTGAACTTATGGTGCCGTAAACTTTGGTATTCACGTTAGTGATGACCTTCCCTTTTGAGTTTAGCTTGTACAATGTGTTTTTACCATCAGCTACATAAAGGTTTCCCTTAGCATCGGCACTGAAAGCTGTAATCGTTTTGATGTCTTTTAGGTGAAGAGTATCATAGGCATTACTGCGAATACTCGTCAGAAATAAGCTACTGAGGAGTATAAGTTTTAAGATCAAGTGTTTGCCCATCGTATACTGCATATGTGTTATGACCGATCCAGTCTCCTAAGTTTACAAATCGGGATTGAGATCCAATCGGAACGTTTCTTGGGAAATGTCGATGTCCAAAGATAAAGTAATCTATCGGTTCCTCTTCAAGGAGCTTCTTTGCAAACTGAAATTGAAATTCTTGTTCCAAAGGAATCTCGATAGCATCTTTCTCTAAATTCTTTTTCCGACTTTCGCCTGATAGTAGTTGTGCAAGACCAATACCAAAATTGGGGTGTAATCTGTGAAACAACCACGTGGCCCATTTACTTCTAAATACTTTCCGAATAAACTTGTAGCCTCTGTCTCCCGGCCCTAGCGCATCTCCGTGATGAATGTAAAAGGTCTTATCTCCAATTTTACCTATCCATTCTTCAGAGATTACTTTGAGTCCAAGTTCTTCTTCAAGATACCCGAATGTCCACATATCGTGATTTCCTTTGAAGAAAATAATGTTCACACCTAAATCGCTGAGCTCTGCTAACTTGCCCAAAAATCTACTATAATGTTTTGGGATTGCCCTTTTGTATTCATACCAGAAGTCGAAAACATCACCTACCAGAAATAGATTTTCAACATCTTCTTTTATACTGTCTAACCATGATACCAGTCGCTTTTCTCTTGCAAGAGAAGTGGCTCTATCCGGACTGCCTAAATGAAAATCAGATGCGAAATAGGATTTTTTCATCTTAGATGCTGCAAAGAAAACATGTTTTAATCTAATGGGCTTGAAGCCAGTTTTCTCCCGTACCCACTTCAACTACTACCGGAACTTCTAAAGACATTGCAGATTCCATTAGCGATTTAATCTTTGGACTAATATCATCCAACTCCTCTTTATGAACATCAAAAAGTAATTCATCATGCACCTGAAGAATCATTTTTGTTTTGGTTTTTTCGGTTTGCAAGAAGTCGTAGATATCGATCATGGCCTTCTTAATCATATCTGCAGCTGTTCCTTGAATTGGAGCATTTATCGCGTTTCTTTCGGCAAATCCAACAACGGTTCTATTGTTGGAGTTAATGTCCGGGATATAGCGTCGTCTTCCCATCAAGGTTTTTACATAACCGTTTTGTCTGCAGTAATCTATAGTATCATCCATGTATTTCTTGATGCCCGGGAATTGCTCAAAATAAGCATCAATAATTTCCTTGGCTTCTGTACGAGAAATACCTACTCGCTGACTTAAGCCAAAGGCAGAAATACCATAGATAATACCAAAGTTTACGGTCTTTGCTTTTCTCCTCATTTCGCTATCTACCTTCTCTAGTTCAACGCCGAAAACTTTTGAAGCGGTTGCGGTGTGAATATCCAGATTAGCGTGAAATGCTTCCATCATTGCGGCATCCTGACTCACAGAAGCAATCACTCTTAATTCGATTTGAGAATAATCCGCAGCGAGTAAAATATGATGTTCATCCCGCGGAATAAATGCCTTTCTAATTTCTCTTCCTTTATCGGTTCTAATCGGAATATTTTGCAAGTTGGGATTATTGGAACTCAATCGTCCGGTTGCGGCCACCGCCTGAGCAAAGCTCGTGTGCACTCTTCCGGTTTCGTGGTGAATAAGTTTTGGAAGTGCATCCACATACGTTGACTTGAGCTTCTGAATTTGCCTAAAATCCAGCACTTTTCGAATGATTTCATGGTCTCCAGCTAACTTTTGAAGGGTTTCTTCATCGGTTTTATATTGACCTGTGCGCGTTTTCTTCGCTTTGGAATCGAGTTTTAGATGATCGAACAATACTTCACCTAATTGACGAGGGCTGGATATATTGAACTTGACTCCCGCTTGATCCAGAATATTTTTCTCGAGTTCTTCTATTTCTTTTTGAAGTTCCGTGCTGTAATTGTCGAGAAACTCCTTGTCAACCCGTACGCCTTCTAATTCCATGGAAGCCAGCACTTTAATTAATGGATGTTCAAGTTGATTCAGAAGATCTTCAACCTCTCGGTTTTTCAATTCCGGGGCGAGAATATTTTTAAGCTGTAGCGTGATGTCTGCGTCTTCAACTGCATATTCAGTGGCTTTATCTAAAGGTACAGTTTCAAAGCTGAGTTGATTTTTTCCTTTTTTCCCGATGAGAGTTTCAATGGATACTGGTTTATAGTTCAAATACGACTCTGACAGCATATCCATACTATGGCGTTGATCGGGCTCTATTAAATAATGAGCCAGCATAGTATCAAAGTAGGGTGCTTCGATTTCGATGCCGTATTTCTTCAAAACCATTAGGTCGTACTTTAGGTTTTGAGCTATTTTTTCTTTTTTAGGGTCGCTTAATAATGATGAAAATTTGGAGAGGATGGACTTTGTCTTTTCAAAATCTCGTGGCATTGCAACATAGAAGCCTGTATGAGGCTCAAATGAAATTGCCAGGCCTAAGATCTCAGCTTCGAGCTCATTTAAACTCGTAGTTTCAGTGTCAAAACAAAATGAATCTACTTTTTGTAAGCTTTTGATCAACTGGTCAATATCTTCATCAGATTCAATCAATTTATAGTTATGCTCAACATCGTCTATGGTTTGAAGCTCGGTTGATACTTCAAGTGCTGCAGTGTTGGATGCAGTGCTTGTGCTTTCACCTGCTGAAAAAAGATCGCCTTGTACAGTCATACCGGCGCCTTTTTTATCTCCCAAGACTCTTTTACCCAAGGTTCTAAATTCCAGAGTATCGAAAAGCTCTTGAAGGGCTTCTATGTTGGGTTCGTCTTTAGTGAGACTTTTCTCGTCAAACTCAACAGGAACATCCGTGATTATTGTAGCTAACCTTTTGGAATTCATAGCAGATTCCTCATTCTCCTCAATTCTCTCTTTAAGCTTTCCTTTGAGTTCATCGGTGTGTTTATAGAGGTTTTCAATAGAATCGTATTGCTGGATCAATTTAGCAGCAGTCTTTTCTCCTACACCCGGAACACCCGGTATATTATCTACTTTGTCGCCCATCAAACCCAGTAAATCAATAACCTGTTCAGTTCTGTTAATCCCAAATCTTTCGCAAACTTCTTTTGGCCCCCAAATTTCAGGAGCGTTGCCTCCGCGAGCAGGCTTAAACATGAGAATTTTGTCTGTTACAGCCTGGCCAAAGTCTTTGTCGGGGGTCATCATATAGGTGATGAATCCATTTTTTTCTGCCTCAACCGCCAAGGTTACAATCACATCATCTGCTTCGTAGCCTTCTTTTTCTAGGATGGGAATATTAAAAGCTTCAATGATCTTACGGATATAAGGTTCGGATCTAACAATATCTTCCGGAGTCTCATCTCGGTTAGCTTTGTAAAACTCAAACTCTTGTTTTCTAACATTTTCAGATTTATGATCGAAAACAACAGCAATATGACTTGGGTTTTGTTTCTCCAGGATGTCGAGTAATGCCGTAGTAAAGCCAAAGATGGCATTGGTGTTCAAGCCGTAACTTGTAATTCTCGGGTTTTTTATGAATGCATAATATGCTCTGAATATCAGCGCATAGGCATCTAGTAAAAAGAGTTTCTTTTCTTCAGACATGGGAGCCAAAGGTAAATAAAATGAAGCCTTGAGGACTTAAATTTTCGTGCTATTTTCTTTTCTAAGATGGTCCGGGAGATGTAGCACTTTGTAAATGTCGTGAGCCTCCATATAGTTCCTCATCGTTTGATATCCTTCTTCAACAAAAGCATCCATCTCTTTCCATGCTAGGAATCCTTTTTTAATACGCGGCTTGAGGTAAATGTCGGAAACGGCTTCCTTTTCATCAGCGCGCTCGGCACTTGCAAGAGTATTTGCTTTCATCAAGGTGCTCATCGTATTTGGGATGTAATTTTTCCGATTACCGGTGATGCTATTTTTTATTAACTGCCAATTGTTGATCGGGTATTGGTGATCTATGCTTCTTTTTTTACTTGAAATAACGTCTATACTAAGAACAAATCCCGGATATCGTTTCCGCATAATATCGGAGGGTAAATTGTTTAGTACACCTCCGTCAATCATCAAGCTGTTATTGTGTAATTGAGGTGGAAGTATGCCAGGTATGGCAATGCTGCATGCAATTGATTTGTCGAGTGGTCCACGGTTCAATACTTCTGTTTCGAAACGGGATAAATTAGCTGTAACAATAAATAGGTTCTTCCAGCAGTGCTCTATGGGAAGGTTAAAGTGTTTACGCAAAACCTTCTTCATCTTTTTCCCCTTAATTAAACTTATTAGAGGTATTGTGTAATCAGTAAGAGGGTTGTTTTTGCTAATGTCAGCTCGAACTTTCCTGTAAATATCTTCAAAAGGCCAGTCTTGTGCCAGGCCTGCTGCCATAATGGATCCAATACTCGTTCCACCAATAATGTCGATTGGAACATTAGACTCATACAGTGCTTTGGCTACTCCAACAATGCTTAAACCATGGGCACCTCCTCCGCCTAGCACAAGGCAAATTGGTGTTTCCGATACTATTCGAATTACTCTTTCAAGATGATCTTTTTCCGAAGCTTTGTATTTATATACTTTTTCAGGTGAGAAATGATGAAACCAAGGTTCTAGTTTGCTAATATTTTGATTGGTATAAGCTAAAAGGAGTTCGTCATTTTCTGATACCTTATAATTCAATTTTGAAAAGGTATTATCGTCGCTTTCGGTTGCGATAAAAACGGTTTTATCGGAGTTTTCAATGAGTGCAGGTTCAAGCTGATTGAGTGAGGAATACATAAGCACATAATCAAATTGCTCTAAGTCATTGATTTTTAGTGCCAGCTGTATTTCGTTGTCGAATGGCAGGCTTGAAGAATCAACTAGAGCCACTTTTTTATGCCCGGTCCAGTAGGATTTAAATTTCTCGGCAAATTCCGAACTGTCAATTTCGGGATTCATCGATATCAGGGAGATGAATCTGCTTCTAAGCTTGTCTTTAAACTTTCCTTTGTTTTGATGATCTAGCCTTCGGATTAAGGTTTTACTTAGATTTAAACCAACTTGAGGATTCTTCTTATTTGCTTCCAAAAATTCGTTTTGAGAAATTTTTAGAAGGAGACAGCTTCTTTGAGCGATAATGTTAGCAGAGCGTCTTTGGTTACCTAATAGTGCCATTTCTCCTACACATTCCCCAATGCCAATATGCCCTACAATCTGTTCAATGCCTAGAATTTCAACAACAGCAGAAAGAGCCCCGCTAATAAGCAGGTACATGTCGGTACCGCTCTCTTCCTGTTTAATTAATACTCCTCCTTTCCTAATGAAGATCAAATCAGATTTTTCAAATAGCTCCAAAGATCCATTGTCGCCGAAGTATTCAGTCATCATGCCTAAAATGGTGTTTTTAGCATGTTCGTTCAGAAGGTTTTTCGAAATTGAGCTGATCATGATTAGTTGGACGAAAGTATTAATAATCAGTGACAAATAAGATTACACTTAATCGCTTCCGGAAATCGTATGTGCCTATGGTTTCAATTCTTACTTTTGCGCAAATTCTAAAAATGGCGTTCCAAGCGAAATACAATCTAATTGAAGAGCTTTCTTGGCGAGGTTTACTACATGATAACACCCCGGATGTAGAAGAACTTTTAAATAGTGAAATGGTAAGTGGATATGCGGGATTTGATCCTACAGCAGATTCTCTTCACATTGGTAACATGGTGCCTATCATGTTATTAATGCATCTTCAAAGAGCAGGGCACAAACCATATGTTTTGGTTGGTGGAGCTACCGGAATGGTAGGCGATCCCTCAGGTAAAAGAGCAGAGCGTCAATTACTTGATATTGAAACAATAAACCATAACTTAAACTGTCAGTTAAATCAATTAACACAATTTCTAGATTTTGAGACAGGAGAAAACAAGGCTGAAGTAGTTAACAATTACGATTGGTTTAAAGACATTGGTTTTCTGGAGTTTATTCGAGATGTGGGGAAGCATATTTCAATTTCCTATATGCTTTCAAAAGATTCGGTAAAGAACCGACTTGAAACAGGAATGTCTTTTACTGAGTTTACATATCAACTGGTTCAGGGCTATGATTTTTACTGGCTTTGGAAGAATAAGAATCTTAAACTTCAAGTAGGAGGAAGTGATCAGTGGGGAAATATTGTAACAGGTACTGAGCTGATCAGAAGAAAAGGAGGAGGAGAAGCACATGCACTCACCGCCCCTCTAATTACCAAAGCAGACGGGAGTAAATTTGGTAAAAGCGAAGGAGGCAATGTGTGGCTGGATAAAGAAAGAACTTCACCTTATTCGTTTTATCAGTTCTGGTTAAACACCAGCGATGAAGATGCAGAACGTTTCATTAAGATATTTACTTTCTTGAGCAGAGAACGTATTGAGGAGTTAGTTGTTAGTCATAATGAAGCACCTCATATGAGAATACTTCAAAAAGAGCTAGCTAAAGAAATCACGATACTCACTCATAGCGAGGAGGATTATGAAACCGCAGTAGAAGCGTCCAATATATTGTTTGGGAAAGCAACTTCTGATAGTTTGAAGAAGCTAAATGAACGAGATTTTCTCAGCATTTTTGATGGTGTTGATCAAGCTGAAGTTGGCAATTTGGATGGCGAAGGTATTGTAGATCTTTTAGTGCAGCATTCCGGATTCTTGCCGAGTAACGGCGAGGCTAGAAGAGCACTGAAAGAAAACAGTGTATCCGTAAATAAAGAAAAAGTAGATGACAGTTTTGTCTTGACTGCAGACGACTGGATTAACGATAAGTATTTGCTCTTACAAAGAGGCAAAAAGAAATATTTTCTACTGATAAAGAAATAGTATGAAATCATTTGATCTGAAAGACTTAAGTGTTCCCCATGTACATCATCACTTATTAAGTGCAGTTGGTCCAAGACCGATATGCTTCGCCAGTACAATTGACAAAGAGGGGAATAAGAACCTGGCACCTTTCAGCTTCTTTAATGTGTTTAGCGCTAATCCCCCCATTTTGGTGTTTTCTCCTGCACGAAGTGGAAGGACAGGTGAAACAAAGCATACTCATGATAATGTGAAGGAAGTGGCTGAAGTTGTGGTGAATGTGGTTACGTATGATATGCTTCATCAAATGAATCTATCGAGCTCCCCATTCCCAAAAGGTGTAGATGAATTTGTGAAATCGGGATTTACCGCAATTGCCTCAGACTTAGTGAAGCCTTATAGGGTTAAAGAATCCCCGGTTCAGATGGAGTGCAAGGTGCTTGAAGTTAAAGAGCTCGGTAATGAAGGAGCTGCGGGAAATTTGGTCATTTGCGAGGTCTTAAGAATGCACTTGAATGAAGATGTTTTGGACGAGAATGGCTATATAGACCAGACCAAAGCAGACTTAGTTGCACGTATGGGCGGCAATTGGTATTGCAGAGCACATGGCGATTCAATTTTTGAAGTAGAAAAGATGTTGGCCAGAGTTGGGGTTGGAGTGGATGCTCTGCCCGAGAATATAAGATTAAGTCATGTATTGAATGGAAATGAACTCGGATTACTAGGGAGTTTATCAGAAATTCCAAGTCCGGTAGATATTGATAGAGAGCTAGAAGGGGTGTCAGATCAGGAAATTACTTTAGGTAAAGCAAAAGAGCTTCTAGCTGCGGGAGAATCTTTGAAGGCATATGCAGTGTTAAGCAGAATATTATAGATGAACGTTCAAGTATTTATTTTTAAACTCGTTGCTGTAATATGGTATATGTTGCGGTTTCTGTTGCTCACCTTACCAATCACGGTTATTATAGTTTTTCTGAAGAAGGGAGCATGGAAGTACGGATTTACCTTTATCCAAAGCAGTTTTGAGGTCTCTTTATTTATCGCTTTCGCACTCTCATTTTTGGTAGTAATGTATCATGCTTTAAGTTTTGAACTATTGGGTCAGGTTCCCAATGAGAACTATCTTAAGGTTAAGCAGAAAGTAAAGGTGAAAGGTAATATTAGCCTGAAAGAATTAGCAGATAGAATACAGGAAGAATTTAAAATTAGGGATTTTCATGTAAGTGAATCAGAACTTTCTTTCCGAAAGCTTGTTCATTTCTCATTACCCGATAAAGTAAACATTAGGAAAGAAGGTGATGAGTTTATTTTGGAATCATCGCCTTTTACTAATCTGTGGTTTATGGATTTTGGTAGAAATTACAGCACGGTAAAGAAAATCGCGATATGGATAAAACAGAAGGCTTAGAAATTGCCATCATTTCTGGATCAGCCAGAATTAATAACAATACAATTCGAGTAGCAAAGGCAATAAGCAATGAGCTGGGAGGTGCACACATAGTAGATTATCAAAACTACTCCTTACCAAATGCCAATGATGGTTTTCTCGGCAATGAGGATTTAGATGAGTTCCAGGAAGAATTGATCTCATCCATTTCAAAGAGTCATTTGCTTTTCGTTTTAACGCCTGAATATAATTGGTTTCCGTCTGCAGAAATAATAAACACTATTCATCATCTGGCTACAAAAACTCATTATAAAATTATGGATGAGATGGTAGTTGCCTTTGTGGGAGTGAGCACAGGTCGAGGTGGAAGACTGCCTTCGATTCAACTGAGTTATGTGTTCGACAAAGTCTTTAATGTGTTTAATCTTAACAGCATAACTTCTCCTAAAAAATTTGAGTCACAGTTTACAATTCAATGCATCGATCCGGAGGGCAACCTGCTTGATAATGAAGCATATAACAAAGGATTGAAAGACTTTGTACAGTATTCTGTAAATGTTGCGAAGCGGTGGCATTATACTCGCTAATTTTTTATACTTTGCGGCCTGAAATTTAGATTTATAATTATTCTTATGAGACAACTAATACTAGCAGTGATTTGCTTTTGGGGATTGGCTTCTTTTGCGCAAAACACCACTTTTACAAAACGATTTGGAGGAACATCAAATGAACAGAGCAGGAAGATTGTTCAGTTAAGTTCAGGTGATTACTATATCCTCGGAAGTACAGAGAGTTATGGAAGTGGAGGAGAAGACATCCATTTAATTAAGACGAATGCACTTGGAGACATTATATGGGATTATGCCTTTGGTACTTCGGGTACAGACCGTGGAAACTCAATTAGAGCAACATCTGATGGTGGTGCTGTAATCGTTGGATACACTGATGGCTTTTTAAGCGGTACTGAAGATGCGGTGGTTTTCAAAGTAAATGGATCCGGAACAATTCAGTGGGCTAAAAACATGCAGTCAGACTCAAATGAACGTTTGATGGATGTAGTGGAAGCAAGAAATGGAGACATTTATGTAACCGGTTATAAAATGTACGATTCTATTGGGTACAATATTATCGCAGCAAAGTACAGTTCTTCAGGTAACTTGTTCTGGTACAAGTCTTACGGAGCATCCGGAGATGACAAAGGATTTGGAATTGCTGAAGACGGTCAAGGAAGAGTGATCATTGTAGGTTCAACAACCAATGATTCTATTTCAGTTGGAGGAACAGATATTCAATTAATTAGAATCGACGACGGTGGAAATGTTCTATGGACTAAAAGTTTAGGAACAACCGGAAATGAAGAAGCTTTAGCCGTAAAAGCAACCTTGTCTTATCGATATATGATTACCGGATGGTATGAGTCTGGTCCTTCAGGAGAAAACATGTTCGTTATCTCAATGGATACCACCGGAACTGTTTCTTATGCATATGGATATGGTACACTGGGTGATGATAGAGCATACGATCTTGATGTTACAACACAAGGTGTAATTACACTTGTTGGTACAATTGAAGGTCAAGGTGGCGCCAATAATATGGCCTTAATTCAGACCGGAAGTAATGGTGTTGTTCAGAATTCAGGTGTTTACGGTGGTGTAGACAATGATGGAGATCAACCATTAGGTCTTACAAGAACTCCGGACGGAGGATATACCCTTTTCGGAAACGGAACATCTTTACATTCAGGATCGGATAAAGATTTATATTTAATTAGAACCAATAATGTGGTGTCTGGTACTTGTGGAAGTACTTTAGACTTTGTAGATCCAACCAATGTTAGTTTCACTTCAGGTGAATTTGATTCATCTTTTGCAGAAACCAACGTTTTCAATACTAGTTTCACCAGAACTTCTATTAGCACATCCGACTCATCACTATGTTGTGAGTTAGAAGCAAGAGTTGCAGCAGATAGTTTAGAAATTTGTACAGGAGATCGAGTGAATTTAGGTGCGGGTAGTCTTAGTGGATACACGTATTCGTGGACCACAGACAATTCAACTTATACTTCATCACTTGCTAATCCAAACGTAAGTCCAAGTCAGAGTACCCTTTATAAATTAAAGGTAACTGCTGATAACGGTAACTGTACACCTGATTCTGCCTTTGTTTATGTGACAGTAAACACAAGATTATCTGTTGATTTTGCAAGAGATACTTTCTTCTGTGTAGGAAATGACGTTACCATCACAGCATATCCTGGTTTGAACTCTTATGTGTGGCAAGGTGATGGTTATACCTTGGGTACCAACCCTGTTACAATAGATGAGCAAGATACTCTTTATCTTACCCTTATAGATAATAACTCATGCGTATACCGCGATACTGTAGAGGTGTTGGAGAAAGCTCTTCCTCAATTCAGTTTAGGTAACGATACCACAATCTGCGAAAACAAAGATCTTACATTAGAAGGTCCTGAAGACATGGTAGAGTACATTTGGAACAGTACTGCAAGCAATAGCAGATTCTATACTACCAACAGTGCTCAGGTTCATACTCTTACAGTAACCGATTCCTTTGGTTGTGTTTACACAGATCAGATGAGTTTGTTTACAAACCCATTCTCAACCTTCTCACTAGGTGCTGATGCTGCATTTTGTGAGGGTACTTTCTTTGAGTTAACTGGTCCAGGTGCACTAGATGGCTATATCTGGAATGATACTGCTTCTGATTTACAAACTATCAGAGTTTATGAAGCAGGTACTTATCACTTAACTGCGTTTAACTCTTATGATTGCCCATACTCGGATACGATCGAAATTTCTGAGTGGATGCTACCTCAGTTCGATCTTGGTGCAGAAGAGGGATTCTGTGAAGGTGGAAATGTCGACCTTGTTGGACCTTCAAACTTGGAAGATTACGACTGGAGTAATGGTGATTCAACTCAAACTTCAAATGTTGAAGCTGAGGGAACATACGTTCTAACTGTTACAGATGTTAATGGCTGTATGTATACAGACTCAGTTGATGTAGTGGTGTTTGATAATCCTGAAATTACCACAATGGAAGATACATTGTTCTGGTGTTTTGAGGATGACGGAAATACACCGCTAAATGCAGGACCCGGTTTTAATGCATATTTATGGAGTACCAATGCAACTACCCAGCAAATTGTGGTGAGTGCTTATGGACAATACTCAGTTAGAGTTACAGATGACAATGGTTGTTTCGGTTATGATACTACTGAAGTTGTTAATGATTGTATTGACAATGTAGAATACATTAACGGAACTAAAATTGATGTTTATCCAATTCCGGCTACTTCAGAACTTGTAGTTGAATCGGACAAGCTACTTCATAACTCGAGTATAGAAATGACCGATATGTACGGTAAAGTAGTGTACGTTGCGGATGTTGCTCAGATCAAGCATGTAATTGATGTTTCATCGCTTGCAGCGGGTCAGTACTTTATTAGATTAACACAAGACAATAACACAGCGATATTCAAGGTTATAGTTAACCGATAAGAATGTCTATAGAGCTTAAGAATCTGACTAAAAACTACGGCGAACAAATAGCCGTAAATGAAATTTCGTTTGAAATAAAAACGGGCGAAATAGTAGGGTTTTTAGGTCCTAACGGTGCAGGAAAAAGCACCACAATGAAAATATTGGCAGGATATATCCCGCAAACTTCCGGAATAGCGAAAGTTTGCGGGATTGATGTCAATGAACACCCTCTGGAGGTGAAAAAACAAATCGGCTATCTGCCGGAGCACAATCCCTTGTACTTAGATATGTATGTGAGTGAGTTTTTAGACTTCACAGGTCGCATCGCTCAAATTAGCAATAGAAAATCAAGAGTAGACGAGGTGATCGAAATGACCGGTTTGGTGCCTGAACGAAAAAAACAAATTGCTCAGCTTTCTAAAGGTTACCGACAGAGAGTGGGCTTAGCTCAAGCTCTAATTCACGAACCCAAAGTATTGATTTTAGATGAACCTACCTCAGGTTTAGATCCCAATCAAGTATTGGAAATTCGGAAGCTCATTTCAACTTTGGGCCAAGATCGAACCGTAATGCTTTCAACCCACATCATGCAAGAAGTTGAGGCAATGTGCAATAGAGTGGTAATTATTAATAAGGGAAAGATTGTGGCAGATGACGAGACTTCAAAAGTTTCCGAACGAGTTAGAGTTGATAATGTGGTTAATGTGAAGTTTAAAAAGCAAATATCTACAGAGAAACTCAAGCAATTAAAGGGGATTATTGATGTTGAACAGATTGGTGAACACAAGTACCGCGTAAGAGCACAAAAACAAACCGATCTTCCTGAATTGCTGTTTAAGTTTGCAGTAGATAGCAATACCATTATTCTGGAACAAAATACGGAAAAGGTTAACCTTGAATCTGTATTCCAGAAACTGACAAGAAATGTTTAGCATTTACCTCAAAGAAATACGGAGCTTCTTAAGTTCACTCATAGCCTATGTAGTGATCGTTACCTTTTTGCTTATCATAGGTTTGTTCACTTGGGTATTTGCCAATAGTAATGTGCTAGATCAAGGCTATGCTAACCTGGATACCCTATTTTATATGGCACCATGGGTTTTCGTTTTTCTTATATCAGCAATTACAATGAGGTCGTTCTCAGAAGAAAAACGAACGGGCACATTTGAGTTACTTGCGACGAAGCCTCTTTCGGAGTTTCAAATCATTTTGGGTAAGTTTTTAGCAGCGGTTACACTAGTAGCATTTGCACTTATCCCAACCTTTTTATACTACTATAGCATTCACCAGTTAGGTCTGCCTCAAGGCAATATTGATTCGGGGGCAACAATGGGCTCTTATATTGGCTTGTTGTTTTTAGGTGCATGTTATGCCTCGGTTGGGCTTTTCGCATCAGCTATAACTCCAAACCAAATAGTTGCTTTTATCCTTGGAATGTTCTTGTGCTTCTTTGCTTTTACAGGGTTTGGTCAGATCAGTAATCTTGGATTGTTCGGATCAGGAGATTATTTAGTGCAGTGGCTTGGGATTCAGTTTCATTATGAGTCAATAAGCAGGGGAGTTCTAGACACAAGAGACGTTGTTTATTTCTTGAGTTTTATATCTGTTTTTTTAAGTCTAACCTATTTAGTTCTCGATAGCAGAAAATGGTAGAGAAAAAAACAAATAAGGCACAGGCTAGTAGGCAAAAGAGTAAAGCGCTTGGAGGTTTTTTTATTGTTCTAGCAGTAATCCTGGCGCTGAATGTCGGTTCTGATACCATTTATCAAAGATTTGACCTAACTAAAGAAAAGCGATATACTCTCTCTGAATCGACGCATCGTTTGCTGGATAAACTGGACGACAATGTTTTCTTCACAGTCTATCTCGATGGAGATTTACCTGTTGAATACAACCGATTGAAGACCGCAACCAGAGACATGTTAAATGAGTTTCGTTTTGCTGCCGGAGGAAACTTTGATTTTGAATTCAATGATGTTCTTGCGAATAAAGAAATAGACGAAAAAAGACAGATACTTCAGCAGTTCTATAAACAGGGAATGCAAATTGAGCGTCCCGAAACCAAGCCGGATGAAACTCCTACAGAGAAATACATCATTCCAAGTGCTATGGTGTACTACAAAGGGAAAGAATATCCATTGAATTTGCTTAAGCGGGAGTTTGGAAGACCTTTAGAAGAGGATATTAATGGCTCTATTGAACTGCTTGAATATGAAATAGGAAATGTACTGAGGAAATGCATAGCCGGAAGGGAAGTTAAAATTGCCTTTGTAGACGGGCATGGAGAGTTAGATCCAATTCAGGTAGCAGATGTGGCGAAGGAACTCAGTGATTTTTATTCACTCGAGAGAATTAATATCAATATTAATGATACGGCTTGTACCAAGCTCTTCGCGCAGGAGATGAGTCAAGACCCTGAGCATGCCTCAGAAATCCTGATTGCCTCATTAATCAAGAAATTAAAAACCTATCGCGGGATTATAATTGCCAAGCCGGTGTATCCGTTTAAAGAGGTTGAGAAATTCATCCTTGATCAATATGTTATGAGCGGTGGTAAAGTAATCTGGCTCGTAGAAAGTCTGATTGCTGAAATGGATAGCGTAGCGAAATACGGTAGGGTAATGACAGCGAACCATAACCATAATTTAGATGATTTACTCTTCCATTATGGTGTGAAGGTTCAACCTACTTTGATTCAGGATTTACAAAGCAATGGTATACCTGCAATTAATCAGGAAACGAATAAACCCGGATTTTTCCCTTGGCTTTATTATCCTCTGTTTAATCCGGCAGACGATAATGCAATAACTCGTAATTTGGAGTCGGTTTGGGGGCGATATGTAAGTAGTATGGATACTACTGCAAGAAGGTCCTTAAAGAAAACCGTATTGCTGAAATCTTCGAGAGAATCTCGCGTAGCACATAATCCGGTTCTCATTTCACTAGACCTTCTAAAAGTTCCCGTTGATCCTGCTAATTTTAATGATCCAGGCCAGATTGCGGCAGTTCTTGTGGAAGGCAGTTTTAGGAGCTCTTTTGCCATGCGGAGAGGAATGACGAGAAACTTTGATATTCCATTTGTTGATAGTATCGGGAATAACTCCATGATTGTGATCGGGGATGGAGATATGATTAGCAACCAGATGTCTGCAGATCGAAGTCAGATTTATCCCTTGGGCTATGATAAATATGCAAGTCAGAGTTTTGGCGAACCCGTTGAGTTTGCAAACAAGAAATTCTTTTTAAATTGTGTAGATTACTTATGTGATGAGACCAATCTGATTGAGGTTCGTAGCAAAGAAGTTGTGTTGAGACTGCTAGATAAAGGTAAAATTAAGGCGGAGCGTAATAAATGGCAGTGGCTTAACATGGGCTTACCTATTCTTATCATAGCTTTGTTTGGACTGGGAAATGCATGGTACAGACGAAGAAAGTGGCAATAATGCATCCAGGTTTGATTATAGGGCATGAAAGTCAAACTAATAGTAACTCTTTTAATCTTTAGCATCTCATCGCAGGCACAACAGCTTCCTACCGCAGTTTCGGGAGGAGTGATGCCCGGATTTTTACTCGCTCATGTCCCTTATCTAAAAAACATAGAATCACATACTGTTGGGGCAGAATTACAAATTGAGTTAGATCAAAGTAATACCCGTTGGGGCCGACATTATAATGCACCGGTAACCGGCTTTGGGGTGAATTATATAAATTTTGGAAGAGATGAAACCGGATGGGCAGTATCACTTCAAGGCAATATCAAATTCAAGCTCATTGAAAAAGAACAGGGTGCATTATCTTTTCGTCTGGGAGCCGGTATTGGTTATCTCAATAGAATATTCGACGAGGTAAATAATTTGCGGAATCAGGCCATTGGAAGTCATCTCAATGGTTTCATGCAGACGGCTTTGTTTTATGAGCGACAACTCGCTAACTCAGAGATAGCAGCCGGCTTAGCATTGTCTCATTTTTCTAACGGCGCATACAGAATGCCGAATTTAGGCTTGAATTTACCTTCGCTTTATCTAAGATATAGCAGAGATGTTAATTGGTTTGATGATCTTAAAGCACCGAAAGGAATTGATCCATGGCTTCCAGATACAGCTTTAATGCCGGTTTGGAATTATGCTATCACCGGAATATATACGCATAAAGAAAGAACCTTATCAAATCCGGCACAATTCACTCTGTTCGGTGTACAGACCCGAGCGATTTACGCCCGATCTATTAAGCACAGTTGGAGAGTGGGCTTGGATGGAATGTTTGATAAAACCTATGCCTACGTTCGTGATATTGAAACGGATCTGGATACTGTTTCTTATTGGTCTCAGTTTGAACTGGGTGTAGCCGTGGGGAAATCATGGAATTTTGGAAAGCTTCAGGTTGTAGCAGAAGTTGGTACCTATTTAGCGCGGCCCACTACTTACAAGCGGACCATTTATGAAAGGATCGGCTTAACGTACCACCTTACAGAACATCTTGGACTGCAGTCTACATTAAAGTTTCATAGAGCTGTGGCAGACTATATCGAATGGGGCTTAGCTTATCGATTATGAGGATGTATGTGTTCTATATCGCCTGTGTTGTGCTAGCTGCTTGTTCAAAGGAGCAAAGAGATGATTGCATTACATCTGCAGGCAAAGTAGTAGAAGATGTTCGACAACTGGATAACTATACTAAGATTGATGTGAATGATAAGTTTATTGTGGAGCTGGTTCAGGATTCAAGCAGAAGTGGTGAAGCAGTGCTGGTTGCTCCAAAGAACTTATTAGGCCAAATTAGGACAGAGGTTGAGGGCGGAGTATTGAAAGTTAGGAATACCAACACCTGTAATTTTGTTAGGAGCTTTAAAATCGAGTATAAACTAAAGCTGTTTGTGGATGAGATAGAGGAGATAAAAGTAGAGGCTGCAGCAAGTGTTTTTTCATTAGATACATTACACATTCAAAAGCTTAATATTCTTCACAGTGCTTTAAGTAATCTTGATTTATTGCTTGATGTGGAAGGTGAGATTTATATCAGCTCTTTTAATTCTGCAAAAACGATATTAAGAGGCAAATCCAAGATTTTAAAAGGAAGCATTGAAGAAGTGTCCTCTGTAGATGCTAGAGCTCTTATTGCGGAGGAGGTATTGTTAGATCAACATTCACCAATAGATTGCTATATCAATGCCTTACGAATTATTTATGTGAAGATATATAATAGAGGTAATATTTATTATATGGCCGAGCCTTCGGAGTTGAAGGAGTTGAATTACCAGAGAACAACCGGCGATTTGATTTTGTATCAATAAAAAAAGGGAGACCTTTAGATCTCCCTTCCACTATGAAATTTACCTTACCTTATTTCACTTTACATCAATTACTTTCGGTTTTTGTGCTTCAGTTTTAGCAATCTTTACCTTTAGAATGCCGTCTTCAAACTGAGCTTCTATATTATTTTGATCTACCAATTCGGGTAAGTGGAATCTTCTAGAAAATTTGCCATAGCTTATTTCGCTTAAGTGCCACTTGTTGTCTTCATTTTCAGATACATTTTTACGCTCGCCGCTGATGAGTAAATCGTGATTGTCGAGCTCTATCTTAATGTCTTTTTTATTCATTCCTGGAAGGGATAGATGTAGCTCGTATCCGGCTTCGTTCTCAATGATATCAGTGCTTGGCTTAAAGAAGCTTTTCTGCTCGCTCATTTCATTCACCTCATCGGAAAAGAATCGATTGATTAGGTGATTGAAGCTTACCGGTAATACGTCGTTAGTCATGAAATGCCCTGGTTGATACTGTTTTATTTTCATTTTCTTATCCATTTGTACTTTCCTAAGTTCAATTTCAATTCCACACGAATAAAGGCGACAAAATGACGCAAAAAGCTATGGGTTAGCTACATGGAGCGCCAAAATGACATCATTTACACTTTATGATATGATTAAATGACTGATAAGGAGTGATGGACACTTCTTTAAATATCGAACTTAGATCAAGCAGAAAGGACTGAATCTGATGGTACTGTTCTTTAGAGTTACTGATTGTGTTTATTATGAGTTTACCATTTGTGCTCAACCGGGCTTTGCAATTCTTAATAAATTGAGCCTCATAAATTTCCTTCAAAGGCTCAATATCATTGAATAGGTCAACAAAGATGAAGTCATACATTTCATTGGCATCGACAATAAATTTGAATGCGTCTGAAATATGAATATGAAGAGGTTGATGCTCTGCTTCCGCAAAATATAATGTATAAAGTTTCATTACCTCTGCATCTATTTCCACTGCGTCAATTACTCCAGAGTATAAGAATGCTGATCTGAGATGTTCGGCAATTGAACCGGCCCCAAAGCCTAGAATTAGGATACGTTGTGCATTTGAAATTCCAACTTGCTCTGTTCGCATGGTCTCATACCAGAGTTTATGAATATTTCCATAGGAGTAGCTGGCGTGCTTCGAGTTTAATTGAAGTTGTCCTCGGTATAGCTTTACCCTCAAATGAGGGTTATGTGCTGACTGGCCCCGCTTAACAGTGATTGGATATATCCAGCTTAAATATTTGAGAATATTATTCATAAAAAAACCCGGACATTACTGCCCGGGTTATATTCAAAAGCGATAATCTTAGTGTTGTACGATGAATTTAGAAACTGCTTTGCTTTCATTTCCTATGATTTCAACAAAGTAATTTCCGTTAACAAATTCTGCTGTACTGAAGTTAATTAAACCGTTGCTGTTACCGCTAACAGTTTTAATTAAGACTCCAGACATATTGTAGATATTAGCAGTGTATGTCCCTTTGATCGTAGTTTCGATATTGATTTTTTGATTTGCAGGGTTTGGATACGCTGTTGCAAGAACTTTTGCTTTAGGTGCATTACCCGGTTCAATGCTGGTAAGTAGAGATTCAGACTCCCAAATACCCATACCGTGTGTACCTGCATAAATTCTGCTTCCTGTCCAGTCTTTTTTCGCTACTTGGCGAATCTCAAATACTGGAACTCGTGGGAATGGCATATCGGCATCAACCCCTTCAATACTTTCAACCCAAGTTGGGTTAGATGAACTTCCATTTTGGCAAGCCCAAATTCCATATTCCGTTCCTAGCACAATTAGATCGGGATCTTGGTCATCAATAATGGCGTGATAAACAGGGAACCTAGGTAGATTACTTTGTATAGCGGTCCAGTTTGGAAGTGGATCCAATGCGTTCTCAGTGCGGTAAACAAAAGTGTTGTTTCCATAATTACCCACGGTAATCACGAGTCTTGCATCATCATTAGGATCTACAGCAATTCCGGTAACTGTACGACCTCCGATGAACAGGTTATTCGTAATGTTTGTAGTTGTTAGCGAGTCTGAGATTTGTCTTGCATTGCTAAGAACTACAGTATCGTAAGAAACCTTATTTAATCCATCAACTCTGTACACAGCTCCTCCGGTAGTTCCTACGTAAAGGCTGTTTCCATCTCTTGTGGTGGTCATGTGATGTACACCGGTAATGTTTGCTACCTTAAACCATCTTACTGTTTCATTACTTGGGTTTAGTGGAATATGCGGAGCACTTGCTGCATTGTTCGCCACCCAAATACCTTGATTACTGCACCAGAACAATCTTGCTTGGTAAAGAGAATCAACAATGGAATCTCTACCCATTAATTGATATCTTTCAATCGCTTCCGGGTTTTCCCAAAGATGAATTGCGGTATTAAAGATATTATTTGGTCTGTTTCTATTTACGAATTCAGATCTAACTCTGTTGTCAAAAATATTAGCAATTGACTGTCCGCCATTTACAGATCTTCTCAAATTTCCATACTGGCTTTCTCCAAACATGATATTAGAGTTGAGCTGGGAAATTTCAGTTTGGAAACCATCTCCGCTTACGATTGTAGTTCCGTTCTTTCTAGGGAAAGACTCTTTAGAAATTAATATGGTGTTATTGTCTTGTGTTCCACCTAGAATTCTTCCATCTGATGATGCGGCTAAGCCGTAAAATTGAGTTGTGATAAACCCAACATGTAATCCTTTGTATCTAGTAAGTTCTGCATCTGTTGTTTTAAAGATACCACCATCAGTAGCGATGTACATAATCGGATCTTCTCCCGTATTGTCAAAAACGATATCATGCTTATCTGCATGGATACCAAATGGATTTTGAGGTGAATCGAATGTGTTTCCAACGATTTTTGGACCTTCTTCAGGGTTCCATTCTGCAAATCCAACACCACCGATAAATACTCTTTCTTTATTTCTAGGATGAACTCCAATTGTTAAGTCGTAAGTACCTTGAGATTGAACTCCGATGTTTGTTGCAGGTGCCCAGTATTTAGAAGCTCTGTCTACTATTTTAGTGAAGCTAACTCCACCATCTTTAGATTGGTAAAGACCATTTACAGCATCGCTGTAGGTTGTTCCGTCGATAACCACTGAACCCACAGAAATTACATAGCACCAATCTGGATCTGACTCAGACCACGCTGCCACCATTCTAACACCAGGTCCAATATCCCCAACAAGGGCATATGAACCATTCACCATTGGTGTGGTTGAACGATAGGTTCTTCCTCCTACATAAGCAAGAGCAACTCCATTCTTGTTCAATGTTATATGCTGACAATTTCCATTTCTAAGGATATTCCAGTTGTCACCTCCGTTATCAGAATAAAATAGACCTTGAGAAGTTCCAATGAATACCACATTTTGAGTTGGATGTGTTGCTATAATATTAATGTTACCTAAACCTAGAGTGTTTGTAAGCTGAGTGAAGGTTTCGCCGTCTGTAGACTTAAATACACCTTGTGCAGAGAATCCGGGAGTTCCTTCTTCAGCACCTCTTGCATTTAATGCTACAAAAGTACCTTCGCCGGTACCGTAATAAATCGTGTTATCAATGGTTTGACCAACGCAGGTGATTCCGAAGTTATCGTCTTCTAATGTAAGTGGTCTCCAAGATCCACCTCCATTTTCTGATTTAAACATCATACCGGATACACCACCCGTATAAATAATTTTTGGGTTGTTTCTGTCTAAGAGAATTTGTCTGGTACGGCCACCGATATTATCCGGACCGCTAAACGACCATTTCACTGGCCATTCTGCTTTATTTGCTTTCTGACTTTCTTTTCTAATTTGATTAACAACTTTGCTGATTTCCTCTTGACTTACTGTTCCGGTAATTTGATTATTACGGATCATTGCGAGATATTCAGCATAGCCGTCTATTCCTTGTACTGCTTTTACTCGAGGTTGGTAGGATCTTTCATTCGAATGATCAAAGCCTAACCAGGCCACGGTGAACATTACAGTAAGGGCAAGGGCTGATAAAGTAATATTTCTTTTCATATGTGTTTTCAATTACGTACTATGAAGGTATGCAAATTTAATTTGGTGACTTTCTAAATCAAGTAATAATTAATGAAGTTTGTATTATGGTTAACAAACGGTTATGCTTATCTGTTTTTACCGAGTTGATAAGTTATAAAAATTGACCCAAAAACTCTGTTTTGGTTCTTATGCATGAGTTGAAGGTCTCTGAAATAGTAATCTAAAGAAATTCCTGTATTCAATCTTTTTCGGAAATAGTCCTGATTCCAATCTAAGTTAAAAAATGTTGCTATATGGATTCCAGTATTTAATTGCATGGAATTAAATCCTTTTGTCCACCCTGCATCACCCAGTATTTCATCTTGGTTTGAATGTATCGCCGGGTCGTATTGCTCTACCATGGGAGTTGGCCCCTCATCTTTGCTTAAATCCATCACGATAAGGTATACCGGTCTTGTAAAGGCAAAACTCGGTCCTATCTCAAAACCATAACTCAGAGAAGCTGCATTTCTGCCACTTACACCTTCCTTAATAATGAACTGATAACTGGGATTAAATTGAAATGCACGATTAAGTTTTCCGTAGAAATAAGTCTTAGGACTTATGCTCAACTGATTTTGAATTCTAAATTCTCTGCTGTGTTTGAGTGAAGAAATTTGAAAAGAAAAGCCGTGCGCAGTTTTAACTTCCTGATGAAAATATCCTGATCCACTTAATCCAAAACCATTGGTTTTTACCATTGGTCCCAATGTGAACTGAGCACCATCGCCGCTTTGGGCGAAACTACTAATGCACAGTAATAAGGTTGTTAAGATGGAAAAAGACTTTTTCACCTTGGTAAATATAGTAAAAAAATTAAATGACCTTACTTTGTTTAAAATCATATGACATCCAAAGTAGAATATTTAGGAGAGCTAAGAACGAGATGTACTCATTTAGCTTCAGGTGCGGCATATCTCACAGATGCGCCCACTGATAATCACGGCAAAGGGGCAATGTTTTCTCCAACAGATACAGTAGCTACAGCTCTGGCAAATTGCATGATCACTGTAATGGGGATTCGCGCCAGCAAGGAAAATATACCCTTCAAAAATCTCAGTGCAATTGTTAAGAAGCATATGGCAGATCAACCGCGAAGAGTGCGTGCAATTGATGTCGAACTGAGGGTAGGGGACCAATGGACCGAAAAACAGAAGCTGGTGCTAGAAAAAGTGGGAAGAACTTGTCCGGTAGCTTTAAGTCTACACCCGGACATCGAACAAAATATTAGTTTTTACTATGAATAAAGGCGGTAATTAATTCCGGCGTGATGCCCATGTGAGAGGCGTGATTTACAACAGTTGATCCATTCAACATTATTATTTGAGGAGATTCATGTTTGATATTAATTCTAGATGCGAGGTCTTGAGACAAGCTTCTTTCTTGAACAACATCAATAAGATAAACAGGTAAAGACTCTGAAACTTCTTTTAGTTTCCCTTCAACACGATTTAAGACAGTACTGCTGATAGCACAACGATAACTGTGTTTGAAAACAATAAACTTCTCATTCGAGTTTAGAAGTTGCTCAATCTGTTCCGTATCAAGATTGCGAAAGCTATGCATTTTGACCAGTAGTGATGGTTTCGTTTTGACCTACACCTGGACATTTCTCATGTGACCCACATGCAGAGAAAAGCATCGATATCGCAAATAGGACGGCTGCTGTAAACAATAATTTTTTCATATTTCTTTCTAAGGAATTAACCTTGTTCTTATAGAACGGTTTTAGTAGTTCGAGTATTGCAAAGTAACGATATTATAGAAGTATTAGAAAATAAAGAGTCCAAAGACTTTATAATCAGACATTTAAATGACGACATAAGGTCTCTTGCCCTTAAAAAAGAGTCGAAAAGTGTTCAGAAAATTACTCAAGTCTTACAGTTAATGGGCTTGTATCAAAGAGCTGGCAGCAAACTTCCTTCATTTATAGAATGCCTTCCCGCGCTTACAGAAAAAGCATACATGCAGGCCAGTTCTGAACGAGTGGCTCGCTACAAGTCCGGCTTAATTAAAGGTGAATCTCTCCTTGATTTAAGTGCAGGCTTGGGTATTGATGATATTGCATTTAGCAAAACATTTAAACAAATTACTGCGGTAGATTTCGATCCGATTGTACATGAAATGGCGGTGTATAATCTAAATAAACTTGGAGTTCAAAACATAGTAAGAGTATGTGATGACGCTAAAAACCAAATAATAGGTAAATATGATTGGGTTTACTTGGATCCGGATAGAAGGCCTGGAGGAAGCAGAGTTCTGAGCTTAACAGACATGGAGCCCAAAGTGCAGGAACTCATTCCTGAATTAAAGAAGATCTGTAATAAGGTTTGGATTAAGTTGAGCCCACTTTTTGAAGTGAAAGAAGTATTACAACAGTTTGAACATGTGAAGGAAATTGTTGTAATAAGTGAACGGAATGAAGTTAAGGAGGTAGGAGTATATCTTAAGTTTGATCAGAATGAAAAGCCCAAAATAAGAGCAGTGGATCTTGGTCAGGGAGTGTTTCAGTATGAAGTAAAGAATGAATTGAAGCCGGAACATTTGAATTTGAAAATTGATGATTTAGTAAGAAATTTTCTTTTCATACCTTTCAATGTTCTTGTAAAAGCACATGCAGATACAGAGTACTGTCTTGCTCATGGTCTTCAACCACATCCGGAATTTAATCTCTATTTTGATTCTGAATATAAAGCGATCGAAGGTATAAGGACCTACAAGATTTTGAAACAGGGTCCATTGAAAGTTAAGGAGTGGAAGCAATACTTTAAAGATCAAAATATCTCACTAGCAAATCTGGTATTGAAAGGCTCCAAGGACCGATCGCAGTGGTATAAAAAACTCGGAATTACAGAAGGTGGTAATGATATCCTGTTTGTTCTTCACGGCAAAACCAAAGAAGCTATTTTCTGCAGGAATGTTACGAATTAATATAGGCTTCAATAGCTGAAACCATACTTGGGTGGTCGCTAGTAGGAGCGGGGATAGTATTGGTTAGTCCTGCATCTTTAATGGCTTCATTAGTAGTTTTACCCCAACCTGCTATAGCTCGGTTTTCTTGAACAAAATCCGGGAAGTTTGCAAAAAGCGAGACAATGTCTTGAGGCGAATAGAAAACCAAAATATCATAATAAACCGTTGCAAGATCAGATAGATCAGCATTTACGGTATGATACATAATTGCTTCTGTATACTTGATATTGTGCTCATCCATAAAGTTTGGAATTGCATCTTTTCTAATATTTGAGCAAGGAAACAGGTAATTTAAGTCTTTGTGTTTTTTAAGAAGTTCTAAGAAGGAAGCTTCAGTTCCTTTCCCTGTAAACATCTTTCTTTTTCTAAGTACAGTATATTTTTGAATATATAGACTAACCCCTTCATTTACGCAGAAATACTTCATTGTGGTAGGAAGTTCTACTTTCATTTCATCAACAATGCGAAAGAAATGATCTATTGCATTCCTCGATGTGAATATAACAGCAGTATGATCTAAGATTCTCATCTTCTGCTTACGTAATTCTCTAGCATGTACTCCAACCACCTCTATAAATGGTCTGAAGTTGATGGTTAGATCGTATTTTTCTGCGAGACCGTGGTAGACGGATTTTTTATCCCCTGGATCAGGTTGAGAAATAAGAATATTCTTAACTTTCAATTTACCTCCTTAACTTTTAACAAAAATGACCTTCGCAATTACCAACATAGGTACAATTTCGAAGGCGCAAAGATAAATAAAAAGACTGATTATCGGGTAGGTGAACTTATTAAGTAGTAATAAGATGCTGCCCATCAAGCGCATTAAAAAAAGAATGCCTACTACTATAGATGCAGTGATATACAGAGAGTTGCTGAGTCTATAGAAATAAAGATCGGCAGCGATAACAATGACTAAAATTAATGAAAGAAGAAAATTGTAAGCATATTGGAAGTCTATTACCATTGTTCCTATTTCTTCTTGGTCATGAACAAAGAAAAAGGTCTTCATTGTCAGTAGTTTAAGACCAACAAGTGCTGCAATTACTATCAAAAAGACAGAAAAATTTAGTGCCTCATTTTCGAAAAATGCGAGACTAGAACTCATGAAGTGAGAGTAGATAAATATGCCGAAAGCCAGACTTACCATGGCTATTGATACTCCTCTGTTAAAGGTAGAACTGAGGAAAGTTTCACTGGCCCATTTAAATCGCTGTACGGGCAAAGTTGCTAGAACGCGATTTCGGGTTAGCAGCCCCGGACTAATCGAAAAGAAGATAAGCGCCAAGAGCATCAACAGCAGCCCGGCAATTCGCAAATACGCCGGAGTTTGTGGTCTTAGCAGTAATTCGATCAACATCCGTTACAAAGGTGATTAAATATTGTAAATTCTACTTAAAAGAAATTCACTATTCCAAAGTGGAATTTTGCAGCTCTAAATTGTATGGGATTTCCTTGTTGCGATCCTAGTGCATATGCTAAACTCAGGACACCGTTTCTTACTTCAAGGTTTGCAACAGCTCCAAATCCATAGGGAATATCGTAAATCAAATCATTAGAATTTTCTAATTTATTCTCTATCGCGGCAGCGTTAAAAAACAAACCTACATTACTATTTTGAGAGATTAAATATCTGTATTCTAGGGTGTAGCGTAAAAACTTGCTTGCAAATATTTCATTTTCATCAAAACCTTTCAGCGTAGCAAATCCCCCAAAATTATAGAGTTCATTAAATAAAATCTGATCTGCAAAAATGGCGGAGAAACCTACTTTCTGCACCAATGTACTTTGCTTGAACAGGGGAATATGAAATATACCTTTGAATTCAACCCTGGCCCTTAAACTGCGAAGATTTAAAGTGTCATAAATTGAAATAGTTCCGGGTCCATCGGGGTTAGGGAAGGCAACGGATTCTACTTGAAGATCGCGTTGTAATTGCTTTAAGCCAATTGCAAAATCAGTATAAATAGAGTAACCTTTCCGCGGGTTTGGGAGGTAGTCGAAATCCGATTGAGAAACCGCTAGGCCATAATTGTCGATGCGAAATGGGTTATTGGTCGGTATCCGCTTCTGAGATCTTACAGCACCGGTATCTACCGTGAGCAGATTGCTTCCTGTAAATTGGTAATAGACCTGAAAGTAATTGTTTCCTTGAGACTGATATCTGAATCCGATTTTACTATTTAGGTTTACGAAGATGGTATCGAACTTATTCAAATTAAACTCTCCATGGATACCGAGCTTTGTGTTGAGGAGATAAGGATAGGTGAATCCAACATCTAATAGCTGTGATCGTTGAAGGTAATTTCTCCAATGAAGTTCTAATTGCTTAGCGCTTCCAAAGAGGTTGTTCAATTCTACATTGAGCTCACCGGTAACCAAAAGCGAATTGTCTTCACTGTTGGCTGAGTTTGGTGCTACTCCAACCACTCCATCAAAGCGATCTGTGACGCGTTCATCAATATTGAGCTGAACTCTTGCTAAACCTTGAAAAAAGTAAATTTTAGCGGGGGCGTTAACCTTAACCAGAGGCAAATTTCGAATCTTCTTATCTATAGCCTTGACATTTAGTTCGTTGTATAGTTCGCCTGGCTTTATGTCTAGAAAGTTATAGAGGTAGTTTTTTGATAATTTACTGTTGCCCAATACTGAAAGAGTGTCGTAGAGTATTTGAACGCCCGGATCAAAAAATACCGAGAACTGAATGGTATCTTTATTAATTTGACCGGAATCCAGCCTGATGGATGCAAATGGATAACCATTATTCTCCATGAAGTCGAGCAATCTTTTGCTGTTTGAATTGAACTGCTTGTAGCTGAGTTTTTTTTGAGGGAAATACTCTTCTGAACCTAGCGTGAAATTATTGGAAGTGATATTAATATAATTGAATTTGGTTCCTTTCGAGAGGTAATAGATGAGGCTATCTCCTTTTGTAAAACTTGAATCTACTCCTGATGCTAAAAAACCTTCAGCCCTTTGTTGCATCCTCCAGTTTTTCAACAATAATTCAGTTTGAAAGCTATCGATATATTCCGAGCATTCCACTCCATCTTCACTACTTAAACAGACGATTTGTGTTTGAGCGAATGCGGTACTCGCAGCAATGAGCATGAATAATATGGAAAGAAGTCTCAAAACCATTCAAAGGTAGATGCTATTCCAGCATATTTTTGCACAATGGCCGGAATCTATATTCATATTCCTTTTTGTAAACAAGCCTGTTTCTATTGTGATTTCCATTTTAGCGTGGATCAAAGGAATAAGACTGAATTAGTTGCTGCCATTTGCAAGGAAATAGAACTCAATGCCGATTTCTTTGGCAAATCAACGGAAATAGGCAGTATTTATTTCGGTGGAGGAACACCAAGTTTGCTTTCTAAGAAGGAACTTGACCAAATTCTGAATCAGTGTTTTAAGTATTTTAATATTAGCAAGAATGCTGAAGTTACCCTTGAAGCGAATCCGGATGATCTCGGGCTGGCATATTTAAAGGAATTGGCTGAATCCGGTGTAAATAGATTAAGTATAGGGGTTCAAAGTTTGGATGATGAAATCTTAGGATGGATGAACCGGGTGCATAGAAGTGAAGAGGCCAAATCTTCGGTTATAAATGCGGCAGGAGTTGGATTTAAGTATATCAATATTGATATGATTTACGCGGTTCCGGGATTAAGTCTTGAACAATGGGAGAGTGAGCTTACAGAGGTAATGAGCTGGCCTATCGATCATCTTTCTGCATACAGCTTAACATTGGAGGAACAAACGCCTTATGCCAAGCTTGTGAGACAAGATAGATACAAAGAGCCTGATGAGAATTTATCTCAATTGCATTTTGAAGCACTACAGAAGAAAATGGTTGGCGATTGGGAGCAGTATGAAATTTCCAATTTTGCAAAAGGTGAATCCTATTCCAGGCATAATACTTCGTATTGGCAAGATCAACTCTACTTGGGGATTGGCCCGGGAGCACATAGTTTTACGGGTAGCGAACGCTATTGGAATGTTTCGAACAATAAAAAATACATTGAATCCTTTGCTCAATCTATTGTTCCTCGGGAGAGTGAAGTACTGAGCTTAAGCGATAAGATTAATGAACGTATCATGACCTCGCTTCGAACAAAATGGGGCTTAGATTTAGGGAAAGTTGAGGATGATTTTGGCATTAACTTAAAACATCATAACAAAACAGAATGGGAGCAGCGGATTCGGAATGAAGAAATTAGGATTCAGGATGATGTGGTGTATTTAACACAGAAAGGGATGCTTTTTGCTGATGGAATAGCCGCAGATCTGTTTATTTAATTACTCGTCCCAGATATCATTATAATTGGTGATATCATCTTCGTCCTCATCAATTACAGTTTCACCTTTTAAAACTTTGATAAAGGTTTTCTTTTCTTTTTTTACCTCTTCGGCAATGATTTCTCTGGCGGCGGCCTTGTCGTAAGAGATTTTGAGATCATCCGGTGTTCCCACCATAGTTATATAGGCTGTTAGTCCGCCATCTCTATTTTCTTCAATCCTTTTTTCTTTCTTTTTCGCGATCCAGTTAGACCTTCCTGCTAATAACTCAACAAGGCTGATACTCATACGGTATTCCATGTAATTATCGAAGTTATGAGTTCCTTCTAGTTCAAGACTGAGGGCATTATTACCAATGAACATTTTTGGGATGTAAATGGTCTCGTCAAAAATTTCAATGGTATTTTTTAGTGAATTAAACCTCACATTTTTAAGGTCGTCTACTTCTACAAATGCACTTAATTCTTGTAAAGGTTCATAACCGTTTAACTCTCCGTTAACTACCTCTACATCCGCTTTAGCGTAAAGCTTATCCATCACAGGTTCGTAGTTGCGATCTAGAATTACTTTGGCCATAATTTTACCTGAAAGCTTACCGCTGATATGTTGATCTGTGATTTCGCTCTGCTCAAAATTATTGAACTGTTTGAAAAGTTCTTTCACGTTAATGCCGTTCAGTTTAGAGTTCACATCCAACAAATAATTTTCTCCTATGGTTAGAAATTTGATGCTAGCGGTAGACTCACCTTCAAGCGCTGTAATCTCACAATCCGGCATTTCAAATGATCTTTTGTTGGATTTAAGTGTGCCGGAGAGTCTTTGCGCTGTGAAATCGTTGTATTTAAAATCTGTGAACTGAGTTCGAAGTTTGAGTCGGTAAGGGAAAAGCTGAGAGCTGATTTCCGCAGTGCTGTCTTCTGAACTACCATAAAGTTCGTTGATGTTGAGGCCGGCCACTTTCAATTCACCCACAATCTCCGTTGAAGAGTTATGTGAGAACATATCATCCGAATTTTGGATGTATCCAATTAACGAAGCTTTTGTGTTGTTATAGTTAAGCTGACAAGATTTGATCACCATTTGACGATTATCTGCAGAGATTTCGCAGTCGAAGTCTTTTAGATCCAGGTCCGGATTGTAGGCCTTCCCTTTGACGTTTTTAGCGGTCACCTTACCTACATATTTCAAGCTATTTGGAAGTGCTTCGCCTTTGTTCGGATCGATTTGCACACTGAGTTTCCCATCTACCAAAAGGTGGCCGGAAGATATTTTTAAGTCTTTATAATCAATTAGTGCTAATGCGGTTCGCGCATCCATGCTTGCGAGGCCGTCCCACTGAATGTAAGGGAGATCGAAGTTTTTTACATAGATGTTTCCGTTAAGCTTAGTTGAGCCCGAAGAAGCTGAACCTAATTTGCATTTCACCCAAGCCGTTTTCATGCTGCCCATGTTGGGGATGGACAGTTCTCCGGAAGCATTCACATTATTGATGGCCATGTTTTGGTCTTTTATGTTGACCTTGGCATCTTTAATATCGTAAGTAAAACCAAATGAAGGATTGTGATGATCGTCTATAGCGCCTTTAAAGTAGCCTTCCAGTTCTGCTTTTCCTGCAAGGTCGAGGTGACTAAAAGACTCTTGCAAGGAGGCCGGGATGATGGTGAGGATCGATTTTAAAGGTGCCTCTTTGTTTGCAAATGCAATGTCGAGTTCTACTATGTCTTTATTGAAAATTACACCTGAAGTGCTGAGTTCTACATCTGCAACAGCAAGTTCACTAGGCTGTATGGTGATTTTAGTATACTCTTCTTCCAGGTCGATTGCAGTGAGGAGCTTGGTGTCTTTCTCTTTAAGGTAAACTTCACCCGATTGCTCTATGAGGTCAACGAAAAGATCACCATCGAGTTTGAGTGCCGTTTTTTCTTCTGAATACTTCAGGGAGGTTTTCATGTTTTTGAATGTTCCTGAAGAGACAAATTGAGAAGGCAGGTGTTGATAGTCAACTTTTACGTTGACAAACCTCATTTTATCAATTTCGAAGCTCACTGCTTCAGAGTTTGAGGTATCTGACTTAAAAATCTCGTAGTTGCTGCCTGATTTAAGATCGGCGAGATGAATTTCACCATTTTTTATTTCAACCTCGTCTATGACATATTCTTTATTCCACAGTTTTTTGAGATCTACGTAGAGATAGAGTTCATCTGCTTTTAGCAGGTCTGTTTTGTAGTGTTCTTGAGATTCTTCAATGACAACATCTGAGAATTTTATTCCGAGATTTGGGAATTTCTTAAATCCTGAGATTCCAATATCGGATACATCTACTTTTACATCGAGTTGGGTGTTAAGTTCACCAATGAGGATGGGTTTAATTTGGGTTTTGAAGTAAATCCCAAAGCCGAGGAGTCCTAGAAAGATGACTCCGAGTAGTAGTGCGGATATTTTTAATACTTTCTTCAATTCGAGAGGATAGCAAAGGTCGTTTTATAAACCGTGCGTTATTAAGAAACGAATTCACAATGCACATTATGGTGTCCACTCAATTATTTTTTTAAAAAGCTGTTTTGGAAATTGAACAGGAAAATTATATTTGCAGCCCTCCTTCGCAATGTATGCGTTGCGTATTGTTACGGAGGCCTCAAGCCCACTAAGGGTTTGAGCAGTTTTGAAGCAAGAAAGTTTACGTTTTTTCAAAGCTTTAAAATAGAGTTCAAGATAGAATTGGGTGCACACCCTTCAAAGTCTTGAAAAAAAAGTCCAAGTTAACGATAGGGTCTATACCCTTCGAAGCCTTGGCGAAGAAGGGCGATTAGCTCAGTTGGTTTAGAGCATCTGCCTTACAAGCAGAGGGTCATTGGTTCGAATCCAATATCGCCCACCTAGACGACCCAGACGCGCAAGCGGTCTGGGTTTTTTTTTGCTCCGGTGCGAGTCCATCAGTTGGCTAACTTATGAGTGAAGTATGGAGTGATAAAAAACAGGATCTGCCAACTGGCGGAGACGGCGAATGCAGACCTACCTTTGCCAAGGCTATGGTGGATGAGGATTATTTGTGTAATAAGCTGCTAAAAGCTTTTAAAAATTCTTTAGAAGTCATTACAGGTAAAGATGATGACTTAAAATCTTTAGCATTTCTTGAGATGATTATTTCACAGTTTGATTCTGTGGCACTGAAATACTGCAATGCATCTTCGAAATCTTTGAATTCAGAGTTTAAACCTTTTTCTACAGTTTGCTCATGTATTGTTGCCACTTGACATAGAATTTTGAATTTCCTGAGTTTTTCTCTGGCTGATTTTCTATTTTCAAATTTTGTAATAAAATAATTGACCGTGGCGAATGAAATTGGCGAGACTACAATGGTAAGTATTCCTTTTTCTGATAGTGTCGCAATTTTTGCAATGTCATCGTAGAACGGTTGTCGTTCGCCTAGAAGGTCTAACATTACGTTGGTGTCGAGGAAGACTCTCACTCGTATTTATCCATTAGATGATCAGAATACTCTTTTTTAGCATTGATTTCCGATGGCACTGACTTACCTGTAGCAATGCTCTTCACAAATGGTGAAATTTCGAACTCTGCGTTCTTTTCAGAGGATGTTAGTGCTTTAAGATATGCTTCAATGAGCCGAGAAAGGCTAATGTTTTTTTCAGCTGCATACTTTTTAGCATTTTCAATTACGCTCTGATTAAGCTTCAATGTTAATTTGGTGTCCATTACTGATGCAATACGTACAAATATACCATTTAAATACGTCTATTATTACCGAATGAATAAAATTTTACCGTAATCTATATTACTCAAACAATCCCTCAAAGAACTGTTTCATTTCTTTAAAAGATGCAGTGTCTGCTTCTGCGTTGTAAGCAATGGGAATTTCGTATTTTTCACCGGTAGCTGTGGCGTTTGGATTGGTGAAGGCATGTGTAGCGTTGGGATAGCCGATGAATTCATAATCAGCGTTGATGGAATCCATTTGTTGTTTGAATTTAGCTACTTCTTCTGTTTTTACAAATTGATCGTCGTTGCCGTGTAGAACTAGAACTTTGGCTTTGAGCAATTCTTCCTTGAGCGGAACTCCGATTAAATTTCCGTGGAAACTGATTACACCGTCCAGGTCTTCTCCCAGGCGAGCCATGTTGAGCACCATAGCTCCACCGAAACAGTATCCAATAGCCGCAATTTGATCTTGATCAGTTTGAGGGTAGGTTTTTAACTTGTCTACAGCAGCTCTAAATCGAGATTGAGCCATGTCGGTGTTGTTATAAAATGGTCCGGCTAATGCACCGGCATCTTTTGGATTATCTGCTGTTTTTCCATCTCCATAAAGATCAATGGCCATAGCCATATAACCTAACTCTGCTAATTCTCTAGCTCTTCTTTTGGCGTAGTCGTTGAGTCCCCACCATTCGTGAATAATTAAGACTGCGGGACGAGCACCTTC
>JAAEYY010000028.1:0-3471 GCA_018223105.1 bacterium | reverse complement strand
CTATATTTTCATCATTAGCGATGTAACCATTCATGGTAACTGAGTCATTGGAATAGGTCGCAGCTTCGGCTTTGATTTGAGGTTCCGTTTTGGTTTCAGTTTCTGTTTTTTCTTCATTCTGTGCAGGATTGTTGCAGGCGAAGAAGATGAATGCTATAAAGATATATTGGAGTGTTTTCATGGTGTGTAGGTTTAATTATTAACAAGGAGTTGTTACAGATGTTTGGTGAAGAACAAATGACATAAAAAATTACAACGCCTCCTGCTAAGAAGGCACAATATTTATATTTATACATTTTCTGTTAAAGATTCAATTTAACTCTATACCAGTGCTCGCTCACTTTCCAGTTTTCATTGGGTGTGTTTACCATTAATTTATTGTAAAATTCAATTTGATTTTTTTCAGTGGTGTAAACATAAAAGGTAGAAGGTTCGGTAAAAAAAGGTTTATTAGTCCAAAACATTATTGTATGTCCACTGCTGCTATCATTGCTATAAATTAAAATTTGATTTCCACCGACGGAGACGATGGGAAACTTAAATGGTAGTTGGCAAACTTCTTCAAAGTTCTCATGATTCGGCTTCAATTCTCCGGATTCTACCTGCTCTACAAGTTCAATTCTATTCTTGAGATTGATATGCCAATCTACTCTCTCAATTAATCGATTCACAGGTTTGTGGTAAAAGGTGAAGACAAACAGGCAGAATATTATGAGAAAAGGCCCAAGCTTTTTCCTAGAAATATTTTTAAGTTGGATTGTGGTCCAGACAATGAAGATGATGAATAAAATAAGAAGCTCAATAACTTTAGTAATATCAGATAGCAGATAATAGTTGATCAGAGACAGTATGATCCATGCAATGGTGATCAAAATGAGCCTCAAATTCATCATTTTTCTGCCCATCCAACGATACTTGATATCCAAGGAATTTGGAAATTGGTCCAAGACTCTGCAGTGCTATTCCAAACCGCAATTCCTGCAGGCCGATTATATTGAGATCCACTTTCATTAAATTCAAATCCGATATACCCATAAGTTGTCCTAGCACTTGAATAAGAATATTCATAACGCCCAATTTCACCCACCTTAAATCGAATGGATTTCCTGTAGTTGAGATCGCTGTAAATCTCAATTGAAAATCCATGATCAACAGATCTGAAACGGTATTTGCTTAGGTTCTTTTGTTCTAAGTCCAAAACAAATTGACCTTTTGCGCACTTAAATATTACTTGATCCAATGGATCAGTTAAGAATGTTGCCCTTGATGTTGCTGGGGGAATTGAGTCCAATTCAGTTATTAATTCAGAAGTTCTTGATTGTATATCTACCTTGTAAATTTCGGCCTTAGCGAATGAAGTGCTTGGTGGGCTGAAGGAATGAATGTATTTGGCATAAATAAAATGCTGATTGTCAATCCAGTGAACCGGAACATTCGAAAGTGTTGAAGAGATAACATCCTGCAAGGAACCCTTTCCGCAGTCGTTGATAATAATTTCTGAGTGGTTCTCATTATCGTACAATTGAATCTTGTAAGGTAAGACGCTGTAATCTACTTCAATTCCATGGCAATGGTTTGGAGAGTGTATACCTTTCACCATGAAGAAGCTTGGATCTTTCACAAATTCATAGGTTCGTTTTTTTAAGTTGCAAACCAAGTAACCTGTTCCTGTGAAGATATTGGCTCTTTGAAAGATAAGACTATCCCCTCGGGCTTCAATAAATTCATCACTTTCTTCCATAATTAGCGATTGAGTTTTGAGATCAAATACATTTCCAATACCGGTAATTACATATCGATTTTGATAAATAAAATTGGTTCCAAGGTCAAATCTCACCTGTTTACCTTGCTCTTGTTCACGTAATGGAAGAACAGAGTATATAGTGTCTTTAGAGACGAATTTTCCATCAGAAAAATTATAACTCACAAGATGGGTGTAGTTACCTGATACGCTTTTTTCATATTCAGCTACTAACAGAGAATAAACCTTAGTTTTTTCAGCTTGTGATGTGCATGCTAAGGATACAGTTCCTATTACAATGAATGAGAACAGAAGGAATGATAGTAGAACTTTCATATTACTTCTTTGAGAATTTATAGCTTGTATATCGTTGTTGAATACTGATGTTGACCGAGACCGAGGTCATACTTGAACTCATTAAATAGTGGTTTATTTCAAGGCTTTTATACAATGTCTATTCAATTAATATCTTGCTTTTGACTTCAATATACGTCCGCTTGTTAAAAGTAAAGTCAAAGTAGCCCGCATCTCCTGCTTTCCCTTCAACCTCAAGTTTGGTTCTACCTATTTCAAGTCCGTTTTTGTCATAGGCTTTAGCAGTGAGCGGAGCTTTAAAGTCTTCATTAAAAATAAGGTAGAGGGTAAGTTGATTCTTATTACCTACCAAACTATCATTGTTAATAGTGTACTTGCCCGTTTGTAGTCCTTTATTATTTAATTCTTGAGACAAAATTACTTCGCATTCCAATGTTTTTTCTACACCTTCAGATACACCTTCAAAAAACTCGGAAGCTGATTTTCCAACGGTCTCACCTCCTTTGTTTATAGTCTCTTTGGTCTTTTTCTTAACCTTAGAGCATGAAAGGGTGATTAAAAGAAGGATGCCTAAGACTGAAATTAGTTTATTCATATTTGGAAGCTTTAATGTTAATCTAAAACCGGGAGACTTTTAAAATAATCATTGAATATTGATATCTGCCCGGTCTCAGCTTGTTTTTGAATTCTTTCCAGTATCTATTTGATTCAAAACTTGAATCCATTCTCTGGTATATTGTATTCGCTATTCTAAAGTCTAAAGGTGTTTCGTCTAGACTTTCATCTTTCTGCTCTAGATTTATGAATTTCACATTCATAGTGTCGTTTTTAGACCAATAGTTAAATACTACAAGAGATGGATCCGTAAATTGAGATACGTCTTTTTGGTTTTGACTGATGGAATCTTGGATTTCATTAAGTCGACGAAACTTTGTTTGTTCAATGAAGTTGAAAAGTGATTCCGCTACTGAGTCATTAATGTTATATCGTTCGGTGATTTTTTTCTTTCTTTCTCCTCTCCGATTTATCTTCCACACTGAAAATTGAATATTTCCGTCGAACCTACCATTTTCATACTGTGTTAAGGTCAGTGTCTTATATGTATTTATGGAAACTCTGATCTGCTCTTTAATAATGGAATCATTGCTTGATTGACTTTGTTGCACTTTGTCAGAAGGGGGTTCTGTGAATGCTGTCGAAGCAATGAAGAACATTCCGCAAAAAATGAACTTTAATAATATGTAGTCGACTCTATTCAATGGGCAATAGGAACATTTCACTTAAATCGTAAATATACCTGAATTAATGTTTTGATGCAGAATCAATGTATTCATTGAATAGCTTATTTAACTAATGACCATGTCAGCTTCCCCCGTTTCGAACTGTTTAATTCTAGACTAACAAAGTTAGTTTAA
>JAAEYY010000027.1:34567-44737 GCA_018223105.1 bacterium | reverse complement strand
CACAAAAGATCGTGTTGGGTATAATGCCAAGGGTGTAAACATTGAATCAAATGCGGGAAAAGTGAATCTTGTATTTGAAGCCTATGTGATTGAATAAATAACTACTTTTCCGCTGATCATTCATTTCAATCTTCTCTAAGCTGTTGTGCATACTGCATCTCCACGCAGATATGTTTTGTAAGTTTAGTGTAAATTTCCTTTCTTTGTTAGGAACTGAGTTGCATAAACAACCAGCCAACTAACCAATTTAATGCATCATGAAAAAATTTTTCATCATCCTACTTGTGGTGATCATCGTCGCAGTAGGAGGTTTTCTATCGTACCTTAAACTCGCACTTCCAAATGTGGGTGAACCCGAAGAAATCACAATTGAAGTTACACCGGAACGCGTCGCCCACGGTAAGTATCTCGCTCATTCTGTCACGGTTTGTATGGACTGTCATTCCGCGAGGGATTGGTCGCAATTCTCCGGACCAATTGTTCCGGGCACTGAAGGTCAGGGTGGAGAGAGATTCACACAAGAATTCGGTTTTCCGGGCACCTACATTGCCAAGAATATTACACCCTATGGTATAGGCGATTGGACAGATGGAGAAATTCTAAGGGCCATCAGTTCAGGAGTCAGAAAAAATGGTGATGCCTTATTTCCCATTATGCCTCATCACAATTATGGTAAGATGGATCGTGAAGATTTATACTCTATCATTGCATATCTGAAAACACTCCCGTCTATAGAAAAAGATCATCCCGAATCCGAATCGGATTTTCCAATGAACTTTATTATTAATACTATACCTAAAAAAGCTGAATTCAGCACAAAACCCAGCCCATCAGACGAATTAGCATATGGTGAATACCTCACTACGGCTGCAAGTTGTAATGACTGCCATACCAAGCAAGTTAAAGGACAATTTGTGGAAGGAATGGAGTTCGCGGGTGGATTTGAATTTCAGTTACCTTGGGGCATGGTTCGTTCTGCGAACATTACTCAAGATAAAGAAACCGGTATAGGTACATGGACTTGGGAACAATTCCGCGATCGATTTAAGCAATATCAAGACTCTGCTTATCAATCTCCTGCGATGAAAGAAAACGATTTTAACAGTATTATGCCTTGGGTGATGTACTCTTCAATGACTGAACAAGATTTGAAGGCTATTTACACCTATTTGCAAACACTGAAACCCATCTCTAACTCTGTGGAACGATTCAGCCCAAACTGATCCATAACGCTGCTAAGACCCTTTGTTTAAAGGGGCTAGTTATAGCCTTCATCCCCCTATTTTTATTTTCTTGTAAGAGATCGGAGCGCAATGCACCTGTTGCAGCAACCGAACTTAATTACAAGATGGAAATGGTCATCAGCGATAGTAATCGAGTTTTGCTCGAGTCAGCTAATGAAGATGGATTCTACGGTTATACCTTGTTCTATCCTGAGGATAGTCTTTCATTTCAGTTTAAAATCAAGTACAGTGATAAGAATTATATTTTCACAAAACAACTTTTTGAACTTGACAATGAACCGGTTGAAATCACTCGGATTGACAACTCGAAGGTTGCAATGGTGGATGGGAGAGCCTATTACTATTTCATCGATCAGCGACTTTTAGCAATTAAATCTAGAGACTGGCCCAATGTGTCTTTCTTTATTACGGAGCCCAGAGATAGAACCTTAATGCGCATTCTGTTAAATGATGTATCGTGTTTCTTTGAATGCGCAAAAACGAATCCCCCCGCTCCTATTTCAAACCCTGAGACAGAAACGGTAGAAGACAGCACTTTACTGCTCGATCCCAACAATCCGGAAATACCGGTTTGGTTGCTATCACAATATGCCGACTCCAGCGAGAATTCAATTTCGGAGGTTATGGCTTACCACCAAATTAACGATAGTATTTCATTCGCTGTAATACAGACTTCAGGCGGAAGTTGTCAAGACATGATGATTGCAGTGGTGAAACACGGAGCACCAAAAAGTGTACACAAAATCGGGTCGTTTTGCGAACCAAGCGACAGCAACATTTACCACCACTGGATGGAATATGATATCTTTAAAACGGGAGTGATAAGATCATATCGTTATAGAGAATGCAATCCTATTGTTGCCGACTCTATTCAATGCAGCTCAGGGGTTGATAGCACCATCAGAACCTTTATTGTAAACATTAAAGGTGATTTTAAGGAAAAGAATTAGATGTGAAAATTCATCGCCAAGAGTGCGATCAGTAAACCTGCCCCAATCGCAAGCAGTTTAAATTTACCATAAGTATGGCTTTCATTGTTCTCAAATAAAATGGTGGTAGAGATATGAAGGAAAACTCCAATCACAACCGCCATTAATGCACCAATAATTTCTTCGTAGGCCATAAAGTAGTTCCCCAGAAGACAACCTATTGGGACCATTAAAGCATATACCCCGATCCAAAAGTAATTTGAAAACCTCTTAGATTTCTTGTTAACACTGTGCAGAACAACGGCCAATGCAAATGCTGCCGGCATTTCGTGTAATCCTATGGCATAAACCAGGTTGTTTTGGCTTTCCTTGCTGAAGACTTCGCCCCCTAGTCCAAGCCCTTCCAGCATAGCATGCATACTTAAAGCAAGAAAAATAGAAAGTGGAAAGCCTTTTTTCATTTCGTGAAAATGGAGGTGTCCGTGTTCAATACCTTTTGAGAAGAAATCGATCACGATTTGCAGAAAAAATCCTCCCAGCACAAAATAACCCGCTTCATGGCCCATGCGTTCATAGACTTCAGGAATGAGATTCAAAATGGTGATTGAGATTAGAAATGCCCCACTAAAAGCAAGGAAAATCTTAAGTTCACGGACATGCTCTTTTTGAATGAGCAAGCCAATGATCCCACCGATAAACGGGAGAAAAAACAGTAGAAATAACCACCAAAACTGCATTGCGCTGCAAATGTAATTTAAACCATGAGTGAATCGGGTAATTAAGTATAAAGTATTGCCAATCTCAATTGATTGAAATCGTACTTCCCTTTCAATTTACCGAACAACCAACTTAATTTCACCTCTCCTTTATCTGTTTTATCCTCTTCACCGGCTTCGGGCAGGACTTTGGAAATCGCCTTAATGATTTTTTCATCGGGCTTTAAGTGCATGGGCAAATTCTTGGGATCTCGCTTAACAAGCACAGAGATATGTCGTAAAACCGTTGGCTCTGTGAGCTCTCTAATTTTTATGATCTCTTTTAAGCTTTTCTCTTGTTCGAGGAGTTCCAACGTTTTATCATAAGTTGAAGATTTGTCCTGCTCCTTTTCAATTTTCACCTTCTTTAAACTACCTCCCTTTTGAAGCAAATTATCTTCAAACTGCGCTTCTAACTCTTCCATGCTCAAGGCTCGGTCTGCTTCCGCACTCAGCTCTATAAACCGCTCATCTGCTTTAGATGCAAGATTATCAACCTCCAGAGCCATTCGGTTTATACCGATAAGATGCAAACCTTCAATATCTCGCAATCGGCTTAGAGCCACGTAACCTTGACCGCGCTCAAAGGTTTTGGTGAGGTCTACTTCTGCTTCATCCAGGGTCATACCCTGACTCTTATGAACCGTAATTGCCCATGCCAAACGGAGTGGAACTTGTTTGAATGAAGCCAATGTCTTTCCACCTTCATCCTCCATAGACCATTCAGCATGCTCGGCGATGAGAACTTTACCATCATTAAGTTTAACCACTGGCAAGCCTGTCTCAGCATCAAAATCGATCACTTCGCCCAGTGTTCCATTCATAACGCCGCGTTCATGATCATTCTTTAAAAACATCACCTTGGCTCCCACTTTCAGTTCTACGGTTTGCTGCACAATAAGAGAGCGCTCCATGGCGGCTAAAATTTTCTTATTCCCTGTAGTTTTTGCAATGAAAACTTCAGAATCTCCCTCAAGTTGATCTAACTCCTGCCTGTTTATCGTATCAACATCAATGTTGTGGGTATACAAACGAGTAGGATTCTGAAGGGGAGTTTCAGGGTTTTGTCGTTCCATTAAAGCCTGAACTGAGAATTCATTGAGTTCACGCTGACGCAGTTCGTTTAGGATGGTATTGAGTGTATCGCCGGATTGTCTGTGTTGTTCTGCGAGATAACAAATTACAGGTGCTGCATCTACCCAGGCCTGCGACATAAAAGCAAACTTTTCGCGGTTTGTTTCTTCAGATTTAGACACCGGAGGTAATTGAAAAAAGTCGCCTGCAAAAACAACTTGCATTCCTCCAAATGGAGCGGGATTATTTCGCATGTACCTTAACACTCTATTGATTAAATCAAGCTGTTTGCGGTGCAGCATAGAGATCTCATCAATGATAAGGACATGGGTCTTTTCCATCGCCTTCAGCAAATAGCTCTTTGCGCGAAGAGCACGCATGTCGCCATGACTCATATCATCTTTAATTCCAATTCCTGTCCAAGAATGAATTGTTGTTCCTTTCATGTGAGTAGCAGCGATCCCTGTTGATGCCGTAACCGCAACACGAACTCCATGCTCTCTGAGATATTGAATAAAAGCATTGAGCGTATAGGTTTTCCCGCTACCAGCAGGGCCTGTAAGAAATACGTTTCTTCCCGATTTCAATATGGCGAGTGCTTTCTCTTGGAACATGTCAATTTGAAGTGAAACGAATTAATAGTTTGGTTTGAAGCATCAACATAAGTTTACCTATGATAAAGCCCAAAATTGCACCGGAAATTACATCCAGAGGGTAATGCACTCCTACGTATACCTGAGCCAGACATATTAATGCTGCCCAAGAGTAAAATATAAAATGGAACTTTTTATAGTTGAAATTAGCATTAAAGAACCAAGTGAACAATACTGCCAGAGCGGTATGGTTTGTGGCGTGAGAGGATAGAAAGCTGTAACCGGAGCCACAGTCAACAAGGGGTCGAATAATGCTACTTAAATCCGGATTATTACAAGGTCTCAACCTTTCAAACATCGGTTTAATGACACTTGCGCTAACTTGATCTGCTATGGTAACGGAAAGGCCTGCTATGATGAGTAATATTACGCCTTTCCAACGGTACTTTTTAAAAATGAAAAAGACAAACAAAAGGTAGAGTGGAATCCAGGTGTATTTATTTCGGATGATGGGAAGCACATAATCGAAAACATCGTTGGCCAGACCAAGATGAATCCACTTAAAAAATTGGATATCGAATGCTGTGAGTGCTTCAATCATTTTTCTGAAACAATAATCAATCGATCAGAAGTAGATTCTTCAAAAGGATTGAGATTGTAATCTCCAAAAATATTGCGAATCTTTAAACCTGAAGCCTCAATCATTTCAGCGAGTCTGTTTTTCTTAAAAGCGCGCACCTCTTCTTTGTACACTTTAACCACGTCTTCGTCTATGACTTTAATGGTTTTGATCACTGTTTTATGCTCAATGACTCTTGAAATTTCAAATTTCACACCATCTCTGCTAAAAGCTTCATTTGGTACTAAGTTCTTTCTCACTTTTTCAACATTCATAAAATCCAGCACAAAGATTCCATCCGGTAAGAGCGCAGATTCAATATTTTGGATGGTTTGAGCATGCTCCTCATCGTTTTCAAAGTAGCCAAAGCTGGTAAAAAGATTGAGAATAACATTATACTTCTTGGGAAGTTCTTCTCTCATATCTTGAAGATAAAAATGAAGATTCCGGTTTTCGGATTGCTTGGCTAATTCAATGTTGTTTTCACTGTAATCTGCCCCATCTACGGTATATCCAAGGTTATTTAGGAAGATAGAATGTCTGCCTTTCCCGCAGGCTAGATCTAAGAAGTGGTCTGATTTTGAAGGTTGAATATAATCTACCAGATTCGAAATGAACTGCGCCGCTTCTCTATCATCCCTATCTTTATAAAGAAGGTGGTAGTAGTCGCTATCGAACCAAGTCTCAAACCAATCTGCCATGGGGCAAATATATCATTCCATTGAACGAAAGCGACATTTGCCAAGACTGAATGAACAGGTTAAAATGTGTAAGCGACCCCAACCCTTCTCAGTGGGTTAAAGGCAAGTTGCCCTTTTTGCTTTTTTGTTTTCTGTGGATAGGTGTATTCGGTTGTATTAAATCCAAAAACTGCATTGGATTCAATAAAGAGATGTAGTTTGTTATTCGCAGGTAAAGCAATCCCTATTGTGGGTGCTATTCCGTAACTGGCATATTCTTCCTCATAAAATCGCTGTTCTGTATCTCTGAAGTTTCCTCGACTAGCTCCTTGCATAATATAGGCATCCATGCCTGCATAAATCCAAAGTTTCTTTTGATAAATGTTGGAATAGAACCCTAATGCTGCTTCAAATGCTTTAGTAGCTGTTCTGAAATAATAATATTTTGTTGGTGTACTTGGTATTACCCTCGACATTACAACATCTTTTGATTTGTGATAATCCAGCGAAAGCTTAATGGTGAATTCAGAAAAGATAAGTCTCAAATTACCACCGCTGAAATATTGTTGCTTAGCATTTGGAACTTTGAAGTGTTGGGCATGATAAAGCATTGTGTTTCTTGAAAAAAAATTGAGATCAATCTCAGTTTTTTGATATTTAAAGTTCTGAGCGAATGCAGATGAAAAGCTCAATAGTAAGATTAATGAAAAACAATATTTCCAAGGTGAGGGCATTCTCGAATCAAAATAACACTAAAAAGTCCAATATTATTATTCGGTTTGTTAAAAACTACACTGATCTGAACCTTGAAAAATTCTGATATTTTTATCTTCGCCAATTTTGGCACTATTATTTATTAATAAAGTGTAGATTGTCGAAATCCTAAAACCAACAAATTTGGCATTGAGTCGTTCAATAAACAAAAAATGAGTAAAACTCTAGTACTGAAGTATGGTGGAAACGCCATGACAGTCAAAAACATAAAAGAAGAATTAATCCAAAATATCTGCAAACTGCATCGCCTGGGACACAGGGTGATCGTAGTGCACGGCGGTGGCCCCTACATAAAAGAAGCTCTTGCCACTGCAAAAATAGAATCCGAATTTATTGCCGGTCAGCGTAAAACAAGCAAAGAAGCCCTAGAATGGGTTGAAATGGCCCTAAAAGGCAAAGTCAATGGCGATCTCGTGCGACTTTTTAACAAAAACAAGGTCAAAGGGGTAGGATTGTCAGGTAAAGATGGCGGTATTGTGAGTGCTAAAAAAAGATATCATATAGAAGAACAAAATGGAGTATCAACTCAGCAAGACCTCGGTCAGGTTGGTGATGTTGTCTCAGTTCAACCACAATTATTAGAACAATTATTAGACAACGACTTTCTGCCTGTGATAACCTGTTTAGCATCAGATGATCAAGGAAATGATTATAACATTAACGGAGATGTCTTCGCAGGCTATATCGCAGGAGCAATGCAGGCTGATGAGTTTATTGTAATGACAGATATAGATGGTCTCCTGCGCGACATCAATGACCCAAGTAGCCTTATATCTGAATTGAATAGCTCAGACATTAAGGAATTAGAAGAGCAAGGCATAATAAAAGGAGGCATGATTCCAAAGTTAGAAGCCTGTAAAACAGCATTAGAGGCCGGCTCTTCAATGGTTAGAATTATCAATGGCACTAAACCCGAGCAATTGCTGGCAATTGCCAATAACGAAAACGTAGGAACCAAAGTTTACAACAAATAAAACATGACTCAATACAGCAACTCAGAACTTCAAACCTTAGATCAATCCTATTATCTCCAAACCTTTAAGCGGTTCCCAATCGCAATAGAGAAAGGAAAAGGATCCTATCTCTGGGATGTAGAAGGAAATAAATATTTAGACATGCTCGCGGGGATTGCAGTAAACAATGTGGGGTATTCTCACCCCAAAGTGGTGAAAGCAATTCAGGATCAGGCAGAGAAAATCACCCATATCTCCAATTTTTTTGTGAGAGTACCTCAAGTTGAACTTTCAGAAAAATTAAGAGAGATCAGTAAACTAGATCGGGTGTTCTTTACCAATAGTGGAGCTGAATCACTGGAAGGAGCCATAAAAATTGCTAGAAAATATGCTCATAGCAAAGGTAGAGGGGGAACAATAGTATCTTTTGAAAATTCCTTTCACGGTAGAACATTAGCTACTATAGCAACCGGAAAAGAAGCCTATCAAAAAGGATTTGGACCCATACCTTCGGGATTTGTGAAAGTGCCATTCAACGATATTGAAGCAGTGAAAGCAGCCTGCAACTCATCTACCGCAGCCGTGGTTATTGAGCCTGTGCAGGGTGAAGGCGGAATTAACGTTGCAGATAAAGCGTTCTTGCATGAATTAAAAGCATTCTGTGATCAAGAAGACATTGTGCTCATTTTTGATGAAGTACAAAGTGGTATTGGCAGAACCGGACATTGGTTTGCAAAAGATCATTATGGAATCCAACCTAATATATTAACCTCGGCAAAAGGTCTTGGAGGAGGAGTTCCTATTGGAGCTGTTATTTCGGATGAGAAAGTTAGTTCGGCGATAGATTTCGGAGACCACGGGACCACCTTCGGAGGTAATCCATTGGTATGTGCAGCGGCACTTGCTACCATTGAGGTAATTGAAAAGGAAAATCTATTGGAAAATGTCCAAAACAGACATGACACCCTAGTAAAGCATCTAGAAAATTTAAATGAACCCTCTATAAAAGAAATTAGAGGATTAGGTTTGATGATGGGTGTTGAATTTGATTTTGAAGCAAAACCACTGGTTCTCGACTTACTTGAAAATGGAGTGATCGCCAATGCTACAGCAGGTAATGTGTTGAGAATTGTGCCACCACTTAATGTTTCAGATGAAGAGATAGAAGCCTTTTTTAAAGTACTAAAACAATCACTGGAAAACATCAAAGAAAATGCCTAAGAAAAACATTGCAATCATAGGAGCAACAGGATTTACAGGATCTGAGCTCGTTAGAATATTACATCTACATCCCGAAGTAAATATCAGTCTCATTACTTCCGAAAGCAGAGCAGGAGAAAAGTTTTCTGATGTACATCCTTTTTTCAGAGGCATTGTAGATCAACAACTTTATTCTGTGAATGACCTCGACCAATTTGAGGTTGATCTCGCTTTTCTGGCTTTACCGCATGGTGTATCTATGGAATACGTAGAGAAGTTTGATGGTCACTCTTTCCCTATTGTAGATCTCTCGGGAGATTATCGCTTAAATAATCCGGAGACCTATGAAGCATGGTATAATAAGAAACACAGCTTTACAAAAGCATTTGAATACGCCGCTTACGGAATACCTGAATTATATCGAGATAAAATAAAGAAGGCGAGATTGGTGGCAAACCCGGGCTGTTATCCTACCAGCGTCATTCTTGGAGCAGCGCCTTTAATTGATTCGGGATTGGTTCACACAGACCGCATTATTTCCGACAGTAAATCCGGGATTACCGGAGCCGGTGTAAAAGCTAAAACTGTGAATCACTACTCCAACGTAAACGATAACTTCAAAGCTTACGGTATTAAGACTCATCGACATTCAATCGAGATACAAGAGAATTTTGAGCGGTTGGGAGATACCGAAGTGAAGGTGCAATTCACCCCTCACCTATTGCCCATAGATCGAGGTATACTATCTACCATCTACCTTCAACCAAAATCAAACATCACCGAAGGTAAGATTAAAGAAATCTATGAAGATTTTTATAAGGATGGCCCTTTCATTAGGCTTCTGGATCAAGCTCCGGCGGTCAAAAATGTACGTGGAACTAATTACTGCGATATTTACACAACCTACGACGAAAGAACGAATAATATAATGGTATTCAGCGCAATTGATAATCTTGTTAAAGGAGCTGCGGGACAAGCAGTTCAGAACATGAATCTTTTGTTTGGCTGGAATGAAGCCTTAGGTTTGAACCAAATACCACTTTGTCCATAAGACTCATCAAAAATCATGATAAAAAATATAACTAACGTTAGAGGAATTAAATGTTGGGGCGCACATTCGGGAATAAAATCCCTGAGAAGAGATTTGGCCCTTATTTACTCAGAAGTTCCGGCAAGCGCTGCTGCGGTTTTCACCCAGAATCAAGTAGTTGCTGAACCAATAAAACTTTCCAAAAAACATATAGCCGACGGTAAGATTCAGGCCATTGTTATTAATGCGGGAAATGCGAATGCATGTACCGGAGAGCAGGGTTATGAAGGTGCAGTCGCGATGGCGCAAACTGTTGGAG
>JAAEYY010000027.1:22945-34557 GCA_018223105.1 bacterium | reverse complement strand
CTTAACATCGATCCGGAATTGGTACTTGTGGCCTCAACAGGCTTAATTGGAGAACCCTTCCCTACTGAAGATATAGTTGCCGGAATTAGAGAAAACGCACCTAAACTATCTGCTAAATCCAATGCGGGCTCATTTGCGGCAAATGCAATATTGACTACCGACACCTTTGCAAAAGAAGGTTTTCTCGAATGTGAAGTAGACGGATATGAAATCAATATGGGTGGAATCGCCAAAGGATCCGGTATGATTCATCCCAATATGGCTACCATGCTTGCATTTATTGTGACCGATGTAGCTATTTCTCCGAAGCTATTGCAAACTACTGTGAGTGAGCTTACGAAAAGTACCTTTAATATGATTACGGTTGATGGTGATTCCTCAACAAATGACATGGTTGGGGTTCTAGCCAATGGAATGGCCGGAAATGACGAGCTTAAAACTAAAAAAGATGCCGGTTATGACGCATTTAGAAGTGCATTAGAAGATATGATGACCCACCTAGCAAAATTGATTGTATCTGATGGTGAAGGTGCTTCCAAGTTTGTTCAATACGAAGTAATTAATGCAAAAAACGAAGAAGCGGCGCGTCGATTTGTTCGTTCAATTTCATCTTCATCACTTGTAAAAGCTGCTATGTTTGGAAGAGATCCGAACTGGGGAAGAATAATTTGCGCTGCAGGAAATGCCGGTGAAGAATTTGATTATACCAAAGCTGATTTATACTTAGGTGATGAACAAAACCAGATTAAGGTATTAGAAAAAGGAGTTCCTCAGAAATACGAGAAGAACTATATGAAAAAATTGCTTCGCGAAGCCCATATCTACGTGCGCTTAGACATGCATGCCGGTAAAGCAAAAGCCAAAGGTTGGGGAACCGACCTCACCACCGACTATGTGATGTTTAATTCGATTTATACCACGTAATTTGTTTCCTCATGGAGGAAACACCCGAACTTTTTACAGAGCGACTAAAGTTAAGGCCTGCCACAGGCGATGACCTTCCATTCATTCTTGGTCTTCGGAGTAATACTGAGATCAATCGCTTTATTAAAAGAAAGGTGCCTGAAACTATTTCTGATGCCCGAGATTTCCTCTACAAAATAATTGTTTTGAATGGAGAGGGACTTATGCATTACTGGTTGATTGAAAGTAAGGAGAACCATGAACTCATTGGTGCAATATCCGTCTGGAATATCAATTGGGTAGAAAAGGAATCTGAACTAGGGTATGAATTGTTACCTGCTTTTTGGCGTAAAGGATATATGTCTGAAGCAATATCAGCAGTAATTAGCTATTCTAAAAAGCTAGGTTTAAAACAATTTATAGCGTTCACTCATAAAGAGAATAAGGCATCCATTAAATTATTAGCTTCATTCAATTTTATTTTCCTTCCCGATCGAATAGATGTGGATGTAGAGGAGAATCGTTGCTACATCTTGAAGAACAAGGCTTAACTGAGTCCTGTTTTTGTCTAATTTCAGCGTAAAAAAGCCCGAAATGAAAATTTTTTCAGAAATTTTGTAACTATCTTGAACAAGTCGCGTATTAGGATACGAACAACGGTTAAATGAATACCCAGGAATATAACGAATGTGTAAAGCAACATTCTGATGCAATCTTCCGATTCATCGTTAAGAATCTGGGCGATGCTCATGAAGCCGAGAACATTGTTCAAAACACCTACGAAAAGCTCTGGATAAAGCGGGAAGCGGTGCATATGGAGACGGCAAAAGCCTATTTATTTAAGGTAGCCTACAACAATATGATCGACGTGATAAGGAAAAATAAGAGAACGACAGATTTAGAGCAAGCGGGACAAGTTGAAGCCGAAACCCATCATTATTCTGACATGATTGAATGGGTAAAGAAAGCAGCAAACGAGCTTCCCGAGAAACAAAAGACAGCCTTAACCCTACGGGATTTTGAAGGCTATGATTATAAGAGTATTGGTGAAATTACGGGAATGAATGAGAGCCAGGTAAAGGTGAACATTTTCAGAGCCCGCAAATACATCAAAGAGTATATACAGAAGTTAGAAGCGATGGTATTATGAGATTGACGAAAGAAAATTATGAGTTATTGATGTTTGATTTGCTCGAAGGTAATCTGAGCGAACAACAGTCTTTAGACCTGATGGCTCAAATTGAGTCGGACGAGTTCTTCTTTAAAGAGTGGAAATTGTTTAAGTCTACTATTCTGGTAGCAGAAGAGTCAATTCAATTTGAGGGTAAGGCAGCACTTCTTAAAGAAGAGGATGACGAAAGAGGTGGATTTATTATTCCAATGAGAAGACTTTACAGTGTGGCAACAGCGGCATGTATTATTTTACTCATTGGATTTGGAATACAGCGATATGGCAGTGATGAACAAATTGCGGACGAGCCTAGTTCTGAGATTCTTTCCAACCCGGAAAAGCAATCACCGAAAGTGGTAAATGAGGATAATGAGTCGGCAATAATTGAAGAACAGTTTGTGAAGCAAGAACCAGTTTTGAATCAAAACAAGAAAGCAACAAATACAAGTGTAAAAGATCAGCATCCTGCTCCTAAGTCGGAGAAATTGAAAGTTACTCCAATACTTGAGGATGATGAGATTATTGTAAAAGAAGATCTGGAAAAAATTGAAGTTGAAGAGAATTTAGGTTCTAAAGAACTCAACAGAATAGTACAAGACAACATTGATATTCCAACTTTTGAGGAAAATGAGAATCAAGGAGAAAAAAATGTGGATGCAAGTGTAACTTATTCATTCACAGAACGTATTAGAGGTACAATTGCAAACACAATCGCGATGGTGAGCAATCCTAAAATCAGGTTCATACCTGAATGGAAACAAAGAAGAATAAACATTGAATTAGAAACCAACGGATATTTAGCAGTAGCAACTGTAGATCCATTTAACAAAAAGAAATAAAATGAAAGCACTAAAATACACAGGGAGTTTAATCTGCATGCTGATAATGGCAGGTTTACCCGCAGCAGCACAAGACAGTTCCACTTCAGAGCAAGTGATCAAAGAAAACGATCGCATTAAAATTGTGGTAACAGAGAAACAAACTTCTATAGGCGACAGTGTAGTTAAAGGTACAGAAACCTTAGAAATAATCAGAAAAAACAAAGGCGATACCATTCGTTTTGCAGAAGATGCAGAGGGAGAAATGGACTTTAATCTAGAAGCTTGCGACGAGCCTTCTAAGCCATCAGAGCCTAAGTTCATAGAAACAGATTGGATGAGCTTCCAACTCGGTTTAAACAATGTTTTAAATCAGTCTGGTGGTCTTGGAATGTCGAACGACTTCGGTAAAATGGATATTTCAACCGGTAACTCTATCAACTTTCACTGGCACATCGTTAGACAAGGGGTAAACCTTTATAGAGACAAGGTGAGATTTGTATACGGTGTAGGAATTGATTATAACAACTATCGCTTTAAAAACGATGTACAACTCTCTAAAGCTCCGGATAGTTTGAATAATGTACTGGTTGCAAGTGAAAACGAGCAAATCAATTACAAGAAGAACAAACTGGTTACACAATACTTAACCGTGCCTTTAATGTTAAGCTTTGATCTTGGAAACGGCGATGACGATGGATTTAAAGTATCCTTAGGTGCTAACTTTGGTTACCTTATTGGAAGTCATCAGAAATTAAAGTGGAACGACAATGGCAAACAAACATCTAAAATAAGAGACGATTATAACCTTGAGCAATTTAGAATGGGATACGAATTACAGTTTGGGTATAATAACCTTATACTCTACGCTAAATACTTCCCTAATAGCATGTTCAAACAAGACCTTGGTCCTGATGTACGCACCGTTTCTGCGGGCATAGTACTCGGATCCATATAAATCTTCATAGCTTAGCTTTTAGTTTATCCGTGAGGGCAGTCTTAACAGACTGCCTTTTTTATTTAAAACTCCTCCATCCTACGCAGAATGAATCGGTTCTTATCGTAGATATCGTAGCAGAAATGTGCCTTCCAGTCTGCTGAGAAATAAACCGTTCTATAATCCATATAAAGTGGAATAGGTTTTTCTAAACGAATCTCGAAGGTGGTATCAACCGCTTGAATTTCGGCCGTACTGTCCTCCGGATCATATTCTTCCAGACGAATAGAGTCTGTTGGCGGATAGCCCATCAAAATCCTGAAATCATCACTGTCGTATTTTCTGCTGCTTTGCATCACAAACTCTCCAAAGAGAATTGGGTTCTCCAGACGCACACAACCGTGACTCACCGCTCGCTGAGATTGTTCAAACTTCTTTTTGAGCGGAGTATCATGCATAAATATGTCGAACTTATTCCAGAAAATATATTTAACAAATCCCAGTGAATTCTCATCTCCCGGATCTTGCACAATTCTATACGGAACTTTTTTGGGTGTATACCTGCTCCAATCTATTGTATCGGATTGCACTTCCTTATCTCTGTAATATACTCTGTAGTTATGGCTTCTTAGATAATTGGGATCCCTGCGCATACTCCAATACATTTCTCGCTGAATAATACTTCTGGGGACGGTCCAGGTTGGATTAATAACCGCTATAGAAACCCGAGCATGTATTTGAGGTGTCTCCATGTTTTTAGGAAGCTTATACAACCATCCGGAATCGGTATAGCGTTGCAAAAGATTATCGTAATCATCAGGCAGGTTTTTACCAATACAGATCTTCATACTTTGAACACTGTCAGGATAATTCAGATAGACCATGTATTCCGGTAAGTTTACGTAAATGAAGGGTGCAGATTCCAGTGGAGGTTTGTTAAACCACCGCTGACGTTCCAGATTAGCCACGATTTGATTAATCCGCTCAGAAGCAGTGCTATTAATTACTTTGTATGTCTTATACCCAAGAACACCATCGGCCATTAAGTTATATTTCTCTTGGAGTACTTTAATTACTTCTGCAAACTTGCGGGAATAGACCATGGATTCTTCAATATCGAGAATGCTGCTATCGGGCTCAATATCACTTTTAAGCTTCTGAATAACCTGAACTAAAACCGCTGCTGTATCTCCGGGTTCTATTTTTGGATGAGCTGAAAAATCTATTGGTCTATAGGTCTCCAGCATCTGCTTCTTTCTATAGGTACTAAGTAAACCTAACAATTGATTGTAGGTAGTATCATTTGCATGAAGATTTTCGAGGATTTCCGGTTTGTCTTTAGACTCGAGAAACTTTTCCCAATCCAACTTCTTTTGATTGTTTAGCGGTAGCTGATAGGTGGCTCCAAAAACCACTTCGGGAGTCGTCCTTCCATTGGCAATGTCGCTATACATCTGGATTAGAGCATTACTGGTAAGAATCTCCATCTCCGATAAAAGTTCATAGGCACTATCTGCTGTGCTAAATGAATTTACTTGAGTGCGATAATACTGGAGCATGCCGAGGTAGTAATATCGCCGATCCATACCATGAACCTCAGAATACATTATATCACTTTCCAAAGCTTCCCAGGCCGCACTATCGCCTAGCAGTGCATCCCACCACAGTGGTTCGTAATCTCTTGATTTATAGAAAGATGAAAGAGTATCTAAGTACCTCAATTGTTCCTGACAATAGAGATAAAATGGATTCTCAAACTTGTTTTTGAGATACGACTTTAAGTCGTCTGAATTTAGCACAATATTCTTCTCTGTTACTGTTTCTTGAGGCTGCTTACAGGCAACAACAGCAATGCTTAAGAGAACACAGGTTAAAACCCATTGTGCAATTTTTCGCATGTTATATAGGCAAATTAGCTTGCCGCTCTGAAATTACAAAGACAAATCATCCACAGGTACGTAGAGATTTGCATTCACTAGTTCAGAGTTATTTGAGTAATATACCGCGTTATGGTAAATGAAAAGGCAGTTCCCGCCTTTGATGGTATTCACCAATTTCGCATTGATTTGTTGAGAAACAGCAGGGCATCCAAAACTGCGACCGATTCGTTCATTGCGTTCAATGTACTTCTCATTCACATAGTGAGCACCGTGTATTACAATACCTCGTGCATAGGCATTAGTATTGAAATTTTTCTCTAATCCATGAAGTTTCAAAGAAAGACCGTTGCGACCGTAGTAAGTTCCGCCGGTTACATAAAAACCAAGAGAACTTTTATTGGAACGGTGGGTATTACTGAAGTTCAAAGCATAATCTTTACCGGTATTTACACCATGAGCCACCAGCTCACTGAATACCAATTCTTTAGTCTCTAAATCAATGATGTAGAATCTCTTAGAGTTACAATGCTTAGTGAAATCAATAATACTTAAATAACGAGTGCTTTCAAGTTGCCCTGTTTTTCTGAGGAACATATAGCCCCTAAACGCTTGGTCAAAAACCTCCTCGTTTACCGTATCTTCCTTGAAGTCTATACTGCGATAGACCGTAGAAGCAAAGCGATTAAATTCATCGGAGCGCAATGTCACCAAGCGTTCCGGAGCATCTTGCTCATCGTGATCCGGTAAGGGTGTAAATGCTGAAAAAAGGAAAAATGCAAACAGCGCAAAGCATAGTTTGCCAATAGAATTCAATAGGTATTTCATCTTTGAGTAGTAGTAGTTGTTCCTCAAAGATACGAGATTTCTATTTTTATTCCTATTTATCAAAGTTCGTTAACAGCAACTTCTGTCTTTGGCTTGCAGCAATCTGCTTTCTCTCCTGGTTCACAAACTGGTCCATCAACTACAATAACTTTAGCCTCCGGAGTATTAATTCCGTGAGTTGGAGCACCTTCTTGCGGATAGTATTGTGCCAAGATTGGAGCGATTACCAATCCAACAAGACAAGTTAGTTTGATTAAGATGTTCATTGATGGTCCTGAAGTATCTTTAAATGGATCTCCAACAGTATCTCCGGTAACAGCAGCCTTGTGAGCTTCAGAACCTTTATACGTCATTTCACCATCGATCTCTACTCCTGCCTCAAATGATTTCTTAGCATTATCCCAAGCACCACCTGCGTTGTTTTGGAATATAGCCCAAAGTACACCCGACACTGCTACACCTGCCATATAAGAACCCAAAGGCTCAGGCCCCATGGTAAAACCAATTAAAATTGGAGATAAAATAGTGATAGCACCCGGTAGCATCATTTCACGTAATGCTGCTTTGGTTGAAATCTCAACACATTTACCATATTCAGGAGTTCCGGTACCTTCCATGATTCCGGGAATTTCTTTAAACTGACGTCTAACTTCTTTTACCATCTCCATAGCTGCTTTACCTACAGATTGCATAGCCAAGGCTGAGAATACAACCGGAACCATACCTCCAATAAATAAGGCGGCCAATACATCGGCCTTGAAGATATTGATACCCTCAATACCTGTGAAGGTTACATATGCTGCAAAAAGTGCAAGTGCAGTAAGGGCTGCAGAAGCAATTGCGAAACCTTTACCTACTGCCGCAGTAGTGTTACCTACTGAATCTAAGATATCGGTACGCTGACGAACTTCTTCCGGAAGTTCAGACATTTCAGCCACACCACCCGCGTTATCGGCGATAGGACCAAATGCATCAATAGCTAATTGCATTGCTGTTGTTGCCATCATCGCGCTAGCGGCAATTGCAACACCGTAAAATCCTGCAAGAGAATAAGAACCCCAAATTGCAAAGGCAAATAACAGAACAGAAGAGAAGGTTGAGATCATTCCAGTAGCTAAACCTGCAATAATGTTAGTTGCTGCACCTGTAGATGAGTTCTTTACAATATTCAATACGGGTCTTTTACCTAAACCGGTATAAAACTCGGTGAAGTATGAAATGAGTCCACCAACCGCTAAACCAATTAAGGTAGCGAAGAATACATTTAAGCTTGTAATATCTCTATCTGCTTGTCCAAAGAACTTCATTCCACTAATCGTTTCAGGAAGCATCCAATCGATTAAGAAATACCCTGAAATAGCCGTAAGAATAATTGCAGACCAGTTTCCTTTATTTAAAGCTGCCTGAACTTGAGCTTCTTTAGCTTCATTATTTTTTACTTTGATAAACCAAGTACCAATGATAGAAGAAATAATTCCTACTCCGGCAATTACAAGAGGAAGTAAGATTGGGCCCATGCCATTGAAAGTATCAATAACCTGTCCAGCTTCCCTCATATCTTTAATGATGTAGTTTCCTAACACCATAGATGCAAGAACAGTTGCTACATAAGAACCAAATAAATCGGCACCCATACCTGCAACGTCACCTACGTTATCACCCACGTTATCTGCAATGGTAGCAGGGTTACGAGGATCATCTTCGGGAATACCGGCTTCTACTTTACCTACTAGGTCAGCACCAACGTCGGCAGCTTTGGTATAAATACCACCACCAACACGTGCAAAAAGAGCAATTGACTCTGCTCCAAGAGAAAATCCAGCAAGTGCTTCAAGCACATGGGTCATCTCCATATAAAAGTCTCCACCATCTGTGATGAAGTAAGATACAAATACAATAAAGAACAAACTCAAACCTAGTACTGCAAGACCTGCAACACCTAAGCCCATTACCGTTCCACCTGAAAATGAAACTTTAAGTGCTTGTGGTAAGCTGGTTCTAGCTGCTTGAGTTGTTCTGGCATTCGCCGCAGTAGCAATTCTCATTCCGATGTTACCTGCAAATGCACTAAACACAGCTCCTAAAATAAAAGCCGGAATAATTAATGCGCTTGTAGTCTCAACAGCACGAGATATACCAAACAAGGCAACCGATGCGATAAGAACAAAAATGAGTAGTAATTTGTATTCTGCATTTAAGAAGGCCAATGCACCTTCGCGAATACTTTTTGAAATGCTCTGCATTTTCTCTGTCCCTGCATCCTGTTTGTTTACCCAGGACGCTTTCATGATCATCACGATCAAGCCAATAATTCCAAAGGCCGGTAAGATGTAAATCAGATTTTCCGTCATAGTTAAATTTAAAGCCCGCAAAAATAGCTAGAAATGCGAATTCTAAAGAGCAATTACCTATAAAATGAGTTAAGCTGCCGCAATATCTGTCAACAAGTAAATTGATCACAGGTCTACATTCGCAATAAGACCAACACAATAAACTGATTTACTGTAAGTTAGAATGAAGCTAATTTGAAAAATCAAATTTTAGAAAAATGTGAATAATGTGTCATCTAAGGAGATAAACCACTCCATTGTAGTAATGTGGTTCACCTTGGAAGTCGTAGGCTTTAATTTGGTAAACATAATACCCCATCATTGCATCTTTACCGTCCCAGGCTTCATTAGGTTGGTCTGACTCAAAGACCATTTGCCCCCAGCGATTATAGATTTGCATGGTATAGGATTTCATGCCCATACCTTTAGGTTGGAATACATCATTTATTCCATCATCATTGGGGCTGAATGAATTTGGAATAAAGAGTTTATACAAAAAGGTGATGTAAAGCTCCCTTTGAGCACTGTCTAAACATCCATAAACATTACTTACATATTGATTAATGTAGAATGTTCCACTGTCTTGGAAAGCATGTTTAAAATCTCGCGTACTATAGCTTGTGCCATCACTCAAGAAATAAACCACAGAATCTGCATTTCCGGATTCATCTATTACGGTTACCTCTGAATTAAAGATATCTGCATTTTCAGGACTTAGCACAAAGGCTGCATTTGGCAATGCATAAATTTCTACGTTCCTTGTTGTGCTGTAAGTACATCCGGGTAATGTTGTAATGGTTAATTCTACCTGATAAATTCCTGCATTCTGATACGCGTATTTAAATGAATCGAGATTACTTACTGTTTCTCCATTGTCCATATTAAAGACTGCCGAAGTAATAGGCTCTGCAAAGGTTTGAGAGCGATTAGAAACCCATTGCGAATCGAACCTACATACGTTCTTTATATTAAAATCAGGAATAGGATCATTAAATACTTGAACATTCTCACTTGTAGTATCTCTACAGCCAAATGAATTCACAACTTGAAGTTCAACAGCGTAATTGCCCGCAGTATCGTAGCGATATTCGAAAGAATCGAGTACCGAAGTTGAACCATCGCCCAAATTCCAAATTGCAGTATTACCTGTATTCACAAACTCAATGGTTTGGTCATTGCATTTCTGTTTTACAATGAAGGATGCCACAGGTTTAGGGTCAACCTCAACCGTTCCGCTATCAATAACAAAACAGTTTTGTATCGTTACAGCTTCCTGATAGACATTGTATATACCCGGAGTTGAGAAGATATGGGTGAAGTTTTCACTAGTATACGTTTGAGCATCTACCCTCCATTGAATAGTACTTATTGAATCTTGGGGTACACCGTTTAAAGCAAAGTCAAAATTTGAATAAACACAATTACCAGAAACTGTGAAGTCCAATTCCGGTACGTAGTGAAGAGCTGCGAATTGTTCACTCGAATCAACGCAACCTTCTGAGCTAATTACCTTTTGTCTAAAACTGTAGCCTCCTTGAATCGATTTGCGTGAGAAAATAGAATCTATACCGGATTTAAACCCTGAACCCGTATCCCACAGAATTTCGTTAATACTACCAAGGGAAATGAAGGAGCTATCATATAATTTAAACTCCTCCCCTTCGCAAACATCATCAACCGTAAATGTACTTACCGGCAATGGGTTTACTCTCACTATTGCTTCAGCAGTATCTGCACATAAAGCACGGTTCCGGACCATCACATTGATGGCATAATTGCCGGTGTCATTAAATACAGGTTTAAATATCGGATCGTTTGAGCTACTTAAGTTCGAAGCGGTCCATTCAATAAACTGAATAGTATCGAGGTTAACAGATGTACTCAGGGTCATTGCAATAGAATCACCGAAACAAGAGCTGAGATCATCAATGCTTATTTCAGGTTTAGCGAACAATTCAAGTGTATCGTAGGCAGTAGTAACACAGCCTTTATCAGAAACAGAATAAAGCTCTACCGGAATCTCAGGTTCTGAACCGGTCTGGATAATTACAGAATTCCCTACAAATGTGTCATTCTTAATCCTCCAAAATTCTGTAGTTAATCCTGAAGATATTATGCTTGTTGCTTTCAAAGTACTTGTATCAAAAGCGCAATCGTTGTAGAGCATAATCTCAGGAACAGGATTAGGGTATACAGAAAGTAGTTTAGAGGTGGTGTCCCAGCAGCCGGCCGTATTTCGAGAGTACAGTTTTACTGTTATATCTTGTGCACTATCAATGGTGAGGCTGAAATTATCAAAATTGCTTTGTTCTATTTGTCCAACTTCCCATGAAACACTGTCTTTTGCAGAACCGGTGTAAACCGTTTCATTATTAAATGAGAATCTCAATCCTGCACAGGTATCCTGAAGCGTAAAATCTACCTCGGGTTTGGAAATTACTTCAACATGTATTGAATCTCTTATGGTACAATTACTGGCATCAGATATGGAAATGTAATAGGTTGTACTGGAATCGGGATAAGCATAAGTTCTAACATTATTAGGCAAACTCAAACTATCTGCAGGACTCCAGACGTAACTTTTTCTCACACCTACTCCACCGGAAACAGGTTCACCTATGAGTTTGGAATCTCCTCTACACAGCTGGGTGGTATCATCGAGCTTTAAGCTCATCCCTGGATATAACAACACATTAACTGTATCTGTGCTAGAGCACAATCCCTTATTGGTGGTGAGCACCATAATTG
>JAAEYY010000027.1:0-22885 GCA_018223105.1 bacterium | reverse complement strand
TAATTGCAGTATCTTTTACATTCTTAAGGTTTACGCCCGTGAAGCCGGTGATACTTGAGTCTGGATTTGAAACAAACTCCTGATTATTCCAAGAATAGCTATTCTGGCTATTTCCGGGCTCTCCAATTTGAATCTCAACATTTGGACAAATCAAGGTATCCTTACCTGCATTTTTAAGTTGTATTACATCTACCTTTTCAGTTACAGGTGCACAAACACAACTGCTATCACTGATATAAATCAACACCTGACAGCTTCGATCTGAGGCCAAACTAAAGTTAAAATTACGGGTCACAACATTCCCTGAAAGCAGAGCCTCATAAACGGTATCTGTGGCTATTCTTGTATCGCCGGAATCTACTATATTGTTGTTATTGGCATCGTAGTAAAAATCGACGTTTAATGGACTTCCGGTAAACTTAGCGCTACCGCTATTCTCTATTTCATAATAAAGATCAACATCTTCCAGACTGCCATTGGGCACTGAAGTAGCAGAAACAAAATCTAATTGATAGATTCCTTTCTCTACCGAATCTGAAGTGAGCGCCGAAGAGGTTGCTACTTTAATATTGCAGTAGGTGCTATCCTTAATACACATTACGGGCTGACTCACTACTGCTTGAGTAAAGATTTGCTTCGTTCCGCAGTCTAAAGCCTCATTTTGAATAATCGTTTTTAGGTCGAAAACCATACTATCTCCGGGAGTAATACCGGAAGGAATATCCCAAGTGAAAACATTCTCGCCATTCACTACTTCAAAATCCGGATAGTCTGTAGGCGCATTATGCTTACTCGAGATGTAAGTAGTATCTGCAATTAAACCTCTCGGGAAGCTGATGATAACCTGATCTGTAAGTCCTGTAGTATCGGGACCTAGATTTATGAATTTCACTTTAGTTTCATCCACATAATTACATACATCTAGGTGATTTATATCAAAACTAATTGCTGAATAGTAGGGTCTTGTTACACCCACAATATCAATGGGGTCTCCAATATCAAAAGCAGCATTTACCGCTTTACCGCATTTCAAATAACCACCCGGTTTAAGCATGAAGAACGAACCACTCACAAAATCGCAGTTGGTGCTAATTTTCATCCTTAGGTATACTTCAGATCCCACACCACTCGAGGCTCCTTGTAGACCTTCGTTGGCTAAGGTAGAATCTTGAGAAGCCAGCTCCCATCGATAGGTATTTCCATTCTGTGCTACAGGATTCAGGATCATGGTACTATCTGAACTTCCTTTGATAAATAACCATGCTGTATCATTGAGCACCATACCTGGTCTTACCAGAACATCTAAATAAGCATTAAACACTTTGGGGTTACCTGTATTTCTTATTAAGACGGTGTAGGCCTTATCCTCACATAAATAAACAGAATCTAAAGTACCAACTATATCCGCTTCAAGTCTTGTATTGATGGGGATATAACTTAAAAACGCCTTTTCTCTGCTGCAATCGTAGGCAGAAACGCTGTCAGGGTAAAATCTACAATCATAACCGAGCAAAATTTCAATACTATCCGGATCGCAATTTTGATACACTGCTCTTATGGTATAATCTTTTATTGCGCTTTTGGCAATCAAACCAAGTTTAAAAATATCGTTTGTTCGAGGTACCGCTACTCCTGTTGATCTATTTATTACCTCAACCAATTTTACATTGCTCGTATTATTTGCACCAATCCAAACATATTCTGCATCCGCAGAAGTTGAGCTATTGGTTACTCTGATATTCCATTCTACGGTATCACTTTGAGCATATACTTCTTTTTGTTCCGGAATGATGCTTAATATAGGGCGGTTATACTGCACCACATCATCGTTGGCACCACTTTGAAGAGTGTCGTAACCGGAACCTAAATTCCCCAGCTTTTCAAACACAAAATCATACCTAATATTTTTATTACCCTGAGTAGCTTCACAATTTGCTCTCAACGTAGGCAGGAAGATTCCGTAAAAGCCATCATCTGAAATTGGGACACTGCCCGATTGGTCTTCATAAAGTTTACCGGCATCAAAGATGGCTATACCATTTTGTATAGTATCCGGGCTTAAGGAACTAAAATAGTCGTAGTCTGTAACACTGGTTCCTGCAGTTCGATACATGTACATCCGAGAGGAGACATAATCAAAACCGGTTGGAAGATGTAACAAGATCTTATCCAACTTAGCCCAAGCTCTGTATTCATAGGGGAACATATTACCCCCTGCATAATTGGTACAGCAATTTCCAATACTAAGGTAGAAGTTTTGCGATACGTTTAGGTTTCCACAGCCGGCACCCGTATAGACCCCTCTCCCGTAATTGGTAAAGTAAGAACCAATCAATTTCATTCTACCATAAAAGCTATCACATTGATATCTCTGCCCCGTATTTGTCTCCAGATAAAAGTCATTGGTAAAATTGAGATCACGTGTGAAGTTCCCCGGATTCTCATCCACAACATATTTAACCTCTAGTTCTATGCTGTCTACGCTGAGATAAGCAAAAGAGGAATAAAGGGAGCAGCCGCTGTTTACGAGGTTATTGTAGCCAATATCAAAGGTGAAGGTTCTGTAATAACCCGCCGTGCTGTAATTATAATCTATATTATTACAGTTGAATAGAAGGTTTCCATTACGATAAATCTTAATCCGTACATCAGCAACGGACAAATACCTTCCATAATCCATTACGGTACTCGCCTCACCATTGTACCATTGATTAATTGAGCCTGCAGAATATACTTTTGACCTAAAGGTTGTAAGCAGCGTATCGCCGTACATTAAGCGATCTGTTTTTATCTTATCAAGATCAATGGCACCGCTGGCATCAGGTATCCCATCATTATTATTATCGGGCAAGCCATATGAGATTCGTTGGGCTTCAAAGCCATTGAAGTGAAGACCTGCCGCACAAGACGGTTGGCAATGTAGCCTAATGGTGCTGGTTATACAGTAAACCGGAATGAAACATGAATTTGCACATGTAGTATCCGGATTGTATCTAATGTTCATAGAATAATCCAGATTGGAATTCGCAGAAGAATTACTGCAATCTCCGGTGAGTTTTATTAGTAAATCAGAACGGGTAAGGTTCATAGAAGGAGCACCTTGAAAACCGGCAATGACCGTATCATTTGATTGATACACATAATCGGGGGTCCAAGATCCGCCGTTGGGATGAGTAAACTGAATTTCGCTTGCATTCAGACTATGACTAATGCCATCGGGCAGAATTAACTCTATTTGAAAAAGGGAACTCGAGCTGGGACTCATCAATGTTCCGTTGGTAACGTTGTATTCAAAGGTTCTGGTTTGTCCGTCGGAGATGTCGGTTGGTGTAGATTGAGAAAAATCCATTCTTTGGTAGAAACCGGTCGAACCCCAATATTCACCACTTGATATCGTATTTTCACATTGATCTTTGTAAGTAGACGCAAATTTCCATCGCTGAGCATAAAAACCTGAATTGCAGACTTGAGGACAACAGGACTGTGTTTGCCATTTCACAATTAAGGAATCTCCGGGAGCCATGGAAGGTAATTCTAAGAGTGCTCTACCCCTTGGATTACTACTCAAACAAGAATAAACACCCTGATTGTAGGTAGGATTTGTCTTACTCGGAGTAATGGTTACCGTACCTGCATTTCTGCCTTTTTGGTAGGTAAAGGTACTCACCAATATTTCTGAAACTTGGTAGATATAATATCCGGTATTTACCGATTGAAACACATCTAATTCCACCGCTCGTGCACTATCATCTCCGGCATTATAGATTACAATTTCCTGATCGTGCTGATTTGAGCCACTCATGCATGCCGACGTATTGCTGGTGGGAGTGAATAGCAATCTTGGAGATCTTGTAGAAATAGTAACATTTGTGGAGGCATTGAATTGGTCACATGTGGAGCCGAAACAGCCCCAGGAAGCAGTGTAATACACCACAAGGTTGCTGCAGGATAATACCTTAATTGTATCTGTTGTTGTTACAGCCTCATTGTAATCGAGGTAGTTGTCTGAGTTTCCGATATAGGTTCCATTAAACTGGTTTGAATCCAGCTTTGTTCTAATGGTATCTCCATTAGTACTGATGGTTGTATTCCTGTTGGATCCAATAAACTCAACGCCACTTTGGGTAATTCTTCTGAGGGTCAATTCGCCCAATCTACCGGAACCTACATTTCGCACCGTAATTTGTCGAACGACCACTGAGCCTAAATCTGTTGTAACAAATCGGTTGGTGATATTGCTGATTTGCAGCGAAGGTTGACGGATGCTAAGAGGGTTTGAATTTTTACTTGTTGATCCTCCGGAGTAGGTAGTTGTGGTTTTGATGACGGCCAAACCTCCCCCGTTGAGGAAATTGATAACGTCGCAATCGGCAACAATTTTGATTCGAAGGGTTACAGCTGAAGCGATTCCGATGGAGGGAAGACTAAAAACCGGCTTACTTAAGTTGCTGATGTTTTGCTCTGATGCTCCGGAAGTATTTAAACTACCCGAGACATAAGTAACCGCAGTAGGTAATTCTACCTCGGTTTCAATTCCGGTAACTGTGGATGTAGTAATATTACGTACCTCTATCTCCAGATATTCGCTTTCGAGGCAAACATCCATATTAGAAGGGTTACTAATACTGATAGCAACCTTATTCTGACCGATAGCAATCAGGGGTAATAAGCCAATCCACCAGAAAATCAGACTAAACTTAAGAAATACTCTTCTCACGCAATTGGCGAATTTACAGGATATGGAGCAGAATCCCAGAGTTTTAAGCGCAAATCCAAGCTATTTTTTTACGTTAATCCGATCTTAAATAAGGTTTATCATGGTATTAATAAATATAAATTTGTGTGCATCAAATACCAGCCACCATGAAAATCACCCCACTTCTCTTCTTGCTCTTAACCATTGGATTAAACAGTTTTGCTCAACCCTCCGTTAATCTCAATACTTCGAAAGACTATTTCTGCTCAAAAGAGCGAGTAACGATCTATTCTAATGTATCAGGTGGTGCAATTAATTACGAATGGGCCTGGACCGACTCAAATAGAGTTAGCCAAATCGCTAAATCTCTAGATTCTCTTGTACTTGAGATAAGCCATGATGGGGCAAACGACACTGCATACACCAAAGTTTACATGGGAGTTCTAGGAGGAACGGGATATGCTATAGACAGTATTGAGCTTGGAGTAAAAGCAGCTCCTGTAATTGAGTTTAAATCGAATTTACAATTATGCTGTAACTCAGATAGTTTTCATCTTGATTCTGCCCTAAAAGCCTCAGCAAGCAAAGGAGGAACTTGGTCGAGTTGGTATGGTAACCTCATCAATAACTCTAAATTCAGACCATTTGATGCTTGCGGAGATCAACTATTTTTCACCTATCAATTGACAAACAGCATCAATTGCTCAAGCCAAGATTCCGCCCAGATTACTGTAAATTACCTTCCTGCAGTGGCTCTAGAAACCATTACAATATGCGATACTGCTGTAGAAATTGATATGGAGGATGAAATAGTTAATATCCCCGGAAATACTAATAACGGAGCACAGCAGTGGGAATGTATTCAGTGCAACGGTTACTCAACAGAAGATTTCATTTACAATGCAAGCAATATTCCGGGTGTTACAGACTATAGACTGCTTATTGGTTCTTCAGGATATCAGAGGTCCGGCACAGGAATAAGTGATACCATCACCCTAAAATACACCTTCACAAATGTTTTCGGTTGCAGTTCAGTAGATACTGCAACTATTTACGTTTCAAATACAATAAACCCGAAATTTAATGCCGGAAGAAATGTTTGCTTTGACGAAGGCCTCATCGATCTAAACCAACTCTTTGGAGTATCTGTAGATTATGGATACTGGGAAGTGATGAATGGCACCGGCGTGCGAGATTCAGCTGATCTAGGTGGAATTTCTGATAGCTCCATTATCAACACACTTAACTCTACTCCTCTCGCTACTGAAACCAGCACCCCTTACTATTTTTACTTGAGGTATTATGCCAATATTTCGGGTTGTACGGGCTATCGCGACACCTTTCTCGCCATTGGTAAGAATCCGGAAATTACAATGCCTCAACTCAACAGCGCATATTGCAACACTCAGAGCAATATTGAATTGTTGGCCAGTCCGGCAGGCGGCGCTTGGACCATAAGTTCAAACAGCAATGCCCTAAGTGGAACAATTCTAAGTCCAACACTTTTAGATGGGGGTGAAAGCTATACACTGTACTATCAATTCACTAGAGGATTTTCAGCTTGTTCGAGTATTGACTCACTGAGTATTGAGATTGAAGGAGCTAAGGAAATTCAATTGCCGGGTGACACTACTTTATTTTACCCTCATAGCACCGAGGAAATTGAATTACTTATTAAGGCTGAGACCAACGAATATGTTAGTGATCTAGTTTGGACAGGTATTGCTAACCCCGGTAGCATAAGCTATAGTGCAGACGGAGATAGTAGTGAAGTTCTATTGGATTTGACTTCCACAGACACCACATACTATTTTTTCATTGTTAATTGTTCATCGGGCATAACTTCCGGTGTTTGTCTGAATGCCGAAGATGAAATGACCATAACAGTAAACCGGTTTGGCGCAAGTGTAGAACATGTTAAAGCTGTACCACTTCAAGTGAGCCCAAATCCTGCTTCGAATGAGATTCAAACTAATATTCTGAATGAACCTGAGGTAGAAGTGATAATTATAAACTCTGTAGGTCAGCAAGTATTGACTTTAAATCAATCAGCTACAGAATCAATAAATATAAAAGACTTGGTGCCGGGTCAGTATTATATTCTTGTCCGTGGAAACTCGGTTTATTCAGGTACTTTTATAAAACAGTAGGCAACTGTAGTTTACGAAATTGCATCTTCTATAGACACTATGAAGTATAGAACCGTACTATTTCTCTTCGCCTCTTTGATGTTTAATTATGGCTTTTCGCAGATTAGTTTAGACTTAACAGGTCCTACAAATTCATGCTCTGGATCATCACTAAGGATCAATTCAAACTACACCGGAGCCGTAGATAGTTTTTATTGGGGTTTTGATTTTGATGGGAATATAAATGTGCTGAGCAGTTCTATTGATTCAATCAGCTTTAACTCTGGATTTACAAGTGGTGAAGACAGCTTAAGCTTAAAAGTAAAACTCACTTTAGTCGATAGTCAAAATCAAACCACTGCTGACAGCTTACTTTTATATGTCCACCGCAAACCACAAATAGGATTAATTGATAATCTAGCACGCTGCTGTAGTTACGACACCTTGAATTTAGATTCCGTTCTTGTAGATGGTCCCCATGATTTCGGGGGTCAGTGGTCAGTGAATCGATATAGCAACTACACTTCAGGAAGCGATTTCTATGTCAATGAAGCTTGCTTGTCTAATTCAAACAGGTTTTATCTCCGCTATCACTATTCTGACAGTAGAACAGGATGTAGAGTTATAGATTCTACTTTGTTTACAGTTCATCCCCTACCTTATATAAAATTAGATGATCCTCGATTTTGTCAAGACCTGGAGATCTTCGATATGGAAGATCGTCTTGTAGATTTACCGGGCAACACCAATAATGGCATTCAAAGTTGGAAATGTGTACAGTGCAATGGGAATGATCTCAATGACCTACTAATTGATAAAAATGGAGGTACATCCACCATCACAGATTATTCCTTCAGAATTGGGAAACAGTGGTATACAGGAAAGAACTCCGTCCTGGATACGGTGAAGCTCGAATATACCTTTACCAATGCCTTTGGATGCTCTAATCTAGATACTGCAACATTTTACATCGTCTTTCTTCCTGAAATTTCATTTAGCAATTACCGAGACTTATGCTGGGATGAAGGTGAAGTTGATCTCAACGATGAATTTGGTGTCACACCTGATGATGGTGTTTGGACTGTACGAAACTTCACCAATTCAAGACCGCCTTCAGAACTTGGTGGAATATCAGATAGCGCAGTAATTAACACCATGAATTCGCCGGAACTTGAAAGCAAGGATGATTTCCCAAATCGATTTAGCATGGTGTATACACATACCGCAACGGGTTGTCCAACTACACGAGATACTTTTCTTTACATTTATCCGAGACCTGAATCTGAGTACAGTTTCAATGATACCGTTATATGTGAATCTTCAGGTCCGATTACACTTTCACGGAAATATTCAAATTTGGAATGGTCTAGCAAAGCGCCGAATGTGCTGTTAGTAGATTCGTTTAACTATTTTATCACTTCTGAAGCACCTGCAGGTGAAACCACCGTTTTAAAATATACTCAGTCCGATTTATTTTCCGGCTGCTCAATTCTTGATTCAATTAACATCCAAGTCGATGGTAAACCGTATTTTGAGCTCAAAGACAGCAGCTTTGGAGTAGTTGACACCTTAAGTTCAATTACCGTTTATGTTGCATCCGATAGCCAAGAATTTGTTAAAAACATTCAATGGGATATTATTAGTCCTAACGATACATTCGAAACTGAAACAGGAGGTATAACATTACTAGGCCTCGTATTTGCTCTAGATAGCTCTAACCCGTATCAGATTTTTGTCGAGGCTCTTGTTTCATCAGAAAACTCATGCCCGGATACTACAGTGTCGAGTACCATTACTTTGACGAAATTCACTTTATCCATTCCGGATCAAGAACCTCAAGTATTAAATGTCTACCCCAACCCTTCCAAAGGAAATATTACGATTCTATGTGAATCACAACTCATTGGTGAAACTCTCACCGTATTGAGTTCTGAAGGCAAAGAAGTAGGTTCGATTCAAATCAAAAACCTAAAAAATGAGATTGACATAAGTGATTTAAATAAAGGACTTTACACTTTAGTTCATGCCAAATCAGGCACAGTGATTGGCAAAATATTGTTGATTGAATAATCGAAACTACAACTCAAAAGGAGTGAATCTAGGGCATTCAATTCCTAAAATTTATTTCGCTTCGTAATCAGCGCACAAAACTTACATTTGCAGCCCAAATGGACCACATCCGAAATTTTTGCATTATCGCCCATATTGACCACGGTAAAAGTACCTTGGCAGATCGCTTGTTACAACTCACCGGAACTGTAAGTGACCGTGATTTGCAAGAGCAAACTTTGGATGATATGGACCTGGAACGCGAGCGAGGCATTACCATCAAATCGCATGCAATTCAGATGAACTACAATCACGAAGGGAAAGACTATGTCTTAAACCTCATCGACACCCCCGGTCACGTAGATTTTAGCTATGAAGTAAGTAGATCTATTGCCGCTTGTGAGGGTGCTCTTCTTATTGTAGATGCATCACAAGGTATTCAAGCTCAAACAATCTCGAACTTATACCTAGCATTGGATCACGATTTGGTGATTATACCGGTGCTCAACAAAATGGATCTTCCGGGTGCCATGCCCGAAGAAGTGAAAGACCAAATTGAAGAATTGATCTTATGTGAACGCGATGAAATTATTCCGGCCAGTGGCAAAACAGGCCTTGGAGTAGATAGTATCCTTTCGGCAATCATCAATAGAATTCCGGCTCCAACCGGAACTCCTGAAGCTCCGTTAAAAGCATTGATCTTTGACTCTGTTTTCAACCCATTTAGAGGGATTATCGCATACTTTAGGGTATTTGATGGAGAACTTAACAAAGGGGATCACGTAAAATTCATCAATACAAAAAAAGACTATCACGCCGATGAAATTGGCGTTCTGAGAATGAAGCAAGAACCTCGTAAAACGGTAAAGACCGGCGATGTTGGCTACATTATCTCTGGGATAAAAGAAGCAAGGGAAGTAAAAGTGGGCGACACCATTACTTTGGTAGATCGACCTACTACCACTGCTGTTAGGGGTTTTGAGGATGTAAAACCTATGGTTTTTGCCGGAATCTACCCTGTAGATACGGATGATTTTGAAGAACTTAGAGAATCTATGGGCAAACTTCAGCTTAACGATGCTAGTTTGGTTTTCGAACCTGAATCTTCATCCGCCCTTGGTTTTGGTTTTAGATGCGGTTTCCTCGGCATGCTTCATATGGAGATTATTCAGGAACGTCTGGAGCGAGAGTTTGATATGACCGTGATCACAACAGTACCTAACGTAAGTTACTTCTGTTATGATAAAAAGGACGAGATGACCGTCGTTAACAACCCGTCTGATCTTCCTGAGCCCAACCATATCGACCGAGTTGAAGAACCCTTTATCCTTGCGCAAGTTATTACCTCTGCGGATTATGTGGGTGCTATTATGACCCTCTGTATCGAGAAGCGAGGCATTCTTAAGAATCAGGTTTACCTAACGAGTAATAGAGTTGAATTAACCTTCGAAATGCCGCTGGCAGAAGTAGTTTTCGACTTCTACGATAAGCTGAAGACGGTTTCTAGAGGTTATGCTTCTTTCGACTATCATCCTATTGAATATCGGGCATCAACCTTAGTTAAACTGGATATTTTGATCAATGGAAAGGTAGTGGATGCATTGTCTGCTGTAATCCACAGAGATAAAGCGTATGAGTACGGCAAGAAGATCGTAGAAAAGCTGAAAGACCTTATCCCAAGACAACAGTTTGAGATTCCGCTTCAAGCCGCAATTGGTGCTAAAATCATCGCTAGAGAAACCATTAGAGCCCTTCGTAAAGATGTTACCGCCAAATGTTATGGGGGTGATATTTCGCGTAAGAGAAAACTGCTCGAAAAACAGAAGAAAGGTAAGAAACGTATGCGTCAGGTAGGAAACGTAGAGATTCCACAAAGCGCGTTCATGGCCGTTCTAAAAATTAATGATTAATCTTCCTGATAGGTCATGATGCCTTGAGCCAACCAATTGGCAATGGCCTGACGATTATTTACGATCAGCAACCTTCTTTGATCGAATGAGTTGGTAATATTACCTAGCTCGATATACACTACGGGAGGTTTAGACTCTCTAAGTGTATGCAGGTCTCGGCTTTTTACCACTCCTTTGTATCCACGGTTTTTTTGATGCTCTTCGTACTCCGACTTAATGGTTGAAAGCATCTGGTCTGCCAAGGCTTTCCCCTGCTCGCTGCCGGGATAATAATAAAAGAAAATATCAACCTTACTTTCCTCGTATCTACTATCGATATGGATTTCAATAACGCGTTGAACCTTCGCTCCTTCTTTTTTATGTTTCTCGTAAAGCTCATTCACCTTTGCTGAACGCTGCTTCAATCTTTTAACATGATTCAAGGGAATTTCCTGGTTAAACCATACGGTTTCATCTTTATCGCTTTCCAAATATTCCTGATCACGAATACCATCATCGTCGCGGGTAATCATGTAAACTGTTGCAGAATGCTGTAAAAGGTTTCTCGCTAAACGCAAGGTAACATCATAAGCATACTCATCCTCACAAAGCAAGTGACCGTCTTTGCTGGTCATAGCGCCGGGATCCGGACCACCGTGACCGCTAATGAGGTAATATACATGACCTTCTAATTGAGTTGAGTAAATAGGTGTTCTCTCATATTCTTTACCGAAGATGGGGAATATCTCATATTTGAGCGCCACTCTATCTTCATCGTCTGCAGTTTCTTTATGATCGATCTCACTGCTGGCATCATCATCAACCCCTACTGAACTTATGGGTTCAATCTCCAGATCATCTGAACAATACATTTCATGAAAAGGAACCCAAAGCACTTTGTTCTTTCTAAAGTCCTCATCTCTCAAGCCTAACTCTAACATTTTTTCATTGTAGGCCTGAATACGAATGGCTTTTCCATAATCTTCAATTCCTACGGTACTTCGGATGCTGGTTCCGTTGTATTCAAAAACATAAACGGGAAGCTTATACCATTTTGAGAGAATTAGAAAATCGCCTTCTTTCAAATTATTGAGCATCATAAAACTGTCTTTGTTACAGTCGAAACTGGCGAGCTCATATCGATTTAAGATCACCCCTATACCATCGCCTTTTTTTGGCTGAATTTTCAGATAATCAGCAGCTTGCGATTGGAGTCCTAGCAGCCCCAGGAAGAGAAAAATTACTAATTTGAAGATTTTGTTATTGCCAGCCATAAGTTCCTGTGAGTGGAACAAAGGTAAATTGGCCATGTGTGCTTTGCTTGAATTCATTTTCACCATCTCGTTTTACAAGTATCATTTTTTGGACAGACTTATCTCCTACCGGAGCTACCAGCCTTCCTCCTATTTTTAATTGTTCGGCGAGGGGTTTTGAGATTGATGGAGCAGCAGCTGTAATTATGATTTTATCAAAAGGCGCCAATTCCGGCAAGCCCTTACTACCATCGCCTAAATATGTAAAAATGTCTAATCCAAGTTTAGCGAATAGTGTCTTTGTTTCTTCATGCAATTCGCGGACCGTTTCTATTGAATGCACCTCTGCACCCAGCACTTTTAGTACGGCAGCCTGGTACCCCGATCCTGTTCCTACCTCCAATACTTTATCTCCTTTTTTTATATCGAGAAGTTCAGTTTGGAAAGCCACGGTATATGGTTGAGAAATGGTCTGTCCCCCTTCAATTGGGAAGGCAATGTTCTCATAGGCCTTATCTACGAAATCATTCGGAAAGAAAAAATGACGAGGTAAATGAGCGATCGCTTTGATTACTTTTTCGGATCGAATTCCTTGATTTTTTATTTCTTCTGCAAGCTGTTTTCGCTTGCCCTTGAGTTTGTAGCTGTCTTGTAACAATGTGTTTACTATTTAATACGCACGAATTTAGCTTGTTTTTAGCTGCTCTTAATTAAACTCTTATTTCGTATCTCAGAATTCAACAATTTGAAAACAGGAATACTAGGTGCAGGAAACTTTTCAAAAAAGGTATTTAACCTTTTGAAAAGCATGGATGGAGTTGAGTTGATTGGATCATTTGAATCTATCAAACTAGATGATCTTCCGGATTTTCGGAACATCGACGAGATGATGGGTTTGTGTGATGTTATTCTTATTTTGGATCCCATTGCCATTGACAGTGCAATGCTATCAGAATTCGCTAAACTTGGCAAACATATTTACATTGAAAGTCCGGGATTATGCAGCAGACCTGAACTTCGCCAGCTCGAATTACTCGCTTACGAATCGGGCACCATCCTTCAAATTGGCCTAAAGCAAAGATTCTATAATTTCTATAATGATTTGGAGAAGTACGAGTTAGTTCCTCGTATTATCGACAGTAATCGTTTCATCAAATTCAATAAAAACTCTACTCAGCTTTCTGTAGTAGACGATTTGATGCTGCACGATATAGATGTAAGTCTAAAACTTTCAAATTCTGAAGTAAAAACTGTTTTCGCAACTGCGGTTGGGGTTTATTATAAGGATCCGGATGTGGTAAATGCGAGAATTGAATTCTATAATGGCTGTGTAGCGAACTTATCTGCCAGCAAAATTTCGAGTAAGCATAAACACGAAACAAAATTCTTTCAAAATAACACCTACTGTTCTATAGACTTTGTAGATCAAATCCTTCATGTTCAGAGCAATGCAAACCCGGAAAAGAACAATTCCACGGAGCATTGGGGGGTTAAAACTTCATACAGTCAATCAAAAGATTCCGACGGTTATCTATCCATTTTGGAAAAAGAGCTAAAATCATTTTACAATTGCATTGAATTTCAACAAGAGCCTAATGCAGGAATTAGCCAATATTTGCAGTTGAAATCGGTAACCGATAGAATAAAAGAACAATTAGAACGCAATTTCATAACCAATTCATAAGTAAAAGCCTGATCGGACTTCTGGCTTGCACCTTATTCCTTTTCTCTTGCGATAAAGAAGAGCCTATTCCTTCGTATATCCATATTTCTGAGTTTTCATTAAAGGTTGAAGATGATCGGTCTCAAGGATCTGATGCTCACGACATTTTGGATGCCTGGGTTTATGTTGACGGACAATTTATTGGAGCCTATGAAGTTCCGGCTACCATTCCGATTCTAAAAACCGGAGTGCACGATTTGGTGATCATTGCCGGAATTAAGAAAAACGGTATATCGAACAATAGAACCATTTATCCTTTTTACTCAACCTATAGAGACTCCCATAATTTTGAAGCAGCCGTTGTGGATACCTTAATCCCTGAAGTTGAGTACAGACCGGGTGCGAAATTTGAATGGTTGGAAGATTTTGAAGATCAGAGTATTTCTCTGGAAAAATCCGGATCCCAAAGCACCGTTGACAGTATGTATCTTGTTTCGAATCCTGCAGAAGTATTTGAATACAATGGATCAACAGAACAATTCAGTGCAGGAGCTACATTAGATACCGGATTCCAAATCTTTGAATTTAGCAGTAACCGCATATTTGATCTTCCCCGAGGCTCTGAGATTTATTTAGAACTAAACTTCAAATCAGAATCGGAAATTATCGTTGGCATCTACCCCATTACCGGACCTGTGGTTCAAGGCGTACCCATTGTAAACCTCTTTTCTACAGAGGGAGAATGGAAGAAAGTTTATATCAGTCTGGCCGAAGATGTAAATACTGCTCAATTTCAAGGTGCAGATTTTAGAGTATTTTTGGCGAGTCAAAAGAATACTGCTTCGCAAGCGAAGTTGGCTTTTGACAATATCAAATTAATCACTTTTGAATAAACGGCTTCTTACACTTAAGTACCTATTTCTCGACCTTCTAGCTGCACTGTTAGCATGGGGTTTATTCTTTATTTATAGAAAAACCTATATCGAAGGTAATTTTAGTGTAGAGCAGTTACAGCTGGTTTTTGGTGACAACAAGTTCTATATGGGACTGGTGATTATCCCCTTATTCTGGGTAGCACTATATTCCGTTATCGGTCTCTATTCCTCGGTTTACCGGAAATCCAGGCTAAAAGAACTTTTCCAGCTTATTGTTGCCACAGCCATTGGAGTTATCATTTTATTCTTCTCCATTTTGCTGGATGATTTTGTGAGTCAATACTCCAATTATTATCAATCCATCTTCGGATTATTTGCCTTGCACCTCAGTTTTTCCGCAAGCTTTAGACTGGCACTTTCCACCAATGTTGCAAGGAAGATAAAGCACAGAAAAATTGGCTTCCCTACCCTATTAATAGGAAGTGGACCTAAGGCTCAAAGCATTTATAATGAGCTCACTACAGCAAGATATTCTGAAGGACATTTCTTTCAAGGCTATTTAAAAGTGAGTGATGAAAGACCCAATTTAGAGCAAATTGACTTATTGGGGAATATCAAAAACCTGGAGCAGATTGTAAAAGATCGGGAGATTGAAGAAGTGATTATTGCTATAGAGGATGAAGACAAACGAGTGATTTCATCGCTTCTAAACTATTTGGATTCTACTGAGGTAGTAATTAAGGTTATCCCGGATTTGTATCAGCATCTCACCGGCATGGTGAAAATGGGAAATGTTTTCGGGGCGATATTAATTGAGATCGAAACCGACATTCTTCCCGCTTGGCAAAAGTTCTTTAAGCGGAGTTTTGATATCGGGTTTTCATTTTTTGTGATATTGTTGGGATTACCTGTGTTTATGTTGATTGGAATACTGGTTAAACTAGGGTCGAAAGGACCGGTCTTTTACCGGCAAGAGCGAATCGGCTTGCATGGTAAACCCTTTAAGATCATCAAGTTCCGAAGCATGTACCAAGACGCCGAGAAAGCGGGACCTCAACTTTCCAGCGAAGAAGATCCGAGGATTACGAAGATGGGCAAGATCCTCAGAAGAACCCGATTGGACGAAATCCCCCAGTTCTGGAATGTCTTGCTGGGCGATATGAGCATCATTGGCCCTCGTCCGGAGCGACAATACTTCATAGACCAGATCGTAAAAGTAGCACCACATTACAAGCGCTTACATAGAATCAAACCCGGCATCACCTCTTGGGGTCAGGTAAAATTCGGCTACGCCGAGAACGTAGACGAGATGGTGCAAAGGTTACAGTATGATTTGCTGTACTTGGAGAACATCTCTCTCCTATTGGATTTAAAAATCCTAATTTACACGGTACTGATTATGGTTCAGGGGAGGGGGAAGTAAAATCATCCATCTGCATTATAAAGAAGAAAACACCTAAAGATCTCGCTTCTAAAGAATTTGAATACGTTCGGATATCTATACAAGACTAAATATAAAAGGTCGAAGAAAAAGTATCACATTTGGGGGTGATAGACTAAAATAATTTGATAACACTCAAACCAATTCAATTAAAGAGAAAGTTATTTATTGGAATTGATAAGCAAACATTTCCGGAATATTTAAAGAGTCAAAGCATTCTAGAGTTTGAATATTTAGAGCACGAGGAAATCTTCGTAATTCCAAACACTAAGAAAAATTTAAAACAACTTTTGGATTTATGTCGAGGGAAAGTATGGTTGGATCTCAGCGCTATGAAACAAGCCATGATACAGCATAAAGATGATGCTATTGAACATAAAAGAAACATAAGTGCAGCAAAGGAAACACTTGAAGAACATATAACATCATTCTTGCAGTTTATGAACAGTAAGGGTTTAAGTGAAAACACCAAGAAAGTTTATTTATCAGTAATTGAGTTGTTCTTTCTATGCTTTAAGGAAACAAAGCCAGATCAAATCACAAATGAAAATGTAGAAGAATTTATTAGTACTGAAATTGTTCAAAAAGGGTATTCACGGTCCTACCAGAAACAAGTCGTAAGTGCATTAAAGTGCTACTATAGGAATCGAACAGACTTCCAATTAAACTTGGAATCCTTACCAAAAATTAAAAAAAGTAGAACACTACCAAAAGTATTAAGCAATGATGAAGTCCGCAGAATAATAGAATGCACCCGTAACTTAAAGCATAGAACGATCTTAATGATTATGTATGGATGTGGACTAAGAATTGGAGAATTACTAAATCTCAGGCTAACAGACATTCAATCTGATCGTTTACAGATTACAATTATTCAGGGAAAGGGATTTAAAGATCGAGTTGTTCCTATTAGCAATCAAATTTTAGAGAATTTGAGAGCATATTATAAAGCTTATAAACCTAAGACTTATTTATTTGAGAGTACAAAACCAGGAATTCCATATAGTCGCGAGAGTGTCAATCAATTTTTAAAAAGATATGCAAAGCAAGCAGGTATTCAGAAACGTGTTTATGCCCATATGTTGAGACATTCCTATGCCACCCATTTACTCGAGACTGGGGTAAGCTTAAGGCATATCCAAGAACTTCTAGGACATTCAAGTTCAACTACGACAGAGATATATACATATGTGAGTAGAGCTCAGATGAAGAACATTCCAAGCCCATATGATTTGTTGGACTTATAATAAACGGTAATCTTTATTTGTTTATCCCCAGAGGTTTATTCTCTAAATGTTATTTTTATTGCGATAAAAAAAGTTGTAACACATACCTAACAAAACCCCACTTCTTATAAAAAACCAATACAATGATTTGAGAATAGTAACTTTTAAGTTACCTTTGAATAGTGAAGAAAGTTAGGGAAGTAATTCAGTACAAACATTATTTCGAGAATTTCCTGCTGAAACAACCTAGAAAAGTTCAGGACAAGATTTTTAAGGTCATCGAAATCATAGAAACGTTTGAACAGGTTCCTTCTACCTATCTTAAATCAATTGTTGGTACCAAAGGGCTTTATGAAGCCCGGATAAAATTGGGTACGAATATTTGGAGGGTGTTTTGTTTTTTCGACGAAGGAAAGCTTGTGATCCTTCTTAACGGTTTTACCAAAAAAAGTCAGAAAACTCCAAAAAGTGAAACAGACAAAGCAGTCGAACTAATGAAATCATATTATGAAGACAAAAACAAATAAGATGGACACCAAAAGCTGGAAAGACATTAAAGACACTGTTTACGGAAAAGTGGGAACAGAACGCAGGGACGAACTTGAAAGAGACTTCGGGTCATTTAAAATCGGATTGCTTTTGCGCAAAGCCAGAGAGGAAAAGAATCTTACACAAGAACAACTTGGAGAGTTGATCGACAAAAAACGCACCTATATATCTCGGGTGGAAAACAATGGAAGTAATTTGACCTTGAAAACCTTGTATGACATTGTAGAGAAAGGACTTGGAGGAAAAGTAAAAATTTCTATCGAGCTCTAAATTAGTACATGTTACAACAATGGCTATAGCAAAAAGCTTACTTTCTGCTGTTTTTGTATATTCACAACTGAAAAATGTAACTTACAGTTGGCGAGAAATGTTTCGGTTTTGATTGCCGCTTCTTGCCATAGCCGAAACGTTGTGCGGCATACAAGAAAAGCCAACCGCACAAACAGCACATTTGGTTTTTGCCGACATGCAAAGCCAACGCTGAAAAAACCAAAAGAGCTGTTTTTTGCCAACGCTCGACCGAAAATTGAACAGAATACGGGAAACCGTAAAAAAAGAAATAGAATGAATAGTATTTTTAGGAACTTAAAGCCAACCGAAAAAATATGGAGTTAATACAAAATAACCCTTATCGAATTGCAGGGATTCTCTCAAACGCATCGGAAAGAGAACTGCAACGACAAAAGGGAAGAATTACAGCCCACGCAAGAGTTGGAAAAGAGACTGAATCTGATTTAGATTTTCAGTTTTTATCTAAAATTTCAAGAAAAGAAATTGAATTAGTAAACAAAGCATTTTCAAATCTTCAGCAAAACCAAGACAAAGTAAATTACGCCTTATTTTGGTTCTTAAATGCCAGTCCATTTGACAATACCGCATTTGAATATTTGAAAAATGGTGATGAAGAAAAAGCACTTGAAATTTGGAAGAAAGTAACTACCGACAAAGAAGTTAACTCTAAAAACTTCTCTGCATTCAACAATTTGGGTACGTACAAACTTTTAAGCAGGGACAAATCTGATATTAAAACAGGAATTGAAGCTAAAATAAAGCTGATTGAATCTGAGTACTTTGAAAGTTTGGTTGAATCCGTTACTGATCAATATTTTAAGACCGACAAAGAAAAACAAGCTGAAAAATTGATTGATGAATTGCTAACGCAATTCAAAAACCAGTATTCAAGTTCAGAAACATTGCAATTGTTTAGTGGATGCAACGGAACTACTCAAAAGTACCTTTCAAAAAAGTTTACAGAAGAACCATTACATAAAATCGAAAGCCAAATTGAAAGCTGCAAAAAGAAACGAAAAGCAGACAAAGGAAGTGCTTATGAATTCGGTTTAAAATTATTCACCAACACCAAAGACGATTTATCACTTCTCAAATCATTACTTGGAATAAGTGACTTGAAATACAAGGCAGTCGCTGACCAATTGGCAAATGAAATAATGCAATGTGGAATTGACTATTTCAATGAAAGTCAAGAAAATGACTCAAGTGAAGATTTCTTAAAACAAGCTCAGGAATTAAATGAGACTGCGTTGTCAATTGCCGTTGGCAAATTAACAAGAGATAGGGCAAAAGATAGTCTTGCTACTCTTGAAGAAATGAAAGACCGCGATGTCACACAAGCAATTGCCTTATTACAATCTGTTAAAGATGCTTATGAAACTAATGAGCAACAAATAAGACAACACGTTAAAGAGCTGAAAGAGAGTGACCCATTGATAAGATTAGGGCACCGAACTATTAACCAGTCCGCTGTTGAAGATAATATCAAGAATTCTATTGATTGGGGTAAAGTGAATGAATTGCTAAAAAAAGTTTTACCCAAGGAGAGTTTAGAAAGAATTAAAGCAAGTACCAAAAACGAACTTAAATCTGAGTTCACCGAATTAGCTTATTGGCTTAAAGATTATTCACAAAGTAATTCTTTGATTAGTAGAATCATTGATAAATACAAAAGAATACCACCGAAACTATCCTTCAAAATTGTATCGTCTGAAATAACTAACACCGATAGCAAACCACTTTACACAAAGTATATACGATACATTGGTTTGAACCTAAATTTGGATGTAACAGGCGATATGTCTGTGACCTTTTACCTTAAATACATAAACCCAAGTGGCAGTCTTAAAAGGAATTCCAAATCTTCACCAAAAGGATATTCACAGTCCGTCACAAAAAGTATATCTAAGCAAACCAGCAAAGTGATTTTAGCAGGTTGGGGAAATGCCGATGAATGTACTTACGATAATGGAGAGCATCGAATAGAAGTTTATGTAGACGAATATTTGATTCACACCAAGAAGTACAAAGTTGATTTAGCACCATCTGAAAGGTTAGAGAAAGAAATAGCTAGTGCAGAAAAGAAACTAAAGGAGATAAATCAAACTGATTACTATGAATCCGAAATCAGGTCTGCCAAAGAGGAAATGAGTGAAATTCAAAAATTCAAATTGTTTAGAGGTAGCTCTGAAAAGCAAAGTCAAATTCAAGCACAACAGACTAAAATTGACAAGTTTGTTCAGCTATCAAAAGAGGAAAAGAAAAAAGATATCCGAACACAGGAAGAAAGAATTTACAAACTTAAAATGGAGCTTTCAGCAGCAAAATATTAATTATGAAGAAAATTTTACTCATATCGCTCTTTTTGGGAGCAACAAACCTATTTGCTCAACAGCCGCAGGATTCAACATTGGTTAAAGAAATACCGACCATAAAAAACAACGTATTTCAGCAACGGCAGGAGATTGATGCTTTAACTAAAAAGCTGAAAAACCAAAATTATACAATAGGAAAGCAAAACCAGACTATCTCAGCTTTGCAGGAGCAAAACAACAATCTCAATGCATACATAGATAGTTTAGGTCAACTCATCCAAACCAACAGCCAAAACATTGTAACTAATTCCCAAGAGCTTGGTACTAGAATCCAAGAAACGGAACGGCAAGCGGATACCAAAATTTCAGAACTAGGCGGAGATGTGGAGAAAAATAGATTGTATTGGATAATTGCCACTTTGGCGACACTATTATTAGGTGGCTTGATTTATTGGTTATTGGGCAAACGTATTGCTACTAGCAAGACAGATGTCGAAACCCAAATCAGAAATACCAAAACTTCACTTGAAGAAGAAAGCGTGAAATTGGATAGTAAACTAATGCAGGTTTTGGATACACAACTCAAATTAAAAGATTTAAGTCAATCAGGAAAACCAGAAAGCGAAGAAAAAGATCATTCTTTAGTATTGAAAGTTGCAGATGAAGTCACACGAATTTTGATGAACCTTGAAGTAATGGATAAAAACATAAAGGGTTACAAGCATCTTAAAAAATACTCTGAGTCAATCCTAGACAATCTTAAAGCTTATGGCTACGAAATACCACAGCTTATTGGTCAAAACTATAATTCAGGGATGAATATGGTGGCAACAATGGAATTTGATGACAGTATCGAAGAAGGAAAGCAAATAATTAAAAGAATCATAAAACCACAAATCAACTATAATAATAAGGTTATACAAACTGCAAAAGTGATAGTTGCTTACAACGAATAAAAATTAAACAGGAAATGGCAAGATTAAAAATAGACTTCGGGATTGATTTAGGAACAACCAACTCTGCTATTGCAGTAATGGATGAAGGTAAAGTCAAAATGCACCGAACAGATACACAGCGAGACACAATGCCGTCTTGTGTAATGGTTACAAAAAAAGGTTTCTTAGTTGGCGATAAAGCATTCGCTCAATTATCAAAGGATAAGAAAAAGTCATCTTCGGATCCTGATTTTGTTTCTAACATATTTATTGAGTTCAAACGAACAATGGGTAATTCAGTAAAATACAAAACTGATGACAAAATTGGTGTGGAACTCTCTTCTGAAGAACTTTCTGCTGAAGTTTTGAAGACCTTGAAGTCGTATGTAGATAATGAAAGCGTTAAATCTGCAATCATTACAATTCCTGCTGCATTTGAGATGAATCAAATCAATGCAACTAAAAAAGCTGCGGAGTTGGCAGGAATAGAATATGTAGAATTAGTCCAAGAGCCTTATGCAGCTGCAATTGCTTATGGAGTTGAGTCCGCAAATAAAAATGGTTTTTGGTTAGTATTTGATTTTGGTGGAGGAACATTTGATGCTGCTTTGGTCAAAGTTTCAGACGGTATTATTAAGGTTATTGATACCGAAGGCGACAACTTTTTAGGGGGTAAAAATCTTGATGAAGCTATAGTTGACAATATATTTATTCCTTATCTGAAAGAGCGTTTTGCTATTGATTCAATTATTGAAGATCAAGTAAAATTCACTGCATTCAAAGAGATGTGGAAACCACTTGCAGAAGATGCCAAAAATCAATTATCATACAAAGAAGAATATCCAATTCTTACCAATTTATACGATGAATACGGTGAAGATGATGAAGGCGAAGAATTTGAAATTGACTTAACAATCACTAGAGAACAGCTTAAAGAAGTAATAGAACCGTTTGTTCAGAAAGCCATTGACTATTGCAAACTACTTCTTAAGCGAAATAACTTGGATGGCAACTCTTTAGGAGAATTGATTCTTGTCGGTGGTCCTACACTGTCGCCAATCGTTCGAGATATGCTTGAAGTTCAAATTAAAAAACCAAACACAAGTGTTGACCCAATGACCGTGGTAGCCAAAGGAGCTGCAATTTATGCATCTACCATTAATAACACAGTTGAAGATTTAAATGTAGATACATCGAAAGTGCAGTTAGGAATAGATTATGATACTATGGTGGTTGGTGAAGAAACATTTATAAACTTAAAGACAAAAGAAGATGGTAGAATTGTTTATGTAGAAATAGCAAGAGGTGATGACGCTTTCAAAAGCGAAAAAGTAGAAATTAATAATATTGGAAATGTCATAGAGTTGAGTTTGCTTCCTGATGCACAAAATGATTTTAAAATTTTCGCTTATGATGAGCTAGGCAATAAACTAGAATCTGAGCCAGATAAATTTTACATTAAAGAAGGCACAGGCCCAGGTGAAGCGACCTTGACTCATACTATCTGTATTGAAGTTTATGATAGCAAGTCAAAAAGAAAAATTCTAAAGGCTGTTACAGGGTTAGAGAAGGAT
>JAAEYY010000026.1:35523-45920 GCA_018223105.1 bacterium | reverse complement strand
TAAATGTAATACTATTTTCTACTTTTTAACAGTTCGGTTTTAGGGGAAGCTGACAACCACATCCCATAAATATCTGCTTTCTTATAATGAAAGTAGAAATGGACTGAGGTTTTATAGATTCTAAGAGAGTTTCGGCCATTTCTGGGTCAGTTGAAATGCAGGCAATTAGTGCTATCATTTTTTCGCTGCAATTATCTTCAGAATAATAATGGAAATATTCTAAACTCAGCCTAACAGAGGGATAACGACGAGCAAAATATTCTCCGGCATATATTTCGTCTTCGGCATCATCAGGGAGACATATTAGATTTCTTGTAGAGTCGAAACTTCTTCCCATAGTATCAATTTCAATCTTGCATGATTCAGAGAGGTCAAACATCTTTTCTCTGAGACCTGAGTAATTCAAAGAGGTGTCAACAACCAGAACGTAAGCATCTATGTACAAGTCATCCGAGGGCTGCGCATATACAAGCCCATTAAGAAAAATTGAAAATAACACGATAGCTCTAATCATGATAGATTGTAGGATGGTTATTTAACTTTTATTTTTAACTAATCTCATAATTAATGCTTCATCTTGAATAGTCTCGGCGAATTTTAATGGTGTATTTCTGGCATCATTCACAGAGTTTGGATTGGCCCCCATATTCATTAATAGATCTACCATTTCATACTTACCTTTAGCATTAAACGTAGCTATCCACAGTGGAGTATTGCCATACTTATTTTTTTCATCTACTCTTATGCCGAGAGAGAATAGCGCATTAGCAAGCTTTAAGCTTTGGTATTCTGCGGCAAAATGAAGGAGGTTGTAACCTTGCTGAAACTTTTTATTAATATCATTCAGGTTGCGCACCATTTCAATGAACTCATCGCTGTCTATGTCGTAGTGAAATAAATTAAGTTCATTTTCCTTATTGAGGTCTATGATCTCAGTTTCTGCTTTTTTCTTTTTTGAAAAATTGAAGAGTCCCATTGAGGTTTAGTTATGCAATATTTTGTTTTCTTCTATAGCGGTTTTCAGGTTCAGCATAATATTCAAAGTGAAGTTATGTGAATTTACACCTTGGAATTCCTTTTGGGTTATGGCGATATTATAACCATAAACCAGCCTAACAAAGGAAAAACCCAATCCTATTTCGGGTCTGAATCGAAGTGAGTTTTGCTTGAAATTGGTGTAATTTATTAAATTTAATCCAATATTCATGGCTCCAACACCTCCTCCTAACCAAATTCCTGCCTTTAAGCCCCAAATTGGGTCTTTAGAAATCCTGATTTCATTAGAAATTCCATAAATAGTGGTACTTGGATGGTAACCCACAACCCCATCGTGCATAATGCCTATCCCCAATTCAGCATAGTGGTTCTGATGCATTTGATACCCTGTTATCAGTACCAGACTTTTCTTCATGTAATATTGATTTTGAAGTGTAGGTGTGGATTTGGCTGTATCAGTTTGGGAACGACCAAATAGTGGAATTAATATTAATGATAATATGAGAAATACTGGAATTTTCAATTTGGAGCTGTAACCATTGGTAAATATAAGGATAAAGGTAAAACTCAATTGAAGTTACTCTTATGACTTAATCCTTGGATGAATAAAACTCTGCAGATTTTGCCTTGCCTTTGTCATCAAATACTACTTTAATAAATGTGAATTCAGAAGGATCAATGTCCCAAGTGTATATTTCTTGCACAGCAAAGAGTTTTGCATTTTTAGATTTGAAGCCATTATAATTTGATGTTGGACCTAACAACGTTATAAGTTCTTCCTCTGTTTTGCCGAGAATTAATTCACTATTTAGTAAATCAGTCACCATTTTAGACCTTGTATCTGACGTAATATTTTCTCCATCAGCGGCTTTCCATTTATTGCCATTAAATTTCTCGTTGGTAGTACATGAGGATACGACCATTAATGACATGAAAGTTAAGAGAATATTGATGTTGTAGAAGTTCATGTTTCAATAATTCTTAGTCATTTCAAATATGTACCCATCTCTTAAAACCTGTCTATGCTTCTCATCAGCCAATATCTCTTGCAACCATACCTGAGGCTGATCATTTGCACCGGTTATTTCTCTGTTTTTATACTCCTTAAATGGAGGGAAATCATTCCAATTCTTTTGATGGATATGTTGAAGTGCATAAATTGACATTTCTCCTTCACTGGCGGTTAAAAATGGACAAGTATGTGCTCTAGTTTTGCTAGTGTCGGACAACTTGCTCAGCAAGAAATATGTGAGTTCAGAAGGGTCATTTGCTGCGAACTTTTGCCATTGATTGGAGCTAAAAAGCAGTTGTTCTCTTGATTCCGGTGCTTGTTTATTAGTCACATATTGTTGTCCACCCAAGCAGCCTCCTTGAACATGCACTAACAAATTCCATTGTTCAGCGATTGAATCAAGCCAAGTGTTAGAGTATGTAGCTATCTTTTTGATGCTGTCTTGTTTTTCCGTTTCCTCATTTGCAGAAGCATCTATGATGTTTTTCGGTTCTTGAATTCCCTCTGTCTGAGATTCTATTTCCTTTGAATGGGTGCAAGAAATGAAACCAAGTATGATGAAGAGGGGATAGATCTGAAATTTCATAGTGCCTGAAATGGTAAAATTAAGATTAATACTTTAAATGTTCCAGAGCTTGCTCTATGCTCAAGGCCTCATTTCCTTCGACTGTTATTGCATATTTGGCACCATTCCTTTCACATACTTCTTTCAGGACTCGTTTTTCAACGGATGACAAGCCGCCTTCCGTTTTCTCCATCTGCTGAATTACGACTTTTAAGTGAGGAAAGATGGCAAAGGAGTTTGGAATCAATCTTTTGAGCGTTTCTTTCAGTGTTTTTTCTGCATTCAAAAAGTCGGCGATAATCAAGCGTTCATTGGAGAATTTTAGCCCGGAATTGGAATAGATTTTTTCACGGGTGTCTAAGCGTGTAATTACTGCCTTGTTTTCGAAGAGTTGTATGTATACCGGGATGATTTTGAAAGGGTTAATCATGGTTTAGACATTTTGAATCAAGTGATATTTGGTCTTGTTCTTTTCTCCCGTTTTCCCGAATAACTTTAGTTCTACGCCTTTTTTTAGATCTCTACTCGCTGTGGCCGATGAGATATCTTTAAAAACATCCATATAGTCTTTTCTGGTAAACTCGGATTCGGTCATTGATACAAAATACTCCAACCTGTCTATATCACTTAAAATACGATGATTGAATTGAAGTAATTCGCCAAGGGCGAGATCAATAATTCCGAGCATATATTCTATAAAAATAGTTGATTTTCCCTCCTTGTCGCTTCCTGATAATGCCTTATAATAATCGTCCTGATATTTGCTGATCAAAGTCTCAAATGGAAGAAATTCAAATACAGGATATTTTTCCATCAAGATTAAGCTTTGCCATAGTCTTCCCATCCTGCCATTTCCGTCAAGAAAGGGATGAATAAACTCCATTTCATAATGAAAGACACAGCTTTTTATCAATAGAATTTCTTCTGAGTCGCGCAAGTATCTAAAAAGATCTTTCATTAGGAAAGGAACATTTTCATAAGGAGGAGCATAATGTTCAACCTGACTTCCTTTAATGATACCTACCCCCTTTTTTCTGTAGACTCCCGGGTTTTCGATGAGGCCCGACATTAACGTCTCATGAGCGTTTAAAAAAGATTTTTCTTGGTTCGGGTGATATTGATCTATGTTTTCATAAACCGCGAGTGCATTGAGTACTTCGAGAACATCTTTTTTAGGACCAATTATTCTTTTGTTTTCAAGTAGAGCTGTTATTTGATCTTCAGATAATGTATTGCCTTCTATTTTTAGCGAAGAATGTACGGTTTTGATTTTATTCTGCTTCCTTAACTGAGGGGATGGTCTATTTAATAAGTGCGCATTTACTTCGCCGATTTTTTCGGAAATACTACTTACAAGTTTGAGTATGTCTGATGTTATTTCGTAGGGTGGCTTCAATTACGATAGTATCATATGATACTATCAAAGGTATAGAGTTGAAGTCAATTATTTAGAATTATTGCTTTTAAATTAAAGTGCATTGGAGATCAGTCACTATTTTTTAATTCTTGAGTTTCCTTTTTTACCGAAGTTTGAAGAGAAATGTGAGAGTCAGTTATTTCAATACGCCACATCTCAGTATACTCAAAATCAGAAATGGTTAAACCTATCAGCATATTATTTAGTAATTCTCGTTTCGATTGATCCGGAACGTCTTCTTCAGTAAACTCTCTTTTAGAAAATTTGTACTCTTGTCCATTGTAGGTGATCAGAAGATATTGGATGTCCTTACACCTAAGCTCAAGGGGCTTTTCTATCACAAGGGTCGCTGGACTCAATATATTCACTCTTGGGTACATCGTATCTGAGGTTATTAGCTCAAGTTTAATATTAGTATAGAGCAGGTTTTTATAAATATCTTCATTAATCATAAGTTGTAATTTCAAAGGCTTGTACTTTGATTTTATTCTTCCGAGAATATACGGAGAGTCATGTGTCAATCTTTCGCCCACTAATAACATGAGACTATCCATTACCTGAAAATATCCGGTTTGCTCCCTCAATTCATGCAATTGGATTTGATCACACAATGCCAAATATTTTGATAAGGTTGTACTATCTAAATCTTGATAATGATATACAGTATTGCGTTTTACTTCTTCAATGTATTCATTGAAGTGCTCTTCTAGAAGGTTCTCAAAAATTCTTCTTTGAAGAGAATCTTCATAGTTAAGATTCCAACCCCTAAAAATTGATTGGCCGCTGTCAATAAAACTATGCAAATAGTCCGAATAATAATTTTCAATAAAATCATTGGACTTCAGACACTTCAGAAGAGAATCTACCTTAGAATCATGCTTAGCATTAAGAGTTTGACCTAAAAAAACAATTATGAATATGAATAGGAGTCTCATGAATAACTTATAAAATTTCAGCCAATGCCGCTTCAAGTATCTCATCCTTACTCATATCATTCCAATCAATTTGAGCCTCAATGTCTGCCGGTACGCCTGCCTCAAAATCAGGGTTTTGGTTGAGATCTAATGTTTGGGTGACCGAAAAACGGTATCTCCAGCCGTTGGGTAATTGTCCTCCGTTTGGAATGCCTAAACCACCGCCGGTACTGTCGCCAAGCAATGTGAAGTTTGGCAGCGCTTTGCTTGCCAATGCGAGTAAGGATCCTGAACTGTAGGTTCCTCGATCTGTGAGAACTACTACTTTCCCTAAATATTTTTCGCGAGTAGAAGGTTGTACATAGGCTCCCGATATTCCTGAGAAATTATCCTGTTCCGGTCCGGCTTTGATCCTGGAGTAATAAACTAAAGTTTCTGAATCTACAAAGCGACTTAATATCGTAAAGACATTAGCTATGGCTCCGCCGCCGTTTTCTCTGATGTCTAAAATGATACCTTTTGTATTTTTATATCGATTGATGATATAGTCTAAGTTTTCAGATTTGATTTCTGTGCTGAAGGTCGATAATCGAACATACCCAATCTCTTCATTTTTAATGAAATTATGCGAAAAGGGACCTGAGATAATATAGTCGGGTGAGATGTATTGATCTACAATTATTCTCCAATCAAAATTGTCTCGTGATTGAAATTCAACTCCATAAAATGAGGTTCTAAAGTCGGAAACCAGATTGACATGATCATCTCTTAGCTCCTTTAGCATCCCCCCTAAAACATTAAACAGGGAGTCTTCCGACATTTCGGGATACAATTTTTGAGAGTATTCAATTTTTACTTGTTCCCAATCCACATTTTTCAATTCGAAATAGGAATACTTTTCATTGCACTCATTCCAGAGGTATTCGAAATTTGCTTGAGGGTCAGTACTAGCAAGGTCTTTTTCAAATAACACCTTCTCACAGGACGAGAATGCCCAAATTCCTGCTGAAAGAAGTATGATTTGTATCTTTTTCATCGCAAGCTAAATAAGAGTGAGCATTTAATGATATGGTTGGCCATTTCGAAATTATCCTCATAACCGGCAGTTTTAAAAGCATCCCATAAATAGGAAATCCGGACTGCATTATTGTTATGGAGATGATAAGTGTAATCAAGCACTGTGTTTATTCGAAAACCTTTAAAGATTTTCAGTTCATAGTCTGCAAAGAACTCATCCGTATTTATCGGGGCTGAAGAGCTAGTGTAGGCAAAACCGTTTCTAAAAGCGCCATTTACTAAGCCCATGTTTAAACCAAATGACAAGTTTTGGCTCCGCTTTTGGGCAGTGTAGTTTATAAAAAGGAACTTCTTTTTTACTTCTTCATCTCGACTCAAATCCAATGTAGCTTTTACAGAACCAAAGAGGTTTGAAATAATGTCGACCCCTTCACTATTGTTAAAAAAGTCTTCGTTATTTCTGATGTTAACAATAGCATTAAATTGACCACCAACTTTTAGGTTTAGTTTAGGACTGCTCCAGTTTTTTACTTCGAACAACTCAAGATAATTGAGAGAAATGGTGTTGACTTTACTCTCAGTGTTTTGATTATTAAAGTCTGATTTATATTTCCCAAAGGAATAGGAGAGGCTTATTTGAGACTCTCGTTCCTGGTCCAAGTCTAGGTGCGATATGGAGGTATATATTGGGGTTCCGGAATAGATCAGAGGAGAGGTTGCAAAATCTCGGAAAGAAGAAAAGTTTACACCAGAACTAATGCTGATGAAGGCCGGGCGCTTTTCTTCTCTTTCTTGGCTGAAAGCATAAAAGCTTGTAAACAATAGAATTAATGTAATGTTCCGGAGATTACCTTTATAGTTGATGCTACTGGCCATTTTGTAGTGCTTTAGCTTGTCTCAGATTTTCCATCTTCTGCGACTTCAATCTAATTACAAAGTAAACCACTTAAAGCATTTCTACATTCAATAGCTATCTCAGTTCTTCGGTACCGTCATCATACTTAGCAAACCTTCCTTTAGACTTATCCCAAACTTGCTCTTTCATCGGCCAAGGCCATCCCCCAAATTCAGTTTGCTGATATTCTGCGAAAGCTTCTCTGATTTCTTGTTCGGTATTCATAACAAATGGACCGTACTGCACCACCGGTTCTCCGATAGGTTTACCTTGTAAAAGAAGAAAGTAGGATTCTTTGTCGCCGTTGGTTATGCTTGCCTCTACTTCAGAGTTCAGGATGATCCTGCTGTTTCCTTGAATAGTATTTCCATCAAGTTCAATAGACTCTCCCTTGTAGAAGTAGAGGTTTCGGTTTGCTTCTGCGGAAGCAGACGGTAGCGTAATACTTGCTCCGGGTTCTAGCTTGATCGTTAAAATAGCAACTTCATTTGAAGGATCCGCTGCCCATGAATCCGGGTTGGGTTTTAAGGCATTTACTCCGTTGAAAGTGCCTGCTACGACATCTACTTTAGCTTTTTTACCATTTTCATCCTCGATTTCAACTACAGGAATATCTTCACTCCAAAGCATCTTATAGTGTGGAGCAACCATCTTGCTTCTCTTTGGAAGGTTAAGCCAAATTTGAAATAGTTCGAATGGATTGTCTTTATCTGTGTTAATTAGAGGAAACATCTCGGAATGTTGAATTCCTTTTCCTGCGGTCATCCATTGCACGTCGCCATCTTTAAATCTACCTGCACCACCTAAAGAATCACTGTGATCTACCACTCCTTCTACGGCAATGGTAACAGTTTCGAAGCCCCTGTGGGGATGGTATGGAAATCCTGGAACACTGCTGCCATGATACATTCTGAAATCAGCCATTGGATTAAAATCCTGTCCGATATTTCTTCCTTGAATTTGTTCCGGGCTGACTCCCAAATTGTGGTTTCCTTTGGGGTATTCATCTCTGTGATATGCAGAAAAGAGAAAAGGATCTTGGGCCTTCCAGGGTGAGGAAAGGGATTCTATGTGACGAATAGGTGAGCTGCTCATGAATTATTTAACAAGAATTATGTTGAAAGTGTTTCTTATAAAAGTCAAACTGAAAACTACATGTATACCGTATCTGCCCGATCTACATTTAAAACATCAAATAGACCGGTAAGAATAATCAAAAGGCTAAATGGGTATTCCAAAAAATAAAAATCACTTCTTCCTCCTTCGGAAATCGTAAGCAACACCACAAATATTGCAAGCCCAATGGCCAATAAGCCAATTCCGCTCATCATTTTAAGAACCGGAAATTTGGTGGACGATGAAAAATCTGCTTTTAATGTAATGAGGGACAGTATCGCGATAATAAGTCCAATTGTATTGACAGATGACTCAGTTGCACTAAGCCTGGATAATTGTAAAGTACTTATGGTGCTAATCAATAAGATAAGACCCAGAATGATTTTAAAGATCACCCATAACATGTAGGACTCAGAGTAGAATTTCTTAAGTTTTTGCATTTATTATTTCGAAGTGTGAATCTCATTTTTCAACCATTCAGGAATCCCTTGTTTTTCAATCATCTCTACTAAATAAGGGTCATTTAGGTCAATTCTCGTTTTATAGAGTCTTATGAATTCATCTTTCTTGTTCCATTGATCAAAGCACCTTTTGTGCATTGCGGAATCAGAGTATTTCCAGAGCGTATGGTCTTCATTCAAAAATGCCGGCCAAGCAACAATTTCTTGTTCCTCTTCGATAATTCTATCGCATATTGAGCATGTACATCCCTGAAAAATTAAAGCCATTACCTAAATTTCTAAATAACAAACCTTGGCTTAATACAGCTTCCCCATTGTTATTTCTCGAGTATTACCTCCTCAATAATACGATTTTCTGCTTGGTTCTGAACATGCTTTGATCCATAAAACAGTTTCGTTTGCTTTAGCGATGGAAAAATCTGCTTTGCTCTTTTAATCATCTTTTTTCCCGGAAATAGAATGTCGTTTTCAGCAGCAAAAAGGTGAATTGGTGTTATGATCTTTTTCGCTTTCTGAGCATTTATAACCGGTACCGGTGTGAAGTCCATATTAAATTCTAGAAATACCTTGGATAAATACTCAATGGCAAACTTGTCGCGTTCAGTAAAGACATTGGATAAGAACTTCTCGACATATTCCTTGTTCTTAGTTTTCATATACCTCCTCATCGGGATGAAAACCTTAAACAGCGCTTTCAAGGGGTTCCCATTTACAATGTAAGCAGGAGCTGTTAAAAAGACTTCTTTAATTCTGGTTTCATCATGCTCTAGGGTTTTCAAAATCACCAATCCTCCAAAAGAGAAGCCGGCCATAGTAATTGAATCTAAGTTCAGTTTTGAAATTACTTCGTTCATCCATTTTCCATATGAATCATCTTTCATGCTAAGGCGAGTTTCTGCACTTTTATTGGGCTGTGCCAAGACATCCACAGCATAAACTCTGAACTTCTCTCGCATTGTGGAATAGGTTTCAAGTGCAATCGGCGCACAGCCGTTAGAACCGTGAACTAGTATCATGGGTGGGGCGCTCTTACCTCCAGTAATTATAATATTTGTGTCGCCATAGCTTGTTCCCACGGTTTTATATTCGAATTCAATTCCGAGGCTTTCTAACTTTAGATCATAGAGCTGAAAGATTTCATTTCTCCCTTGTTCAGACTTAAAAAGTGATTTCATTCTATTTGTTATTTTGTTTGAGTTTCCCAAATGCTGCACCAAGTGCAAGCCCAACTGAAATTCCAATCCCTGTTTGATTCAATGCGATTCCAATGGCTGCGCCGATTGCGGTACCAATAGCGATTCCTGCCGCTACGTAGTTTGTATATTTTGTAGGATTCACGATTAACCGACCGGTTTTAGAACGACATTTCCTTTTTTATGACCTTGACCTACATAAGTATGAGCTTCTGCTAGTTGCTCCAAAGGGTAGCTTCGATCTAATACTCCTTTGATGTTACCTGCTTCAATAATTTCGAGGAGTAAACCCATAAGTCTTTTTGTTTCTTTCTTAGGCAATGCCCCGGTTGCTGAGAATTTGGCTTTCTTGCTGCTGAATATTGAACTCAACATCATGTCACCCAGTAAAGGCATGCCTAGTACCGGTGAGGCATAAATACCGTTCTCCGTAAGAGACTTGCAGCATTCTTTCATTGAGCGGGTTCCAACGGTATCGTAGATCAAATCATAGGTGTTGGTGTTTTGAGTGAAATCTTCTTTTGTGTAATCAATGACGTGATCGGCGCCTAGTTCTTGCACCATATTGATGTTTTTTGTGCTGCAAACTGCCGTTACTTCAGCTCCAAAATGCTTTGCAATTTGCACTGCTGCAGTTCCGAGGGAACCTGATGCGCCATTAATTAAGACCTTCTGACCCGCTTTGATTTTTCCTAGGTTCACCAAGAAATTAAGGGAGGTGATTCCTCCGTCGCACATCCCCGCTGCTTCATCAAAACTGAGGTTTTTTGGTAAGTGAGCTACAATGCCTTCTTCAGGAACGGTCACATAT
>JAAEYY010000026.1:16635-35513 GCA_018223105.1 bacterium | reverse complement strand
TTGTTCCGTAACGGTCATATCTTCTGACTAAGTTCCCATGCTGTCTATATTCTCACCAAAAACACAATCTCCAACTTTAAATTTAGTGACGTCAGCGCCAATTGATTCAACAATTCCAGAGAAACCGGTGCCCCAAATTGGGTTTTTTGGTTTTGTAAGTCCAATCATAAGTCGGCCTATATAAGGCTTACCCGTACGCATCATAGTATCTGCTTTAGTTACTGCAGAGGCATGAATTTTAATTAGGATTTCGTTTGACTTGGTTATTGGTTTTGCAACTTCATTCAGTTCAAAAACGTCCGGCGTTCCATAAGCGGTTGTGATAATTGCTCTCATAATTTTTATTTTTTTAAGATTATGAGTACAAATGTGTTGGTCGAAAGCTCCGTGGAGGTTCGCTATTTCAGCAGGGAGGTTCGGAATTACATTTTAGAACTAAAATTGCTTCAATTAACGGTCAGCTGCTTTAAAAACTGCTTTGGTGTAAATCCGGTTTCTTTCTTAAAGCAGGTGTTGAATACGGTTTTAGAATTAAACCCACAGTCGAAAGCAATAGCAATAATTGTGAGGTTGGCATTTTCAGGTTTCTGTGCTGATTTTTTAAACTCTTCTACTCGTTTGTGATTAATAAACTCATTAAAGTTCTTCCCAAATCCGCTGTTTAGTAGCCACGATAATTGATTGGCAGTTAGGTCTATTTGTGTGGCTAAAGAGCGCAAAGTGAGGTTGGGATCGAGATGCGGACTTTCCGTTTCAATATGTTGAATCAATTTAGATTTATATTCAGCTGTGGCTACTTCATCTAATAGGGCTTTTTTCTCTGTTTTATTTTCCTCGGGTTCAAACAGATGATCAGGAAATAATTTTTGATGAAACTTTGGATATCGATCGTCTTGTTTTAACACATTAACCAAAGGATCGGAGTACCTTAAAAGCAACAGGGCTGATTTCTTTTTCATTGCTTCTTCTACCCATTCAAATGCTTCCTCATTTCTGCCCATCGCGCCAGCTAGAACAAAACGATAAGAATCGGCAGTGAATCCATCATCGCTCTTGGCGAGATCATTTAAAATCCGTTCAGACTTTTCAGCATTTACTTTGTCTTTTTTAAATGCATATCCTAATGCTTGGGTGCCGGCTTTTTCTCCAATCACCACTACTTCAGATGGAAGTGCATCGAAGTAATTTATAGCCTCATCGTAGTGCTTGAGTTTGAGCAGGCATAGAGTCTTTACTGCATGCACCGGAATATTCATAGGGTTTACCTCAAGACATGCATTAAATTGTTTTAAAGCTTCGTCATAATGCCCTGTCATATACTCTATGTATCCGCTGTAGAACTGAGTTTCCTGTGAAAGTGGATCAATACTTAAAGCATTATTTAAGTGTTTGCGTGCTTGGGTGTGTTTACCGGCCAATACATACAAAAGGGACATAAATTGTTGAGATTCAACATGATTTTGGTTCAATTTCAAGGCTTTGCTGCCATACTCAAAGGCTTCCTGATAACTGCATTTTGTGAAAAACGATAGATTAGCAAGCAAGTAGTATGCGGCGGGGAGCTTATTGTTGATTTTAAGGGCTTGTAAGATCAGTTCCTCACACTTTCCCCAGCCTTCTTCATATGGGATAGCTGTTATAGTAGCAAGAAAACTGTATGCATCTGCAAGTCCCACAAGCGATTCTGCATGTCTTGGCTCAATTTCTAATGCTTGCTGATAATACTTCATGGAAGCTTTAACATCTTCCGGATTCCATTGATTGAATTTTTGACGGCCTTTCAAAAAGAGTTTGTAAGCTTCAATATTTCCTGATTTATTCTCGATGAGGTGATCTTGTATCTCAAAATGCCCAAAATGCTCTCGCAATCGATCGGCAATAAGCAGGCTTATTTCATCTTGAACTTCAAATATGTTATCCAGTTTTCTATCCCAGGTTTCAGACCAGAAATGAAAATCGTTGGCTGAATCTATTAACTGAGCCGTAATTCGCATGGCATTTCCCGCGAGTCGAACGCTGCCTTCCAGAATGGTTGAAACCTTAAGAGTTTCACCTATCTCGGGAATGGGAATGTTTTTGCCTTTAAAATGAAATGCTGAGGTCCTGGATGTAACTTTTAATCCATCGATTTTTGCCAGAGCATTGATAATCTCCTCCGTTATTCCATCACTAAAGAACTCATTGTCTTCACTCGAACTCATGTTTACAAAAGGGAGTACGGCAATGGTATTCTCAGAAGAATTTTGAGTAGAATTCATTGTTCTTGGCTCGATTTGATTCTTGCTTCGAAGTTAAATAAAGGACCGAGTAATTTCGGAAATATTAAAATCAAATGATTCTTTATGCTGTAATTGTTAGTGTAAGAAAGGTTTTGATGCTGCATTGCGGTGTTGATTTATCAAACATTTACTCCGAATAAATAACCAACTAGAGCGGATAATACCATTGCAATAGTTCCCCAAATGGTAATTCTTATAATGGCCTTCTTTATGCTCGATCCACCGGTTTTAGCAGCAAATGCTCCTAAGATTATTAAGAATAGTAGTGTGAAACCATACAACCAATACTCCATACCAATAAGCGGAGCAAAAAGAATGACCAGTAAGGGTAAAATTCCCCCAACGGTAAATGCTGTCCCGGAAGCCAAGGCTGCTTGTAGGGGTTTAGCTTGGCTTATTTGATTGATGCCCAATTCATCCCGAATATGAGCTCCCAAGGCATCTTTTTCAGTAAGTTCGATTGCCACTTGCATCGCTGTTTCCTTTTTAAGTCCGCGCTGCTCATAAATCTGAGCAAGAATATTGAGCTCTTCTTTTGGCATTTCTTTTAATTCTTCAATCTCTCGAGCGATGTCTGCTTGTTCTGTGTCGGTTTGTGAACTTACAGAGACATATTCCCCGGCCGCCATTGATAAAGCACCGGCAACAAGCCCTGCTACTGTTGCTAAAACAATAGGTTCTCTTGTTGTACTTGCGGCAGTAATTCCAATTGCAAGACTCGAAATTGAAATTATGCCATCGTTAGCTCCCAGAACTGCGGCTCTCAACCAGTTACTCCTATGAATATAATGGCTATCCAGGTAGTTGTCAATTGTAACTTTCTTGTTCATTTCGGTGAATTAGTTTGTTTCGTGGCCTTAAAATTCAAACCAGTTATGTCGCATTTCATCTCAATAAATAAGAAGCAAGATACTATTTTTAATAGTTATGCTTTTTAGATATGCGTAAGAACTGATACTGATAAAGCACTCTAGTATCAAGTTAACTCATATGATCTTTAAGAAGGTTCTTTTATTATTTAATTGCTCAGATCTTGGCCAGTTCAAAGTGATTTTTTAGTGATTATCTCGTAATCATTTTTAAACAAGTCTAAAACCCATTCCGGGGGAGGATTTACGATGTTTTCAACTCCTGCTTTTTCAAGGATTTCAAGCAATATTTGAGGTTGATCTTTCTTCCAAATTAGGGCTTTAGTTACCCCAATAAATTTCACTTCGGAGTTTTGCTCAAAGGTGTGTATATGGTATACCCATTTGTGGTCCCAGCCGGCGGTTTCTAATCGCACGGTGAACTTAGTCCAGCGTTTCAACGGTCGCCTATAAATCAGTTTTTGCGAACCGAGTGTTGGAGCTAATCCCTTTAAAACGATTTCATTAAATAGCTTGGTTCTAGCGATGAGTTCCCAGCGAACAAAATCCATATATGCGGGGTATTTTGAAGCGGTCATCACCCTTAACCCGTCACAATCAAGCAGTCGTACTCTAAATGTTCTGACTAAGTCGTCATTTATATCAATGGGCTTTTGGAATTTCCTCGAAACGAGAATTCTGATTACTCTATACCAATAATGGAACATCGTTTAATCTCTGATAGTATTAGAAAGCATACTTATCAAAGGTAACATTTAGAATCTAGCCGGATATTGAAGGTGGAATCGCTCTTTAGGTTATTTTATTTTCTTCAAATTTTCTAATCTTCAGTTCTGGGATGTCTAAACCATTCTATGAGTCTAGTGAGACTGTCGTTTTCAATCTGGTGAAGTACAATGTGGTTCGGTTCAATTTTCTTGATTTTGTATCTTAAAGTAGTATGGGAGTCTTTAATGAGAATTAGGATTGAGTCGTTAAGACCGACAGACCACCTAGAGCCGTAGATTTTACTATTGTCTGAGCCTCTGTAGGTATAGTTTGCATTGGCGCTTAAAAGATGGTAGTATCTATTGTTTTCTAAGCCCGCAGGGAAGTCGGAATGGTTCCACTTTCCAACCAATTGCTTTTCCAAAATATTTCGATTTTTCAGTTCCTTGAGAACGGATACTTCGCGCTCTTCTTCTGTAGGTAAGAAAATAAGGAGTAGAATGTAAACTAATGCAATGAAAGGTATAGAGAGGATTTTGAAGTATTTCATTATTTAATATTCACCAAGAATAAAATTGTTATACAATTGACTGTTGAGGCCTTGCTTTTTTTGCAAAAATATTCTATTGCTCAAAACTATTTTTTAATCGAATAAAATACCAAACGGTATTTTATTGTATATTTGCACAACATTGCCTAGATTAGAAAATAGCGCTCAAACGATTATTGAGAAAGTGGCACCTGTCTTTAACCAAAAAGGTTATGAGGGAACCAGTCTGTCTGACCTTACTCGGGCAACGGGCATGACCAAAGGTGCGCTTTATTGTAATTTCAAGAACAAACAGGCTATTGCTATTGCTTCATTCCGACATAATGTTCACCTTGCTATCGATCCTTTAAGTGATAAGTTAAAGAAACTAGAAGATTCACAAGATCAACTGTTTGAGATCGTGAATTACTACCGCAATTATCACGAGACTTCGAAGCGGACCGGTGGTTGCCCAATTGTCAGTGTAGGAGTTGATTCTCGAAGCATGAATCCAGAACTTCATGAAGAAGTACTCCGTGTTTCAGGGAAGTTAATAAAAGGAATAGAGAGTATATTAACTCGGGGTATTCGTCAGGGAGTATTCAATTCTGATATAGATCCACCGTCTGAAGCTCATACAGTTTATTCTATGATCCAAGGCGGGATATTTATGACCATGATAAATAATGACAGCTCATTTCTGGATCATGTGCTAGATCATTTACAAGAACACATCACCCAAAATATATTGAAATAAAAAAATTTAAGAACACAAATACCGAATGGTATGTAAAAAATAAATTATGAAAACGAATCCCATTCTCAAGCTTCTTCAAAAGGTTTTTCCATTTCTGGAGAAATACTGGCCCTCCGTGGCTGATCGGCTTTTCACCTACCTCTTCTTTCGCACTTTTAGGTCGCCTTTCAAGAAAAAGGACTTGGCCTTTCTGGCAAAAGCAGATCAAGGGTTAATTACGGTTAATAAAAAGAAAGTAAGGACCTACCAATGGGGTAGTGGAGAGAAGAAAGTACTGATGGTGCATGGCTGGATGGGGCGAGCTACGCAATTTGATGAGTTTGTATCTTTTTATCTTGATAAAGGTTTCACTTGTGTTGCTTTTGACGCACCAGGACACGGAATGTCAAGTGGTAATAGAACTAACATTCTCGAGTTCAAGGAAGTAATTCTAGAACTTTCAAAAATTCACAAAGGCTTTGATATGATTATTGCCCACTCTTTAGGTGGTGCTGCTTCAGTTTTGGCCAATGGTGAACGAAAAATCAGTGCGAAGCAAATCCTTCTTGCTACACCTTCTATTGGTCAGCGAATTTTAGAAGGCTTTGCCCAGGGAGTTAATGCTTCTTCGGCTCGTTTCAAATATTTGCGAGATTCGATTAATAGGAAATACAAGCTAGACTTTGATTCATTAATGACCGAGAATACGGTTAGGAGTTTAAATAATGTTGACCTGTTGCTCATAAATGACAGGAAGGACCATCTGGTCCAATTGGAGCATCCACGAGCGATTTTGAGAAATTACCAAAGGACAGAATACTACGAAACCTCAGATCTGGGACATAATAGAATGCTAAAAAATCGCGAGGTGATTGAGAAAACGTACCTCCATTATCAAGAAATTTAAAGATTTTCGAAGTAGCTGTTCAGTAAGGTTTTTCGGCGATGTGAAACGGGTAAAGTACTGTCATCTTTTAGAACTAGTTGTAGCTCCTTAGTACGCAATTTTGTAGCATAGTTCATATTCACTAAATGTGATTTATGTACTCTTAAAAAACCGAAAGCTTCTAGTTTTTCTTCGATTTCCTTTAATGTTTTTGGTACAAGAATTTTACTGTCGTCTTTAAAATGAAAACGCGTGTAATTTCCTACTGAAGCACAATGGATAATATCAGCAATATTCACGAACAAGGTTTCTCCTGAAGAATTGATGGTAAGTTTATCTTGTTGCAGGAGTAAATTAGATCTCATAGCTCCTTTGCGTTCCTGCAATCTTTGAAGCGATTTTACAATGTCTTCGCCACTGATAGGCTTAAGGAGGTAGTCAAAAGCATCTACTTTAAAGGCTTCAATAGCATAATCTTCATATGCTGTAGTGAAGATTAAGTGGAAGTCGCGGTGCTGTAATTGTTCTAAAATGTCAAAACCTAGACCTTCAGACAGTTGAATATCGAGAAAGAGTAAGTTCGGCTTTAGACTGTCGATCTTACTAACTGCATCCTTTAAGCTGGTGGCAGTTCCAACAATCTCAATATGATCTAGGAACAAGCAAATCTCATGCTCTAAGGCTGAAATCGCCATTCTCTCATCATCTACTATTACCGCTCTAAATTCGTTCATATTTGGTTTTAATAATAAGTTCTGCTCCGCCGGTTTCCAACTCTCTAATTTGAAGCAATTCATCACCTTGAGAGTTGTTGATCATTTGCAACCTTTGCTTTGTCAGTTTCAAACTCAATGATTTTTTGGCATGTCTGGATTTCGCTTTCTTAATTCCCACGCCATCGTCAATAATACGAAATTTTATAAGATCTCCATCTCTTGATATTTCAACGTTTATAGTGCCGGCGCCCGATTTAGGTGCCAATCCATGAATGATGGAATTTTCAACAAATGGCTGAAGTAGCATATTAGGAATTAAAACTTTCGTGGCGTCTAAATCACCATTAATAGTTACTTTATAATTGAGCTTAGGAAATCGCATTTTAGCCATGGCAACATATTTTTCTAAAGTTTGCAACTCCTTCTCTAGACTCACAGTAGACTGCGGAGTTTCCAGAATATTTCGTAAAAGTTTAGAGAAATGATCAATGTACTTACTGGCATCTTTAAATTTTCCTTCAAGATAAAAGCCTTTTATGGTATTGATTGCATTAAAAATGAAGTGGGGATTCATTTGCATTCTCAAGGCCTTGTGCTCTAGTTCAAGGATGGTTTTCTCGTTTAAAATCTTCAGCATCTTCTGCTCTTTTTCTTGCTCTTCCAGAACGTGTTGACCTTTGATTCGCCTTAGATTTAATGCATATATCACGTATACAACAATAAGTAGAATAGCAAAGCAGGTTAGTATAAACCAAGGCTTGAGCCAGAGCGGTTGAGCTATAGAAAATTTTAATTCTTTTATTATGCGATTGGAGTAAAATTCGCCGGCGGTGTTAATACTTGAAATTTTGATGTTATAATCACCTGGATCAAGGTTTAACAGCAGGTTTGGGCTGTTAGTCTCAATCCAATCTTCGTCATTAATAGAGTAAGAATAACTCGGGTTACTTTTATAGGAAATACCAATGAATTGAATGCTGATGTTTCTCTGGGTGGAATTGAGATTATAGAAATCTTGCACCGGTAGATAAACCCCATTAATTATGACATTTTCAATGTTCAAACTTGGAGGCTCTAGTATGTTTTGTTTTGAATTAGGATTAATTCTATATAGACCATTATCCGTGCCCATAAGAAGATCACCATCGTACCAACAGATACTCTTAACGCTTAAATCGAATGTCTGAGGGAAATGATAAATTACCGAATCTACTAAGTCTAACTCATATAAGCCTTGAACTGAGCCTAGATAAAGTTTTCTTCCCTTTTCATAGATACAATAGAAAATGGATACATTCCCAAAATCACTGACTTGCTTAAACTTTCTAAAATCTTGGTTTTTATGAAACAAGCATCCATCCATAGTAAGCAGATAGTTTTCACTCATATCTACTACGATGGCTTTACCCATTTTATTTACTTTTTTGAACTTTGAAAAATCGTAGGTGTAAACACCATTTGTAGAGGCTACTATTAGACCCGTTTTCGATTTTCCAATTCTATTACTGCGTTGACCTAAGTATTCTTCTCTATTGTCTCGAATAAATTTATTCTTTTCGTTTAGGGTGATGTCATTTACAAAGACGGGTCCAGCGACATAGACTGTCCTATTATGAAAAATAAAATCATTTCCACCGGAGCCAATGATATCCACCACTTTGTAATTCACTAATTTGGCAAGGAAAAGCTTTGCTAAAACGTAGGTGCATGAATCTGTATGCACTATTCTGGTTATTCTGGCTTTTTTAGGAGTGCCGGGAGCATCAATGTTGAACTCAATAGGGCTTTTGTTTGGCCGGTAAACTTTAAATCTATTTTCATCCAGCCCAACCCAAATAGCGCCGTTTTTATCTCGATTTACTATATGAATAGCTTCACCTTCTAAGTCTTTGAAATGAAGTTCTATTGGCGAATAAAGGTCTTTAACATAATAGGTTCCTAGTCTAAGCGTAGAAATCCAAAATCCACCTTCAAAATCAATATTTACGTGGCTCACATTATGGCCTTTGAAAAGAGAATCTTCAACAGTATAGGTTTGATCATCGAGTACATACAGCCCATCAATCGTGCCTAAATAAAGCTTGTGTTTATGCTGTGTCACATCATTTAGCAAGATGTCTTTCTTTGCAGGTATAATAACAGTCTCAGCCGTGGTATCTTTCACCCCAGAATAGATTAGGAGCTCGCTTCCGATAAGGCAATGTATCTTCCCATTTACGGATCGTGTGAAAAAATGCTGATTCACCCGGCTTGATGACTCACGGTAGTGTTCTGTGGTATCTGTAATTAAAATACTACCCAAAGTGCGAAATACAACGAGGGTATCATTGTGCTTCACCACAGATTTAATCCCATTGATGTCTAGTTTTTTTATACGTTGACCCACTACAATGCTGATTTCATCTTTACTAATAAAGTAGAGATAATTGTCAATACTGGCGATATCTACTATAATAGAAGAAGTACTGATCCTGCTGCATAGAGTATCATTTGAAGGATTATATATTTTGTTGTTTAGATAGTAAGACAGTTGACCATTGACAGTATGAAACCAGATTCTGCCCAGGTGGTCTTCCGTAACTCTGAAAACATCCGCGTCCGGTATACCTTCCCCTAAACTAAAGTATCTGTAATTAGTGCCATCATATCTTGCTACTCCGGATTCCGTGCAGAACCATAAGAACTTCTTTGAGTCCTCAAATACTGAATAAACCGTGTTTGATGGTAAGCCTTTGTTAACGTTATAATGCGTGTAGATTGGGTTTGAACCGTCTACAGTCTGAATTGTAAATATGATATAGGCGATTAAACCTTTAATGCGCATCGCTGCCAAATGTAGGTGCTTTTGTTTTTTTTATGAACTGAAATATCACTAAGAAACTAAATTTAAGAGGAATAAGAACCCCTATCTATTTTATAACGTAGAATAAATAAGGTACTACGCTTACCATTTTTCTGAAATATCTAATAATCAGAGCTATACCTTTGATAGAGAAAGTAACTACCACAATAACACCTAAACTAGTTCTAATTCATGCAGGGACTTGATCCTAAAGAGCATTACGAAGGTACTATCCACAGTCATAATCCGAACGATGAGTTTTTGGAAATTAATGGCGTGCCCGATAATACCGAAGTAGAAGTAAGTGTATTAAATGCAGACGGTGCTGTAATCCTTGAGAAGATTAAGGTTAAAAACAAACGTCTCTATGTTCGGTTCCTGGAGCCCGGACAATATACGCTTATGATCCATGGGGATGACCTGAATAGTATTGGCAGATTTGTAAAATATTAAGAATTAGGACTAACCCATTAATTTAATTTACCCCGTAAGGGCTTGGACTTGAGGTCTGAGCCCTTTATTGTTCTACTGCAATTACACTTATTTCTACATTTACATTTTTAGGCAAGGTTTTTACTGCAACTGCTTCACGAGCAGGAGGCTCTTTATCAAAGAATTTTGCATATACCTCGTTTATTTTGGAATAATGATCCATATCGCTCATGAAAATACTGGCTTTTACCACATTTGAGAAATCCATCTTAGCTGCCCGTAGTACTTCTTCAATATTTTTCATTATACGAGTAGTTTCAGCTTCAATACTGGAGGTGTCTAATGCGCCGGTTTCAGGGTCGATTGCAATTTGACCGCTACAATACAAGGTGTTACCAGCTTTAACCGCCTGGCTGTACGGGCCAATTGCAGCGGGAGCTTTATCTGTTTGGATGGTTTCTTTTTTCATTATTTGATGCTTCTTTTCGTGCTTGTTTTGCTTCTCAACGCTACCTTTGTCTCCGCATGAAGATAGGAGTAAAAGGGCAAGAAGCCCAGCTTGAGGAGTTAAAATTGTTGTTTTCAAACGGAGTTGAACTGGTTCCTCTCAAAAGTAATAATTTGGACGATCTAGAGGTGTTTTTTGACCTGGATTTTGATGACAACCCGGAACTCATTGAGTATTATTCCCAAAGATCCGGCATTCTTGTTTTTGTTGGTGCAGTTAAAGTTCAGCTTGAAGCAATTTGCGCAGAATTTGGAGGAATGCCTCAATGTGATCTAATTGGGATAAATAGTTTACCCGGCTTTATCAATCGCTCTTTAATGGAATGTACTTGCCTAAATGAAAGCGCTCAAGCAAATGCGATCAAATTTTTAAAACAACATAACATTGATGCGAGTTTTGTGCGCAGTAGGGTAGGGATGGTTACGCCTAGAGTCATCTGCATGATTATTAATGAAGCTTTCTTCACCGTTCAGGAAGGAACAGCTGGTGTTGAGGATATAGACCTCGGAATGAAATTGGGTACCGCATATCCTCAAGGTCCTTTCGAATGGAAAGATAAAATTGGAATTCAAAATGTGTACGAGACTTTAGAAGCAGTGTATGAAGACACAAAAGATGAGCGTTACAAAATATGTTCAGCTCTAAAAACAGAATACCTGAACAGCTTTATAGCAAGCTCACAATCCTAAATTCAACTCGGCGGTTTTCTCTTTGCCCTGTTTCTGTATCATTATTAGCTATGGGTTGGTCCGGACCGTAGCCTTTGGCAATAATTCTAGCGGAAGATATTCCATTATTAATCAGATATTGTCTCACCGCTTCAGCTCTTTGATTACTCAGTTCCATATTGTGATCATAGGTGCCGGTGCTGCTTGTATGACCACTTATTTCAACTACTGTTTCAGGGTTTTTGTTGAGGAAAATTAATACCGACATTAAAGTCTCGAAAGACTGATGAAGTAATACCGCTTTGTCGTTATCAAAATGGATATCGTTTAGGATAAGTTTATCTCCTTCTTTCAATTGATTTAATTGACTAAGTAACTCATTTACTTCTTCTGCGGTATCGACTTCCATATTGTCTCTGCTATCACTGAAATTGCATCCACAGTCCGATTCGCTCTTAACCGGTACAAGGGTCACATCATCCATATAATAATAGCTTTCGTGCATCTGGCCCGGTACTTCAACTAATTTTAGTTTGGTATGATCTTCAAAGCTTCCCAATACCATCCAGCGTTCACCGCCTTTAGCTTTGTAGGTGCACTGTACTTTCATCCAGCGGGTTTTAAAGTTCAGTACTTGATTCTCTAATCTGATATTAGGCTCTATTCCATGTAAGTCTTCAATGGGGATGTTTTGAGGTTTGTCTGTGAACATCACACCGAAATTATTGGTAGCGTATTTACTGCCCGGTGATAGCTTTAGATAGGCCGAAAAACAGTAAATTGAATCTTTTTTCAATGGTTCTTTCAATCGGTTTTGAACGTATTCAATGTGTTTTTCCATTGTAAAAACTCTAAATCCAATGAAGCTATTTCCCGAATGAGCATTTTCTGAAGAAATGTAGAAATCCGGAGATTCTGAAGCCGGATACCAGTCTTTCACCTGCGTTGTAAACGACATCACAGAATAAGGTGCTTTTGGGTGGATTTCAAATTCAGAATTAGATACGTAATTGAATTGGTGATGTGTATCAAAACTCGGGTCCTGTAGTAAGCTTGGATCGCCTAAGCTATCTTCAAAAGCAATATAGCTCTCCATTTCCATGATATTGTCCGGATCTTCAATTGAGCTTTTCCAAAGCGAAACAAAATCAACCCTGCCGGGAACTGCATAACTGTATTCAGCCACACTGAATGAGCCAAAATCTTTGTATACTTCCAAAACTTTGGTTCTATGCACCAGTATACCTTCTTTATAAGGGTACTGGCTCACTAAGGCACCTTTATCGTAGGTTCTAATCAGAATCGTGTCGCCATCAACAGGGTCTAGATAAATCTCATGGCCATCTTTAACATTGGCTTTCTTTCGGTCTATAAGTTTATAAGATTCGACTTTGATGAGTTGATCAAACTCATCGTAGTATTTCCAGACACCTTCTTTTAGACTAAAGTATTGTTTAGCTCCGGTTACCGGTGATTTATATTTGATCTTATGGTATTCTCCTTCTGATCTTACAATCAAAGAATCATAGAAAATGCTATCCTGGGCTTGTAAGCCAAAGCTTATAAAAAGGGTAAATAGCCAGAAGTTTCGCATTTATTATATAACGCTTAAACTTCGCTAAATATTTGCAGTTTTAAAACTGTTGACCGATAAAAAAGTGGAATTCACCGCCTGCACCTTGCTGGAATGGGTCTAATGGCCAAGCATAGTCAATACCAAGTAGTCCGAACATCGGCAGGAATAATCTCACCCCTGTACCCACGGCTCGTCGTACATCAAATGGATCGAAATACTCAAATCCGGCCCAGGCATTACCTGCTTCCATAAATGCATGAGCATAAATGGTTGAGGATTGACCAACAGTTAAAGGATAACGCAATTCTAAAGTGTATTTAGAGTAGATTGGGAGTACATTGGTCCCTGATAAAGGATCGGAAATTCTTCCATCCGCATATCCTCTTTGAGAAACAATATCGGTTCCATAAAGCACAAATCCTGAAAGACCACTACCACCAACTCTAAACTGCTCAAATGGAGAGTATCCAATTTGATCGTTGTACACACCTACCATACCGAATCGAATTGCAGGAGCCAGTACAAATTTTCGTTTGGCATTTTTAGGGAATCCTAAGAACCATTGTCCGCTAAACTTCCATTTATTAAGCTCAATCCACTCAAAGCGTTCTTGAGGACTCATGTTGGCGTAATCATACGTTTTACCGAAGAGTTCTCCAATTGCTTTATAAGGAGGAGTTAACTGTACTGAAGCAGTGAAAGAGGACCCCGAACTTGGATATATTGGGTGATCCGTTGAGTTTCTCGATAAGGTTGTTGTGATACTTAAATTATTCGCGTAGCCATTAGAAAAACCTAATTCTGCAGCGCCGAAGTTATTCCAGTTGTTGAGGCTATAACGTTGAAGTGTTAATGCGAATCCAAGAGAAAAGTAATCATCCGGTACACGCAGTTGCATTCCATAACCAATAGTAGCACCTGTTGTTTTAAACTTAGGCCGATCTTCAGTTCTCTGGAAGGTAGACTGAATACTATGGAATAAGCTGATTGAAAGAGAGTTTGGCTTCTTTCCACCTAGCCAGGGCTCTGTAAAAGAGAAGCTGTAACCGGTATATTGACCACCATTACTCTGAGCGCGAAGTGATAATTTTTGTCCATCACCTGCAGGTATTGGGTTCCAACCCCCTTTCTGGAACATCTTACGAGTACTGAAGTTATTCAATGTTAATCCTAAGGTCCCTACGAAACTATTGGTAAATCCACCCCAACCACCGGATGCTTCAATTTGATCGGATGGTTTTTCAACTACCACGTATTCTATATCAACGGTTCCATTGGCAGGATTTGGTTTTGGACGCACATCCAAGCCTTCTGGATCGAAGAAACCTAGTGCGGCTAGTTCTCGCATGGATCGCTGAATATCGGATCGGTTAAATTTATCACCCGGCCTCGTTCGCAGAACCCGCAGCGCCACAAAATCACTTGTTTTATCATTACCTATTACGGTAACTCTATTCACAGTGGCCTGCTTCCCTTCATAGATTCGCATTTCGAGATCGATGCTGTCGTTTTCAACTAAAACTTCAACGGGGTTTACATTAAAGAAAAGATAACCATCGTCCATGTAAAGTGCAGAAACATCAAAACCTGTAGGGTTTTGATATAGACGCATTTCCAACTTTGATTGATCGTATACATCTCCTTCTTTGATCCCGAGAATAGTATCCAATAAGCCACTTCTGTATTTGGTGTTTCCTACCCAGGTAATGTTCCTGAAGTAGTACTTGTTGCCTTCGTCAATTTTGATTTTTACATCTACACGATCATCTTCCACCCTAACTACCGAGTCATACACAATTTTCATGTCGCGATACCCCATAGTCTTGTATTTGCTCTCAATCATGGGAAGGGTTTCGTCTAGTTTATCCTGAACAAATTTGGAAGAAGCGAAAATGTTGATTTTATGTTTCAGCTGTTTAGGCTTCAACATTGCCCTAATTTTTCGGTCGTTAATTGCCTCGTTTCCAGTAATTACATATTCGTGTACCTTAATCTTTTTACCTCGATCAACATCAATTCTAAGGACTTCATAATTAGGCTTTTCCGGATCTAATTCTTTCGTGAATTTAACAGTCACTCCGTAATATCCTTTTTCATAAAAGAACTCTTGAATAGAGGTTCGAGTTTGATTGAGAAGATCTTCTGTGATCAACTGATTTTTATGGAGGTTGATAGCCTCATTAACGTCTTTTGTTTGACTTTTCCGCAATCCTTTGATAGACCACCTCGATAAACGGGGTCTTTCTTTAACCACGATGTTGAGGAAGATCTTATCGTTCTTCATTCCTGCCAAAGTGATTTCAACGTCGCTAAAAAGAGATTGATTCCAAAGTCGTTCTACTGCAATTCGCAATTCATCCCCTGGTAGGGTGATCGTTTGACCTACATATAAGCCGGACATCAGAAGAATAATATTACGGTCGGTAAATTGGTTGCCATGGGTAGCAATACCTCCAATTTTATATTTTACCGGATTATCGTAGTCCAGAATGATTAATGCTGAACTATCATACTGCGAAAACGCGGATGTTAAGATAAGTACTAAGGTACTTAGTAAGGTTGCTCGTCTCATTTACTTTTTAATTCACTAATTTGCTCACTTGTTTTTCCAAAGCGTCGCTCTCTGTTTTGGTACTCCAGAATAGCTTCATAGAGATCTTTCTTTCGAAAGTCGGGCCAGAGTACATCCGTGAAATATAGTTCGCTGTAGGCAAGTTCCCACAAGAGGAAATTGCTGATTCTTAGCTCTCCGCTGGTCCTGATCATCAGTTCAGGATGCGGATATTTATGAGTTGTTAATGTTTTATTTATTAACTCTTCTCCAATTTCCTCAGGTTCAATGTCGCCCTCTTTTGCCATTTGAGCAATTTTTCGGGTGGCATTAACAATGTCCCACTTTGAACTATAACTTAGTGCAAGGATAAGGGTCATTCTCGAATTATTGCGAGTTGTTTCAATAGCTTCGTTCAATTCCTCCAAACATTCTTTGGGTAACATAGAACGGTCACCAATCGCATCGAGTTTAATATCGTTTTTCATCAAGGTTGCAGTCTCTTTTTTAATGGTCTTAACCAAAAGAGTCATCAAAGCATTTACTTCAACCTGAGGTCTATTCCAATTTTCAGTGCTGAATGCATAAAGTGTGAGGTATTCCACACCTAACTCAGCGCAACCTTCAGAAACTTCTCGTACTGATTTTACACCGCTACTGTGACCAAAGACCCGCATCATACCTTGAGCTTTCGCCCATCTTCCATTGCCGTCCATAATTACAGCAATATGCTTGGGTAGTTTTGCTATGTCTATCTGGTCTTTGCTCATTTCAATTGGCCCAACAGCGAATGGGTGTAAATCTATAAGAAATTGTGATAGAAGCCTGCATATACCAGTCTAAAAGTGATGGATCTCCTCGTTGATCACCATATTCATAGACTTGCATTTTAGTTTCACTCACTTCCCAAGATCGATCTGAAAGCAGTCTGCTGTTTGCTCCGGCTACTTCTTGCAATTCTTCGAGGTCGGGATAATAACCACTTACATCATCTAAATAATCGGTAAATGTTTTTCTCCAGCCCAGTTCACAGCCTATCAAGAAATTTTTATTGAATGCATATTTATAACCAACACCAAAAGGAATGGCAATTTGGAACCTTTTGTATTTATCATCTGATTCCAGATTTTCTGTGTTTATAGCATGCAGCTCATACTCGGTCCCGTTAATTTGTGTTTTAGGGTTGAAATAGAAAGCGGCTATGCCTAGGAAGGTGTAAAATGTTCTGTTTTGATGAAAAACTTCCTTGCTATAAGGTAGGTAATTGAACTCCACCACATTTGAAACTTCGTAGATGTCGGAGTAAAAACTCAAATTACGCAATCTGTATTCTTCGAAATTTTCATCATCTCCGGAGATGTGCATTATAGATATGGAAGGCTTCCAGGTCCAGTATTGATTGAAATTGTGTCGGTAGAATAAGCCGCCACTAAAGTGACTTTCACCCAAGACCACGTTTTGAGCCAAATCACCGTGGTAATTTGAAGCACCTATATGAATCCCGATTTCCTTGCTTTGAGCAAAGGAAAAGGTAGAGGTTAATAGTGATATGAAAACGATTATATGTCTCAAGTATCTGTAACGCTCAATTAATACGCAAAAGTACGTAAGATGTTACGTTTGAGCCTGAATTTTGATCTTTCTCTGACTAGAAAGTCGGGCAACCCGGACTTCTGATAATTCTGTAGGTAAAAGTAAGCCCCAGAATTCCGTACTTGTCGTTATTCGCTTCTTCTCCTCGAATTGCACCTTCTTCGTGCAGAGTAGGGCTGCGGTCTGCCATTGCAGCCGACATTGGACCATAAGCACTTTCAAGTCTTACCGGTTCAACATAAGAAGAACTTACATCATCCAAATAATCAGTAAAAGTGATTCTAGCTCCATACTCAATTCCCAGGGTCCATTTGCTGTTTAATTTAAACTTAAAACCAAGACCCAAAGGGATAGCTACTTGAGTTAAATTGTATCTCTTACGTTCGTTGAATTCTGTAGTTTCCTGACCTTCAGTAGAAAGCGGTTGAAGTTCTACCCAATCGCCATCTCTATCCTGCAAGTTGGCATATGCGGAACCCGGTCTGGATAAGTGCGGACTTGAAGGGTCGTAGATAAACTGTGCCATAGGATTGTATTTAAATACACTTGCTCCAACAAACACATATGGAATTACTCCGGACTCTTGTCTTTGATCAAGCTGATTTAAATTAATTTCCAAGGCTCCCGTAAAGTCCCAAAGCACTGATTTGAAATATAAATTTCTTGGATTTTCTCCTTCTTCGGTATCATACCAAGTATCGTCTCCTTCAAGACCACCCCATTGGCCACTTAATCTAAAAGTAAGTGCTGGAGTTGCATTATATCTGGTAATTAGACCTACACTAGGCTTTAAACCTCTTGTTTCAAGGTATTGCTGAGTGAGGTCGCCGGCATAGTGGCTCGCTCCAACTATGATTCCAAATTCAAGTGAACTTGATGAGAACCAACGCTGAGCATATGACTGCTGCCCAAGACCGATTAAAATGATAATAAGACTAAATCTTTGAAAAACTTTCTTCATCCCTTCGTTTGATAAATAGCAAATGTAAACTTTTCAACGCAGAATAAACACTTTTATTTCCTTCTGAATAGGCCTTAAGCTAAAGTGTAATACTCTGTTTTTTCGGTGGTATGGTTGCGGATTATTCCTGCAGAAATGAGGTTGACTAAAATTTTAGAAGCTCTCCATCTCGAAATATTCACCAATTTCTTAAAATCATTTAAGGTGATTCTCTCATTCTTTTCGAGATATTTTAATAGCGCATTTTCATTTTTCCCATACTTGATAAATGTACCCTTTTGAGCTCTTTGTCTTCGTAAAACATCAACCACTATCTTGCTGGCTAACAGGCTTTTATCTTTAACTCTGATATAAACCCAATACTTTCCGTCTTCGCCTTTGGCGGAATATGGCTTGTCTTCTCCTTCCGGAACGATGCATTCCAGAATAAGCTTGCCGCTGATCTCGTGTTCTACTATTTCTATGGGAATTTCGGGTTTGCAATAAAATGAAGCGGCCAGATCCAACATGTATTTTTCGTCTTCACTATTTACGCCGGCAATCGAGCGATTATCACGAACACCCACGAGTAATATGCCGCCTTTGTTATTGGCAAAAGATGACATTGTTTTAGCAATCTTTGAAGCACTGCTGATCGACTGTTTGTAGTCGAGAGTGTCGTCTTCGCCCCGGATCAATAGTTCTTTTAGGTGTGATTCCATCCGTGCTCCCTTCCACACGCAATATGATCATTATGGATTCAAGAACAAAAAATATCCAGAGAAAATTACATGCTTAATTTAGACATTCGAGCAGTTACTTCATTAAATTCTTGAATTAGCTCTTCCACGATTTCCGAAGCGGGTTTTATGGCGCTGATATTTGCACTGATCTGTCCGATTTCGAGCTCTCCTTCATCCAAATTGCCCTCAAACATTCCTTTTTTGGCTCTTGCTCTGCCTAAAAGTGTTTTCAGATCTTCGATGCTTGCACAATTCGCTTCGGCTTCCTGCACCTTCTCGAAGAAAGGGTTTTTAAGAAGACG
>JAAEYY010000026.1:0-16625 GCA_018223105.1 bacterium | reverse complement strand
CTTCCGTTTTGAGCTTCCAAAACTGCATTCTTGAAGTTGAGGTGCGCTGAAGATTCATTAGAAGCTACGAAGCGAGTTCCAATTTGAGCTCCTTCAGCTCCTAAAGCAAAAACGGCCGCTATTGCTGAACCACTGCCTATTCCGCCAGCAGCAATTACAGGAATTGAAACTGCGTCCACTATTTCAGGGATCAGGCAAAGGGTAGTAGTTTCTTCGCGTCCATTATGTCCACCTGCTTCAAAACCTTCTGCAACAACAGCATCTACACCCGCGCTTTCAGCTTTTAATGCGAATTTTTTGTTAGCAATGACGTGCACTACTGTAATCCCGGCTTCTTTCAAGGTGCTTGTCCAAGTAGCGGGATTCCCGGCAGAGGAAAACACAATGGGTACTTTTTCTTCTATTATGATTTGAATATGCTTGTCGATATCGGGGTATAGCAAAGGCACATTCACAGCAAAAGGTTTATCAGTAGCAGCTTTGCATTTTTGAATATGTTCTCGCAGAATCTCAGGATACATACTTCCACTTCCAATAATGCCAAGACCGCCGCTATTGCTAACAGCAGAAGCTAATTCCCATCCGCTACACCAGATCATACCGGCTTGAATAATGGGGTATTGAATATTGAACAAAGAAGTAATTCGATTTTGCATGTCGCGAATTTAGAGCTAAACCGCTTTTAGAAAAGGATAAGATGATTAGAAAGTGGATGGCCAAAATTCAGCAGAAATTGGCTAAACTCGCCCCATGAATTTCTCCTATTGGGAACATAAAAGTCTCTTTAATTCTGTGGATTATCTGGTAGTTGGAATGGGGCTTACCGGATTGCAAACTGCACTTAATTTTAAGGAGCAAGAACCGCTGGCAAGGGTAGTTGTTTGCGATCGGTTTGCGTGGTCTTTAGGCGCAAGCACTCGAAATGCCGGCTTTGCATGTTTTGCAAATGTCTCCGAAATCATTGATGATTTGGAACATCATAGTCCACAAGAAGTATATACCTTAGCTGCTGATCGATATAAAGGATTACAGGTTTTACGCCAAAAGTTTGGCGATGAGAGGATTGGATATGAAGAAAAAGGAAGCGTTGAAATTTTTACCTCCAAAAATAGAAGTGACCTTGAAAAAGGGATTGACTTTTTACAAATCGTCAATTCTGAGTTGTATCGATACTGTAATTTGGATGGGGTGTTTTATTTCAGTTCAAACTCAAAATTACCCGGAGTAATAGGTGGTATTCACAATAAATATGAAGGTCAATTACATACAGGTAAGTTATATTCATCCATCATGGATGAATGTCGTGCGAAAGGGATAGAGTTATGGGGAGGTTTAACGGTTGAATCCTGGGAAGAATCTTCAGATGGCGTTGAAACTCAGTTTAAGGAAGGATTGAAAATAAAAAGTTCTCAGTTGTTGCTTTGTACCAATGCCTTTACTTCAAAGCTCTCTGACGTTGATGTTACGCCGGCACGGGGACAAGTAATTGTTACTGAAAAATTGGATCATTTACCCTGCGAAGGATTGCATCATTTTGATCAGGGCTATTACTACTGGCGAGATATTGATGGTCGAATTCTTTTAGGCGGAGCACGAAATATGGATCCTGAAACTGAAAATACAGATGAAATTGAAGCTAATGTTCAAATTCAAGATGAGCTAAAACGGTTTATGTTCGAGCAAATCTGTGGTAAAGAAGTGAAAATTGAGCATGAATGGAGCGGAATCATGGGCATGGGTAAAGGCAAAAAGAAAAATCCAATAATTGAATCTTTGAGCCCACATGTTCATGCAGCAGTGAGGCTTGGAGGCATGGGTGTAGCCTTGAGTGCGTTAATTTCCGAGAAGTTAGTGCGAAAAATGAAAGGGAATTAGCCTTTCAATACATTTCTTCCGATCACGATACGCTGTACCTCAGAAGTACCTTCATAAATCTGAGTGATCTTAGCATCTCGCATCAAACGTTCTACATGGTATTCTTTTACATATCCGTAACCACCGTGGATTTGAACTGCCTCAACAGTTGCCCACATTGCAGTTTCGGAAGCAAAAAGTTTTGCCATTGAACTCGCTTGATCGTAAGGAAGTCCGTTGTCTTTTAACCAAGCCGCTTTCAGGCAGAACAAACGAGCAGCTTCAATTCGAGTAGCCATATCGGCAAGCTTAAACTGAATAGCTTGATGATTCATGATCTCAGTCCCGAATGCTTTTCTCTCTTTCGCATATTTTAGAGAAAGCTCATAAGCTCCGCTTGCAATACCTAAAGCTTGAGAAGCGATACCAATTCTACCACCGGCAAGAGTTTTCATTGCAAATTTGAATCCAAATCCTTCTTCTCCAATACGGTTTGCTTTTGGAACTTTTACATCCTGGAACATAAGTGAATGCGTATCTGAACCTCTGATTCCAAGTTTATCTTCTTTTTTTCCTACCTGGAATCCCTCCATATCGCTGGTTACGATAAGGGCGTTGATTCCCTTATGGCCCTTTTCAACATCTGTTTGGGCCATAACGATGAAGGTAGAACCAGATTTACCGTTGGTAATCCAGTTTTTAGTTCCGTTTAGAAGGTAGTAATCACCTTTATCAATAGCTGTAGTTTTTTGAGAAGTAGCATCTGAGCCTGCTTCAGGTTCACTAAGACAGAATCCACCGTGAATTTCACCACTGGCTAAAGGCTTCAAGAATTTTTCTTTTTGTTCTTCAGAACCGAATGTTTCGAGTCCCCAGCAAACTAATGAGTTGTTTACACTCATCACAACACTGGTACTTGCATCGATTTTAGAAATCTCTTCCATAGCAAGCACGTAGGAGATGGTATCCATTCCACCACCATTGTACTTTGGATCTACCATCATTCCTAAAAATCCGAGTTCGCCAAGTTTGCGAACTTCCTTTTCAGGGAATTTCTGCTCGTTGTCTCTTTCAATAACTCCGGGTAATAATTCGTTCTGTGCGAAATCTCTCGCCGCTTGACGGATCATTTCGTGTTCTTCTGATAAATCAAAATTCATTCCTGTGAAATTTGGCGCAAATGTAAACTTTCTGTTATCAAAACGCTTAGGATTGAGGAATGTTTAGGAGGAGTCTAAATAAAGTAGCTGAGAATCTGTTTGAGGAGTCCTGAAGGAAGTTCCAATTAACAAATTACCTCCCTACTCTTCGTTTCGGGAGGCAGGCCATCCTACGCTGAAGCTTCGGATGACGAAGGCATGCTTCAAGGAATAATCAATTCAGAAATTACAAGCACCAGAAAAACACCACATTAGAAGTACCAAAACCCAAGTAAATCTCAAAATTAAATCTTCAATTTTCAAGAATTACGACTTAATACAGGAGTTTCATCGTTGTAAACGGTTTGAAGCGTCCTTCTGATTTTTTGAATAGAAATCAAGGGAAGAACAGCTAAAGAAATTTCAAATATCAATCCGCCGGCTGGCAGGTTCCAGAAAATAACCAATACTCAAAATTTAATAACCAAGTACATCGTCTTGGTAACTATGCTTAGATAAAGTCAAATGTGCGTGTCTGTCTATAACATTAGCGTGTGGATTGGAGATAACGTGTCCGGAGACGTTAGGCTCCGGACCAGGTTGATATTGAGTAGAATGTTCATTTCCAAAGCCAAATCATACCTTTGCTTCGTGTATCTTAAAAAAGGAGATAAAATTGCCATTGTTTCACCTGCCAGGTGGATTACTGAAGATGAACTAAAACCTTCAATTCAGTTTCTACAGGAACAAGCATTTGAAGTGATCCTTAGTCCTCATGTCTATGATCAATGGAATCAGTTTGCGGGAAAGGATGAGGTGAAAGTGTCAGATATTCAGTCCTGTATAAACGATCCTTCAATTAAAGCTATAATAGCGTCCCGAGGAGGCTATGGTGCAGCTCGAATTATAGATCAACTCGACTTCAGTCCTTTGAAAAAATCACATAAATGGTTGTGTGGTTATAGCGATTTTACAGTGTTTCATTCCACCTTGAATAAAATTGGAGTGCCTACTATTCACTCAACTATGCCGGTGAATATGCAAGGTAAGGATGCAAATGAAGTATACTCTAATGAGTCTTTAATTCAAGCACTTATGGGTGAAGAGTTAAAGTATAATTTGAATTACAACGGACTGGATAAGCCCGGAAATGCTAAAGGCGAAATAGTCGGAGGGAATTTGAGCATACTCTACAGCATCATGGGTTCTCCTTCGCAAATAGATACCAAAGGGAAGATTTTGTTTATGGAGGATTTGGATGAGTATCTATATCATATAGACCGTATGATGGTGAACTTGAAAAGGGGTGGAATGCTTCAGGATTTAGCGGCCTTGGTTGTTGGTGGTATGAGCGACATGAACGATAATACCATTCCATTCGGTAAGACCGCAGTTGAGATCATAAGTGAGCATGTTGCTGAATATAGTTATCCGGTATATTTTGGTCTTGAAGCAGGTCATATTCAGCCTAATTTAGCATTGCGTTTAGGAATGGAGGCTGAGATAAAAGACAATCAACTATTTTTGCAGCCCTAATGCCAATCTATCAGACCAGTAAGGAGTTAACCAAATTCGGACTCGTCGGAATCAGCGCAGTCTGCGTTGATTTGTTCGTGTATTACCTACTCTCGCAGTTTATTTCGGTTGATATTAGTAAGGCTTTGAGTTTCCTTTCAGGAACTTTTGTTACTTATAATCTCAATAAGTACTGGACCTGGCGACAAACAGATAAAAATACCACGCGATTAATCTGGTTTGTGGTTCTTTATGCAGGTTCTATGCTGATCAATGTTGGAGTGAACAGCTTAGCTTTAGATTATTTGCCCAACACTGAAATGTTTATCAGCACAAAAACGGATGCAGGTGAATTGGTGTCTCGTTTAGCAATGAAAATGGATAAATTCATTGCCTTCTTCATCGCGACCGCAGTAAGCAGCGTGTTCAACTTTATCGGACAAAAATATTGGGTGTTTAGAGGAAAGGTTGAAGTTGAAGAGGACTGATTTTAGTCGTAAGGCTTATTCATAATGGCATCGTAAACCACCGCTTGTTGCAAATCAAAATCCCGTTTATACTCTTCCAGTTGTAATCTTCGGATTCTTTCACTTTCTAATTTTTCGCGAAGTATTTCAATGGTTTCGCCGGTGTCGCCATCGTGATTGATGGTATCCTCATAAATTTCATTGTGTTCGTGAATTTCAATTTTTTTACGAGATCTGGCTTTCGGTTTTTTCTTAACAACAGGTTCTGGCTGAGGCACAAATTCACCTTCTCCTGAGAGTTCCTTCAGAATATCTTCTAAGCTTTTACGTGGTCTGCTTTGTTTTTTGCTCTTAGGCTTAGGAGCATTCGGACTTTCTTCTTTTCTTTTGCCCCTGCTGAACAAGAAATATAGAACAGCACCAATAATCCATATATACTCTGAAATGTCCATTTCCGAAACGAAAATACAGAAAAATAGCTTGGTCTTATCGCTTGGATCGAATTTGGGCAATCGAATGTATTTTCTGATCAAGGCGGAAAAATTATTGAGTCAAAGTTTTGGTGATGTGATTTTAAGATCCTCAGTATATGAAACGGCACCCTGGGGTAAAACAGATCAGGCTATTTTTTTGAATATGGCGCTGGTGTTTGAATGGGAGGGAAGTGCAGAGCAGGCTTTGAACATCGTGAATGATGTAGAAGCGAAATTGGGTAGGGAAAGACACGAGAAATGGGGTCCGCGTAAGATTGATATTGATATTTTGTATTTCGGAGATCGTGTTATTCAGGAAGAAGGGTTAGTGGTTCCTCATCCTGAAATAGCAGATCGAGATTTTGTGCTTCTACCACTGGCTGAAATTATACCTGACATTATCCATCCTGTTCTTGGAAAGAGTCAATCTTCACTATTAATTAAGTTGAAAGAGCGAGGCAAGTTATCCTCCTTTAAAAAGATTGAAATATGAATTTAGATTGCATCGGTTCAATTTCTTGGTGGAGAGCCTGGCTAAAGTCAGATGAACGAGTACTTCATTTAAATCATACTTTTCAAAAACAATGTTCTTTGAGCCAGTATACCATTACAGGTCCGAATAAAACCTTGCAACTTTCTGTACCTACGGTGAAAAGCACTCGAAAAGGTTTTTACAAAGATGTGGAAATTAACTATTCAGAAGACTGGATGGTGAATCATTGGCGAGGAATAGAATCATCCTACAGAAAATCTCCTTTCTATATTTATTACAATTTCCGACTAGAGGAGTTGTTTCAAACCAAAGAGAAAAAGCTTATGGATTTTAATCTCAAGGCTTTTGAACTTATTCGAAAAATGCTAAAAATTGCAGATGATTATAGCTTGGATTTTGAGTCCGAGTCGTATTACTCAGAAGTACCCAAAATGGAATTAAAGGCATATCCTCAAGTATTTGATGATCGACAGGGTTTTGTGCCCCATCTCAGCATTTTAGATCTGATTTTCAATCTAGGCCCGGAAGCCAAAGATTATTTAGCAATTTCTTCTTCAACATCGGCATAAGCACCCATGTTGCTGAATTTCTTGATTCTTTGATCAATCAAACGTTTGGTCGACATCTCAGAAAGCTCTTTGATCATTCTTTTGATCTCAAGCTTCAAGCTTTTATACATTGCCTCGGGATTGTTGTGTGCACCACCTAAAGGTTCGCGAATCACAAGGTCTACTAAGCCATTTTCATGCATGTCTGAAGCAGTGAGTTTCAATGCGTCTGCAGCTTTCTCTTTGTAATCCCAACTTCTCCAGAGAATGGATGAACAACTTTCCGGAGAAATTACAGAGTACCAAGTATTTTCGAGCATGGCAACACGGTCGCCAACGCCGATGCCCAACGCACCACCGGAAGCTCCTTCACCAATTACAATACAGATGATAGGTACTTCAAGCACAGCCATTTCCAGAAGGTTTTTAGCGATAGCTTCACCCTGACCTCTTTCTTCGGCTTCAAGACCCGGAGATGCGCCTGGAGTATCGATTAAGGTAACAACGGGAAGATTAAATTTCTCCGCCATTTTCATTAATCGAAGTGCTTTTCTATATCCTTCAGGATTGGCCATCCCGAAATTTCTATATTGTCTTTGTTTGGTATTTCTTCCTTTTTGATGACCGATGATCATCACAGCTTGCCCGTCGATTGAGGCTAGACCACCTACCATTGCCTTGTCGTCTTTCACATTGCGATCTCCGTGCAACTCAACAAATGATTTGCACATTCCCGCGATGTAATCGAGCGTGTAGGGTCTGTCCGGGTGACGAGAGATTTGAACTTTCTGCCATCCCGTGAGGTCTTTATATAAATCTTTGCGAACACCTTGAATTTTTTTCTCGAGCTGAGAAATGGTATCGCTCATGTCCACCTTGCCTTTGTCGTGCGTGGCCTGTGCTTTTTCAAGCTGCTCGTACAATTCTTCGAGGGGCTTTTCAAAATCTAGTAATACAGGCATTTTCCTTGCGAATTAAGTTGGCAAAGGTATCAAGTTGGAGCAAAATGGGAATTAAAAACTTTAAAAATCGAGGAAGGAGCTATTTCTTTTGCTTGGTAAGTTGATCTAAAGTTTTGAGCATATGCGGAATTCTAAAGGTCCCGGGCATGTCCAGAATCTTTCGTTTAGCTTCATCAATATCTAATCCAATTGAGGTGATGTAAAGTGGAGTTTTGCTCATTCCACGAAGAATAGCACGGCTAAGGTCGGAATGCGCAAAGTATTTTCTTTTGGCTACGCCGATAATTGGAACTTTGTGGTCTAATGTGTTATAAAGATGCGCTCCAAGTCCCGGCTCGTCGTCTTTAAGGTAAACATGACCGTCGATGATTATTGCTTCCAAAGTTTTTAGATCTACGTTCTTTACAATTTCCAGAATACATGGAAGTTCCCTTAAGTAGAAAGATCCCGGCACATAGGGCTCAACCGAGTCTAAATGTTCTTTTATCACTTTTTTAGGTTCCAAATCAGTCCAATTAAAGAGCACACCAATACAAGTTGCAGAATTGTCCGAATGGTAGTAGATGTCAACCGCTAGCAGCATTTTGCGAAGGTTAGCAATATGTTTTAAAGCAGAAAGAAAAGCGGAATAGAAATAAAAAATTGAAAATGAATTTGAAAAATTGATCAGAGATTTATATTTGCAAACCTTTTAAGGGAATAGGGAGTAAAATCCCGTTATGTTCATTTAATTTTGGTTTTGTAATCGGGACATTATTTGAAGTAAATTTTAAAGAATGTCAAGAGTTGGTAGAATACCTAATAGGTAAGATACTTTGATTACAGGCCACATAAACATTCTGGTCCGGTAGTCCAGACAATTCTTTTGAGCTTTGCTCAAATTAGAATGTCAGGATGCAGACAAAGCAAAGCTTTTGTCAGCATTCAGTTGGTAGAATACCTAATAGGTACAATACTTAGATTACAGACCATATATAACATTCTGGTCCGGTAGTTCAGTTGGTTAGAATACCTGCCTGTCACGCAGGGGGTCGCGGGTTCGAGTCCCGTCCGGACCGCTAGTAAAATCTGTAAAGCCTTGTAAGTCTTGAACTTGCGAGGCTTTTTTGTTTTATGTCCAAACATTTGACGAACATTGAAATTATTTTTCAACATATAAAATGAACCCATTAGTATCTGTTGAATAAAGACCTTAGTCGATGATGTTAATATGAAAATAGGCTGTTTAACATTCTTCTAAATATCTAAACTCGACAATCCACTCAGTTGGGACATACGAATCCTTCTCAATTTTAGAGGTATTTACATCATAGTAATATTCAAACACACAATTTGCTTGGCGTGGATACGAATAAATCCAATCTTTTTTCAACGTTCCAATGTAAGTGTTTTTAGTAGTTCTGAAGTTTCTATCTTTCTCTATAACCTGCGCTATTATTATGCTACCTGCATTGACCATTTTTTCTTCCATTTTTCAAATCTAGTGTTATATATTGTTCTCAAATACTATTTCTAGCTAATATGAAGCTACGGGGAAGACTTAAAGAGAAAAGACTTGAGCTCACTCGCTAAAACGCTCCAGAGAATAGAATCTCATATCATGATTGAATGTTTGGTCCCGAGAGTCTACCAAGAACTACCTCATTGTTCGGTTTACACCATTCATGATTCAATTGCTACAACTATGGAACATGTCGAATATGTTAAACACGTAATCACAGAAAAAAATCTGAAATTTGTAGGATACCCTACAAAACTTGAGATCAAAGGTTGGTGAAACCATATGACAAAAGATTATCAGAAAGACATTGAGATTAATCACGCTAGCAGCTTGCTTTCAATATTAGGTATTGAAACTGATTCATTAAGGCCAGCATCAACAGACCCGCCAGATTTGTTATTTGAATTGGAAGGAAAACAAATTTCACTTGAACACTCAATCTTGATGACTGAGCAAGGTCAGAGTGTCATGCGAGACCTTGCTTCATTCAATAAACTAATAGAAGAAGTCCAAAAGCTATATGATCCATGCAAACATGGTATTATAAGAGTCTGGGTTACCTTTATTTATGGTAAGAAATTAGCACCTAGACCCGTTTCAATTCAAGATGTTGCTAAAGAACTATTAAACATTTGTGTCAAATACAACCCTGGTAAAGTCGGAGGCTTTTATGATAATACAGTGCCCAAAAATGATCTGCCACCGTATGCAAGTAATATAACTATATGGGGAAGTGACAATGCAGGTTCAATTGGATTCTCTAGAAACACAACAGTGATTTCAGGTTCTCTGCCATTAGAAAGTCTTGCAGATGCTATTAATAATAAGGAACGTAAACTTTCAAAATACAAAGCAAATTATCATGAAAACTGGCTTCTACTTGTTGCCGATGGTTCTCAGGCGTCTCAATTCGCAGATTTCAAGCCTGATGGAATAGAAAAATTTCAAAACTCAAAGTTTGACCATATTTATATACTTGAATACCACACAAAACAGATGCATCAATTAAAGTTAGTTGTATACTCTTACCCAATCTCGACACCTATCAATTTTCTAAATTGATTAGCTAAATCCCTTCTTAAACTCCGAAATCCTACAAGAACTTCCTCATTTTGTTCTCTCCATATTGATATTGGACGCGAACCTACACTCATGTCTCCTTGTTCGTATCTCATCTGAAGCAGCTTTGCTTCTTCCATTCTTCTAACTATAGTCTCAACCTTTTCGTAGATCGCTTCAAGTTCAAGGCAAAATTCATCTGTGAAATAGATTCTATTATCTTCAATTTGTTCTTGTAAATTAATTCTCTCATTTAATACATTTTGAAACCTCTCGTTGTCTTCCTGCCAACCAGGACCTTGAAAGATGGTAGTGTAAGTATTTAATGAACTTTCAAGTTTTCTAATCTGCAGATATAAATTTCTACACTGCTTAGCCCTTTCTTCATGTAAGATGGAGAATTTTATATCATGTTGCGCTTTTATCAGGCTTAGATCATGTTCAAACTGAGTAAGTGTTGATGCAAAATATCTATCAATATACTTTCTCCCAGAAAAGACAATTAGTGCAATAATTACACTTGAGCTGAAAAGCCCTGAAAAGATTTGGTGAATGAACTCCATCGAACAAACTTAGTGAAGAATACATTTTTCTATCGACTTTTATTTTTACCTAATGAATTGGTAACTAGTCGTTATTCACAAATAGTTCTTGAATATGGATATGCAGTGTTGTGGCTATTTTATGTAAAGTTTTAGTAGTAGGATTAGTCCGGCCACTTTCAATCCGGCGAAGTGAGGAATCTTCAATATCTAATTTTCGAGCAAATTCAGCTTGAGTAAAGCCTCGTTCTTCTCTAAGCTCTATAATACGCTCACCTAACTTTTTAAGAAGTTCATCCTCAGTCACGGTGCTACGTTAAAGGAGCAAGAGAAAAATATTCAGAGCATATATGTCCTGTTCGTTATTTTCTTTTGTATTTTAGCATTGACCATGAAGTTCTTGAAGTCAAACATCACCAAGAGTGTATTGCTTTTCTTTCTAATGCTCAATCTGCAACATTGTAGTAATCAGTCTTCAGAATCTGACACTCAAACTAAAGAATTTGACCCTAGTATCCCTTTAAGTAAGTCAGAAATCCAAAAACTTAGTGACGACGATCAGACGAAGTATTTTGAACAACAAGAATTAAATAAGCTTCGAGAAGATTTAAGGAAACTAGGAGCTTCACAAAATGAAGATCATTCGGGAAGTAGCAATAAATTTTCGGGAATTGAAGACATCAAACTATATGAAGATTATCCAGAATTTATAGTTCACAAACTCGATGATAAACAGGGAGGACCATACTATTTTTTCATTGTAAAGTATAAGTCCAAATATGGAACAACTAATGTAGACGCTTCGTCGATTATGGAGTGTGATTACGCTCAATATTTTTTAGACCGTAGCAATTACGACCCAAAAACTGATCCATGTCACCCTGAAACTATGTTCAAAAATTTAGATATTTTTACTTCGAACCAATTAAGTATTATTGGTAAGTCTCTCATTGATAAAAAAGCTCACATCACATATGGTAAATATTCAGATGCAAGCCGGTTACGCGATAGACTCTTGAAAAACAGCAGTACGCAATGAAATCATCAGTCTTAACTTTAGTCTTTTCCCTTGCCTCTGTATATCAATGTATAGCCTATCCACCTCTGCATACTTCTCGTGAAGAAGTTTTCTGGGGAATGGTGGCCTTGTTCTTATTTATTGGAGTAATATTCTTTGTAATAATGGTATTCAACAGAATTTTAGGGAAAGACAAGGAGCCGGAAGACGAGTAACCACCGGGTATATATTTACAACTAATCTTTTAATTTTGAACCTTGTTTGATTCTTAATCGGCCTCCAACAAGATTCTATGAGCAGAATAGTTGAATTTCTTAAAACCATTCTACCTAAAGCAAACTCGGTTGCCTTAAAAATGTTCGATGAGGCTCAGCTAATGAACAAATCATGGTTCTATGTAAATGAGCAAACCGATAAAGCCAAAGTGGTATTCATTTTTAATAAGGATGGAGAGTTACTAAAAATTAAAAATGGTGTAGTCGAGAAGGGAAGCTGGAATAGTATTGTTCATGCCACTAATAGCGTAATTCTCAGTTTTGAAAACTCGTCGATCCTCTATAATATAGTGTATCTGAGTACAGAGTTCTTAGTATTGCAGCAAGATGGAACCGTTAATCATTTATTATTTGTTGTTCAGGAGAAGTACACAACTTCTTCAGATAATACACATAAAACGGATCCAGTCATTGGTGTGCTGAATGCGTTAAAAGATGAGCTAAACTCTCGAAATACTTCAATCAAATCACCTCCAGAGAAACCACCCCAAAATCTCGAGAATAAACCTGAAGAACTAGTCTTAAAAGACACAAGGAATAGTGATAATGAGACTTTAAAGTTTACCTTCACTTCTGAGTACAATTCTTCTGACTGGACTTTGAGAAAAGAGAACAATAAGTGGGGGTATGTTGATCCGGAATTAAATGTTGTGATCGATTTTCAGTTTGAAGATGCGTATCCTTTCTCGGAAGGTCTTGCATGTATATCTAAAAATGGTAAGAGAGGTTATATCAATACTAAAGGTGAAATTATTATTGATTGTCAGTTTGAAACTGCATCTTACTTCAATAATGGTGTTGCTACGGTCTCAACATCGGAAAGAACGTTTCAGGTGAATAGTGAAGGTAAAGAGATTATTTAATTGAATACACTTCAAAGCTCCCGATAATCCGCCATCCCATGATACCCAGCTCTGGTTACTATAAGGTGGTCCATGAGAACAATATCAAGTAGTTTACCCGCAGCCTTTACTTTCTGAGTAAGTTTAAGATCAGCCTGACTTGGCTTTAAATTACCTGAAGGATGATTGTGGGCTAGAGCAATAGAGCACGCACCGCAATTCAAAGCAATACTGAAAACCACTTTTGGATCACATACGGTTCCCGTTTGACCTCCTTTACTCACTTTAAAAAAACCGATGATCCGGTTCGCCCGGTTTAAACAGACGAGAATCATTTCTTCGATATAGTCGATAGTATGAACATCAAACATCGGTAAGACTGCATCATATAAATCTTGAGAACAAGTAACCTGGACGAGTTCATCAGTTGTTCCCTCTAGTACGAGGGATAGTTTTATTTCTGGAATGGATAACATTTTTTTCTTTATTAAATTTGACAAAAAGCACTACATATATGGCCACAAATAGCAAAAAGGAGCAGCTAGAAAAACTATTCTTGCCTGAAGTTCCAAGATTTCTAAGTAACCTAGAAGCATTTAGGCTTTTTAAGAATGAAGGAAGTTCGTTGATCCTGAGTGAACAGCTTGACAATATTTATGAGTTGAGAAATATCTTGAATCATCTAGATATAAAATTTGTAACTCAAAAAAATACATTTCATGGTGATCCGAACGATAACATGAGTCTATATTTTGGTCTAAACACTAGTTTTATAAACTTGTATCTTCTGGTGATGCTTCTGCAGGAATTTGGTTTGAAGACAGTAACGTTTTCAAGATTAGATAATTCAAAATTTTATTGTGGAATATCTCCCTTAGAAATTGTAAATGTGGAATCTATGGAGAAGATTGTGTTCAGTGGTTTTTCATGCGAAACAATTTTGAAATTACCAATTGGCTATAATACCGAGGCTCTAATTTATGATTTTATTGAACACGATATTTTACTTGAACCATTGGATGATGATCCATACACCATAGAAGAGCCGTGGATATTCAGTTCCGCCGATAACCACGAGGAAGATACTTTTAATGCTCTTACTGATGGTCAGTTGGGTGACTATGATTCGTGGAAAGAAAATGGAGGTAATTTAGATGATTTAAAAGATCATCTGGGTTTGTAGTTTGAAATTATTTAATTTGACAGAATCAAAACTATTTCTTATATTTCTAAGAAAAAATAAGGGTGGGATTGTTTTCTTTTTTATTTGGCGATGACTCAAACGAATGTACAAATTGTCGTGGTCGAGGAGTAAATTATGACGGCAAAGATTGTAAACAGTGCAAAGCAACTGGCAAAAGAGAGGTGCAAAAAGATACTATGTCAATCTACAAGTACAGTGAATCCAGAGAGACGATGGTGTGTACAATTTGCGGCGGAATAGGAGAGGTTCATGGTGTTAAGTGTTATTGTCAAGACTGAACCCACCCCATCCCAGAGGTGGGCCATATCTAAACAAGCTCAAAATACTCGTAATTATGAAGTTCTCCGTTAATGAAGTATTGAAACCTCCACAGGTCTGAAAATGCCACTCGTTGTACATCATAGATCTTACCTTTCTCTATTCTAGTAGCCGATTTGATACATCTCACTTTAAATGGGCAGTACAATCTAAGTAGTCTACCAGCTGCACCTACAATGAGAAAAGAATCACTATGAAGCATTCGGCTAATTAACAACTTATATGAAGTATTAGCCATAATAATGATCAGTTCTGACATTTGTGATTTCAGTTTAAGTAGTAATTATTTTGGGAGGTCTTGATAGCCTCCTTCAACATCACTATCCCTTCAAAAAGTTTCACATTGCGATCAAGAAAGGTGTCGATATAGGAAGATTTATTAGCGCTCGTAAGCAAATTATACATTCGCCAGAGGTCTATCCGTCCCTCTTGTCCTCCGTGGATCTCATCACTGAAATACTCTTCAGCAACGGTATTCAACTGTGAATCAGACAAACCGATTTCAGGTAAACCATTCCTCATCTTCGCTGGCATTGCATTGAAGAGTTTCACTCTACCTAAAACATGTGCAAATTCAGCCTCGGACAAAGAGTAAGATCTCAATTCATTCAGATGAGTAGCTGTATGATCTACATGAAAACGTTCGAACTGCAATTTTGCAATTCTTGCAATTTCTTCAGCATCTCGAGCCTTTACATCATCTAAGTATCCATCCGAGGAAACACAAAGATTCGTACAGACCATGTTTCTAAATCCGATGAAGATCTTAAAATGCTCCACTGTTCCTTTTACTGAATATGCATTATCAAGGTTGTAAGCTTTAACTCCACCGATAGTAAGTTCTAGAGTTTCATCTCCGAATTGCTTCTTAATTTCAGGGAAACTCGCAGTCCAAGCCATGCGCTCATAGAACAGCGTCATCTCATGTGGTAAAAGATCCTTAGAAGGCTTATTTCGAGCTTCTGGCACTCTTCCCTTGATTGGATGAGAAACTCTCACCACGGGGCTAGAGATAGCTCCAAATAGCCCATTAGAAGCTTCACATACAGCGTCAATAAACTGATTATGAGATATCATAGGCTCATTATCCTTTAAATGCACTGGAATCACATGCTCTTCTCTTATTTCTTCTACATCCACACCTAGTGTATTTGCAGTGATAAACTGATTACGCTTTTCCATTTTCCTGTGTTTTTAATTGACCTTCCAATAGAGCTTCAGAGGCTAATAGATGAGCCTTCTTCGTAGCATAATCACTCTTATACGTCTCCATAGTACCAGGGTTATCCTTGTAAAGCTGAAGAAGCTCTTTCATCGTTTTACATTCTCGGATTCGAATAGCGAACTCCTTAGGTTCACCTTGCTTGGACCACTCCATGATCTTCTTACCAGTATCTTCTGTTATAGTAAACTGAGGTTTATCAATAAACATGTTCGTCCGATCCTTCGAAGCCGAAGCATGATGTTTAATATCAAGATCAAATACTAAGGTGAATTCATAGTCAACACCATCTCTTTGAATCGTTTTTAGACCTACTTTTTCAGGCACGTACTTATTATCCTTTTGGTTTAGCACGTAGTCTGTTTTGGTCCTCATGGTCGCTACTATATGAAAAGGTACTCGAAGCATGCTTTGAATAAAAGAATTGTGCCGCGGAGTAATCTTCGCCCAATTAGCGAAGCTATTACCGACCATGTTTGAGTGAGCTTCTACCAAAAACTCCCAACAATGAGAGATAGAATCTATTACAACGGCTTCCATACCTCGTTGAGAGCATAGCTCCAGAGCGTTAATATATTTCTCGGGACTATAAGGAGCTTTCATGCTTATCACGTTAAAGTCACCTAAATGAGCATACAGATCTGCAGATCCATTTTCAGTATCAATAAGGCATACTTTATCCCATCGGCCACACAATCCTTTAGCTATCAATAAAGAGCTATAGGTTTTGCCACTACCGGATGGTCCGGTGATTGCCATCTTCATCTTCACTTGTTCTCGTGAAGACTTCCTAAACTGTAATTCCATAATAATTTTAATGATTATTTTAATTGAAAAAAGTAAGGAGCACCCGAATGGATACTCCTTTTAATTATTTCTTCTAAGGTGATAGAATTAAGCCTCTACACCCACTTCCTTGTGAGGTTCGAAGACTGCTTCCTCCATACTTTGCTCGTCAGGATTGTACTTCCATGAATGCTCCAGTGTAATTACTTCACCTGAATCTTCTATGGTGTATTCGTAGGGATCCACAGATACCTTTTCAATGTTGCCAGGCATCTTAGTTTGCATTAATGACTTACAAGTAGCTTCGTCAAATGTGGTTGGAATTGAAGCCTTTCGAGCAGTTAAATAAAGATTTCCAGTGACTTGTGACTTCACTGTTTCTAAACCTCCTTGCAGGATCAGACTAA
>JAAEYY010000025.1:29317-46392 GCA_018223105.1 bacterium | reverse complement strand
ATTCTGGAGTCTGCAGCTCTCACTAAGCAAAGTATTGTCTCGCAGAGAAATAGGCGCAGAGGATCCATATCCACCGTAGCTTCAGCGAAGGTGGAACTGTTTAGAACGCTTTCTGTTTATTCTGGAGTCTGCAGCTCTCACTAAGCAAAGTATTATCTCACTGTGGCATTTTTATCGAAACCCGAAGGGCTTTCATCCAGAAATATAGTACTTTGTATTGCATAATACCTTTTTATGTACATATATTTGCATTACCTAATGAATTTAGAAAATACACAGTCGCAAATGAGGAAAGGGATACTGGAGTACTGTATCTTAGTGCTGATTAGCAAAGGAGAAGTATATGCTTCCGATATTATTCTCAGCCTTAAAGATGCCAAACTCATTGTGGTGGAGGGAACCCTCTACCCCCTACTCACCCGACTCAAAAACGCAGGGCTGGTTAGCTATGCCTGGAAAGAATCCGACCAAGGCCCGCCCAGAAAATACTATACCCTCACCGAAACCGGGAAGGTGTTTATTAATGAACTTCATAAAACTTGGAATCAACTTACCTCATCCGTAACAAAATTGACATCAACTCATGCATAAAATAATACAAATTAACCTCGCCGGTCAGGCAATCTCAATAGATGAAGTGGCTTATGAAAAGCTGCGGAATTACCTCGATTCTGTCGAAAAACACTTCAGCAATACCGATAGTGGCAACGAAATCTTTGAAGATATCGAAGCTCGAATCGCGGAAATGTTCATCCAAAAAATAAAAGCGGGAAAGACCTTCATAGATATGGCAGAAGTAGATGAAACCATTGAAATAATGGGGAGCCCCAGCGATATGGACCAAGAAGCCGAAGAAGAGGCTGAACCACAATACCGACAGCAAAAACAATATCAAGATCACTCTAAAAAACTGTTTCGAGATGGGGATGATAAAATATTGGGTGGTATCTGTTCCGGTTTAGCAGCTTACTTTGGTTTAGACACCAGCATGGTTCGACTAGCGTTTATCCTTGCCTTTATCATCTTCGGATTTGGATTACCGATCTATATCCTACTTTGGATCGTAGTACCGGAAGCTAAAACACCTCAAGATCGCAGTAGAATGCGCGGTGATTATCTGGATATTGATAGCATCGCCAAAAAAGTAAGAAATGAGGCCGAGCAAGTAGCCAACAACATAAAAAAAAACTCTAATTTGAGTCGCGGAGTGCACCAAATAGGTACTGCATTTCAAAACTTAGTATACAGTTTAGGCAAGATTGCAGGAGCATTTATCCTTGTAGGACTAGTAATAGCAGGTGTTGCGCTGATCACATTCTTTATTTCGGCAATAAGCGGAGGAACCATTCATCTTAGATCTTCCATTTTCTCTATGCCCCAGCTATTTGAATCTTCTGTGCTCTCTATCATGTTCCTTATCTCGCTGCTTTTTGTGATATTAATTCCCCTTGCGGCTGTTGCCTATTATTTAATCAGTTTCATTTTCGATACACCCTACCGAAGAATAGGAACCAAGGCTGTTTTCGCGATTTGGCTGATCTGTTTAGGAACCATGGTAGCCACTGCAATCACAGGTGCCCAGCACATTAAATACGAGGAATTTGAAAACATTAAGATTGAAAAGATTGACGATGCCAATACAGTATAAGCTATAACTTTGCTTCATGAGCGAGGGATTCAAGCCTTATAAACATCACACATCATACAACTCCGAACAGATGATAGAAAAGTCGAAGGACTTCTATCATCAGATGGATCTGCGCAGAAGTCTACGATTCTTCAGCGATAAAGATGTGCCATTGGAGGTGATGGAAAACATCATCATGACAGCATCCACTGCGCCAAGTGGTGCTCATAAACAACCCTGGACTTTTTGCCTCATCGGATCAGATGCTCTAAAGTCAAAAATTCGCGAAGCAGCAGAAAAAGAAGAATACGAAAACTACAATGGAAGAATGAGCGATGAATGGTTGGAAGATCTAAAAGCTTTCGGAACTGATTGGCATAAAGAATTTCTGGAGATCGCACCCTATCTCATTGTAATGTTTAAGAAGTCGTACGACCTAAATGAAGACGGCAGTAAATCGAAGAATTATTACGTAAGTGAAAGCGTGGGCATCGCCGCAGGCATGCTTATAACGGCGATACATCAGGCCGGACTGGTTACGCTTACCCACACCCCTTCTCCTATGAATTTCCTTGCAGACTTACTCGAGCGTCCGGTGAATGAGAAAGCATTCCTCTTGCTTCCTGTAGGATATCCCGCAGAAAATGCAGAAGTTCCGGATATCAAACGCAAAGCAATGGACGAAGTTTTAATAAAATATTTGTAATCTTGCCCTATAGAAAATGGCTAAAATTAAGGTACAAAACCAGACCATTGAAATAGGTAAAACCAAAGAGAATGCCTATTCTGTTAATGGCAAAGAGGTATTATCTGATCTGATAAAAACCGATAAAAATCAGTACCATTTATTACTTGACAATAAATCTTATCTCATAGAAATACTCAAAAAAGACCATTTAAATGGGAATTTGAGTCTTAAAGTAAATGGGCGAGTATTTGAAACTCATCACACCTTCAAATTGGAAGAATTATTGAAGTCGATGGGACTCTCTGCAGGTAAGAAAAAACAAAAAGACATTAAAGCTCCTATGCCGGGTCTTGTTTTGGACATTTTAATTGAGCCGGGACAAGAAGTGAAAGAAGGTGATGATCTCATCATTCTTGAAGCAATGAAAATGGAGAATGTTTTAAAAGCACCGCATGAAGGTGTAATTGGACAAATTAGCGTTGAGAAACAGTCCAAGGTAGACAAGAACCAAGTTTTACTATCCTACGAATAATCACAACAACATGAAAAAGTTTCTATTTGGAATGATCTGTATCCTAACAGTTTTTCAGGGTATGGCTCAAATCGACACGCTTGCTCAGAAGCAGGCTGAACTCAAAAAGGTGAAAGCACAAAAAGACTCCATTAACCTGGTAATCAAGAACATTGAGGGTCAGATTGCAGCTCTTAAACCCCCTGTTTACTGGAAGAAGGGTGGATTCACTTCAATCAACTTCAACTCTGTAGGCTTTGAAAATTGGGCTGCAGGAGGTATTCAGGCAAACTCAGTGACCTTTACAGGCAATGTATTTGCTAACTACAAAAAGAACAAACTGTCTTGGGACAACTCACTAGACATTGCCTATGGATTAATTAAGCAAGAAGGAGAAGATTACAGAAAGAACGAGGATAAGATCGACTTTCTAACCAAGTTTGGTTTGAGAGCTACAGACAAACTTAATTATGCGGGTTTATTAAACTTTAACACCCAATTTGCTCCCGGTTACGACTTCACAGTTGAAGATGAAAATAGACCAAAAATATCGGATTTTATGGCTCCGGCTTATTTGAATTTATCATTAGGAATGGATTATAAGCCTACTGATTATTTGTCGATTTACTTCTCACCTGCTGCGGGAAAGTTCACATTTGTGATGGACGACAGTATAGCAGCTCAGCACACTTATATCCCCGACGGAACTGATGCCCAAGGCCGACAGTATTACAGCGATAACTACAGAGCGGAGTTTGGGGTGTACATGAATCTGCTCTTCGACAAAAGCTTCACTGAAAATTTCAGTGCGAAATCTAGATTGTCTTTATTCAATAACTGGACCGATAAAAACGTCAATAACAGGCAAAATATCGATGTCAATTGGGAGACTACCTTTAATTTAAAAATCACAAAGTTCATCGGTGCCAGTCTATTCACTCATCTCATTTACGACGATGACGTAGATGTACCTACGGAGTACAATGAGCAAGGCGAACCTACTGCTTTTGGCCCCAGAATTCAATTCAAACGGGCTTTTGGTATTGGATTTTCTTACAAGTTCTAGCAATAACAAACTAGAACCGTACTTCTTGCGTTATACTGGTACAAAATTGTAAATTTGCACCATCAGAGCTTTTAAAGCCATATCGCTCGTATTTCTTTTGCTGATTTCCTCCACTGGAATTCAAGCAACCTTCTCCTACTGTTGTGGGCAGATAGAGTCTATCTCTCTTTTCGACCAAGACATTATTGAACACGGATGCTGTAAAGCACCAAGTGAAACAGGTTGCTGCGACCAAAAAGAAATAAGCCAGGACATGGTACTCAGCGACCTAATGCTTAACAGCGAGGTTTCTGTTTCAAACGAAATAGAAGCCGAGCTTCCATACGAGTTCACCGTTTTCACTAAAGACGCTAAAGACGCCTATCTCAAAAAAGATTACCGTTTAAGCAAAGATTCTAAACGGGCACTACACATTAAGTTGCAGCAATTCCGCTGTTAGCAGATCATTAAATTCTCTCTTTAGTATTCATTTTTTTTACAGAATTTAATGACACATGAAATCAAACAAAATAGTATTGCTATTGCTCCTGCTGACTTCAGTTCAAGCAATAGCCCAAGATAGTTTAAGAGGCGTCGTGGTAGACGCCAGTCGGGAAAGACAAACCCCACTACCCGGTGCATTTGTGCATTGGCACGACACGCTAAGCGGCATCTACACTGATGCTGAAGGATATTTCAAGATTCCGGTATCAGAAACAAGTAAGTTATTAGTGGTGAATTTTATCACTTATGAATCTGACACTACAGTCATAACAAACACCGATTCGGTATATCTGATTAAACTTAAAACCGCAGGTGATTTAGAGCCTGTAAATGTATTTTCTCGTTTTCTAACCTATGGACTTTCAGGCATTGAGCCGAGAACTACCATCAATCTTGATGAGCGAGAGTTCCAAAAAGCAGCTTGTTGCAATCTAAGTGAGAGTTTTCAGAATGCTCCGGCTATTGATGTGAGCTTTGGTGATGCTATCACCGGAACACGTCAAATCAAAATGCTCGGACTTGACGGCTTTTACACCTTAATCAGCAGGGAATACATGCCCGCCGTGCGAACCTTGAACAGTTATTACGGGATGAGTTTCATTCCGGCATCATGGGTAGAAAGCATACAAATCACTAAAGGAGCCGGAAGTATTGTAAACGGATATGAAAGTATCGCCGGCCAGATCAACATTGAAATGAAAAAGCCTTTTGGCAAAGAAAAAATCATCCTCGATCAGTTTGTAGCGCAATCGGGGAGAGCTGAGACAGACTTAATGTATCAGTTCAATATAAACCAGAAAGTAGCAAGTTCAATTTTTGCCAGAGTAGGTTTGTTCAGAACCATGCAAGATCGAAATGATGACGGATTCTTAGACAACCCATTTGGAAGACAGGTTGCTGTTATGAATCGCTGGCAGTTTTACAGCGACAAGAATTACGAGGGTCAGATTAATGCATCATATACTAATGATGAGAAAACTTCCGGTCAGGTGGATTACCTTCAAAACAAGGAAGCCAATGATTATGGCATCGAACTAAAAAACGAGCAGTTTGACGTCTGGGGAAAGCTTGGAAAGACCTTCCCTGAATATTCATATCGAAGCTTAGGATCGCAATTTAGAGTGAATCACTCAAGGTTAGATGGAAGATATGGTCCGGAAAGCAATAGCACGCAGTATGTTGGTCGTGCTAGCTCTCTTTATGCAAATGTGATGTATGAAACCATCATCAACAATACCTTCCACAAAATAAAAACCGGTGTTTCTATGCTAGCTGATCAAATGGACGAAACATATATTGACACTTCATTCTCAAGAACTGAAGTTGTTCCGGGAATCTTCGCAGAATATACCTACCAACCCAAGGAGCAGTTAAGCTTTGTCGTAGGTGCAAGAACAGACTATAACAGCATTTATGGGATTACTTTTACGCCGCGTTTTCACAGCAAATGGAGATTTAATGAAGACAATACGAGCTTAAGAACCTCAGCGGGTATAGGCAGAAGAACGGCTAATATCTTTTCACAATATCAGCAGTTTTTTGTTTCAAACCGGACGTTTGAAATTCAGTCGTCTAATGATTTTGGGGCTTATGGCTTAGAACAGGAAGTTGCTGTGAATGCCGGTCTTAGCTTTGAGCACAAGTTCAAGATCAGCTATTTTCCTGCAACACTTTTCCTGGATTATTTCCATACCAGTTTCTTGAACGAAGTAGTATTTGACCGAGAAATACCGGGAGAAGTGCATTTTTATAACCAAAAAAACGGAACGCGATCCAATAGTATGCAAGCACAGCTTGATATACAGCCTTTCAGAAGAACTGAAATCAGGTTGGCCTATAGAATGTTTGATGTTACTACGCTTTATAATCACAGCTTAGGTAAAGAAATGCAAACCAGAATGAGCAAAGCATTCATAGCCAGAAACAGAGCTTTTATTAATATCACCCAGGGAAGCAGGAAAGGTTGGTCTGCAAACACAACCTTACAATGGTATGGACCACAGCGTATTCCCGGATATAATGAAGAAGTGAACGGAAATACCACGGTTAACAGATTGAAAATGAGTCCGGACTTCTTTTTATGGAATCTCCAGGTGAGTAAAACCTTTAAGTTCCCTATCGAAGTTTATTTAGGAATGGAGAACATCATGAACTACAAGCAAGAGAGTCCTATACAGTTCGCAAATGATATTGGGAATGATGAATTTGATGCTGGCTTGGTATGGGGCCCCATTTTTGGGCGAATGGTTTATGGTGGTTTCAGATATAGATTAAAGTACAAAGAGAAGGAAGAGAAATAATATGGAAACAATTGATCTACAAATAGAAGGAATGACTTGCAACGGATGCAAGACGAAAGTTGAAAAAACGTTATACAGTTTAGGTGGAGTTACCGAAGTTAGTATTGATCTTGATTCTAATTCAGGTACAATAAGCGGATCGAATATCCCTGAAATTGAACACATAAATGCAGAGCTTCAGAAAGTTGGAAGCTACACGGTATCAAGAGGTTCAAATGCAACAATTCCGGCGAGTAATGAGTCTTTAAAGAGTAACAGAAGTTACAAACCGCTAATCATAGTTGTTGTATATTTGGTTACAGTAACATTGATGATTGAGCTGGCTTCAGGCATGTTTATGCCGGAGGTTTGGATGGCCAACTTCATGGCCGGTTTCTTCATCACATTTTCGTTCTTTAAAATACTGGATATAGAAGGATTTGCAGATGCATATCAGAGCTACGACCTCATAGCCAAGCGATTTCGATTTTACGGGATTCTTTTCCCATTTATCGAGCTTGCTTTAGGACTCGCTTATATTCTATTTCCTGACAATGGACTAACACATTTGATCACAGCATTGATTATGTTTGTTAGTCTGATTGGTGTAGTTCTGGCAGTCACGAATAAGCGACAAATTCAATGCGCGTGTTTAGGTACTGTTTTCAACTTACCGATGAGTTATGTTACGATCATCGAAGATTCGGTGATGTTGGCCATGGCAATAATGATGTACCTAATTTAAAATTATGAAAAAGCTATTTTACATTTTAACCCTTTCTGCCTTTGTATTCACTGCATGTGAAGAGAAGCCACCTGAACCACCCGTTGTAAATGACGGTGAAGAAGTTCAGGAGATGACCGTAACCATGTCGCATACTTTTGACGGAGCAGATATCGAACTGACTTCAGGGGAGTATGTTCTTCCGGGCAATCATATCGTCAACATAACTCGTGTTAGTTATATTTTATCTAACTTCTATCTGGTTAAATCGAACGATGAGAAAGTTATGTTGGAAGATCAATACGCTCTACTTCAGCCTAGAAATGGAGATATTTCATTTACATTGAAAGATGTACCTAAAGGCGATTATAAAGCGGTTGGGTTTTCATTGGGTCTAGATAGCGCCATCAATCACGGCGATCCTAATCAGTATCCGGTAGACCACCCATTAAGTTCGGTGAATAACAGTTTACACTGGAGCTGGGTTGGAGGCTATATATTTATCGCTTTAGAAGGTAAAGATGTAAACTCATCAGAAAGCTTTGTATTCCATATTGCGGGTTCGCAGAATATGATAGACTATGAACTTCCAATAAGTTTTACTAAAGGTAATAAAGCTATGAATGCAGATTTTGAGCTAATGTATGAGGAAATTTTTAGCAACCCTCAAACCTTTGATATTGGAGTAGATGGCATGAGCACTCATTCCACTACAGATCCTGTTACCTTAAAATTAGTAGGTAATATGGGCGACATGTTTAAAGTAAATTCAGTAGTAGACAATGAATAAATTTCTGGGCATATCAGTTATTTTACTTTTAACGGGATTTACTTCGTGTAAGGAAGATCCCGGCACGGGTAAGGTAAATGGCACCCTTACACCCTACGAGCAAACACCATACGATTATTTCGAGAATCCGAATCTTCCACCTCCCAACTTTCCAAAGGATAATATGCCTACAGTAGAAGGTGTGGAGCTTGGTAGAATGCTGTTTTATGATCCTATTTTATCAGGAGACAGTAGCTTAAGTTGTTCAGGTTGCCATAATCAAGCATTTGCATTTACAGATAATGGAAGACAGTTCAGCACGGGGATTAATGGAGATCAAGGAAGAAGAAATTCCATGCCCATTTTTAATCTCATGTGGCACTTAGATGGGTTCTTTTGGGATGGCAGGTCCGAGTTATTGAGGCATCAGGCAATAGAACCTATAAAAGATCCAATTGAAATGGATGAGACCATTGCTTACCTATTGGTTAAACTCAATAGGGATGCGATGTATAAAGAAGCATTTGCAAAGGCATTTAATATAACTGAGATCGATGAAGAGCATGTTGCTCTGGCTTTAGAGCAATTCATGATGACGATCACATCCGGTTACTCTAAGTTTGACTTGGGGAGAACAGTAGGTTTTAGCAATTTTACTCCTGCTGAGATGAGAGGTTTAGAAATTTTCAATGCGGAATCATATCCTAATGACCCCAATAATAAGGGAGGAGACTGTTTCCATTGCCATAGTGCGCCATTATTCATGACTCGCGCATTAATGAATACAGGACTAGACTCTTTCTCAACCGACCCTGGTCTTGAAGGTGTCACCGGAGACCCTAAGGATCGCGGCAAGTTTAAGGTTCCAAGCTTGAGAAATATTGAAATGACAGCACCTTATATGCACGACGGAAGATTTGCAACATTAGATGAGGTCATCGAGTTTTATGCAAATGGTGTACATTTTAATGCAAACTTAGACCCTAACATGCATGCTTTACAAGACTCGGTATATCTGAGTCCGCAGCAGCGAAGTGACCTTATTGCATTTTTGAAAACATTAACCGACGAAGATTTTTTAAATAACGAAGAATATTCAAATCCATTCAATTAGGAATGGTTTTTGTACATTTATAAAAGAATTATGAAAACATTAAAATTAACAACCCTATTCTCACTGATGCTTTTTAGCATAGTGGCCATTGCAAAAAACATAACCACAGAAATAAAAGTAGAAGGACAATGCGGAGATTGCAAAGAGCGCATCGAAACTGCTCTTGATGTAAAAGGAATCTCATTTGCTGAATGGGATGTAGAAACGAAAATGTTAAGCATCCGTTACAATGATCGAAAGATTACAGAGGATGAAATTCACACTATTATTTCAGAACTAGGCTATAGCACCGATAAAAAAGAGGCAAAGATGGATGCTCAGAAGAATTTGCCTATGTGCTGCCAACCAAAGGATAAGAAAAAAGCGTGTTGTTCAGATAAAGAAGGCTGCCATAAAAAGTCGTAGTTAGATATTGTCTGATTCAATATGATGCACTCCTTCTTCATCGTGATCAAGACGTGCGTACATTCCATCTGCGACTACAGAAACATGTATACTACGATATTTCTTTAGCGGCCCAACCATTATTGGATTGATAAATTTCATGATTACCATGCCCATTTTTTCAGCCAAACGCTTCTCTTTTCTTTTAGAAACTAGTAGAGAAGGCTGATAGATGAATGTGGTTTCAAATCCTATTTTTTTAACATCCTCTTCCGTCTCTCCTTTCACTTTATTATAAAAAATAGAGGAGTCTTTATTTGCGCCTAGTGCAGAAACCAAGTGAAAATAATCTACTCCTGAACTCTTAGCAGCTTTTGCATAGTTCACTATGTAGTCGTGATCCACTTTTCTAAACTGAGCCTGTGATCCGGCTTTCTTAATTGTAGTACCTAAACAGCAAAAGGCAGTATCGGCTTTGGGCAATTCCAGCTCAGGTAGCTTATCAAAGTCAATTTTAATTTGCTCTAATTTGTGGTTTTCTTCTTTTAGTGGAGTGCGAACCAAAGCATATACCTTATCTATTTTTTGATCGGATAAAAGCAAGGGTAATAATTTGCTCCCCACTTGTCCGCTAGCACCTGCAATTAGTACATTCATCTCTTACAAATATGACACTAGAACAATGATTAATCGATGAATTGTATCAGTTTCTTTCCTTTTTTTGTTGGAAATTAAAACAATGGCCTACTTCAGCAATCAATTCAATACATTTTTCAAGGGTTTAGCAGCAAATAACAATAAAGAATACTTCGATGAACATCGCAAGATCTATGAAAAAGAAGTAAAGAAACCTTTTCAAGAATTACTACGTGATTTAGCGCAAGAGTTAAGTGTATATGATAAAGAAATAGGAAACCTGCAGATTAAAAATGCAGTATTCAGAATAAATAGAGACATCCGGTTTTCTAAAGATAAAACTCCGTATAATTTACATGTTTCTGCAGTAGTTTCTCCTCATGGAAGAAAAGACATGCAGCATCCCGGACTTTATGTTATGCTATCTCCGGACACATGTCACTTCGGAGGCGGGATGTATATGCCGGATAAGGATAATCTTGAAAAGATAAGGCAACATATTGTGAATCACCCAAAAGCAATTGAAGCCTTAATAAAAGACAAAGAGTTTAACAAAGTCTATGGAGGGTTGAAAGAAGGCGAGACCAATAAGATTCTTCCAAAGCAATTTAAAGAATACGGAGATACTCAGCCTTTGCTTTTTAACAAGCAGTTTTATTTTATGGCGGAGTATCCCGGCGAAAAAACGGTAATAAGAGAAGACCTATTACCGTTCATCGCTGAGCATTACCGAGTAGCAGAACCTTGGAACAAATGGTTTAAATCTGCACTGGGTATAGGCTAGTTTTTAAGCAACCTGACCCTCTGAATACCTTCAGGGGAAATAATTTCTAAGAAGTACATTCCGGGTGAATATCCTGAAGCATCCACAACAATTTTATTTGCCGGCTCAAGAAGTTCGTAAATCACCTTACCTTGTTGATCCATCACTCTAAGCACGCTTGCATGCAAGTTGAGATCAACATGGTAGACAGTAGCGCTTGGATTAGGATAAACCTTAATCGCATTATTTTTCTGAGATTCAAGAACATAGGTAGTTTCTACCACAGTATCTTGAGAAGTAGTATCGTCTGAAGTACTGTCTTCAGTTTCAACAAACCAACAGTCTGAGTTATACGGATTTGCTTCAAGCGGGGCACCTGTAGTTAACGTCTTATTATCAAAGGCAGAATAAGTGGAATTGTATCTAAAGGCTTTAAAAACAGAATTGCTTCCAGGTGCATCTCCTTGCTCAGTTACACCATTTGCTTTTACAGGGTTGATATATTCCCAATGAGTGAGTCCTGTACTTATATCGTACTCCATAATTCTACCTTTTGTAGCCTCACAAGTAATCAGTCTTGTTTGATTCATTAATGATGCTCCGGACATTACTGCGCTGTAGAAACCAGATCCAACTGTAAGGCTATTGGAAGGGGCCGCCGGCTCATAAGTACCATCACTTGCTCTTTGGTACGCATTTAATAATATGGTTGGGTTTATAATATCGATAGAAGAATAACCTCTACTCCCACCATTATTAAAGATCATAATCTGATCTCGATACGATCCTGTTTTCACCCACTTAGGGTCGTGTTGACCAAAAAGCTGTTTGTTTGCAGCAGTTCCATGACCATAAGCTTCCGGGTTTCCCCATCGGAAGAGAATATCACCCCCTTTATTCGAATTTCCTCCAATATGCCCTCCGGTTTGTCCGGCTGAAGTAGAGTGGTCGATGATATAAATCTCGTTAAAGGTGAGACAGCTTAATAATATCTGATCAAGAGAAGAATTATACGATACGGAGTTGAAATGAAGCCAATCGCCCGGACCACCAAGGCCCATTTTAGCATAATTAATGTCTAATAATTCAGGATGATCTGCAGGGTCTGCATAATTAGATAAAGAAGGGTTAAAGCCCTGCACCACATGATCTCTCACATGCCATTCCCATACTATTTCTGCTTCATCAGAGCCGATGGGTTTAATTTCAAGAATAACTTCTTCCCAGAGTTCCATCACAAGTAGATCATCTGTACTATCTCTTCCTAAAGCAATTATTTCGGGTCTTTGAAGTTTATGCCAGCCTATCGCCAAAATATTTCCATTAGGCATAGGCTCTATATCGTGATGAAGAATAAAAGAGTCACTGGACAATTTATACTCCCATGTTAAATCACCTTCCCAATCAAAAATTTGAAGGATCCCGTGATAACCGGCATTTCCGAAAGCAACATTTGGATCTAAACCGGCCCTCAGTAAATCGCCGTTAGGCAGCAAATAAGAAATCAATCCTTTGTATTCACTTTCCCAATGTTTCACTTCTAAACCACAGTTATCTATTAAATAAACATGATTTGAACTGAAGGGAGTTATTAGCGTGTAAGCATCTAAAACAGAGCTTGATTTTTTGATTAGACCCACTGTTGGAGTCTGAGCAAAACAGAGAAAAGTACTAAAAAAAAGCCAATAGAATAGTAAAGTTAGTTTTTTCATACAGTCTTCGGTTGCAGAAACAAACGAAAAAACAATATGCTTTAGTATCTAACTGACTATCAATATTTTACATGCGTCTCAATAAAGCTAAATGGACGCATTTACCGCTGCAAAATAATCTTTCCGCTGCTCCATTGCTTGCCATGTGGGTATCGAATAAGATAAATTCCACTTGAATATGAACTTAGATCCACCATGCGCTTTTCTTCAGGGTGAATATTCGCAATAATTTGAAGAAGCTTACCGCTCATATCCGTAATATGTAGTTCTTTCACAAACTGATTAACTTCAACATAAAGTTTACCGGAGCTTGGGTTGGGATAATATTTCCAGCTAAAGGTATTCTCTACCTGGATTGCACTATCGCTTGAAGTAGAATCAATTGAGGTTTCGGTGTATTGAATGCTATCTTGATCTATGTCGATGGGCAGTTCAGGTATATCCTGATCACAATTGGGCATATAGGTGTAGCTCACCAAGATTCGCTCTAATAGTCCAGAAAGTAATTCTACTTTATACTCGTCGGTTGAGGGTTCCATGTGCTCATTACCAATACCGCTGTGATTCGTTAAGAATACATAGGTTCCATTAGTAGCCAGAGCCAGAGATCTAAATAAATACTCGGCGCTTTTATTGATACCACTTGCTACAATAGGTACAATTCGCACTCCTTTAGCAGCAGCTTTTTCTCCAAGTCTCAAGAGCTGCTCTTTTATTTCCGGAGTATTGTGTGGAGGTGCATCTAGAACCAAAAACAAGATTCTGGCTCTTGCATCTTCACTCCAGTTGAATTTGTTAATAGCGGTGTCGAGAGCCGACTCAACCGCCTCTTCATAGTCACCCCCTCCACCTGCAGAGTGTCCATCAACAAATCGAACAGCTTCAGACAAAACTGTGGTAAAATCCATAGAACTTGTCAAGTAAAAGTCGCCTTGATCTCTATAGAAAACATTGGCAAATCTGAATAGTAGTTTATTATCAATTTTTTTCGAGTTAAAAATCACCTCATTGAGTTCGGCTTTTAAGAATTCCAATTCATCACCCATTGAACCTGTTGCATCTACAACAAAGGCTATATCTACTTTATTTAGATCATAACAATCCTGTTCAACACTAATTGTATTGACGCCTTTATCAATGCTTTTTGGCCTTTTAATGGTTTCCTCAAAGTCCTTTCCTTTTATTTCGATTCTATAATTTCCTTTTTCTGAGGCGGAGGCGATTGCAAGCTGTCCCCACAATTCTGCTTTACCTGTATTGTCTGTTACGGCTCGATACAGTTCTGCATCACCATTAAGAAGTAGAACGGAGGCATTTGCTATAGGCAAGCCATTCTGATTGGTTACTTGAACAGAGAATCGATCGAGAGGTTTAATGCCCCAGATGTCTTGATATTGAAGTAATTCATCATTAGAAATATCTTTCCAAAGTTCCCATTTACTAAAATCATTGATTTCACCGGCTGTGAGCTTACCGGCCTCTATACCTATCTGACTTCCGGCTATAGGCGTTGTTTCTCTCGAAGAGGATTTTACAGAAGAGCTATAAGCGAATCCTCTCGATGGGGCCTTTGCCTCTGTAGAACGCACGGATTCAGCGTCGTAATAGTCGTCAGGGGCATATGCATCATATGATACATCGGATCCGGTAACAGTAACACCCGACCCATAATCAGGTCTTGGTTCATAATCGTCACCAGCTTCCATGGCTACTTCTTCTTTTTCATCTCCCGTCACATGTATATTCCGTGTTTCTTTCACATGACCCGCATATTCTATCTCACATCGGTACCAACCTGTATCTAATGCAACATGGAAAGACCCTGTTTTATCTGTTAAAACAGAAGCTACCAACTCATCTCCTTGATAAATATTCACATTGGCATAACCCAAACTAGAACCTGTATTTGATTCAACAGAACCACTAATAGATTGACCAAAAGTGATTAAGCTGAGGGCAATAAACATTGTAAGTAACGCTATATGCTTTAGAGGTAAAAAGGCCTTTATCATAGTTATAGATACCACTCAGGTGTAAAAGGTAAATGAATTTCTTAAAGATTTATTATTGCCGCAATTCGGTTTATTTTTGCAGACTTTAAAGTTATGGCCAGAGAACTCCAAATTCGTGAAGCACTCCGTGAAGCAATGAACGAAGAAATGCGTGCTGATGAGAATATCTTTTTAATTGGTGAAGAAGTTGCAGAGTATAACGGGGCTTACAAAGTGAGTCAGGGTATGCTAGAAGAATTCGGTGAGAAGAGGGTAATTGATACTCCCATTGCCGAGTTGGGCTTTGCAGGGATCTCCGTAGGAGCTGCAATGAACGGACTTCGTCCTATCGTTGAATTTATGACCTTCAATTTTAGTCTTGTTGCAATTGATCAAGTGATTAACTCAGCAGCTAAAATGAACAGCATGAGTGGTGGAGAGTTTTTCTGCCCAATGGTGTTTAGAGGTCCAACAGGTAGCGCAGGTCAATTAGGAGCTCAACACAGTCAGAATTTTGAAAACTGGTATGCTAACTGTCCCGGACTAAAAGTAGTAGTTCTTTCTAACGCATATAATGCGAAGGGATTACTCAAGTCTGCGATCCGCGACAATGATCCTGTGATTTTTATGGAAAGTGAGCAGATGTATGGCTTAAAGCACGAAGTTCCGGAGGAAGAATATTTGATTCCCCTTGGACAAGCAAACATTCAAAAAAGCGGTGAGGATGTAACTATCGTATCTTTTGGTAAGATGATGCGAGTATGCGAAGAGGCCGTTGTTGCTCTTGCAGAAAAAGGAATTGATGCTGAGCTTATCGATTTGCAAACCGTAAGACCAATTGATTACAAGACCATTGCTGATAGTATTATAAAAACGAACCGTTGTATTATAGTTGAAGAAGCATGGCCACTAGCCAGTATATCTTCCGAAATCAGTTATATGATGAGTCAAATGGTATTTGATCATCTCGACGCTCCTATTAAAAGAGTAACCACTCGAGATGTACCATTGCCATATGCTCCAACTCTGGTTGATGCTTTCCTACCAAATGTAGAAAGAATCGTGCAGGCAGTTGATGCTGTGATGTATCGTTAAGCCTTAGGCTGAAACCTTCCTTTACTGAAGATCCTTACACCTGTATCTTTACCCTTGCGCAATGCTTTTTGTTCCTCTTCGGGAAGTGCATTGATCGTTTTACACTCTTCAGAGCAGCAGTGCTTGTATTTCCCTGCACAAACAGGACACTGAATAAAAAGTAAATTACAGGCCTTATTTGCGCAATTTACGTGCTCGTCAAAAGCAGCACCACATTGATGGCATTGAGCTATAATATCGTCAGTAATTCTCTCGTGAAGTCTCTGATCAAACACAAAGTTCTTTCCGATAAATTTATTTGGAAGCCCTTTTTCTTTGGCGTCTCTACTGTACTTTATAATACCCCCTTCAAGGTGATATACTTCTTTAAACCCTTTATGCTTTAAGAATGCCGAAGCTTTTTCACATCGAATTCCTCCGGTACAATACATCACCACCGGTTTATCTTTTTTGTCTCCCAACTCATCTACTACATAAGGAAGCTGCTCGCGAAATGTATCAACATCCGGACACCAGGCACCTTTAAAGTGACCCACTTCACTTTCGTAGTGATTTCTCATATCCACGATAACAGTATCCGGGTTTTCTGTAATCTTATTGAATCCTTCAACGTCTAGATAATCGGCAGGCGCTGCAAACGAGAATAAATCCTCTTCAAGACCGTCCGCCACAATTTTATTTCTAACTTTTATAGCAAGCTTAAAAAAAGATTTTCCGTCGTCTTCTACTGCAAAGTTTAAGCGGACATTCTGAAGAAAGGTGATTTCATCCAGGCTCTTTTTAAACTCATCCAGGTTTTCTGAAGGTAAGCTCAATTGAGCATTTATTCCTTCTGTAGCCACATAAATGCGACCTAAAACTCCGATTTCGGACCAGCGGATAAAAAGGTGATCTCTAAATACTTGGGGATTGCCAATGTTGGCATATTTGTAGAATGAAATTGTAGTACGTTCCTCATTGGACTCTACAATCTTTTTCTTTAACTCTTCCCCATTAATGGTATTATGCAATTTCATGTTACACTCCTTTAATGGAAGTGCAAAGATAAAACCCATATTTCAAATTAGAATCATCGTGGGTTTGATCTAAGTTTAGTAAATTCGTCAAAAAAGCAAGCTATGAGAAATACGATACTACTTTTCACAATCCTGATATCAATTAGCACTTCATTAGCGCAAATTGACAAACCGAAGGAAGTAAATGCAGAAATGAGTGAGGGAGTCCAACGCGGAT
>JAAEYY010000025.1:18012-29307 GCA_018223105.1 bacterium | reverse complement strand
AACGCGGATGGAAATTTCTAGTTCCTGAAGCTGATAAAAAGACAACACTCAAGGCTTGGGAGAAATTGATGAAGGATTATGATGCCAAGACAGATAATGTAAAGAAGAGCGATGATTATCTGAGCGAGAATGTAATTCTTCCGGCCATACAAGAACGGCCTATCATGGTATATGCTCAGTTTGATGAGACTCCTGAAGGAGTTTACGTAACTTGTTTTTTTGATTTGGGAGGCGCTTATCTAAACTCAGATGCGCATAAAGAAAAAGCTGCAGCACTTTCAGACTTCCTGGAAAAGTTTGCAAGAGACGTGGCAACTGAGATTATTGATGAAAAAATAAAGGATCAAGAGAAAACAGTTGAAAAACTTGAGAAGGAAGAAAAAGACTTAAAAGATAATCAGAAGGACTACGAAGATGAAATCGCAGAATGCGAAGAAAAAATCAGAAATAGAAAGAACGACCTACAGGAAAATAAATCTGCGCAAGAAGAAAAAGCAAAGGAGCTAGAAGAGCAGCGATCGAAATTAGAAGAAATAAAAAAGAAGAAGAAAAAACTGTAATTCATGAAGAAAGGCCTTCGGATTATACTCATTATGTCTGCAATAGGCCTGGTTTTCTGGCTCTATTACAGATTTAGTCCAAATCGAAATATAGACCCATTTAATCTCATCCCCGCCGATGCGATTTATATCTTAGAAAGTGAGGATCCGATTGAAAACTGGACCGAATTCAGTAAAAGTAAATTTTGGTCGTTCTTAAAGACGCAAACCTATCTTGAAGACTTAACAGAAGACGCAAATTATCTCGATAGTCTAATCAGCGGCAATCAAAAACTTCTAAAACACTTTGGTGAGCACCATTTTATTATGTCGGCTCACATGACGCTATCGAGAGACTACGACTATCTTTTCGGTTTTGATCTAAAAAAAGCTTCAAAACTCGACCTCGTCCCATTACTGAGTGAATATGCTCTGGACAAAAAAGAATTTAAAATCACACAAAGGGAATTTCTGGCGCATACCATTGTTGAAATTCACGACCTGGCTACAAAAGATATTTTGTATTTAAGTCAGGTGCAGAACTACCTAATGTGCTCTTACAATCCCAAAATACTGGAGAAGAGTATATCTGAACACAGTCATGGCCCGATCGCAGGAAATATTAAATTCCGAGAAGTTTATAAGGAAATAGACACCGATGGTCTGGCACGTTTCTATTTTAATTATAAATATCTGGATGAGTTTAGTTCGGTTTACTTAAGTGATATCCAATCTTTAACTCAAAGTATTGAATCTGAACTTAGCTTTAGTGGGTTTGACTTAAACCTGGATGAGGATCGGCTCAACATTACCGGTTATTCTTCAATAGCCGATATTGAAGATTCATACTTACGCTTGGTGCGAAAGCACGGCAATGCGAGTATAAATTCCGATCGGATTCTTAGCAATAGAACGGCCTATGTGCAATTTTTATGTCTCAATGATTTCAGAAGCTTCTACCGCGACCTGAAAGAACTTCGACAAAAAGAAAACAGCAATAACAAGGAGCTGGAGGATCTTCAGAATCAGGTAGAATCCATTTTGAAACTTTCTTTGGATGAAGACATTCTTTCCTGGATCGGCAATGAAATAGCACTGGCTTACAATGCTCCTGACGGCAGGACTTATGGGAGCGATGATTTAGTATTGGTTCTAAAATGTAATAATCGCAAACTGGCAGAAGAAAAGCTTGAAAAGATACAGGCTCAAATTAAGAAAAGAACACCTGCAAGGTTTAAATCGATGAGTTTTAAAAGTTACAAAATCCAGTATCTTGAGTTGAAAGGACTTTTTAATCTTTTTCTGGGTAAAGCTTTTGGCAAGATAGACCGACCATATTATACCCTTGTGGAAGATTATGTTGTATTTAGTAATAGTCCAAAAACATTGGTTTCGCTCTTAGAGGATTATGAAAATGATCGTGTTCTCAAGGAAGATGCGCTATTTGCTGAAGTAAAAGAGGAAATTTATAGCAAACCGGCATTGTTCTCCTATTTCAACGGAGGTTTAAGTTATCCGGTACTAGAACAAAAAGTGAGTTCAGATAAGAAAACATCCTATGCCAAGAACAAGGCATACTTTCAGTTTTTTAATGCAGGTGGCATAGCATTTAAAGCAGAATCTCAGGGATTTGAAAATCAGGTTTTCTTAAAGTTTGGCGACGAAATCAGCAGCTCAAGCTATGACAAGGGGCATCTAGACAGTGTATATAATCATTATTTCATAGACATAGCGCAGACCTTAAAAACTATGAATGAGGCCGATAAATTTATTCTTGAAAAAGTTCAGGACGGCACTTATTATCGGTATTATCCCAACACTAAAAACATACAAATTGAGGCTGAAACTGAAGACGGATTGTTGGATGGAAGATATAAGGAATTTTATATCAATGGAAAGCGTAAAATTGTAGGAAAGTATAAGAAGGGGAAGAAAAGTGGAATTTGGAAATTCTACAATGAGGAAGGCAAACTTGAAGAAAGGTCTTGGGAATTTTTAAAATTTTAGCATGACTCAAACTGAACATCTGGATAAACTTGAAAAGCGTTTTAAGCGCTTCAAAGCAGTGCTTAAAGGTTTGGAAGATTTACAGGTAAACTTGGAACACCGACCCGGTCCGGGCAAATGGAATGCTCGGGAATGCCTGCAGCACGTGGTTGTAATGTGGGATAGCTATAAGCCCCAATTCGACAAGGGTTTGCGAAAAGCTAAACCCAAAAAAGATGAGTTTTACAAAGCCGGATGGTTTGGTAATTGGTTTGCGGGAAAAATGGAACCCATTGCAGGTGGCGGAATGAGAACCCAAAAAATGTGGGAACCCTCAAATTATACATCGGATAAAGCGGCTGTGTTCAGATTGATGGAAGTGCAGGATGAAATGATTGAGTATCTCAATAAAATGCGAGATTTAGACATTAATAGGAGTAGAGTTCAATCTCCTGCCAGTTTGCTTATCAGGTTAAAGATGGGTGATGCTTTGCAAGTCTTGGCAAATCATCAAGACCGTCATTGGCAACAAGCTACTCGGGCAATGGAGTCAATATGATATAAGCAGAGCGTCAGATTTCATCTGATTAAAAACCGGAATAGTCGATTCTACGTATTATATAAGAAAGGAATAAGATGCAAACACGTAGATCTAAATATATGAAGATGCTTAAACCTATCTATTATCTACTTTGTTGTTTCAGTATAATTGCTTGTCAGGCACAAACAAATACGAACAATACAGACGAGAAGAATAAAGACAGTACAACTATGAGTAATAATTCACCATTTAACCCACTCACACCTGAAGAATCAAGAGTAATTCTGAATAAAGGAACTGAGCGCCCTTATACCGGGGAATATACAGACAATAAAGCAGAGGGAACCTATATCTGCAGACAGTGTAACGCTCCCTTATACCGATCCGCTGATAAGTTTGACAGCAGATGCGGATGGCCGAGTTTCGATGATGAAATTGATGGAGCTGTAACGCGCAAAACAGATGCTGATGGAAGAAGAACTGAAATCATTTGCAGCAATTGTAATGGCCATCTTGGTCATGTATTTGAAGGCGAAGGATTTACAGAAAAAGACACTCGCCATTGTGTAAATTCAATTTCAATGGTATTTGTTCCTTCTGGAGAGCCATTACCTAAAGTACTTGGGAAAGAAGAAACTTCAAGCAATTTAGACACTGCTACCTTAGGTGCAGGATGTTTTTGGTGTGTTGATGCTGTATTCCAAGAGTTGAAAGGAGTAGAAAAGGTAGAAGTTGGATATAGCGGTGGTAAGATAAAAGCACCCACTTATAAGATGGTATGTGCAGGAGGAACCGGACATGTTGAGGTAGCTAGAATCTTCTTTGATCCTGAAATAATTACATACGAGCAGCTTCTTGACATCTTCTTTCACACCCATGATCCGACCACTTTAAATCGTCAAGGCAATGACGTTGGAGATCAGTATAGATCTGTGATATTTTACCATAATGAAAGGCAAAAGGAAATTGCGGAAAAGGTAATGAAATCAATAGATTCCGGCGATTTGTGGGATGATCCGATTGTAACTTCAATCGAACCATTAAGCAATTACTATGTAGCAGAAGATTATCATCAGAATTATTACAATCAAAACCAAGATCAAGGCTATTGTTCTGTTGTTATTGCACCTAAAATTAAAAAGTTCAGAAAGAAATATAAGGATCTACTGAAAGAGTAGGCTGCACTATTTCCAAGCGATATTTTTTATAAATAGAAACTATATTTGGCTAAACCAATTTGATCATGAATCGGTTTAGCCTTTTTATTTTTATAGCATTTTCTTTTAAGTCCCTGCTTGCTGCAGACACACTTTACATTGATCGAGATTTCTCAAAGGCGAATATCATTCCTGCTGCGGAACTATTAATCTATGAACGCGATCAAGAAATCCCGAATACAGATGATCCGAATTGGGTTAAGGCTGAAGGTAAGGCAATTAATATTCTTCAAAACGGAAAGGCATTTTATCTCAAGTTTTACGTTCAAAACCTCAGCAGTAAAAGAGACTATTTAATACATGCTGTTTGTCCATACCTCGATCATTTTGAGTACTGCTACAATGAGCAGAACAAGGTAATCGGCGATATCTACCCTTACGAAAACAGAGCTTACGATGATTCACATCCCATTCTCGATTTGGATCTGGATTCCGGGGAAACTGCCGAGATCATCCTGAAGATACGGAGTACCGAAGATGCTATTTTTCAGATATTCCTGCGGGAAAAAGAACAGTATTACATCAATAAAGCAGACCGGAATTTAGTCTATGGTCTCTACGGAGGGATCATTGGCTTAATTATCATTTTGAACCTCAGTATGTATATGATGGTTCGAGATATGGTGTATCTGAAGTATGTTTTCTACATTGTATTTGTTGCCTTAACTCAATTCACCATTTTCGGTGATCCACTTAGACTGTTTTACGGGGCTGTCCCATTCTTGTCGGAGAACGATTTTGTATTGTTTCCGGCAGGAGTTCTAATTGCCGGTTTAGAGTTCTTCATCAGTTATCACTTCCTCAGAAAAGGACAGATCGCATATATCTGTGCCAGAGTGATTCAAGGAGCAACATTGATTGGGTTAATAGTCTTCGGATTAACAAATCGCGAGTTGCTATTTGATTTTTATAATATCCTCAATTTCTTGTCGGCTGTCTATGGACTGATAACTTCCGGTTACTACGCATTTAAAGGCAGCAAATTAGCCGCAATATTTCTAGCAGCCTGGATTACGTTCCTTATCGGTAGCATCACCTTTATTTTAGAGCTCAATGGTGTAATCCCCTTTTCTTATGCAGCCAATTATGCGATGCCCGTTGGAACTGCATTAGAAGCGATGCTGTTAACAGCAGCTGTTGCTTATAGGATGAAAGCCTTGAAGGTAACCTCCGACTCCAAAGACGAGCTTATAGAGATGCAGCAGATGCTAACCACAGCCATGAATTCTGAGATTGGACAGGTAAAACTTCAAAACTTAAGATCTCAAATGAATCCGCATTTCCTATTCAATGCTTTGAGCACTTTGAACAGTTTCATTGAAGAAAAGGACATGGACCATGCATCGTACTACCTCGGTACAATATCAGGTTTATTGAGGACCAGCATCACAATTCTAGACGGGAAGTTAATTTCAATTGAGAAAGAAATAGGTTTTCTGGAAGAGTATATCCGGATGGAAAAACTAAGCAAACCCAATTTAGAATTCAATCTTGAAATTGACCCGAAAATTGATCCATTTGATTCCTTTATACCGCCTTACATGCTTCAGCCTTTCATTGAGAACTCATTAAAGCATGCTTTTAATAAAGATCAGGTGAATCCTACAATCACCCTTGGATTCCACGAATTGAGTGAAGAAAGGCTATTGCTTGTTGTTGAGGATAATGGGAAAGGAATTCCGGAGGGTCATAAATACCACAACTATTACACCTCTCTGGCAGCGGAAGCGGAAAGCGACCAGGAATATATAGCCAATGTTTTAGAAGCCACCTCTGATTATCAAACTGTTGTAACTTCAAAAACTTCAGTGGAATCAAAAGGAATAGAAATAATACTGAGAAGAATCGACATATTGAACTCCTTGTTTCCAAATTATAAGGCTCAATTGAGTATTGTAAACAAAGCAGAGGGTGGAGTGAAAGTAAGCATAGAATTACCCATACTTTATTATCAAGATGATAGATACAATAATAATTGAGGATATCGCTAAGAATCGCGCCATCCTAAAATCCTATTTAGCCGATTTCAGAAACATTAACATTGTGGCTGAAGCAGATGATGTCCAGTCAGGCTTAAAAGCAATTCGTAAATACGATCCTAAATTAGTTTTACTTGATATCGAATTAGGAGACGAGATTGGTTTTGACATTTTCAATTTCATACCAAAACCAAAGTTTAAAACCATTGTAATTACAGGTTTTAACCAATACGCCATTCAAGCATTAAAATGTTCAGCTATAGATTACTTACTTAAACCTGTAAATAAAGCAGAGCTTTTTGATGCTATTGGGAATACCACAAAAGTGATTCAGGATGAGCAGTATCAATTGGATCTGTTAAGTCATTATATGAATGCCAGCAATCAGGTAGATCGGTTGATTGTTTCCACTGACAAGTTCAAGAAACCTATTCTATTTAATGAACTCATGTACCTAAAATCGGATGGAGGCTATACTTTCTTCTATCTTTCTACAGGAGAGTATTTTTTGAGCTCCCGTTCTATTCAATTTTATGAAGATTTCTTGCCTAAAGACCGTTTTTTTAGATCCCATAAGTCCTACATTGTAAATTATAGCTTTATTAATGTAATACCTCTGGGACGAGGCGGAAAGATTCCGATGCCCAATGGTAAGGATATCCAAATCTCGGTAAGGAGAATGGCTGCATTTAGAAAATGGTTTACGGAAAACACCAACCCTCGATATAGAGAAATGCAGGTGAAATAAAGAAGGGGAAAGTTGAAGCCCTCTTTGAAAAAAGCAACAACGATCCCCATTCATCATAAGATCTTGGTTTTATTTAAAAGCAGAGGCAAATTCATTGAGTGCCTGCTTGAACGATTTAGAAGCCTTTCCAAAGGATTCTTTGGCGTGATCCCAGCGTTCCTTGCTCGCATTTTCAAGCTCTTCGTAACGCTTTTCAAGTTCCGCCTTTTTCGCTTTTAATCGATTCAGTTGTTCTTCATAATTCCGACTGAATTCCTCTTTGGCTTGGTCCTTTTTCTTTTCTAATCGCTCAATAGTTTCAAAGATTTCGTCAATCTTTTCCTTCGCTTCAGCTTTATATGAGTCTTTGTCCATTGCACACTAAGATACGACATTTTATTCTGTAATCCAAGCATATCAAGGCCTGAGACGCTAAACATCTGTGATTTATCCGCTTTTTTCGTTGTAATTGTGCTTTTCAGCTATGCACATTAGTTCTTTGGATGTTTTGAACTGAAACTGTAACATACTTGGAATCCAAAATAGGTATTTACATACCTAAGCTCACCTAAAGAAGGTGATTTTAGACCGGTCTCAAAAGACTGCCAGGAATGTCGTTCTCGCTGATAATGATACACCAGATAAAAATCCCAAGGTGAGCTTAATTTATCGTTTCTTTTAATTTTAAGCTTCAAGATCAAACCCGGAAAACGCCGAGCAGAGGGCATCACTTCTGTATTATCTAGTTGAAGAAGGTAAAACATACCGGATGTATCGCCGGGATTAACTTCAGATGCAGCTCTACTTAGTTCCTTTTTATATTTTGATGCGACATTCAAGCGGAAGCCTGTATGAAGTTCCAACTGATACTTTTTCAAATTAAATTGATTGTAGAAAGCCAACTCAAAAGAAGTAATTAAACCAGGAGTTACATATGCAGTTGATTTTATAGCATTTGTACTGCTCATTCTGCTGATAACTTTTACGTTGTAACTTAAATTAGAAACGGCGATTCCGGCCCTAAACCCTTGAACTTTTGAAATTGGGAAGGAGTACATTAGTGACAGTTGTGCAGCAGGAGAAGCCCTTGGGTACATCGCATCACGACTTGTTTGCATTTCGGGCTTCATTACATAATGGAGACCAAGACCTATTTGCAAGCCCGAGTTCAGATCTGCAGGTTTATCCTGAGCATATGCAATTATGCCGCAAACACTAAAGCACAATATGGAAATTATTCTAGTATACAAAGGATCATCATTCCAAGCCACTATGAGGCTGAATTGCTTGTAAAAGAAAGAAAAATGAAGCAGTTTAATGAAAGAATTTAGTAAAAGTTGATTTCACTGTTAATCGATCTAAATATTAAGCATTACATTTACCTTAATGAAACTCTACCTTATTGCTTTCGCATTTCTTATTGTATTTGCTTCCGGAGCATGCAATAAGCCTCCTGTTCCCAGACCTGATTCTGAGCAAAAAGACAGTACTCCAATAGATCAACCCAGTGTTTATTTAGGTTCTTGGGAATATACAAGCATCAAATTAACAAATGGCTCTGTACTACTTTCTTCGAACGAAGTAGGTACTTTTACCGGAACCGGTTCTGATATTATTGGTGAAGTAGAAATTACCGACGATCCTCAACGGTATAGCACCGAAGTTGAGTTTACTGCAGATCTAAACTTGGTAATATTTCAGCAAAGCACACAACAATCTGTACCCGTCCCACAGAATACATCAGTTGGAGACTGGGAAGAAAAGAACAGTAAGCTTGTGTTGATGCCCGATGATGAAAGTGATATTGAGATCATATCATCAACTGAGGATAAGATCGTTTTTAAAGGGAATTTTAATCAGAAACTTACTTTTGGGCAGTTTACATTTGATGCGAACTCTGATGTAGAATTCACTATAGAAAAACTCTAATCCATTCTTCCACCACTCACAAAGGTTTTCTCGTAGTAGCCTTCATCTAGTTTAGAAATAATCACGCCTCTTTTGGTTGAGGCATGAACAAAATATCCATCCCAAAGGTAAACTCCAACATGATTTACCCTACTCCTACCATTGGTTTTGAAAAAGACTAAATTTCCCTGTTCCAGATTCTTTTTCTTTACCTTTTTACTCTTGTGATAGATATCTGTTGACACACGAACTAACTCAATTCCAAATACTTGTTCATACAAGACATTTGCAAAACCGGAACAATCGACCCCATTTTTGGACTGACCGCCATAACAGTATTTGGTTCCTACCCACTCATATACAAAAAGTATAAGCGCTGTATCTACATTTTCATGTGGGCTAAGTCCGAGCTCCTCTAAAATTGAGGGAATATCTACTTGCGACCGAGATGCAGTGGTACTGTCTGGGTCTGTTGCGTAAAGACTGTGTATCGAGCACAGAGTAAAGATTAGAATGAAGAATGCACGCATAATCTGTCCAAAGATAACGCAGAGGTGCTTAATCCTGGTATAATTCCAGGTACTGAGGTAAGATTTCGGAGAGTCTAAATTTAAGTGCTTGTTCCTTAGCTTGTTTCTTAAATTTGGGCAAGGCATCATCATCCAGAATCTTCAATGCATCAGCAGCCATTTTTTCAACGTCTCCAACATCGCTGGTATAACCGGTTAAACCATCGATATTAACTTCCGGTAGACCTCCTGTATTTGTTGATATAACAGGCACCTCGCAAGCCATAGCCTCTAAAGCAGCCAAACCAAAACTCTCTGTCTCAGAAGGGATTAAAAACAAGTCTGCAACACTTAATATCTCTTCAATTGCTTCTTGTTTCCCTAAAAAGGTCACTTTATCGCAGAAATCAAACTCTCTGCAATCATTTTCTATTTTGATTCGGTCCGGGCCATCTCCAATCATTAATAATTTTGCCGGGATCTTTTCTTGAATTCTTGAAAATATCTCCACTACATCTGCAACTCTCTTCACTTTTCTAAAATTAGAAGTGTGAACAATGATCTTTTCGCCTGCCGGTGCTATTGCCTTTTTAAAATGATCTTTAGGCAATCTATTAAAACGATCAAAATCAATGAAGTTGGGTACTACTTTGGTATCGTTCTCAACATTGAAGTATTTAAAGGTATCTTCTTTCAAGCTTTTAGATACTGTAGTTACCACATCCGATTGGTTAATGCTGTAACTCACAACCGGCTCATAGGATCCATCTTTTCCTACCAGGGTAATATCTGTACCGTGTAATGTAGTAACTATTTTAATGTCTATTCCTTCAGATTTCAGGATATGTTTTGCCATTACTGCAGCAGCAGCATGCGGAATAGCATAGTGAACATGTAATACCGTTAGATTATGAGCTTTTACAATATCAACAATCTTACTTGTTAAGGCAATTTCATAAGGAGGATATTTAAAAAGGGGGTAATTAGTAAACGAAACCTCGTGGTAGTAAATATTCTCGGTGAAAATATTAAGTCTAACGGGTTGTTCGTAAGAAATAAAATGAACAAGGTGCCCCTGTTTGGCCAGGGCAATACCGAGCTCTGTGGCAACAACACCACTTCCACCAAAAGTAGGATAGCAAATTATACCGATTCTAAGCATGCTAGGAATATGACAACAATACTATGAATAAGTTTGACACTGTGCCAAGAATTACCGCAGTAAGCTGATTTTTCTTATGAATATACGGTCGCCTTGCTTAATCCTTAGAAAATATATTCCATTTTCAAGGCCGCTGAGGTTCAAGGTCTTTGAGTTTCCTCGAAAAACAGTTGTTCCTGAAAGATTGAGCACCTCTGTTTGTATTGGTTGAGATCCATTCAATTCAATATGCACTAGATTCTCTGAAGGTATAGGGTATACCTTTAGTTGGGAGCTTTGAATCTCATCTACCGAATTAGTACATTTCAGTTGATTGAGATAAGACCAGAGCTCATCGTCGAATGTAGACTTTGCAAAAAGGGAAATCCCGGAAGCTTCACCTTGTCTAACAATCACCATATTCATGGAAGGGATAATGTAGATTCTTTGATCGTCTTTCCCCATGGCGGCGAACATATCTTCAGGAGCGTTTGGCACCAGACTTCCGCTGAAACTTATAGCAGTACCCGGCAGAATAAACTTGTCTTTCCCATTTAACCACCAAAGTAAACCATAGGCCGGATTCAGATTTTGAGAACTATTAATCATCTCCTCATAAAACTCCTGGTCTTTTAAGATAGAGTCTCCGTCCCAAACCCCTTTATTTAAGACTAAGTGTCCAAACCTGGCCATATCTCGAGCTCTCCCATATAAGACATAGTTAAACCACAATCCAAACCAACCGGTG
>JAAEYY010000025.1:0-18002 GCA_018223105.1 bacterium | reverse complement strand
CCAATACGTCTTGTGTTAATCTATAAGGTCCATTGAAATAAAACCAACGTTCATATGGATCTGTGCGATACTTTAGACAACCGGAGTCCATGCAATTAAAAGGATCGGGATATTGCAAGGTAGCCTTGAACTGATCATCTAAACCAGTGCTCATCGCCATTTGGTGTCGAACGGTTATAGCTCTTTCCTGCTCCGGAGTGCAGCTGGTCCAGTACTGCCCCAAATACTCGCTTGCAGGAGAATCGAGCTCTAAAGCGCCTTCCTGTTGGGCAACTCCCAGCAGAAATGACATTACCGACTTTCCGGCTGAGGCATAGTACCAAGAAGAGTCTTTAGTGTAGGAGTCAAAGTAATGCTCCAGCGCAATTCTGCCATTCACCAGCATGATGAATGATTTGCTGTTCTTGCGATCTAGAAATGCATAAAGAGAATCTATTCTCTCTTGACAAAATTCTGTCTCTTCAAGACTGAGTGTGTCCCAGGGATCATTAAATTTCTGCGGTGGGAAATAATTCTGAGCATATACCAAATCACAGATCAGAAAGTAGGAAAGGAAAAGCAGTATATATTTCATCGCATCCAAGTCTGTTTCTAACAAAGATACGCTTAGCTTATTTATTGCTAAAACAGGTTAGCACCCAGCCATCTTTGCATTTTTTTAATGTCTTCTGACTTTCTCCCTGCGTAGTCTTTGAGTTGATCTTCTCCAATTCTGCCTACTGCAAAGTACTTACTCTCCGAGTGAGAAAAGTAATAACCACTTACAGAAGCTGCAGGATACATCGCATAACTATCTGTTAGCTCAATACCGGTATGTTGTTCGACATTTAACAGATCCCAGATTTTGTCTTTTTCTGTGTGATCCGGACAAGCGGGATAGCCCGGAGCAGGTCGAATTCCTTGATACTTCTCACGAATCAAAGATTCATTATCTAGCAACTCATTGCCGGCATAAGCCCAAAACTCTTTTCTAACATATTCGTGAAGATACTCCGCAAATGCCTCTGCTAATCGATCTGCCAGTGCTTTGAGGAGAATCGACTTGTAATCATCGTGATCTTCCTGATACTTTTTAAGAAGAGCTTCAATTCCATGACCTGCAGTAACTGCAAATAACCCGACATTATCCGTTTTGCCGCTTTCAGCAGGTGCCACAAAATCTGCCAAAGAAAGGTTTGGTATTCCATTGCCCATCTTTCTTTGTTGGCGAAGGAAGTTTAAGGTCTCTCCTTGTTCGAGCTTGACATCTCCATTAACCTCGTTTGCTTTAAATATCTGATAGACTGCCCTTGCTTTTAAAGTCTTATTCTCTATCAGCTCATCTAACATTTGATTCGCATCCTTGAAAAGCTTAGTAGCTTCATCACCCAATTTGGGGTCCTCCAGTATTTTAGGGTAACGACCTTTCATTTCCCAGGTAAGGAAGAATGGGGTCCAATCTATATATTTCCGCAGAATAGACAGATCCATATCATCAATCACCTGAACATCGTAATTATCCGCCAGCGGTGGAGTGTAACTCTTCCAATCGAGCTTTAATTTATTCTCTTTTGCTTCCTCAATAGGTAGGATCACCTTATCTGCTTGTCTTGCCAAATGTTGCTGGTGAAGTGTCTTATATTCTTCATCGATTTTCTTGGTGAAATCTGCTCTTTGTTCTTCACTGATCAAACTACCTGCTACCGGAACTGATCGCGAAGCATCGAGAACGTGAACCACCGGACCACTGTATTGAGGGCGAATTTTAACTGCGGTATGAACTCTTGAAGTTGTTGCACCTCCGATTAGCAATGGAAGCTTAAAATTCAAACGCTCCATTTCAGAAGCCACATGCACCATCTCATCCAGACTCGGAGTAATTAGCCCACTCAAACCAATAACATCTACATTTTGCTCTTTGGCCTCTTTTAATATTCTCTCCGCAGGCACCATTACACCCAGGTCAATAATTTCGTAGCTATTGCAGGCTAAAACAACTCCAACAATGTTTTTACCGATATCGTGTACATCTCCTTTTACTGTTGCAAGAAGAATTTTACCCTGAGTCTGACCTTCTTCTTTTTCTGCTTCTAGATAAGGTGTAAGCCAAGCAACCGACTTCTTCATTACCCTCGCACTTTTCACTACTTGCGGCAGAAACATCTTTCCACTACCAAAAAGATCCCCTACAACACTCATACCTGCCATTAAAGGGCCTTCAATCACCTTTAGAGGGCGTTTGTAGTGCTCCAAAGCTTCTTCGGTATCCTCATCAATATATTCCGTAATTCCTTTGATCAGGGAGTGTTTTAATCGCTCTTCTACAGATTGTTCTCTCCAAGAGAGGTCTGCAACTATTTGTTTACCTTTTCCTTTAACCTTTTCAGCATACTCTAAAAGACGTTCAGTTGAATCATCTCGTCTATTGAGCAAGACATCTTCAACTCGTTCTAATAATTCTTTCGGTATTTCTTCGTACACCTCAATCATCCCTGCATTGACGATCCCCATATCTAATCCCGCTTGAATAGCGTGGTATAGAAAAGCAGAATGCATAGCTTCTCTCACAACATCATTCCCTCGGAAAGAGAAGGAAATATTACTCACTCCCCCGCTTACTTTGGCAAAAGGCAGATTATCTTTTATCCATTTGGTAGCTCGAATAAAATCAACAGCATAGTTGTTGTGTTCATCAATACCGGTTGCTACTGTAAGAATATTAGGATCGAAGATGATATCTTGTGGCGGGAAGCCTGCTTTTTGGGTTAGGATATCGTAACTTCTTTTACAAATCGAGATTCGCTTTTCATAAGAATCGGCTTGGCCTGATTCATCAAAGGCCATCACTACCGTAGCAGCTCCATACCACTTAATTTTCTTGGCTCTCTCAATAAAGGCTTCTTCCCCATCTTTAAGGCTAATGGAATTTACGATTCCTTTTCCTTGAATGGCTTTAAGTCCGGCTTCAATGATTTCCCATTTGGATGAGTCAATCATAACAGGTACGCGAGAGATATCCGGCTCCGATGCAATGAGATTTAAAAACTTCACCATTGCAGCTTTGCCATCTAACATGCCTTCGTCCATGTTAATGTCTATGATCTGCGCTCCGTTCTCAACTTGTTGCTTGGCTACGTCTAATGCCTGCTCGTATTGATCATTCAAGATCAATCTTGCAAATCGTTTTGATCCGGTGATATTGGTCCTTTCCCCAATATTTATAAAATTAGTATTTGGGGTTTGAACCATAGGTTCTAGACCACTAAGTCGAAGATATGCAGGTATTTGCTTCATAGAATTGCTGTGCAAAAGTATGAAATGAAACAAGAAAGCCCCGCCATAAATGGCGAGGCTTTCAATTATTGTGTCAATTGACTGATTAGATTACTCTTTTCTAATCAATTCAACCATTCCTTCAATAGGCCCTTGACCTTCATTGTCTTCACCATAGAGGAATCTATAGTTAATAACATAATAGTAGGTTCCGGCCGGACATTGAGCTCCATCGTTGTTCACCTGACCGTTCCAGGAAACGTTGATGTCGTTAGACTGGAATACCAATTCTCCCCATCTGTTAAAGATTTTGATATTGTATTCTTCCAATCCTTTTCCATCGATGACAAACTCATCGTTTACAAGGTCGCCATTATTATCCGTACCCGGTGTAAAGGCGTTATACGGTATTAATATAGTTTGGAATGTATTTCTAATGGTGATACAGGTATCATCCTCACAACCTTCTGCACTAGTTGCTGTGAGACAGATTTCCCATTCTCCAATTCTATCATCCCAATTATAGCATGGGTTCTCATCTGTACTTGTACCCGGTGTTGTTTCATCTTCAAAGGTCCAGCTGTATTGCGTTGCATTTACAGATTCATTGATGAAACAGAAGTTCGGTTTCTCTGTGGAATCTATGCTGAACGATGCTTTAACCGAATCTACATACACAAAGGCTGTATCGGTATCCGGGCAGACCGGTATAAACTGCGGTGTAAAGTACTCCGGAGTCATGGTTACCATATAGGTTCCCGGCTTCTCGTAAGAGTGTTGAACAATTGAATCCGGTCTATTTCTAAATGAAGTATCACCATCTCCAAAGTTCCAACTGTACTGAGTATACACGGTATCTACAGATGCTATGAAATCGGTAATTTCACCCGGACACAACACTGTATCTTCAATTATAAGATTTGCTGGTCGTCTCGGTAGTACTACCACTTTAATCTTACGCTGACTTATCAAATCAGGGTTAGTATCCGGGAATATTCTAGAACATCTAATGTTCGTACCCGGAATTTCATCTTCCTGAATTAAATACAGTTCAAAAGTTCCCACTTTATTATACTGATGCACGTAGACTGTATTTGAATCACCTGGGTTGGTTCTATTACCATCACCCCAAATCATCTCCCATGATGGTTGAGATTTTATTCCACCTGAAAGGTTTCTGAGGTCTACGGAATCACCAACACAGATTACAGCTGAATCCCATTGTCTCCAAACCTCTTTATTGAATTCAAATTCAGGTTGAGGTCCAGGGATGTAGATCTGACGTACTACCGTCTCTTCACATCCTAATAGAGTTCTAACCGTCAGTGTAATATCGAAGTAACCTCCTGAGGTAAATACGTGAGAAGGATTTTTCAATGGACTGGTACGAGTACCATCTCCAAAGTCCCATTCCCAACTTACTACAGAGTCACAAGCTACTACTTTACCATTCTTACAGGTATCAGATATTCTACATGGGTCGAACACGATTGATGAATCTTGGAAGTCAACAACCCAGTTACAATTCAAGAGTTCTTGACTCAATGCAATTCTAGGTTCAACATCTGTTATATAGGCTTTTACCTCAACTGTATCGTAGCAATTGATACTATCTTTCGCTACCACTGTAATGGTATAAGTACCCGGCGTATTGTAAATGTGATTCAATGAGATTGAACGTTCAAAATCATTCAGTCCATCGCTTGCATCCCAATCTGCTTCATAGGTTTCTATGTTATTGGTGTATCTAGCAGGATCATTCCAAAGGTTTCTAGGATCAATTGGATAATCTTGGGGCCACTGATTGTCACCATACTGCCAGTACCTCAATGTATCATTAAGACGCACTTCCAAACCGTTACAGATTGATGTATCATCCAACCAGTAATCATTTAAAAAACCAACGTTTAGTAGTGCTGCACCACGAGCCTCACAACCTACTGTATTCGTTAAGAATAAGTTTGGAAGCATTGGTCCGTTAGAAGCTTCATAAATGGTATCTTTAGTTCCATCACAAGGATCGGTTACAATCTTTGGATGACGATAAGTGTATTTCCACAATCCGCGAAGCATATCAGGGTTACCATCAAAGTTGGTATCTAATGCTAAACTATCGAAACCAATTAGCGATGAATCTCTGAAGTGATAGATGGTTGAAACCTGAACTGAAGTAGTTCTTGACTCATCTAAATATCTGAATCTCTTATCTCCATCTCTATACACTAGAGGATCTTCATCTTCTGAATATGCTTGTATACCAAAGTCGAAGAACTGGCTAAGACCTGTTGTATCTAGACATCCGAAGGTACCATCACCTAGCATTAAGGCAAGTTCTTCAGGAGTAAGATCATTAATATCAAAACCAATTTGCTCAAGTGCATCTTCAATTGCATCATCTGCATTATCTGTATTTACTACAACTTTCCAATCGTAGATAATTTGAGTAACAATGGTATCAATCGTTTTAAGACCTGTTACGTCACTTAGTTCCTGACGGATTACATAGTTGTATAACCAGTCTTCACCATTGTAAGCTACATTTCTATCATTTCTTGTAGGAGATGGACCGTCATATCTCTGGTAGTATTCGAATTGCTCGATATATGTTGCAAGGTTTACACCTCTACCAAATCCTTGATAACCCCAGTTCCAACGAAGAGTTCTAATACTATCTTGGATAGGCTCATTAATCATGAAGTATGCATCACCACCGGCACAAATTGCTTTGATATCCTGAGTAGGAGATACAATTGTAAATCCTGCGTTCAAGTATAGGATACGGAACATATCGCCGTAATAAGTAGTATCTAAACATGCAGGGGGTCCACCATTTGGATCAGGCTGACCGTTACCCACGATAAGACCTACTGTGAATGAACCGTTAGGATCACGAAGTGTAGGATCATTTCCAATCTCACCAGGAGAGTATCCTTTTACAAATTTTGTTCCTACGTTACCTACAATTTGGTAAGGCAATGCAAAAGGTATTGGATTACCAGGAGCAGGTGGTGCTAAAACTGCACCTCCATTAAACACGTTAAATGCTGTTGGATCTGCTAATGTATCGTAGTTAACCGCAAACCATTGCTGCGTACAACCCGGCTTAGTTTCACCCAAGTCAAACTCAAGTACATAAGAGAAGTTGTTTCCATCAAATGGACAAGGAATACCGGAAGTAATTTCCATTCCTTCTGCGCTTGGTGGAATTAATGCAAGTGATTTTGTATCCTCAGCTTTACACATAAAGTCGTGCACTGTATCTTGATGCATCAAGGTTACCGTGAAACACTGTGCTCTTTCGAGGTAGAAATCTTCTCTATGAGCAGCAGAGTCAACAAAGACTGAGTCTCTAGTTACTGTAATGTATTCCTTAAAGCTTCCATCTAAATTATAGGTAGCAGAATCATAAAGATATGTCGAAGGCTGCGCATAGAATGTATCATTCTCGTTCTCTTCAATTGTAATAATCGGGAATATTTCATCACCATCGAATATGGTAAATTGTTCATCTGCTTCGATAGTGATGGTTTGTGGACCGGTTACAGTTCTTCTAGAACCTACACCTGCGCCACCACCACCGGGAGCTGCCAGTTTATCAATAATAACAGTAACACCATTCGGTATATCGAAGTCCATATCGTATTTCACTACCGTCCAGGTAAATGAACCGATTACAGAGTCTCGACCGATGAGGGTTTTTGGTACCCTGGTTGTATCACCATCTTTAATTACAATAAAGGTGGTATCTCCTTCCAGATAAATCTTGGGTGCTTTAAAGGATGCAGGCGGTCTGCGAATCTTAAAGCTACCTATCATACCTGTGGGGTAATCTGTTAAGGCTCCAACCGTTTCACCTTGATAATTCAAGAACTGCCCATAAGGCACGGTTAAGATGGTATCACCTTTAATTACAATGGTAGAATCTGCATAGATCCCAATCTGATAACAGGTTCTAGTATTTCTATTGAACACCGACTTAGTAAGAGGTGTACGGTAGAAATTACCATTATTCTGCGTTTTATAGATTTCATCCCATGGCGTGTACCAGTGAATTGGAAGTGAATCTATACTCCAAGCACAATTAATTCCAACGTTTTTATTCACCCAAACTCTACTATCCGTAGTACATTGAGGTGCATACTGATCACCAAAATCCCATACTCTCCAAACATGTGGATGCATCCATCGCTTCTGGAACATTTCAGGTGATGTTAATGCCGTTTGAGGACCTGCCGGAGGTACTGCATTATCATCATAGTCAAAAGCATAACGCAATTTTGGATCATGACCATAGAAATCTCTCGGGTAATAGGTAGTTACTCCATTTTCTATAATACCAATTGAATCTTTTGTTGAGTTATAAAATGCCTTAAAGCCTTTGAGATTAGCTGTGTCGCTAAGGTTAAAGGTATCTATTCCTACAACCTCGCCATATTCGTACCTCCTCACTCGGAAATAATCAAAGTTGGTTGTAAAATCTTTAAACCAGTTTACTATATATCGATACTCATACACCACAGAATCTTCATCACGTGGCCATGGGTCGTTATGATAGAAGGTTGAATTGTTTACAAACTGAACTGAGTCGGTTATATAACATTGATAAGTTTGATCTTGTGCAACACGTCCAAAGGGAACTTCAATAGTTGAACCCGGACCAATTTTAGTAATTGTATCATAAACGGTCACATCACAAGGACCTGCAATAATTCGAAGTGAAATCATCCATGGACCCGGTCCATAGTTATGAGACACTTCCCAATCTTCATCATTGAAGTTTAGTGGACCACTTGGAGGGTCACCAAAATTCCATAACCAAGCAGAAGCTCCAGAAGGAGGTCCACCTTGCAATCTAAAGTTAACCGGATTATCCGGAACACATGAAGAGTCTTTATCAGCAATAATTACCGGCTTAAGCACAATATTGGTTACTGCAGCTTTCCAGGTAAATGTTTCAGCACAATCAAACACTGAAGTAACGGTTAACTTACCATCAAAAGTTCCGTTCTGAGTGTACATATGCTCAATAAAACCATCGTTATTTGGGCCATACCACCATTCAGTATTTGTGGTTGCATCACCACATATTACTGTGCCATCACCAAAATCCCAGCAAAACGACTTAATCTTGCTCAATGGCAAGGCAGTAACATTCTCGAATCTACCTAATGTAGAATCACAACCCGGGTTCGGTTGAGGAGTTCTGTTAACAAACTCAACTCCCAGTCTTTCTGTTACATAAACCGCATCAGACAAAGTTACACGGCTAACACAGCCTGTAGCATCTTCTGCTTCATAAACTAGATCGAAGAATCCACCGGTAGGATCTGTTGTTGTAAAACACCAGGTTCTAGGTTGATCGGGGTTATCAAAATCGTAACGAGTACCATCACTAAAAACCGGAGTAATTCTGGTAATAGAACTATTCGGGTCTGTGTAAGTACTGTCTCTAAAACAGAATTCATTGCTTTCAAAACACTGTGTGTCTGAGTTAATAAGCTCTAGCTCAATCGTTGGTGAAGGTTGAATGATAATTTTGAACGAAAACTTACAAGTATCGCCCGCAGTACCAAAACCTTTCCATCGAACTGTATATTCTCCCGGAGTGTTAAATGAACGAGCAACATCTTGTTTATCAGATGTTCCCACATTGTTTCCGTTTAACTCCCACACCCATTCTACAAAGCTCTCTTGGTAAAACGGGGTGTTTGAGACAAAGCTGATTTGTGTATTCATACATCCTGTGTATGTTTTCACAATCTGTGTCCCGTCTTTCACACCTCCTTTAAAAGCACAGATTTGCGCTTCTGCGGAGTGTGAGATCATACCGAATGCGAATAAAAACACAGCCGGCACGAAAAATTTGGTAATTCGTGTAAGTAAGGTATTCATAATGTGATTTTTATGATGATGGTTCAAACTAAAAAATCGTGTAAAGGTAATTTTTAACATATTTAAATTCAAATCAATTTCTATTGTACTATAAGGGTGAGAGGTTGATTGACTCTCTGAGTGTCGCTCCCGGGAAGTTTGTAGACGATATACGCTACATACTCACCTGCTGCACAAGCAGTCCCTTTATTATCTAAAGTACCATTCCATGATTCACTTGGATCACTGGATTGATACACCATGTCGCCTCTTAAAGTGCGAATTTCAATTCGGAAAAATTCATATTCTTTTTGAGGTATACTATAAGTGTCGTTGTAACCATCCCCGTTAGGTGTAAAAACATTCTTAAACTCTACAGGTTTGGTATCCACTATTCTTTCTACAGTTATATCTTGTTCTGTTTTAGAAACACAACCACTGTGCTCAACTTCTAACATTATTGTGTGAGAACCCGCCAAAAATGAAAGTGAAAGCTCTTGCATTGAAGATCGTTGCTGACCATCTATAACCCAGGTTACTTTAGCACCTTCCGGGGCATTCGAACTTAGCTTGTAGTAGTTTTCAGCACTTTTTTCCAGGTAAATCTCAGCCGTATTCTCCACCACTTGCACTTGCTCCACATATTTAGCGTCTGAAGTAATATGTGTAACTCTAACAGGTTTCGTATTCTTAAAGGTTAAAGTAAAGTTCTTGCTGTTTTGCATCTTCATTACTCCATCCACATACCAGCTCGCTGATTTTGGCGAAGTAAATTCAACGGTTTCACCTAAACATACCGTTCTTTCATTGAACTCATTATTGAGTCGGTTTTCTTCAGATTCATCGTTTCGGTCTGCAGGAAAATCTACATCTTCATTTTCAATCTGATCAGGAAGAGTTTCACTTCCCGGCATATTTTCATTCTGACCTAATTCTGAATTATTAGGATTACGAGACTCTGAAGACTCATTTGAAGCCACAGAATTCGTTGTATTTCGCTGTTGGTTTCTATTATTTATTCCCGGATCATGAGTAGCTTCTTCAGCTTCCACCCATTCTGCTGTTTCCTTATCATCTACATCATCAGTAGACTCCACAAGCTCTCTCTGGTTTTGAACCACAGGAATTTCAGCATCTTCTGTATTGGCTTTATAAAGCACAACACCAACAGTTGCAATACCACCCGCAAATAGGGCTACTTTAGCAATATTAGTTACAGAAGAGAAGTAAGAGCTGAGCTGTGAAAGCACAGAACCGGAATTTGCTCCAACAGAAGAAGAAACCGCAGACCAAACATCTGCAGGCGGAGTAGCCTTAGCTCCTTCAAGCGACTGCTTGAATAAGGCATCCATCTCTTCTATATTATTTAACTTCTTCATTTATTTAAACCAATGTTTCAACCAGTTCTGTAGCATTTTTCTAGCTTTAAACAACTGGCTTTTTGATGTATTCTCTGAAACACCTAAGTGTTCCGCTATTTCTTTATGACTATACCCATCCACGCAATACATGTTAAAAACAGTTCTATAACCGCTGGGTAATTGCTGTACAAGCTCCATGATCTTATCCGCATCCATAGAACTCATTTGTAGATTCTTTGCAAACTCAGGAGTATTGGTATCCATCTCGTTAATATCATAATGCATCTTGCGTTTTCTAATCTGCTCGATGCTGGTATTAACAAAAATGCGTTTTAACCAACCTTCAAAACTTCCGGTGTGGCTGAATTTGCCAATATTCTTGAACACTTTGATAAAGCCTTCCTGCAAAGCATCTTTGGCCTCATCTTCGTTGCTCATATATCTTAAACAAATTGCGTACATCGTCGGTGCGTGTTTATCGTAAAGCCTTTTTTGGGCCTTTCCATCTCCCTGTTTGCAAGCTTCAACTATCGCTAAGTCTTCGTTGCTTCCGCTTGTATTCATGTCAGGAGTTATTGAGTAGACGATGCCTTTTTAGATATGGTTGCCTAAAATCTATATTTTTTCAACCTTATATTTTTCGTGAAGATATTCTTTTAAATTTTCTGCGTAGTAGCCAATGGCTTCAATAGGTTCTACAATTTCCGTTTCATTCAATCCGTCCAATACTCTTTTGTATTGAATACTGATTATTCTCTGTTCTGAATTAGCTATAAAAGCACCGTAAAACAGATGAAAGTTTAAATGGGCCAACTCTTCAAGAAATAAAGGAAGGTGCTCTTGAACCGGGTAACGACATACAGGCGCAACTACTTGGAATATCCCGGCGACTTCCGAACGATCAAAATATTGCCATTGTGAGGCTTGTTCCGGCTGCCACAAATCGATATAAATCTCGGTTTGATCTCGCTGTATTAAGTATTCTCCCACCCCTTCGCAGCGGGTTTCTTCTGCACTTAGATTAAAATGTTTTAATGAAGATTCAAAGATCTTTATTGCTTCGTCGACTTGCATCGCGCAAATGTATTATTTCTTCACAGTAAGCTCAACGAATCTAAGGGTATTTCCGTAGCTTATTTGAACCTTGTATTTACCGGGCTTTGGATAGTATTTACCATTTTCTCCTTTAAATAAACTATCAAATTCAGTTATAAACTCCGGTTTAAGCTGTGAAGTATTAAATCCATTCTCTACTTTTTGCATGGTATCGAGCAATACATTGCCCGCATCATCCAAAATCGAGATCCGCACTTCCCCTTCTTCTTCAACATAAAAAGTCAGCTCAAATTCCGGAGCGTTTATCTGCCAGTCATAAGTTAAACTGCCCCACCCTTCTCTATACTTTATTGGCGATATATTCCTCAACCACAAGGTACTATCTTGTACATCGGCAAATGTCCTAAGCAAGGTTAGATCAAGCTTATAAATGCTTCTCCCATGGGTTGCAACCACTAAATCATGCTCTGTTTCCTGCACTCTTAAATCGTGAATTGCTACCGGTGGTATTGCTCCTAAAGACCACCATTTTGCACCTCTGTTGTATGTAACAAACAATCCTTCATCTGTTCCAAGGTAGAGTATGTTCTCGTCTGTAGGATCTTCTCTGACCACATTCACCGGCCCGAGGTCGCCTACTTTTATTCTCTTCCAAGATAATCCCTGATCTTCTGTACAAAAAAGGTACGATTCAAAATGATCCCAACGATAGCCATTAAGACTTACATACACTCTATTCGGGTCGAAACTACTCGCAACTACTCTGCTCACCCATAAATGTTCCGGCAAAGTCTTGCTTATATCAACCCAGTCTTTACCCCCATTTGTTGATCGCTGTACCTTACCATCGTCGGTTCCAACAAATAAAAGCCCAAATTCAAGAGGGCTTTCTGAGATACTTGTTATCGTTCCGTAGCTCACATCTCCTTTTTTCCCACCTCTGGTTAAATCAGCACTTAAGGTTTTAAAATCTTCGCCGGCATTGGTACTCCTATGGAATTTATTGCTACCCATATACACAATCTCCGGATTGTGACGCGATAGAAGTACTGGGGTTTGCCAGTTCCACCTTAAAGGAGGCTCTTTCATTTCCTGCATAGGGTGGATATACATCCTTTTACCCATTTTCTGATCAATTCGATAATAATGTCCAAATTGGTAGCCCGTGTAGACATATCCATTTTTCTCATCAATTTCAATCTTCATACCATCTCCACCTAAAAGACGCTGATAGGGATATCTTCCTTCTTCTAACCAGGATGTAGAGTATTTATAATTGGATGGTCCTTTCCATACTCCATTATCTTGGAGACCACCGTAGATATTATAGGGCTTCTCGTGATCCACATTAACGGTATAGAATTGCCCCACAGCAGGAGAATTACATTTAAACCAATGCTCACCCCCGTCGAAACTGATATTGATACCGCCGTCGTTACCGTTAATAATATGCTTGCTATTCTCCGGATTAACCCAAATCACATGATGATCTACATGCATATTATCGGCTCCAATAAATCCAAATGATTTGCCCGCATTATCCGACTTAAGTAAGGGCACTCCTGCAATATATACTTCATTGCTGTTAGCGGGATTCACCTCTAAAGTGCCAAAATAATAGCCATAAGAATAAACTACATTTTCCAGAACCTCGTCATGGGTCTTTATCCAGGTTTTACCGAAATCGCTGCTCCTATAAAGCTCACCGCCTTTTACAGGGTCTTCAAATAAAGCGGCATTTGCATCTGTGAGGTAATCGTAAAAGTCTTTAGGAGTATATTCATCTTTTTCTACTTTCTTCTTTGCTTCCTTTGCATTCAGGCCTTCGGGGAACCTGTTATTTTTTAAAAAATCGTTGAGCAATGTATCATTCAGCCCAAGAAATTGAGCTTTGGTCATTTCTTTAAAGTCTTTTTTAACTAGGCTGGATGATGATAGAGATTCCTTTTTATATCGATCTTGATTATCTACAAATGCATAGATTACTCCATCATGCGCAATATCTAGTCCTATACGACCAGTAGATGTTGATCTTTGCCATGATGTATTCAAGGACCAATTATCTCCATTGTCTTCAGAAATATAGATCCCTGAACCGGACCCGGATTCTGTAAAGTCCCATGCCCTTCTGTCTTTTTGCCAACTCGATGCAATAAACTGATTATGGTTTCGGGGATTTACTTCAATATCTATAATTCCGGTATACTCATCAACATATAACACTTTCTTCCATTGAGTACCACCATTTGTTGTTTTATAAACACCGCGATGTTGCGAAGGGGAATAAAGAGGCCCCATCACCGCCACAAGAATTACATTAGGCTCGTCGGGGTGAATCCTTATTTGGGCAATATGCTGACTCTCTTCCAAGCCAATATGTTGCCAAGACTCGCCATTATCCTCGGATTTTAAAATACCATATCCGGCATAGGAAGACCTGCTGGAATTTGCTTCACCGGTTCCAACATAAATTATTTCATTCAGCCAATCCACAGCCAAGGCTCCTGTATGAATTGTATAGCCGTTGTTATCAAAAATAGGTACGAAACTATTCCCTTGATTTCGAGTTTCCCATACACCTCCTGTTGCATATGCAACATAGAAATGTGAAGCATCACTAGGATCTACCGCAATATCTACCACACGTCCGCTCATTATAGTGGGACCAACATTAATTGTAGGAATCCCTCTAAGTGGACTGTTCTCTTGCATTTCCTTTACTTGCTCAGCCAACTTCATTCGGTATTGGCTGGAACTAGACTTTACAGGATTTTCAAGATACTGACCAACAGCGGTTACAGAAATCAGGACTATAATAAAAGCGCTATATCTCATTATCGATTAAAATTAAGTCTCATTCCCCATCTACTTTCATCAAACTGGTTGTTGTGAAAGGCTAAATGACCAGAAACAATAGTGCTATGTATGGCATGATGAAAAGTTTCTCCTTCCATCGGACTCCAAGCACATTTATAATAGAGGTTATTCTTGTTTACAGACCATGTCTTAGACGGATCTACCAGCACCAAATCTGCCCAATACCCTTCTCTAATATATCCTCTTTGATCTATATCAAACATGTCTGCTGGGGCATGGCACATTTTTTCTACTACTTTTTCAACTGATATTTTCCCGTTCCGGGCATGCTCTAACATTTTCACTAAAGTGTGTTGTATTAAAGGCAAACCACTCGGTGCTTTAAGGTATTTACTCTGCTTTTCTTCCCAAGTATGAGGAGCGTGGTCCGTTGCAATTATATCTAATCTATCATCTAAAAGCGCTTCCCACAATGCATCTTGGTCTTCCTTGGTTTTTATCGCAGGATTACATTTAATCAAACTGCCCATAGCAGAATATTGAGATGAATCAAAACTTAAATGATGTACACAAACTTCCGAGGTGATTCTTTTATCTTTTAATGGAATATCATTTCGGAATAATGAGAGTTCCTTCGCCGTTGATATATGGAGAATATGCAATCTAGTATTGTACTCCTTGGCAAGGTTAACGGCCATTGAGCTCGATTTATAGCAAGACTCTACGCTTCTTATTAAAGGGTGAGCTTCAAAAGGAATATCCTCACCGTATTTCTCCTTATAATTTTCGGTATTTTTTCGAATGGTTTCTTCGTCTTCACAATGGGTAGCAATTAATAACTCTGCTCTCGAGAAAATGTCTCGAAGGGTATCTACATTATCAACCAGCATATTACCCGTACTAGAGCCCATGAATAACTTTATACCACATACATTCTTAGGATCGGTTTTTAGAACCTCTTCTACATTATCATTTGTTCCTCCCATAAAAAAGGAATAATTCCCAAGAGCACATTGAGCAGCACGATCATACTTTTCTTGCAACAATTCCTGAGTTATGGCTTGGGGTACAGTATTCGGCATCTCCATAAAACTGGTGACTCCACCGGCTACAGCAGCCCTTGCTTCAGTATAAATCTCAGCTTTATGTGTAAGCCCTGGTTCTCTAAAATGCACTTGATCATCAATCACACCCGGCATTAACCACAGACCCTCAGCATCAATTATTCTATCTGCATTTCGGCTAATTCCCTGCTTCGATATTTCTTCAATCCTGTTGTCATTAATGAAGACATCAGCCTTAAATCTTTGGTTCTCGTTTATTAGCTCTGCGTTTTTAATTAAAATTGAAGACATATTCTCTTTTTAAAGTATGGTGAGCAAATTTAATATAAGGGTTTACGGTATTTGGGTGAAGAACCAAAAAATATTGTTAAGTCATGAAAATATTGATGGATTTAAAATGACTAAATTTCCGGGAGGAGGTTTGGAATTTGAAGAAGGTTTGATTGATGGTTTAAAGAGAGAGTACAAAGAAGAACTCAACCTAGACATCGATATAGTGCGGCATCTTCATACAACTGAAGACTTTATTCAGAGTAGGTTCAGACCAGAAGAACAAGTTATTGCTGTATACTATCAAATAAATTCTGAAATAGATGTTTTCGAAAAAGAAATTATTCAGGATACTAGAGTTGGAAAAGAGAATAGGATTCGGTTTGAGTGGAAAGATGCTTTTGATGGGGCTTTAGATCTTCTCAGTTTTGAAGCTGATAAAGTTGCAATGAGTAAGCTACTACCTCTTATCTAAGAGGGTTTACCGTACCCTTTCTAATTCTAACATTACCATCACATGCACGATATTGCACATAGTAAATAAAGGTTTGATTTGGCACTATTTTACCCTTATAGGTTCCGTCCCAATGTTGTGTTCCATCCTCTCTTGAGTCAAACACTTTCTCGCCCCAACGTGTGAAGACCATAACGTAAAATTCGGATTGCGGTACATACTCGGAGTAAGGGAATACATCATTTAAACCGTCATCGTTTGGAGAAAATGCATTTGGAACAAATAATTCATTGGGCAATGCATCCGGATCTACGGAAACTGAGACGGTGTCTATTGCGATACAACCGAACTCATCTGTAACTTTCAGGATATATTCATCAGCAAGCATTACCTCAATTGTGGAAGAGGTTTCCTCTGTTGACCAAGCATATTCCGCAAAATCACCTTTTACCGAGAGTACTATTGGGCTTCTGACGCATATTGTAGTATCATTACCTAAATCGATTGTTGGAGAATTAGACAAGGTGAAAACTACCGTATCGCTTCTGGAGCAACCAAATTCATCCGAAGCTGTAACCCAATATTCACCGGGCTGTGTCACTTGAATAGTTCTGCTTGATTGATTCGTACTCCAGTCATAAGTAGTCTTATTTGGCCCTGCATCAAGCGTTACATTTATTTCGTCGCAGAAATGAGTATCATCACCAAGTTCTAGACTTACTACTGAGTTTTCTATCACAAAGGTATCTGCACTTAAACAGTGCTTCTGTTTAAGCTGGTACCAATATTTCCCGGGCTCTGTAAAGGTTTCACTCTGGTTCTGTGAATTTGTAGACCATAAATATTCGGCATATTTAAAGCTTCCCGGGTCAACAACATGTTCAAATTCATTACAATAGAACACATCCGGAATTTCAGGATCGCTTGCTCTCACAACATTTATAGTGTCGATTTTGAAACAGTGTTCGTTGTACACTACCAGCTCATAAAGACCTGGGTTTGTTATGTTAAAGGTTTGAAATGTATCCGTTTTGGCACCGGGCCTCCATTTATACCTATACCCTTCATAACCTGCATCTACAGTATAATCTATGGTTTCGCCAATGCAAAACAAACTATCTTTATTATCTGTAATCTCTACGGGGTTTGCTCCTACATGTGCAGTGTCAGACCATACACATTCACCAAATGCCACTGTAGCCCAATACATTCCGGTATCGTTCACGGAAATTGCTCTAGACGTTTCTCCCGTGTTCCATTGTATTGAAGTAGCATCGTATGCTTTTGAATCGAAGAAATACGAAATATCATCACATAGAACTACATCGGGCCCAAGTTTAAATGTTTGCTTCGATCTAACTTTAACAGTAAAGCTATACTCATCCTCACAAAGTTCGTTTTTCACTTTGAGCGTTACTTTATAATTCCCATTTCCCGGATAGATATACCAAGGATCTGTTTCGTTGGAAGTATCCGCATCCGTAGTAGGATCTCCAAAATTCCATCGATAATGCACGGCCTTGTAACTTCGGTCTACAAACTGCACGGTATCTGAACATTCAAAAACAAAAGCCTTACCCGAAGTACTGCCCTTTTCTGTTGTAAAGTTTGCAATCACATCAAAATCACAGTCCATCACATTAACTTGGTAATCCCGTAAAGTTTCACCTACAATTTTACCTTTCCTATATTCTATCACTTTAACACCAATAACAAATTGACCTGTAATGGTTGGGGTAACCGTTAATTCTCCGGTAGCACTATTAATTGAGAGTATGGGATCACCCGACATTTGATTTGCCGTATTATAACCGAATTGCCACACTACATTTCTAAAAGGAGGCGGTGAAGGAGGGT
>JAAEYY010000044.1 GCA_018223105.1 bacterium | reverse complement strand
GTTACATTGAGCTGACATTTTTTAGGATGTACCTAATACCCAGGGAGAAAACATGAGGGCTACCCAGACTTAATTCGCCGCCCATCCCAAAACCTGATTCAAAATGATAGAAGGCACCAATCAATGTGATTCCGGGTTGAAATACGATGTCGTTATTCAGTTGTTTTAGATAAGGCATCTCGCCTTGTTCGGTAATTACTCTTGCCGGTCGCTTAAAAACATAGCCCAGTTTTATTCCGCTATACAAGTCGAAAGGCTCTTTGCCGTAATGCACCAATCCTCTAAAGCCCAAGTAGGTTTTTTTCACCTTGCCGGATTCAATAACCTTGCTATCTCTTAAAAAATCGACTTCTATATGCTGCAAACCGTAGACCATGCCAAAGGAAAACCGTTCACCTATTTTGCAATCTGATTTTATTCCAAAGACCATTCCCGGTTGTTCAGCAGAATAGACTGAAGTATCATCCGGGAGATTGATGCCATAAGAAGGAAAGTTCCCTATATAGCTTTGAACATTAAATCGATACGTAATCTGGGCTCTGCCGGATTGAATAAGCACAAAGCTTGCAATCAGGAAAAACCAGAGTCTCATTTATGCGTGAATAGCGCGTTTGTCGGTAGCAGCTAAAGCAGCTTCTTTGGTAGTTTCACTGGTAGTTGGGTGTGCATGACAGATTCTGCCGATATCTTCCGCACTGGCTCTAAACTCCATGGCCACTGCAATTTCTGCAATAAGGTCTGCAGTTCTTGGTCCAATCATATGGGCACCGAGGATTTCATCGGTTTCTTCATCTGCAAGGATTTTCACAAAGCCATCCTGGTCCATTCCGGCAACCGCTCTACCGTTGGCTTTAAATGGAAACTGACCGCTTTTATATTTTCTTCCGGCTTCTTTGAGCTCCTCTTCGGTATAACCAATTCCGGAAACTTCAGGCCAGGTGTAAACCACACCCGGTACGAGTCTGTAGTTGATATGAGGCTTTTGTCCCGCAATAGTTTCGGCCACAAAAACACCTTCTTCTTCTGCTTTATGTGCCAGCATAGCACCTTTTACCACATCGCCCAAGGCGTAAATATGAGGAACTGAAGTTTGTAAATGATCGTTTACTTCAATTCTACCGCGATCATCCATTTTTACTCCTACTTTATCCGCATTCAGGCCATCTGTGTAAGGTCTTCTACCCACAGATACGAGGCAGTAGTCTCCTTCTAGACTTAGCTCGCCTTTTTTGCCATCCGCTTTTACGGTAACCTTAGCACCTTTCGCCGTAACCTCTTTCACTTTATGTCCGAGGTGGAATTCCATGCCTTGTTTTTTCATGACACGCATGAGTTCTTTACCTAAACTAGCATCCATACCCGGGATTATGCGATCTGCGTATTCTACCACGCTCACCTTAGATCCGAGTCTTAAGTAAACCGAACCGAGCTCCATTCCAATAACCCCACCACCGATAACAATCATGTGTTTAGGTACTTTATCTAGAGATAAGGCTTCAGTAGAAGTAATAACTCTTTTCTTGTCGATTTCGATGAAAGGAAGACTGGATGGTTTTGAACCGGTAGCGATGATGATTTTATCGGCTTTGATTGATGTTTTTTCGTCACCATCGATTTCAATGGTATTTGCATCTTTAAAAGATCCCATTCCGGTGTATACATCAATCTTGTTCTTCTTCATTAAGAAGTTGATACCGCCGGTCATCTGATCTACCACGCCTTGTTTGCGTTTCATCATCTGAGCCATATCAATCTTTGGGGCATTGATCACAATCCCGTGTTCGCTAAACTTTTCTTTAGCGGAATGGAAGTGCTCCGAAGAATCCAAAAGTGCTTTGGAAGGGATGCATCCCACATTCAAACAAGTTCCACCTAAAGTGCTGTACTTTTCAATAATGGCGGTTTTCATTCCTAGCTGCGCACATCTGATGGCAGCAACATAGCCTCCGGGGCCCGATCCAATAACGGCAACGTCGTAAGTATTCATTCTAAAAGATTTCTTTGTCTTTATCTACTTTAATTCCAACTGCATGAACATGGGGCCATAGATCTTCCCGCATGTTCTGTATTATATGAACAGTATATTCTCCTTTTTGATTGAATTCCTGTAAAGCTAAAATAGGTTGCTGGAAGGTGATGATATCACCTAATCCACTACCCAACCACTTTCCCGACTTATCAGCCAGCTTTACCGAAATTTCATGCTCTTTTGAATCACCATTGGGTTTCTCAATGATGAGTTTGATTTGCATATTGGTCATGGTGAAATCTCCACTGACCCGCATATTTGAGAAGAGCTGATAATAGTGAGTTGTATCTACAATTTCGAATGTAGTGTGAACAGTATCTGTGTAAGACCAACCCTCCGGGTCTACTTCCTGAAAATCATCTACAACACTGCTGTTATTGCATGCTGTGATGCTTAAAAAAACCAGACCAATTATAGCTAAATAGGACTTCATTTGATACGCAGGGCAAATGTAGAAGGAATCTACAATTTATTCATGCTTTTCACGAATAAGCATAATTTCAATATTGTGTATCTTTGGGATATGAGGAATCACTACTCCTTCCTTTTGAGTTTTCTACTGTTCTCCTCCTGTGTTATTTCCTTGAATGAAACTGGATATAATTATCTGAAGGATGATAGCCTAGACCGCCTTCGCAAATATAATCCTCAAGAACAGGGCTACAATCAGCTCAAGTTACAAGGCAAAATAGTTTATGAAATTACTGCGACAGATCTTCAATTTGATTCGAGAAGAAATGATTATACCTTAATTCATCTCTGGCGACCGTTTTGTTCAAATGAGAGTTGTCAGGTGATCTCTCCTTATGCCGAATTTAGCAGGACACATCGAGGACTTAAGTTCTACCTTATTTCTGAAACTTATGGAATAGAGGATATTGATACTATTGCAATAAACTCAAAATATAACTTACCCATATTTGTGTTGGAAAGTGCGCATTATGGAATCAAGCTGAAGAAAGCAAGAAACTTATTTTTTACTGAACTATTTGGAGCCGAGACAAAAGAAGATTTAGAGTCTCTATGGAACGCAGACTACTATCTTTTTAAAGGAAAAGAGTTCATCCTTAAATCCAAGAGCTTGGAAGAGATAGATGAACTCCTTTTGTCAGCTCCTTAATTGGCTGCTGCCATTTTCTTTTGCATGCTTTTAGGCAAAGCATCTTTATGCACCATAATATTAATGGTTTTGTAGGCTACAGACGGCATTGAAGCGTAGAACTAACCGTCGCAATCGTTCTCAGTTCCCCAAGAATTCTTCACAATGAAATACATATTTCCTTCTTGGTCTTTAGCCAAACCTACGAAGTGCATCCCGTGATCGTCGGTAGTGAGGTAATTGTCAAATGCTTCTTGACGCATTTCCTGGTCGATTTCTTTTTCGGGTCCCGGTGAATCAAATTGATTCCCTTCTTTTTCGGCACCTGCATCGTTGAAATGCTGATTGTCTTTTCCTTTGACTTTTAAAGCATCTTCATCCACCGGTACAATGGCCAAACCATCGCGGAAGCTAAACCCTTTTTCGCTCACATCCGCTGCCCATGCTACTGAATAGCCCGCTTTGATGGCAGA
>JAAEYY010000024.1:23990-46801 GCA_018223105.1 bacterium | reverse complement strand
GTTCAACAATATCATCAACGCTGTACGGTGCAAGTCCGGGATTCTCTAGATTGCTTGTTTTTATTTGGATCCCTTTAGGCTTGTTTATCAAACTTTCTAGAAAAGTCTTGAGATCGTCTTTCACATCTGAACTAAGTTCAAATCCTTCTACTGAGACCAGCTCTATGGTTAGTTTATTATAATCATCATCAGACAAAAGGTGATTAGCAGAATCGCCAACTGACTTTTTATTGAGAGAAGGTTTTGGGTCTTTTTTACATGCTGCAACAAAAAACAGACAAGATAAAGAAAGGATTAAAATATGTTTCATTTCTAAAGTAGTTCATGCAAAGGTATAGCCAAACAATATATATTCAAATACCTGAGAGACATATGATTATAAGCTGACAGCCAAGACTTAAAGATTTAAAAAGTTAAATAAGGACCTTAGGTCTTTCCAATGCTCGAGATGAAGTCCAACTGGGTATTTTCCAAAAGTGTTAAATTCTGCAGAACCAAGTCCTATGAATTCAAGACCTAGATTTTCAGCTGTTTTATAATCCCATTTACCATCTCCAATACTTATAATTCGACTAAAAGTATCAACCTGATGCTCTTTTCTTGCCGCCTCAATAGCACTATTTACTATTTCTTCTCTGCTATGCATATCATTGGAAGAGTGGAGGTTGTAATTACTCATTGGCGCAGATATCTCATTTAGCTTGAGTAAGGCAGGTTGGTATAGTGAGCCGGTGGCATACGTAAAGTATAATTCATTTTGATTTAAACAGAATTTTAAAAGTTCTTTCGCTCCCGGTATTTCTTGAATAGCGGCTTTTTGGACACCGGCAAACAGCAATTTTTCAAACTGGTTTAAGTGTACAGCACTAAATTGGGAATTTAAGGCATCTTCATAAATGGTTTTTGCTATAAATGAGTCGGTGTGATGAATGAATGAGTTTAGGTTAGAATTTATCTCCGAAACCCCCATTTTTTCGAGGGCACCTAGAAACGCAGTTTGGTGAATATCAACAGTATCGGTGAGAGTTCCATCGATATCAAATACAATAAGAGTTGGCATTTTTTCTCTGTAATTCTTGAGCATGTAAATATAGAGCTATAAGTTTTTGTACAGTCTATGATTTACATTACATTTGCACTCTAATTATCGCGGGATGGAGCAGTGGTAGCTCGTCGGGCTCATAACCCGAAGGTCATAGGTTCGAGTCCTATTCCCGCAACAGCAAGTCTCGCTTAACGGCGGGACTTTTTTTTATTTAGAAAAATTTGTGTCGGTCATATATCCGCCGGCTGGCGGACATAGGTTCGAGCTAGTCCGTTCACCAACAAATCTATTATTTAAGTGTATCCGCTGAACTTTATGGATTCATTTAACAGGGAAATAAGTTCGTCATCTGATATATTCTACTCGCTTTCTACATCTACCGCAGCTTAAGCGTAGGTAGAAACAGCGGGACTTTTATTGTTTAAGCACTTTTGTTCTAAAAGCTTTTGGTTTTAAATAATTCTTTAGCTTATTATGAGCATCAAGATACAATTTATTATCTTCGACAATATTCGTTTGCCCTAAAACAGTCGACAATATTTTTAACAGCTTAAATAAGAAAAATGGCACATCGCTTTAAATACTTGGCTTTCTTATTTTTAAGTTTAGTAATTTTCAATCAGTCATCTGCTAAAAGGTGTAAGGTTAATCTCGGTTTTGATATTCCGGAACGGATTTGCCAAAGAGATTCTGTGGAGTTTATTAATACTTCAACAGTAGATTCGGGAGAGTTTATAAGCTTTAAATGGTATTTCGAAGAATTAGGAGAACTTCAAACATTACATGCTAAAGTGGCTTGGTCTGACACCGGTATAAAAAAGGTGGTATTAATCGCATACGACAGTGAAGGTGACTCTAGCACTCTAGAGAAACATATAAGGGTAATTGAAGCTTTCAAGCCAGAGTTTAAGGTTGAAAGTGGTTGTTGTAATGGCCAAATGTCGATCAAAGCCATCACAAACCAATACCCTTATGGAGTGAAATTTACCTATTGGTTTACAGGAGTCGACTCTAACAACGTTCCCTTGTGTGACTCCGTTAACACAACTCAAACTGCAACACTAGTTGCAGAACACCCCAATGGGTGTATAGATTCAAGCACAAAGGAGTTTAATATTTATTTGCGTCCAACAGTAGACTTCACATACATTAAAATTAGTTCCGGTTTTTCATTAAAAGTGAAATTTACAGGCCCTGATTCAATGCAAATTTATCAATGGCGGTTTGGTGATGGATCCTATTCAAACGAACAGAACCCAGTTCATGATTATAAGGAATACTCACAGAGTCCAACTGTGAGTTTAGCTGCTAAAAATGAACATTGTTGGGACGGGCATTCCGAAACGATACCTAATGTGTTACATGTTTCTCGAGATGAGTTTGAAGATCAAAACAGAATTGAAATTTATCCTAACCCCAGTGGAGGTAAATTCACACTTCAAAACTTGAATGGAGAAGTTTTAGAAATTGAGGTATACAATGATCAAGGAAAGAACATAGAGATTATATCAAATCAAATACAACCGGATGAAGTTTACATAGAACTTCCAGAAGCATCTATTGGCGTGTATTTTGTGAAAATACTGACCAATAAAGGGACTGTGGTCAAAAAACTAATAATTAATCAAGCATTTTAGTATTAAAACAGTTGTTTTTAATTCAAATGACTTTTTTGCTCAAACTTAGTATTAAAAGGTCTAGATGCTAGAACGATTGCTTGTAGTATTAAACCAATTAATATTAAAACCCCTAGTTCCAGCTGCGAGGTTAAGGAGCTCCTATTCATTACAGTTTCTGAATGTGAAAGCAACCGAGTGGCCTCATTTAACTGTATTTCAGAAAGAGAATCTAAACTAGACCAGATTTCACTGTAGAGGTATTCAGAATTAATGGAGTCGTTCTGTGTAGGAGTTATAGAATCGAGACTGGAAAACCCATTTCGCTCTAAGTTCAAGTGCAATTTTATTGTGTTTTCAAGTTTGTCGAAATGATACTCTTCTTTAGGAGTTAGGCTGGTTAGTTTATACTTGTCAAGAACATTTAGTATCGTATCTTGAATTCTTATTAATGAAACAATGCTTCCATTTCTTGATGAAATCAACTGCCTTTCTGAATGTATACCTCGTGAAAGCTCGAATAAGTATTGTTCTGCAATTAACCGATCCTTAAAAACCGACTCAAATGAACTGTGAATTTGTTCAAAGTTTCGCCGATCAATTCGATTTGTTGCAATCACAAGTATAATTACCGTTGCCAAGGCAAAAGCAGCTTTAATTTTGTTTGATATAATAAAGGTCCAATTCACAGTTTTATGCTTTGATGAACACGCAATATATCAATCACGTCCTTATATAAAAGCGTAAATTCCTGAGGTTTAAAGTTTAGCAAAAAAGATTTTTAGTCGATTGCCGTATTTTGTTACAGATTAAATTTAGAACCCATTCCTAGGCGTCAGAATCGTTTCTAAATGAGTTGAACACAAGTCCACAAAGCATTAAATGTTTTGTTACAATAGTTATTTGAACAGCTATTCAATAACGGCAATCCTAGAGCTTAAAAGCAATCTACCGGTAGCATCTGTTAATGTAATAATATAAATCCCGGACTCTAGCATTGAAACATCTACATTTCCTGACCCATTCACAAGTTCATCTCGTATTACCGTTTTGCCATCAATGGTGTGGACTTCAAGGTTTGAGCTTCTTAAATCTCGACCTTCAATAAAAAGAGTATTCGCAACCGGGTTGGGGTAAACCTTTACTGCTGAACTCTCTACAACGTTAATGGATGTTGTGTTTTCAATGTCTTTTTCTTCACCTAGTGAGACTACCAAACTATCTGATTCTGGTTGACGAACATAGATCAATCCGAGTCTTATGGGACTAGGTCCAAAGGTGGAAAGAATAAAATGAAATCCACTCATTTCTGCATTCATCAGTTCGTAATCATTTGTGTTTTCTGTCCCCAAAGAGGTATTGGCAAACCTTGAAACCAAAAGATGGTCAACATCATTTACCTCTGCAGTTAAAGAGGCATGATAAAGTGTGTTTTGAGTGAAGCCTAGTCTCGGGTACTCTCCTTCTACTTGGACTCCATTATTTGTTGTATCATCCATAAAAGCGACTTGTGCTAGAGTGTCTACACCAAATGCGGAACTTCTAAACAAGATACGTTCTAAAGTACTGTCAGCACTGCTAAACCCCCAGCCATCTGAGTTTGATCTATCAGCAACAATGTCAATCATTACTTGCTCTGTAAATGAAAGTTTTGATCTCATGAATTTAAACCGAGGTCCCGGGTTCATGCTTGTACTGGCATAATGCAGGGTGCTATCTTCTATATCAAATCGTGAATATCCACCCACAGTTTCCCATTTGTTTAAATCTACAGATGAAGCATTGAAATCATCAAAAAAGATAAAAGTACTATCACCGTTTATACCTTGAGTTGCAGCCGTGTCGCCATAGTAAACTTGGATATTGACACTACTTTTAGCAGGGAGATTTGGAATTTTTAACCAGATTTCGGTTTGATCATTTCTACCAATACTATCAGACCAGAAATGAACAGGAGTACAACCCGCAGAAAAAAACCGAATATCATTTCCATTTACTTGAGTCTTTCCAGAATCGGCCCAAGACTTAGTGTCTAACAATATTTTGGTTTGGTGGTTGCTTAAATTGGTATTACTCTCATTTCGCACTGTTATAACTCTGTAATGCTCCCAAGGCAAACAGTCTTGTGCGAAAACAGAAGTGGAAATAATAAAAAAGAGGAGGGTATAAACAGGTTTCATGGCGGTAAATTATGCCATGAAGATAGTTGTTTTTTTATTAGAGTGTTAACCGAGACACTGTGTTGTGAATTCTGAGTCGGCTATATAAAGTGATGATAGCTAGGCGCGTAATCAAGAGTCAATGCTAACTTTACTCCTGTAATTCAGCGAATTTTAATTGATTTTCAATATGAGCGTTAAGCAGGTTATATTGTCTCAAGAGCAGTTATATAGCGCTTAATCCTTCTTCTTACAACAGGCATCTAAATTAGATTGTGCCTCAGGGTTTGCGTCTACTCCATCAGCATCATATCCTGCATAAGAAATCACCTTCCGTATTTCTTCCGGACTCACTTTTCTTGCTTTATAGATAACTGTGATGGTCATAGATTCTTCGTCTACACTCATTGCTCTTACACCTTTTGTGTAGATCAGCGCGTTTTCTAAGTTTCCATGGCAGCTCTCACATTCATTGCAGTGATCGCAGTAAATGGTGGTTTGAACAACCAGTGTATCTAGGTGTGATTTTGCTTCACTTGTTTTAGCGCCTATTGCAATAAATAGTAGAATGAAAAACAAATTCTTCATAGACACAAAAGTACCTAAAAACATAAACCTTGAATATGAATCTGAACGCATTTAATCTAGCACAAAAAGTATTAAAAACCTGAAGATTCTTGGCCTATACTCTAAGGTCGTCCATGCCTCTTACGGTAATTTCCTTATATTCGGTAGATGAGAACCTTTCTGACTAGCCTTATAATCACGACTTTATTTTCTTTTTCTTTAGCCCAAAATCAAAACTCAACTCGCTGCGGTACAATGTATTATCTGAAGCAACAGATGCAAGAGGATACCAGCCTTGAGCGTAGAATGCAAGAACAAGAAGAAGCCCTTCAAATCTGGCTTCGCGAAAACAAATCAGTCTTAAATAAGAAAACGACAATTAACATTCCGGTGGTAGTTCATATTATTTACTCCGCAGATTCTCAAAATATCCCGGACGAAAGAGTACATGCTCAAATAGATGCACTTAACGCTAGTTTTTCAGGACAAGGTTTAGGGTCAATGGGAGGTTTCTCAGAGGATTTACAAGCCGATATTGAAATTCAATTTTGTCTTGCTCGAACCGGTCCCGACGGAAGAACAACCAATGGAATAGAACGAAGAGAGACCACAGAAGACGGATTTCAGAATAATGCAGTTAAGTTTTACAATAGTGGCGGTTTAGATGCATGGGACCCTACACAATACTTTAATATTTGGGTCTGTAACTACAATTACAGCGACGGTACCGATTACGTTTTCTCGGCTTATGCCCAATTCCCGGGGGCAGGACTAAACTCAACCTATGGTGTTGTAATTCGTTACGGAGCTTTTGGACTAGAAGACACCTCCTACTACAGAGGAAGTGGACAGATTTTGTGTCATGAGGTTGGGCATTGCTTCAATCTGCGACATATTTGGGGAGATGATGGAACCTCCTGCAATGGGTCTGACTTTTGCGACGATACACCTAACCAAGCAGGCAGAACGGAAGGGAAGCACTCCGGAGTTTTAACGGACGCATGTTCGGTGGATAGTCCGGGGGTGATGTATATGAATTACATGGATTATTCCGACGATGTTATCTACGCAAACTTCACTCCGGATCAAAAAGACAGAATGCGAGCCAACTTCTTTGCTCCCAATGCTCCGCTTGCACCTTTATTGGCTTCTAGCGTCTGTGGTTTTCCGGTTGGGATTGAGACATTAGATCAGCCACAATTCCAGCTTTATCCAAACCCAGCTAAAAACAAGCTATACATCAAATCAACTAGCAATCTCGATGGTGCAGAATACCAAATTTTTGATGTTATGGGGAATTTGGTATTCTCAGGTGAATACAGGTCTTCAATTGACATTAATTCATTAAGTTCAGGCTGGTATTACATTGTAATTCGCCAAAATCATTCCCGTTTTAAACCAAACTCCTTTATAGTGCTATAGACTTGATTTTCCGCTGCCCTAAAGAATATTTGTATCGACACCTTTTTTTGCTTAAGTTGTCAGATTCCAAATAAGAATAAAATATATGGCAGAATGTTTCGCGTTGATGGGTTGGAGTTTACCTGTCATAGAAAGTATGCAAAAACTCAACAAACCTTTTGTAGTAGTATCATTTAAAGACTTTGAACAGTATGCAAATGACAATGGAATCCCATTTTTCCCGTATACCTTCGACGAGTGGAACGACAGTTCCAACTCTCTGGATTTGTATGAGAGATTAAAACCTTTTAATGTAGATGTAGCTGTTCCTCTCTTTGAAGAAACGGTAGAATGGGCCGGCGCTCTTAATTCTATGTATAGAGGAGATCCAAGAGTTCTGAACCGAGCTTTTCTCTTTCGAAATAAAGCAATGATGAAACGTAAAGCTTTAATCGGGGGGCTGCGTGTTGGACTCTTTGAAGAAGTTCATACAAGAGATCAGGTGAAAGCTTTTATGAAGCGATTAAATGAAGCAAATCTGCAACTGGACGGTGAAAGCGATAGCTGGGTACATATTAAACCTTTTGCATCTGCCGGTACTGTCGGACATAGATTACTTCGCTCTATGAGCGATATTGATGAGAAAGTGGAAGACAGTGATTTCCCATGCCTTACCGAGAGTCATTTATCAGGTAGAGAATTTTCTTGCGAAGCTTTTGTGCATCGAGGAAAGATTAAATTTCTAAATATCACGGAATATGTGAAACTGGGATTCTCAAACTTCATACCTGAAGGAGATTACCTAGCTTCAAAGCGTCCATTGATCATGGAGAAGATGCAGCAGTTGGTTGATATCTTTGGTATTGAATATGGAATGATTCACCCCGAATGGTTCCTTACAGAAAAGGACGAACTTTCATTTGGTGAGGTGGCATGCCGAATCCCGGGAGGGCATATTTTGGAACTGGCTTCTAAAGCCTATGATTTTGATGCATTAGCAGCATTTGTAATGTGTCATGACCCCTCTTTAACCGATGAAGAAGTGGATGCCTTATTCCCGGCTAAAGATTTCACACCGGAAAATCACTTTGGAAATGTGATGATCTACCCACATAGAGACGTGATAAACACGCTGGAAATCCCGGAAGAACTTAATGAGGATCCTTACTTTTTAGATCATACTCTTGTTCCGCCTTTATCCACACAAAAGATTGACTCTAGAGAAGGGTTTGGTAACCACTTTGGTACCATTAATTTTAGAGGTCCTGATGCAGAACGCATGACTGAACTTTTAGAGCACTATCAAAAAGTGGACTTCTACGTTTAAACCCAATATGATAGAAACCATAGGTATCAGTTACCAGAATTTCGATAGATGTTTTGATGAGTTTGTTTCGGCAGGAGCACTTTCAAGAGAAGAAAAGGCAAAGAAACTTCTGAGCCAAGTAGATATACTGAGCAAAACGGAGAATGGAATGGCCTATCTCTACGAAAAAAGTCCGGAGCTTGACAAAGCCGGAATTTTTGAAAACTCCTCTTGGAGCGACCCAAAGAGACTTACTCCTTCCCTTGTAAAAGGCACTTTAACAGCAGGTTATCCTGCTTTCGCAATGGAAATATTGAGTGAGCTTCGCATGCTGGCTTATGCCAAGGGCGAACATGAAAACGCACTCGATGTAAAATCTGCTCGTGATTATCTTGAAGAAGTGATCGTTCAAAATCTGGAGTTTGCTTTTCAGGAACTTACTGAGGAAACTCGACTTGCAATTCCTGAGCAGAACATCAAAAAAATCTACAACCTTTTTAAGCTTTTGATTGAGGAAGCAGACTTAAGAGGGATTAAAGGTAAACTGGCTGAAGAACTGAGGTTAGTTTGTGAGCAAAGGCCCATTGTTACTCAAAAAACAAGGAACCTTATCGATTTGGCAGATAAAAAATTTGAGTTGGATGAAACAAAAGAAGAAGATCATGCACTGCTCTTTTTTATTAATGCCATAAAATCGCCATCTCATTTTACTAAATCGCGACCGAGCATTGAGGAGTATGAAAGTCTCATTGGAAACTTGTCTGAAACAGACTTGATGAAGGAGATCAATGAGCTAGGAACCTTTATGAGAATGACAGGTTTAGCATCGCAGTATCAAGCCATAATGTTGCTTCATGTATGTGAAGCAAAGCCTGAGTTGATAGGTGATGTGTTGGCACTTGAGGATCGCGGAAGAGCGGAACTCGCAAAGCATAGAGACTTTGTAATAAAGCTCATTCAAGAGATTGTATCTGGAGATTGTTATTACTGCATTTATGGTCTATCCAGAATGCTGAGGAAGGGACTTTTCTCCAGGAAGGCAGTTAGAGCGAGCATAAACAATATCCGCATGGTGAACATTAACAGCCATGTTGAGAATAGAATCCTAAAGTCTCAAACCAAACCGGGCAAACAGGTTTCAGCGAAACAGTATTTGATAGCGGCCACATTTCAGGTGTTGGGCCAACCCCTCGGAATAGGACAAGGGAACAACGCTACCTGTCAGTCTGCAAGAGGAATAAGTATGTGGAGCCAACATGCTCCGGCGAAACTGGTTAATAAGATTATTACAGTAGCTTCTCAAAACAACCTGATCATGCGCTTTGAAAACACAGAGCTTGAATCCAACAAATTAGCAAAGGGTCTGATTGATAAACTGGATTATAATCTTGACGCTGTTTCAGCAGTTTTGGTACCTCATCTCGACAAAATCTATAATGAAATGATGAGAAGAGCTTCGGGTAGATTTGAAGATCCGCATAAATGGGTTAATCCTGCACTATATGGTGAGTGGATGCAAGTTGGTTTCGCTTCAGCATACAGCTACCTTTCAAACTCAATACAAGATTATCGCGGGTTTATTCGATTATTTTATGCCACATTCCACTTGGACTATAACGGTGGTAAAAGGATGGTCTACCCCAATCCTATCGGCATTTTTATAACCTCAAAGTCCGGAGCTATGTTAGGTTTTCACGCCATCTCATTGCTCCGAATTGCAAGGGATCCGGAAGGCGAAATGAGAGCATACTTCCTAAATCCTAATAACGAAGGTCGGCAGAATTGGGGTCAGGATATTAAACCTTCTGTGCATGGTTTTAATGAGCGCCACGGTGAATCATCGCTGCCTTTTAAACAGTTAGCTGCTCGGGTTTATGCTTTTCATTTTAACATTCTCGAAGCAAAATCTCATACCGGAGAAGTGCCGGAAAAGGATATTGATGAAATTGAAGATTTAGCAAAAGAAAGTTGGGGAAAATCGTATAACTGGAGCAATCAGAAGAAACAATGGTAAAGCACTCATCAAGAATAGTATTAAGCCAATCAGCCCTGAAAGGCAACTATAATTTCTTGAGAAAGAAAATCGGTAAGGACATTAAAATGGCATCCGTTGTAAAAGCTAATGCCTACGGGCATGGAATACATCAGTTTGTGCCGATGGCAGAGAAGTGCGGTGTAGATTGTTTTGCAGTTGCTTCTTCGCATGAAGCAGAAGAAGTAATAGAGGCATGTTCTGAAGACTCTCAGATTATTATCATGGGTATTCTTTACGAAGAAGATATTCCCTGGGCAATTAAAAATGATATTCAGTATTATGTCTTTAATTATGATAGACTAGAGCTGAGCAATAGAATCGCTAAAGATCTAGGTAAAAAAGCAATCATTCATCTTGAAGTAGAGACCGGAGCAAACAGAACAGGCTTACCAAAGCATGATTTCGACAAAGCCATTAATTACCTAAAAGAACATAAAGACAATTTACAGTTCGAAGGATTGTGTACTCACCTTGGAGGAGCGGAGACCATTGCAAACAAGTTTAAAATCGACGCTCAAATTGAACGTTTTGATGAGTTTCTAAACCGCTGCAAGGAGATTGGACATGAGCCAAACTTACGCCATATGGCAAGCTCTGCTGCTGCAATTGCATTTGAAGAAACCAGGTATGATATGGTGAGGATTGGAGTTTCGCAATATGGATTTTGGCCGAGTCCGGATATCCATTACCTCCATTTACGCGAAACTGATAAGAACGTAGAAAAAGGTTTGAAAAGAATTTTCACCTGGAAAACGGATGTGATGGATTTGAGGAAGGTGGACGAAGGAGAGTATATTGGATATGGAACAGCATATCAGGCGGTTCAAGATATGACGATCGCCGTTTTGCCTTTAGGATATTCAAACGGGTATCCCAGAGCACTTTCTAATAAGGGCTATGTTCTAATCAAAGGTAAAAAAGCCCCGGTTTTAGGTTTGATTAATATGAACCTATTCATGGTAAACATTACCCATATACCTGATGTAGAAATTGGAGATGAGGTGGTATTAGTAGGCAGGCAAAAGAACAATGTAATTAAAGTGAGTTCATTTACACAGCAAACGCATTTACTCAATGCAGAAATGCTAAGTCGATTGCCTACCGCAATACCGAGAAGCCCGGGTCCATAATTATCGTATAATGAGTCTACTTACATAGTTTTTGTTTCCGGATATCACTTTCACTAGATACACTCCCGGACTTAATTGATTAAGAGAAATTGTTAAGCTTGATGGTACTGTTTCACTAAGTACTGTTTTACCTGATAAAGAGTAAAACTCAATATTTTCTCCAATTAAAGCGGCATTATTAAGGAAGATTTGATCTTGTGCTGGATTTGGGTAAATGGATAATTCAAGTTCTTGAATTTCATTCACTCCTGCTGTTTGAAGCTGGGCAAAATCAAAGATTTCAAGTTTTGGAGGAACCAAGCTGAACTGGGTAGAGTCGAAATTGACTTCTCCACAGTAATTGTCTATACAATGCGTTGTGTCATCCCAGATAGTAAGACATACTTCATAGGTTCCGTAATCCAAATATTCAGTAGATGGTGTTCTTTCTGAAGATTCTAAATCTTGAGTTTTAGAAGGAATAAAAGGTTTTCCATAACTCCATTGATACATTGTTGACGTATTTCTTCCTGTACTAATATTTTCAAGTGCTATTCTCTTGCTATCCGTCGAATCGACTAGGATTTCAAATTGAGCTTCGCAATCAGCATCATTATTATAGGAAGTGCGAACGATTACTCTGGTCATTTGAACTTTCAAGTTTTCAAATTCACTAGAGCTTGTATCAATGATCTCTCTAGCACTGTTATAGAATAAAGTAGAGTTGACGTTGGGATATGTGTAAACTACAGTATCTCCAGACAGAGTAGCTGCATCACCCAGTAAATATTTGTCACTCTCAGAATGATCAGAGTCGTTGGAATAGAACATGACTTTGTTACTGTATAAGGAGTCATATTGCCACATAAATGAAAGTCGATGCTCCGGGTTTTTTATGCCGCCTCGCCCTCCTTTAATATTAATGGTAGTACAAAAAGTATCAACGTAGATTTGATCCGGGTAAGCAGTATCATTAATAAATAGACAAACTTCATAATTTCCCGGTTTGTTATAAGTATGGTAATAAACATCTCGATAATAGTTGTCATCTGTTCCATCACCAAAATCATATTTCTTTATATATCTGAACTCATTGTCAAAAGTGTCGGTCACCCATATTCTATGATAGGTGTCATCTACTCCATAAGTCAAGACTTGAGCTGTTGAGGTTTGTAAAAGGAGAATGAACATTATCAGAAGCCAACCTGAAAGGGGGAATTTGTTCATGTTTTCAAGTTACACCCTAGAATAATAGAATGACATCAACTCTTTCCTTAAATTATAGTAACCTGACATTGAAGAACTAATTTGATTATATAGTTACAAACTATTGCCCAACTAAAATGTCTCAAAATTGCAATTTCAAAGAAGTTCTGAAACATTTTTTAGCAACGTAAGTTTTATTCTTACCTAAGCTGTCAATATTATGCTTTTACGACCCATTTTCTTCATAGTTTTATGCTCCTATACATTGTTTACTAGTTCTGAATCGAACAAAGTCACTTTAAACATTAGCGGTATTGAAACCGAGGACGGACACTTGCAAGTAGCAGTTTTTGAAAATCAATCTCAATTTGATGACGAAAAGGCGGTTAAGGTGGTCTATTTCAATAAGAATGGCATGGTAAATGGAACAAAAACAGTCCTTATCTCATTAAAACCGGGCACATATGCTGTAACGGTGTTGGATGATGAAGATGACTCCAAAGACATGACCTATAGGTTAGGGGTATATCCTTTAGAAGGAGTAGGTTTTTCGGAGTATGTATTACAGGGTATGTCGCGCCCGGATTTCACAGATTTTGATTTTACAGTAAAGCAAACAGGTGCTGTAGTTCAGGTTAAAATGCAGTATTTCTAAAGACTGTTTTAGATCACATAGAATCAGAATAGAATTAGCATAAGGAGCCTAAGTTTCTATTTTTGCCGGCGATTTTCAATCATGGCAAGAGTTAAACTATTCATAATCACAACATTAGCCTTCATTAACGGCTTTGCTCAATTCGATAGTTCAATTGATACGGTTAGCGTTGTGAGCTCTACGGTAATACCACAAAAGGCAGCAGAAACAGGCAGAAGTATCACTGTAATTACAGCGGAAGAAATACAGGCCTTACCAGCAAACTCAATTGATGAGGTCTTACAGTTGGTTACTGGAGTTGAGGTTCAATCAAGAGGTGCTTTCGGTGTACAGGGTGATATTATAATTAGAGGATCTTCTTTTAATCAGGTATTAGTTTTGGTTGATGGAATGAAGATTAATGACCCTTTAACGGGACATTTCAACTCATATATTCCGGTATACATTGCTCAAATTGAAAGAATTGAAGTAATACGCGGCGCAGCAACTTCCTTGTATGGAGCAGATGCAGTAGGAGGAGTGATAAATATTATCACTAAAACGTTCGAAAGCACAAGTAGGGCGGAAGTTTCTGAAATTTCAGGATCATATTCTTTGGGTGAAAACGAGCTCCTTAATATTCAGCAAGGGTTTACTCACCAATCCGGCAAAGCCACTATTGCTGCCGGTGTGCGTTATGTAAAGTCTTCGGGCCAAATGCAGCCAGCTCGACAATTTGATACAAGCACTACTATTTCTTCATACAACAGCTATTTCGATCTTCGAACCACAGGGATTTCATTTGCTTACAGGTTTAATAAAAAGTTTAGTATTCATGCTAGAACATCGATGGACCAAAGAGCCTTTGATGCTCGTTTTTTCTATACCGGCAGTCCCCTGGATAAATCTACAGAAACTGTAAGTAGTTGGTGGAACCAAGTGAGGTTTGTTTATGATCACGACAAATCAAAAACAGATTTAAATATCGCCTATAAAACGGGAGAAGATGAGTTTGTATTTAGTCCGGATTTTCCTTCGACGAATATTCACAAAACCACTTATTTCAATACCATTTTAAATCAACAGTGGAATATTAATTCAGACTTCATTTTCAAAGCAGGCGCTCAATTCGATCGTCGTTCCATTGAGAGTAATGATAGAGGAAATCACGAAGACCTTCACTTCGGAGTATATACCATTGCGTATTATCAATTGTCGGATCTCAACCTTACCGGAAGTGCCAGAATTGACTATGATGAAAACTATGGTTTGGAGTTCAACCCTCACGTAAGTGCTTCATACCTTAAGAACAACTGGGTTCTTCGAGGTTCTGCCGGAAGAGGCATTAGGGCTGCTGATTATACAGAGCGCTACGTTTCAAACAACCTGATCAATCTTACACCCCTTCGAAACTTAGGAAATCCGGCATTGCAAGCAGAGTCATCATGGTCTGAAGAACTCGGGTTTGATTATAACTTCAATCCTGCAATAAGCGCAAGTATTACAGGGTTCTCGAGACAATCCACTAACCTTATCGACTATGTAATTACAAATCAATCCGAAATAGGAAACATCAGTGAAACAGGGTCTTTAGTAGAAGATGCAGACTATTTTTTCTCCAAGAATATTGCGGAAGTTTTGACCTATGGGCTTGAAGTAGAAGCGCTATTTCAAAAAAGATGGGACGACAAAAATGCACTTTCGTTTCGGGTCGGATATACATTCGTTCAATCTGATATATCTGAAAATGTGCAATCGGTTTATCTATCGAGTCATGCCAGACATTTATTAAGCACAAAGCTAATTGCAGAGAAAGGGAAATGGGATGTTTCCATTTCCGGATTATTCAAAAGCAGGGCTCAACAAAATGCAAGTGCAATTGCGGTAACGCTCAACGAAAGCTATATGCTTTGGAATGGGAGACTGGCTTATGAGGTAATCAATGGTTTTAAACTGAACTTGCAAGTGCAAAACATCTTTGATGTAGATTATCAAAACATACTTGGTTCTGCGATGCCCGGAAGATGGATCATGGCCGGGATTAAGTACGATTTGCCAAATTAAGCACTACGAACCCCCACCCACCCGGTTTAAATCTAGTTCGCCTTAATTTGATCTCCAAACTATGGAAATCATAAAAAAACAAACGTGTTCAATCTTCTTATTACTGTTTATTCGGAAACTGAAAAGCTCAATGCTTTGTAGTGAAACCAGCATCGAGTTTCTTCGTCTTCACCACGCCCGATAGTTAAAGTATCCAGTTGATACTCCAGGTTTGAATATTTGCCCTGAGCAAGGGTAATAACTTCTGAAATAGGAGGGCCTTTTTTGTTTCCCTCTTGATTACTACATACAGTGCTTTCTAATTTGGTTTTGACCTCTAACTCACTATCATATGGAAAAAAGAAAATAGTATCTAAGCTACCATCTAAGTTGAGAGGTACTTCTATAGCAGCAAATCTTTGATGCATAAATGAAAGTGAAAGTTGCTCAGGATTGTAATAGATGATTTCCTCAAAACGGCCTTGGTTATCGGTCTTTATAAGTCCCGATGAATTGTATTTCGCTTTAGAAAGACCTGCTTTTTTATCTACAATGAGTAAAGTGCTATCCTTAACCGGAACATTGTGAACTGCATCAAACAGCACACCTGATATTTTTATAATTGGAGGATTGTCGTCTGATTTAAAAGCAGATAGACCCAATATGAGAGCCGGTAATAAAATCAAACATAGAAGGCGCATGTCATAAAGGTAGAAAAACGATTAGTCATTTCCAAAGTAGCGCTCAGAATAGAGCTTGTACAAATCTTTCTGTTTGTCATTTAGATCGAGTTCTATTCCTTTGAAATAGGCCGAATTAATGATAGAAGTTCTCATATCAAACAGATCTCCTTCACTCACAATAATGGTGCAAGTCTTACCTACTTCTAAACTTCCGTATAAATCGGCTACACCCATAATTTTGGCAGGGTAGAGGGTGATACTTTTCAAAGCCTCACTAGCGGATAAACCATAAGCTATTGCTGTGCCTGCTTGAAAAGCCAGGTTTCTTTGTTGCCAATGTTCTTGATCGGTAATAGCAAAAGCCACTCCTGAATCAGAAAGAATAGCAGGCAATCTATACGGCATATCTATGTCTGTATGATTATAAGTTGGAAGACTATGAGTTCTAACAATCACAACTGCTACATTATGCTCTTTTAGAAATGAAGTAATGGTCCAAGCTTCCCCACATCCAACAATCACTGGTGTAATTTCAAAAGACTTAAAGAACAAGACTGCATCTACAATGTCTGAAGCCGCATTGGCGTGTACCATCAAGGTTCGTTGACCGGTGAACAAAGGCCAGAGAGCCTTGGTTTTCTGATCGGTTTCTGATTTAGTACCGTAGCTCAACTTTGCTTTTGTAAATAAGGCTTTTAGTTCTTCGATCTTTCCGGCGTTTTTAGAGGCTTCGGGTGCTTCAGGTTCTGCCCACCAACCTCTGTGATTGATTTTACTTGGCCAGTTTAAGTGAAGTGCTTTGTCCGTTTTTATAGCGGCATCCTCCCAATTCCATGCAGTGGTTTTTACCAGTGAAGATTGACCCGATATAAGTCCACCTGTTGGTGCAATTTCAGTCATTAACACCCCATTACTCCTCACAGTTTCTACAACTTTGGAGTCTGTATTATATGCGATCAAACTTCGTACATCTGCATTGTTTTGTCCAACTTCATTAAAATCCCGAGTGGCTCTAACCAAGTCTATTTCGGTGATTCCCAATCGACTGTTTAAAGCGATTAAACCCGGATATATGTGCTGACCCCGGTAATCCAAGAAATTAACATCAGGCTTACTTGTGTCGAGGTTTCGTATTTCATCCTCGTTAAAGTTACCGATATACGAGATCAAGCCATCCATACAGACCATCAAACCATCTTCAAAATTATCTTCAGCAGCAGTGTGAAGGTGCCCTCGAATTATTAAGATATCTTTTGCTTCAGCTTGAAAAGCACAAAGCATAATAAGTGTGAATAGTCTAATTGTTTTCATCTTCATTGTCATCGCAGTGATACATTCTATTTTCTTCAGGTTTAGGGTCTGCTGTTTGCTTTACATCGCTTAAACCACTGATCATGGCAGCCCTTCGTTTTGCAATTTGTTCTCTCGCAATGCGATCCATGTCAATATTGTAATAAATCAATCCATCAACAAAGGTGGTGTGAACTTGCGCATATAAGGAAAGCGGATGGGCCGTCCAAAGCACTAAATCTGCGTCTTTTCCGACTTTTATACTTCCTACCCTATCATCGATGTGTAACATTTTAGCAGGGTTTATGGTGACAAGCTTTAAGGCCTCTATTTCGGATAAGCCACCGTATTTAATGGTCTTTGCGGCCTCTTGGTTCAACCTTCTACCCATTTCGGCATCGTCTGAGTTTATCGCAGTCAAAACGCCTGATTTTTGAAGTAAAGCAGCGTTATAGGGTATTGCATCAATAACTTCATACTTATAGGCCCACCAATCTGCAAAAGTGCTGGCAGCTGCACCGTGCTCTGCAAGTTTATCGGCCACTTTATAACCTTCCAGAACATGAGTGAAGGTATTTACAGTGAAACCAAAACTATCTGCAACATGCATTAGCATATTAATCTCGCCTTGTTGGTAGGAATGACATGTAATAAAACGTTCGGATTCCATGATCTCAACCAGAGCTTCTAGTTCAAGGTCAACCCGCCTGAACTCCGGGTCGATTAGTTTGTATGAAGTAGCTCTTGTAAAAGCATCAACAAAAACTTGTTCAACGCCCATTCTGGTTTGAGGATATCTAACCGTTTGATGGTCGCCCCAATTGGTTTGTTTTACATTTTCGCCCAGGGCGAATTTGATAAATTTAAAATCCGGGTCGAACGTTAAGTCCAGAGCTGAACCACCGTACCTCATTTTTATCAATGCAGTCTGACCGCCAATGGGATTAGCAGAACCATGTAAAAGATGCGAGCTGGTAACGCCACCGGATAATTGTCTGTAAATATTGATATCCTGCGCGTTTAATACATCTCCAATACGAACTTCTGAAGTTACAGCCTGAGTTCCTTCATTCACCCCTCGGTAGATCGCGATGTGAGAATGCTCATCAATAATGCCGGGAGTGAGGTGCATTCCGGTACCATCTATTTCTTTGGCGCCGTTCGGCACTTTTACGTTTACTCCACAGGCCTTAATTTTTCCGTTTTGTATGATTACGGTCCCTTCTTCCACAATTCCTTCTTTTTCACAGGTCCAAATCGTCACATTTGTTATTGCGTAATAAGATTCACTTGGATCAACATAAGCATAATCCATTGAAAAGGGAACCGGCAAAACTTTGGGTTTAAGTTCTGTTGTATCTTTTTCAGGCTCATCAACAGGGCCTATCTTATTCAAAACAATAGAACTAACCGTGTTATTATCTAGAGTAGATGCTACAAGCTGATTGCCGCTTAAATTAACTTGATAGTTAATGTCATTTATGCTCATCACAAAGGCATACTCATGCTCTAAACTGATGAACTTAGCTTTACCCGTTTTTAGTTTTATACTTGGTTTATTTAGGGGCTTGTGAATATCAAGTTCAATTGTTTCACCATTCAGAGAGAATTGATACTTTCCCGGTATACTGTGGTGAATTAGATCTGTGTTCTTGTATTCAAGATCTTTAATAACCGTTGTGAGGATAGAAACATGATCATCAAAAATAGATCCGTCTGTTATGAAGAAATGGGCAGTGCTCCCTATTTTGATCCCGGCTAATTCCGGGTGATTTATAAGTTGGGCCGGAGTTTCAATAAGCGCTTTAAGTATAGCTTCTTCGTTTAGTCCGCTTTCCTTTAGCTTTTTTAAGGCTGCAAAAAACTCCTTATCGCTTTTTAGACCGTGAGCAGTAAAACAGAAGGTATGACCATGCTCATTCATTATTCGAGCATTATGTGGTCCGTAATAATAATCGTAAAGCTGTGTGGTGGAAACCATATCGGCCAAAAGAGGATTCGAAACTTTTGGTGCTTTGTCAAAAGTTAGGGGAAGTATAAATTGAACTCGTTCTTTTACCTTTTCAAGATCTTCTATCCACCGGTATTCATAGCCACTGGCTTTAACAATATACGTCTTGTTAAACTCTTCCGCAATTCTGTAAACTCTAAAAACATCTTGAGGATCTTTTATTTCGAAAATCGCGGGAAGTTTTGACTGAGTATTTAAGGCGCTCAATGAGAGGTTTATTTCGTCGCTTTGTCTCGAATACCATTGTGCATCGTAATAAGTTTGTCGAATAAGCGCAATAGCTCCCATCTGGCTCCGTGGATAATCCTGAGAGCTCGAACCTTTGTAGAAAGACATTGCAGAAGCAGCTTGTGGAAACTCCATTGCTATGAGATCGCTTTGTTCTGCTGTATTAACTAGAGAGCCTGTACCTCTAAATATTCCATCTTCAAGGTGTGTAAGTACCAAACCAAAACCCATGGAGCGATATCTTTCTGCACTTTTCTTGTCTGAGTGGAACATCTCTGAAGCATTTGTTTCAGGATGTACTGCTTCGTTCCAAGAGTAGGGGCCGGGTTTATCACTTGTAAATTGAGGAGCTTTATTATGGTCTTTTTTGGGGCTATGTTCGATACCATAATCGCTGTATAAATCAATAAAAGAAGGATAGATGTAGGCACCCGATAAGTTTATCTCGGGAACACCTTTTAGCTTTTTATAACTTTCATATATGCCTACTATTTTCCCATCTTTAACGTGAAGGCATGCGTCTTTAAGCAAAACATCTGAATTCACCTGAACATTAGCATGGGTGTAAACCACCTCTTTCAGTGGCAACTCTCTTGTTCCATTTACGGGGTAAGTCTCCTGTGCGTGTAATTGAAGTGTGGTGGCAATAAAAAGGAGGAGTATTAGTCTTATCATATATACATATTGTCTAAAAGGCGAACATCGTAGTACTTTACGACGGTCAATATAACAATTTCATCTGCATCGCTTAAGTTCTGAACTTCATTAATGGTGTTTGCGTTAACCGCAAGCAGGTATTCTAATTCGGCATTATCCCGCTTCAGAATATCCTCTTTCATATTTTGAATTGCAGCTTGTAAGCCGATTTCCGGAGCTGTTTCTTTTATTTTTAAAAGACCATGATAAATAAAGTTGGCAGATTTTCTTGCATGATCCGGTAAGCGCCTATTTCGAGAACTCATGGCTAACCCATGATCTTCACGGGCAATAGGCATCACTCTGATCTCCAAATCGGTATCCATCAAATCAACCAGCATTTTCGCAACCACAGTCTGTTGAAAATCTTTCTGACCGAAATATGCACGTGTTGGTTCAACGATTTCGAAAAATCGATACAGCACATTGCAAACACCTTGAAAATGCCCCGGTCTCATTTCGCCTTCAATTTTAAGGTCAAGGCCATTGAGATCGAAAGTTTGATGCTCGTAATCGGGGGGATAAACTTCATCAACCTCAGGTAGAAAAAGAATATCGGTTCCGGCGTCCATAAGCATTTGCATATCTTGCTCTATTGGCTTAGGATAGGTTTCCAGGTCCTTTTTTTCTCCAAATTGTGTAGGATTGACAAAAATGCTACAAACCGTTCTGTCATTTTCGCGAATTGATTCGTATATTAGGGAGAGGTGACCATTATGTAATGCGCCCATAGTTGGAACAAAACCAATGCTGAGTTGTGGATTTTGCTTTTTTAACTCCCGGAGGTAGTTTGTCAATTCTGATGCGCGTTTGGTCAATATCATATACAAAAAAAATACTTTAAATGCAACTAGTACGTTCCACAATTATCAAGAAATTAAGCAGTACCTTTGCAATGTTAAATTAAAACGTTCTATGGATAGTAGCAATCAGGAAAGAAAAAAAATCTTATTCGTATCTTCTGAAATGAGACCCTTTTTAGACAGTGAAACTTCACTAGCTGAAATTGCGAGATATCTCCCTCAGAAAATTCAAGAGAAAGACAATGAAGTTAGAATTCTGGTTCCACGTTTCGGGGTAATCAACGAGAGAAGAAACAGATTACACGAAGTGGTTCGTCTTTCCGGAATGAACATTACCATTGATGACAATGATAACCCATTAACAATTAAAGTTGCATCTATACCTAATACTAAGATGCAGGTTTATTTTCTAGACAACGAAGATTTCTTCCAAAGAAAATTCGTTTACAATGATGAAAACGACAAGTTTTTCGACGACAATGATGAGCGAACAATTTTCTTCTGTAAAGGTGCTTTAGAAACCGTGAAGAAACTGGGATGGTATCCCGATATCATTCATTGCCAAGGTTGGATGACAAGTTTGATTCCATTATACCTTAAGACCATTTACAAAGATGAGCCGGTATTCTCTAATGCTAAAATCGTCTATTCGGTTTACGAAAATGATTTCAGTGAGGATTTAGGTTCTGACTTCAAACGTAAAGCAGGTCTTAATCATATTGAAGATAGCGAGCTTGAGCCTTTCTCAAAAGCAGATTGCACAAGCATGCATTTAGGAGGTATTACACATGCAGATGCTGTTGTGAAGTTTGATGAAATTGCACCGGAAGTTGAGCAAAGACTCTCTTCTTCTACTAAGCCAATTTTAAATCATACTGATGACGAATTAGCAGATAAATACCTGGATTTTTATAATTCACTACTTTCAAGTCATTAATACATTGAAATTTTTAACATATTCAAAGGGGTTTATGCCCCTTTTTATTTTGCTTCTTCTTTTCGCCTGTAAGAAAGAAGACCGAACCATTGGTCTGTCTCTTCTCAACGATAATGGCGAGTTGGGAGACTCTACTCTTAATATAGAGCAAGTTATTTGTAGAACTATAGCAGAAGATAGCTTGAGAACGGACTCCTTAAATGCTAATATTTTGGGTGCTATTAATGACCCTGAATTTGGAATTAGCAGAGCGAATTTCATTTGGCAACCTAGGCTGCCTGAAACTGGCCAGGATTTCTCAGGAGCAACTGTGGATTCTGTTGTGGTTGTGCTGAAATACAGACTTTCGCAGAACGTAGACGGAGATCGTATCTTGGCCTACGGCGATTTAGAGACAAACATGACCGTGAATGTTTTCAAGGTTGAAGAAGCGCTAACCGCAAGCAGATATTATTCAAACTCTCAAATAGCAACAGGTGATCAAGTTGGTTCATATACCGGGAAGTTTAATTTTTATGATAGTGTAACTGTTGTGAACGATGGAGACACTTCTAAAGTTGGGCCTCAGCTCAGGTTTAAACTCGATCAAAGCTTTGGCGCTGAAGTCTTGGGTCAGCCTGCTTCTACCTTTGCCAGCAATACAGCTTTTCTGGATTACTTAAAGGGTTTAGCCTTTATTCCGGATGATAATTTGGCGGTTAATGAAGGCGCGTTTGTTGGAATTGATTTTGCCAGCAGTGCAAACAAGGTAACTATTCACTACAATGGCGGTGAGAGTATGACCTTTGGAACAACTGAGCAATCCAGACATTTTGGAACCTATGATATTATTAGTCAGCCCGCTACAATCACAAGCCAGATAAATGGCACAGGACACTATGCCACTACTTACGCTCAATCTTTAGGCGGAACAAAAATCAAAGTGGATATACCGGAGATTGATGCTTTAATTGAGAAGGGCGAGTCGGTTGCAATATTGCAGGCTAAGATTGGTTTTCCATTGGTAAATGGATCTACTAGTGCCAATTATCCGGCACCTTAT
>JAAEYY010000024.1:19093-23980 GCA_018223105.1 bacterium | reverse complement strand
ACCTTATAGAGCACTTTTGTTCAGACCTGATCCTGTAACGGGAGAGAATAGTGTGATTATTGATTTTGTGGATGATATTACAGCACCTTTTGAAATTCGTGACTACACGAATTACGGTGGGACATATGACCCGGATTACAATGGCTACATTTTTAGGTTCAACCGCTATTTGCAGGATTTAGTCAATACCTATATAGAAACCGGTGAAAATAATTTTGATGGATTTTACTTCCTTCTACCCTCAGATTTTCCAATAACGCCTTCAAGAGCCATAATAAATTCAGAATTTTCAGGAGGAGTTGAAGTTTCTATCTCTTATAACAAACTGAATTAGCCTGTTTCTGTTTAATTTGTAGCAATGTCTGATTACAGGTTAGTAGCCAAGGATTACAAAGAAGCTCCAACTGTTATTTCAGTAGGAGACGAGTTAATTGGTTCCGATGAGCTTTGTATCATCGCAGGACCATGTGCAGTGGAATCTGAATCGCAGATTTATGAAATCGCTAAACAGATTTCGGAAGCAGGGATAAAATTCTTAAGAGGGGGTGCATATAAGCCAAGAACTTCACCTTACGCCTTTCAAGGCCTAAAGCTCGATGGATTGAAGCTTCTAAAAGAAGTGTCCAAAGAGTTTGGGTTGAAAGTAGTAACGGAAGTGCTTGATACCAGCCTTCTCGAGGAGGTATATCCTTACGCCGATGTACTGCAAGTGGGATCGAGAAACATGAAGAATTACCAATTCCTTAAAGAACTTGGAAAGGTAGATAAGCCTGTTCTTCTAAAGCGAGGAATGTCGGCAACCATCGATGAATGGTTACTGGCAGCGGAGTATATCATGTTAGGTGGAAATGAAAATATTATTCTTTGTGAACGCGGTATACGAACTTTTGATGATTCAGTTCGAAACACATTTGATGTTACAGCCATTCCTTTGGTTAAGGAATTGAGTCACTTGCCCATCATTGCTGATCCAAGTCAGGGTACAGGTAAACGCAGTTTGGTAAAACCGATGTCATTGGCATCGATAGCGGCAGGAGCTGATGGTTTGATGCTTGAAGTGCATCATCATCCAGAAGAAGCATTATCGGATGGTTTCCAATCCATCTACATTCATCAACTGAAAGAACTTTTACCTCAAATAAAGAAACAAGCCGCTTTGATGAACAGAACAGTTAATCTAAAACATCAAGCGCCACAAATCGTATGAATTTAGCTTTAGTTGGAGCAACGGGTATGGTAGGCCGTACAATGCTCCAGGTACTCGAAGAGAGAAATATTCAAGTAGACGAATTTTATCCGGTAAGCTCTGCCCGTTCTAAAGGGCAATCTGTCTTTTTATTCGGAAAGGAATATAAGTGCATCACCTTAGAAGAGTTGATGGATAAAGAAATTGATTATGCCTTATTCTCTGCCGGTGGAGCTGTATCTTTAGAATGGGCTCCGAGGTTTGAAGCATTAGGAGCTGTGGTAATAGACAACTCTTCGGCATGGAGAATGAATGAGGATGTGGCTTTAGTTGTTCCTCAAATCAACGCAGAAGGTGCTCTAGGCAAGAGAAAGATCATTGCGAACCCCAACTGCTCAACCATCCAAATGGTTATGGCTTTAGCACCATTGCATAAAAGATTTGGTATCAAGCGATTGGTTATATCAACCTACCAGTCTGTTACAGGCACAGGGAAAGCAGCAGTAGAGCAAATGGAAAGCGAAAGAAAAACAGGATCCTCTTCCGCGGCAGTTTATCCTCATCCAATAGACTTGAATTGTATTCCTCATTGTGATATATTCCTTGAGAATGGATACACAAAAGAAGAGATGAAACTAGTTTACGAAACTCGCAAGATATTAGGAGACCAGAATATCGCCATAACTGCAACTGCAGTGCGGGTACCGGTAGTAGGGGGACACTCAGAATCTGTAAACATTGAGTTTGAAAAAGATCCGTCTATTGAAGAAATTAAAGAGATTTTAAACAGCACCGAAGGTGTGGTAGTGCAGGATGATGTAAACTCAAACACCTATCCTATGCCCAGAACGGCATTAAACAGAGACGAGGTGTTTGTAGGAAGAATTAGAAAAGACGAATCGGCAAAAAATGCCGTAAATATGTGGATTGTTGCAGATAATCTTAGAAAAGGAGCTGCCACGAATGCCGTAGAAATTTTAGAATATTTAACCAAAAAAAATTGAAATGCCAGCAGGATTTTTTCCATTAAAAATCAGCAAAGTTCAACGAGAAACTAAAGACGCTGTAAGTATACAGTTTGAAATTCCGGCTCACTTAAGTAGCCAATTTCAATATAAGGCGGGACAGTATCTCACGTTCAGTATCGACCTCAATGGTGAAGATGTTAGAAGATCGTACTCTGTATGTTCTTCGCCTTTACTCGATCCAATGCCTACAATAGCGGTAAAGGAAGTTGAAGGTGGTAAAATGAGTACTTACTTGAATCGAGAGATTAAGGAAGGCGATACTATAGAAGTAATGCCTCCAATGGGTAAGTTCACCGTAGAGCCTCAGGCAAATGCCAGTAATTATTATGTGTTATTTGGTGGAGGTTCGGGAATTACCCCGCTTTTGAGCATCATGAGAACGGTTCTTTTTTCAGAACCGGGAAGCAAAGTGATGTTATACTATGCTAACAGAGATGAGGAAAGTATTATTTTCAAATCACAAATCGATGCACTGGTTCAGCAGTATTCAGATCGATTAAAGGTGGTTTACAGCCTCGATACTGCACCAGAGGGTTGGAACGGGCCTGAAGGTTATCTAAACGAGTCTAAGGTCTCTGATTTTATTCGCCAGGAGCTCGGTTTAAATTATCCTGTAGCAAAGTACTACACCTGTGGTCCATCTCCATTGATGGACGTGGTTGTTAAGGGACTCGAGTCAGCTGGGGTTAGCAAAGACAATATCTTCACTGAATACTTTACTGCAACTACAAAAACAGATGAAGACAAAAAAGATCATGCTGCAGTAGTTGAGCAGGAAAGTGACGAAATCGTAGAGCGCAATATCCAAGTTGAAGTCTTTGGTGAGCAAAAGGAAGTAAAGGTTAAACCTGAACAAACCATCTTAATCGCTGCTCAAGAAGCCGGATTAGATCCACCATATAGCTGTACGGTGGGAGTATGCACAACATGCAGAGCTCGTCTGCGTTCCGGAAGAGCAATGATGGAAGAGCGTGAGGGCTTAAGCGATGTGGAAATTGAACAGGGATATATTCTTACCTGCCAAGCACATCCATTAAGCGACGACGTCGACCTGGTTTACGAGTAATTAGCTCGCAATTTTAACCATCCAACCTTCTTCGGTTTTACGGATAGTAAGACCTTCATCGTAGTAAATACCGTGGTCGATCTTTGGTACTTTGTAGTCTGTAAAGCCCGCTTGACTCATAAAACTGCGTAAGTCTTGTTCCGTATCAAATACCTCTTCGTGGAAGGTATGAGGATTGCTATGCTCTAATGTAGCAGACACATTAGACTTGTAGTTAACCAACATGTTCTTGATTTTCTCTAAATAAGCATCATCGATATCCGCAGGTACGGCAATTGTGATGACTTTCTTTTTGTTTTTAGATAACCAGAATTGTGATCTGCAAGAACTACTACAAAACTTTGCAGTCTTTCTGTTTGCTAGAAATTCTTGGTCGCAATTCTCACATTTCAAAGCAGTTACTTTGTGATTGTGCTGAAAACCTTTTGTGGTTCTGTACAAGGGTATTTGTTGTTGCATAGTGGGAACAAATAAAGGAAGAAGATTTTAACGTTTATTAACGCTAAGATAATAAGAATGTGTTATTCTCTAGACAAAAAGACACAATGCGCAGATAGTCAGATGTTTAAAGGTCCCAAACAGAGCGATGTCCTTCCTGAACATAATCTTTAAGGTTGAGCCAAAATGCCATTATAAGATAGATAATAACAGGACTGCCCAGTGTTATAAAAGAAGTGTAAATAAAATAAAGTCGAATTCTTCCGGAGTTTATACCGAATCGATCCCCTATATAAGAGCAAACTCCAAATGCTTGTTTTTCTATTAAAGCTTTAAGTGTTTTCATGCTTTTGAAAGGATATACTTGCCGATACGACAGTTCAAACAACGTTTAAAAGTACAATATGTTTTGTAAAGATGCAATAGTCCTTGACTATCTTGAGCAGATTCCGGACGAATTTCAAATTCTTCCCATAGCCGAATAATACGATGTTCTTCCGGCTGGATTTCTTGCAAATATTGAAGCGCCTCTTCTTCTTTTTGCGGCAAACCCCGTTTTCGTGCATATAAGAAAAGCATGGGTGCAATTGCATTGATTACAATTAATTCAAACGTATTCTTACTGATCCTTTTTGATCTTGTCCTACTTTCTTTTCCTAAAACATAATGGGTATCCCAATAAGGCGAACAAGAATGTTCAAAGTATGATCTTAACTCTCCAATCGAAGGAAAATTCAGGATTTTTTGAATGATATTGGGTTGATAATGAAATAAGGCTGCTAATTGAGCGAGTTTTACTCCTGGTAAGGACATTGGTCGCATTCCGCCTGTTTGTAGTTTGGTACTGATCGTCTTTAATCCGTATTTCAGTTTTAAAAACTCATACTCTTTACTGAGGCTTGCACTATAATTATCCTGAGGATCGTTTAACAATCCTGCCGTACCAAGAAATAGTGCTTCCAATTGAAATAGGTTTGGGCTATGTCTTATTATAATGTCAATTTGAAGGTTTCGCGCTATTTCATAGAATGCCTTTATATTAGATGCCAAGCCGAATGACCGTGAAACTTGTCGGTATAGCAAAGTGTTCCAATCATTACTGCTATCGCTTAAGAGGGATTCGAAAAGCTCAAATTTTGAAGAAAGACGCTCAACCGCCATCTGATCCA
>JAAEYY010000024.1:10854-19072 GCA_018223105.1 bacterium | reverse complement strand
TGATTTTAAAGGCACATGGGAGTTGGGGTTGCGAGTTCATCAACTCAAAGTATTGCAATAGCAGTCGATCGGAAATGAATTGCGACAATTCAAGGTTTGGAATTCGGGACCCATCATTGCGAAGAGGCATGTCTTTTCCATTGTACGTAACATGTAAAACAACTTGATTATAAGCTTCGTCTTTCTGATGAGAATGTTTGAGCCAGTCTCCGGCATTCAAATGAATTTCCACAGCGCCTGCTAAGGTGTAATCCCCAATTTTTAAGCGAGCATCTTTAAAGTCCGGACCCGAACCTAATTTATTCCATATACCTTGATGAAGAACCTGAATTAGGTCTCCTTCATCTGTTCTTAATGTTTCATTTTGGAAAAGCTGATTGGCCCAGATAAACTGGATTAGCTCTTCCGGAATAATCATGGCAGCACTTTATTTACATATGGTGCCATTTCACTCGACAATTCAGCTGCAGCATCAGCAGCTTTTTGAGCAAAGTCTTTTCCGGCTGAAGCATAAATGATCCCTCTGGACGAATTGATCAAGAGTCCCCCTGAGCTATTTAGCCCGTGTTTACAGACTTCTGTAGCACTTCCACCTTGAGCTCCAACTCCAGGAACTAGTAGGAAATGTTCCGGTATGATGCCTCTTATTTCTTTGAGTTTTTCTGCTTTTGTAGCACCAATCACAAACATTAATTGATCCGGATTACCCCAATCTTTCACTGTGGATAGTACAGTTTGATACAAAGGTGGATTATACTCCGGATGGGTCTGGAAGTTTGCCGACCCTTTGTTGGAAGTAAGTCCAAGAACTATTGTCACCTTGTCTTTGTATTCTAAAAAAGGAGCGATAGAATCTTCTCCCATATAGGGTGCTACGGTTAAAGCGTCAAAATCCATCTCCTTAAAGAATGCCTTTGCATACATGGATGAAGTATTGCCAATATCACCGCGCTTGGCATCGGCAATATTAAAAGTGTTGCTTGGGAGCATTTCTCTTGTTTTGAAGAGGAGATCCCAGCCCACTTTACCCATTGACTCATAGAATGCGGTGTTAATTTTATAAGAAACAGCAAATTCTGAAGTTGCTTCAATAATTTCTTTATTAAACTGAAGAAAGCCTTCAGCGTTTTTTGGCAGGTGGTCAGGAAGTTTGTTTACATCCGTATCTAAGCCCACACAGAGTTCTGTTTTTTTCTTTTTTAATTTTTTAAAGAATCCTTGTACATTCACGGTTCAAAAGAACAAAAAAATGGCTTAAAAACTCTTTTGATTATTTTTACCGCGTCAAAATGAATTACCTACGTGCAGCTTTAGTTTTGTTGGTTTTCAGCAGTTTTCAACTGTCGGCTCAAGACAGAGGAGTGTTGAGTGGAAACTTTCAATCCAATTTTAACGTGTTTCTAAAAGATACGGCAATCGGTGCAGATGAAGATGTATCGCCTCAATACGGCAAGCAAATTAGCTCTGCAGAGGCTTGGCTTTTCTTAAACTATGATATAAAAGGCTTCCATTTTGCTGCGCGTTACGATTTATTCAATAACAGTAACTTACTTAATCCTTCAGGTGTTTACAACGGACATGGTCTTGGATTTTGGCAAATTCGCAAGAGTATTGGCGATTTAGATATTACCGTTGGTTCATTTTACGATCAGTTTGGTTCGGGTATCATATTTAGAGCCTATGAAAACCGACTTATCGGAATTGACTATGCCATTGAAGGTGTTCACTTACGGTACAACGTCGGTAATCACATGACTATTAAAGCATTTACCGGTAAACAAAAAGATTTTCAAGATCGATTCTCAACATCACCGCAGGTGCTAAAAGGAATAAATATTGAAGAAAACTTCTCTCTTGGTTCAGTTCGGTTTAATGCTGGTGCAAGTGGTGTTAACAGAACTTTGGATGAGAATACCATGGCAAACCTGGTAACTGAGATTAATAGTTACCCGCTTGAAGAGCGCGATATACCAAAGTATAATGTGTATGCCGTAAATGGTTATTTCAATGCAAACTGGAAAGGTTTTGGATTGATGGCAGAATACAATTACAAAACCGAAGAAATGATCCGGACAGATGCCGGAGAGTTTGATCTGCGAGATGGTTCGGTGATATACACCGGTATTAGTTATTCCAAAAGAAGATTGGGTAAAGAGAAAACCGGAGGAATTGGCATTAATGTTCAATACAGAAGAATAGAGGATTTTCCTTTGCTAGTAACTCCTTTTGCAAACCTATTAAACGGAGTTGTTACCTATCAACCTTCACTTACCAGACAAGCAAGTTACAGACTACTAGCGAGATATAATGCGCCTGCACAGTTTAACGGTGAAGAAGGTATCCAAGCAGAGGTAGTGTATTCATTCAATAGAAAGACAAATGTACAAATGAATTTCTCGGAGATTCATCAGCTTGATGGCACAAAGCTTTTTTCTGAGAAATACATTCAAGTTGAGCGAAAAATCAATAAACACTTGAAAGGAAAAGCTGGGGTTCAATCGGTGTATTACAATCAGGCGATTTACGAAGGAGAGTCGGGTTATCCTATCGTTGAAACCATAACACCATTTTTTGAGCTTACTTACAAAATAGATCGTAAAAACAGTTTAAGGCTTGAGTCGCAATACCTAAAGACAGATGCAGATCTCGGCAGTTTTTACAATGGTATTTTAGAGTGGAATCATTCTCCTAAGTTCACCATTGCTGTTTCGGACATGATCAATACAGAGCCGGAGCGACAAGAGAACCAATTATTGTCTAAACGAGTATTGCACTATCCAAGCATTTTCTTTAAGTACAATGTGAAAACCACTTCTTTTACAGCTGCATTTGTTCAACAAGTAGAAGGTGTAAACTGTACAGGGGGTATTTGTAGATTGGAGCCTGCATTCAGTGGATTGAGGTTTACTTTAAGTACTCAGTTCTAATAAAAAAAGGCCTGCTTTAGCAGACCTTTTCTTCTGTTTTATAGTTCTTGTGCGAGCCTTAAGCTGCAGAGAATCTTTTAGAAACTTCATCCCAATTTACTACATTCCAGAAAGCAGAAATGTAATCAGGACGACGGTTCTGATAATTCAAATAATAAGCGTGTTCCCAAACATCAAGTGCTAAGATAGGAGTTCCGCCACATCCTTCTCCCATAAGAGGATTATCTTGGTTTGCGGTAGAGCATACTTCTAACTTTCCGTCTTTAACACAAAGCCATGCCCAACCCGAACCGAATCTGGTTGCTGCAGCGCTAGAGAATTTTTCTTTAAATCCATCGAAGCTTCCAAAAGCAGAGTTAATTGCATCTGCAAGTGCACCGCTTGGCTGTCCGCCACCATTAGGGCTTAAGATTGACCAGAAAAGGCTGTGGTTATAATGTCCACCTCCATTGTTTCTGATTGCTGCCACGTTGTGAGCAGTTTTGCAGATTTCTTCGATCGACTTATTTGCGTGTTCTGTACCTTCTATAGCTGCGTTCAATTTTGTAACATAGCCGTTATGATGCTTAGAGTGGTGTATTTCCATGGTCTTAGCATCGATATGAGGTTCTAATGCATCGTATGCATATGGTAATGATGGTAATTCAAATGACATATTCTAATTCTTTTATTTGTTCTTTGACAAATCTATAATATCTAAATTTAGTACAGGCAAAAAAGCTATTTGTTTGTTTTATAGTAATATAGAGAGAACAAAATGGAATTAAAAGAAGCAATAAGAAACCGACGGTCAATTTATACTTCTCAATTTTCAGGAGAACCTATAGATCAGGCCACTATTGAAGAATTTTTAGAGCTGGCAAACTGGGCGCCAACACATAAGCATACTGAACCTTGGAGATTTGTAGTTTATGAAGGTGAAGCTTTATCTCGAGCCATCGATCAAATCAAAGAAATTTATATCAAAGAAACTCCATCTGAATATTTTAATCATGCTCAGATTGAAAAATGGGATCAACGTAAAACTCAAATATCTCACATCATTGCGGTGGTAATGAAAAGGCACGAGTTTACTGGGATCCCCGAGTTTGAAGAAACGGCGGCAGTATCTATGGCCGTGCAAAATATGTGGCTTGCTACAGCAGAGATTGATGATATTGGCGGCTACTGGTCTACCCCTTCTATGGTGCTTTCACCGGAGTTTGCTAATTTCCTTGAACTTGGGGAGAATGAACGGTGCTTAGGACTCTTTATATTGGGTAAAATATCAGATAGAGCTATTGCTCCTCAAGGAAAACGTAAGGATTGGCGAGAAAAGGTGAGATGGTACAAAATCTAAGTATTTTTGTGCGATGCCTTCAAAGCTAAAATTATACAATACATACAACGCAGAACTCGAAGAATTTGAACCCTTACAAGCTCCTTTTGTAGGCATGTACTTATGTGGTCCCACGGTTTATGGCGATCCACATTTAGGCCACTCAAGAGGACCTATACTCATGGATATCCTATACCGATATCTCATGCACTTGGGTTATAAAGTGAGATATGTCAGAAATATCACGGATGTGGGTCACCTTCAAAATGATTCCGATGACGGAGACGATAAAATTGCCAAAAAAGCCAGACTAGATCAGGTTGAGCCAATGGAGATTGTGCAGAAGTACACCATTGCATATCACAAAGCCATTGACAAACTGAATGTGCTTCCTCCAAGCATAGAACCCAGAGCTACTGCTCATATTCAAGAGCAGATCAATATGGTGAAAGGAATCATAGAAAATGGTTATGCTTATGAAGTGAATGGATCAGTGTATTTTGATGTTTTAAAATACGCAGAAGACGAAGATTACGGCAAGCTCTCAGGTAGAAAAATTGAAGATTTGATAGCCGGAGCAGGAGAAGAGCGAAGAGCATTGGAAGGGCAAGACGAAAAGAGAAATCCCAACGATTTTGCACTCTGGAAAAAAGCATCTGAAGAGCATATCATGAAATGGGAAAGCCCCTGGGGTATTGGTTTTCCGGGATGGCATATTGAATGTTCTGCCATGAGTTCCAAATACCTTGGAGAATATTTTGATATTCATGCAGGAGGAATGGACTTATTATTCCCTCATCACGAATCTGAAATAGCTCAAAGCACAGCTTGTTTTAAGCATACTCCTTGCAAGTACTGGTTGCACAATAACATGATCACCATCAATGGCCAGAAAATGGCTAAAAGCCTAAATAATGGCATATTACTGGAGGAAATGTTTTCCGGTGATCACCATCTTTTAGATAAGGCGTACAGTCCATTAACGATGAAGTTTTTCTTATTGATGGCACATTACAGAAGTACTGTTGATTTTTCGAATGAAGCACTTTCCGCTGCCGAAAAAGGATTAAAACGCCTATCAAACGCTATTGAAAAACTGGATGAACTGAAGAGTTCGGATCAGTCAGAGGTTGCCGTAGAGGCTTGGAAAGAGAATTTATACGAAGCGATGAACAACGATCTCAACACTCCAAAGGCCATTGCTTTTCTATTTGAAGCGGTTAAGTGGATTAATGAAATCAGTTCGTCGAAGCTGAAAATAAATGAAGATGATTTAAAGTTGTTATCCGAGACCTTCAAGACCTTCTTTTTCGACATTCTTGGATTAAAACTTGAAGATGAAGGCAGTGATAAGGAGCGTATTGAAGGCTTAGTAAATCTCTTGATGGAGTTGCGTCAGGATGCCAAAACAGAAAAGAACTGGGCTATGGCAGACAAAATCCGGGATGATTTAAAAAATCTTGGAGTCGACTTGATGGACGGTAAAGAAGGCTCTAGCTTTAAATTGAACTAGTGAAAAGAATATTCGCAATATGCCTTGTCTTAACAGGAGGTTTGTATTCCTGCCAAGACAATACAAATAAGAAAGGTGACAAACCTAAAGAAGAACCAGTTGAAAAGCTGGTGGTGCATTTCAATGAAGATAGTGCTTATAACTTCATTCAGAAGCAGGTAGACTTTGGACCGAGGATTCCGGGAACGGTAGCTCATGGTTTAACGGCGAATTATCTCTTGGATAAATTAAAAGAGTATTGCGATGAGGCAATGATTCAGGAAGGGGAAATTAATTCTGTAAGTAATAAAAAAGTACCTATACGTAACATCATAGGATCCATCAATCCCGAAAAGCAAAAAAGAATATTGCTCTGTGCGCATTGGGACACTAGGCCCATGGCCGATGAAGACCCTGATGAGCCTACCAAACCCGCGGATGGTGCTAGTGATGGAGGAAGTGGGGTAGGAGTGCTGCTTGAAGTAGCGAGACAATTAAGTATTAAAAAACCAGATGTAGGGGTTGATATCGTGCTATTTGATGCAGAAGATATGGGGGAAAGTGAATACGGTGTAGAGAGTTGGTGTTTAGGATCGCAGTATTGGGCAAGAAATCCTCATAAACCAAATTACACTGCGAATTTTGGAATTCTGCTAGACATGGTAGGAGCTAAAGATGCCCGATTTATGATGGAGTCTCATTCTATGATTCATGCCAGGTCTATAGTTGAAAAAGTTTGGAGAAAGGCCAGAAGTCTCGGTCATGGAGATCATTTCTTAATGTACGAAGGAGGTATGATTACAGATGACCATTATTTCATCAATACCATTATCAGAATTCCAACCATTGATATAATTCAATATGATCTTGCTTCAGGCTTTGGTGAGTATTGGCATACGCTAGATGACAATATGAGCATCATCGATAAGAACACTCTGGAAGCTGTAGGTGAAACAGTGCTGCATGTGGTTTACGAAGAGTAGTTCTTAACCTCTCAACACGAGGTAAGTGACATATGCCACATAAAAGAATACAAAAAAGATTCCTTCTACTCTATTTAAATTGCTCCTTCTGCTAATGATCAAATTAATGATGATAAGACAAGTGGCTGCAATAAGCACGATAATATCGGTATTAATTGCCGGGTCGAAGGTGATAGGGTCAATTACGGCGCTTAAGCCTAAGACCCACAGCAAATTGAAAATATTCGAACCGATAACATTGGCAACTGCAATATCAGTACTCTTTTTATAAGCGGCCATTGCTGAAGTTACTAACTCGGGTAGTGATGTACCTATAGCAATAATCGTTAAACCAATGAGCTTTTCAGAGAGCCCGAATGCTGTTGCAATCTCGACAGCCCCATCTACCACCCATTTACCACCGAAGAAGAGCCCAACAACACCTAGAACGATGTAAATCACACTCTTACTAATAGGCAACATGTCTTCAGGAGGAGATTCAATCAGGTCGGATTTACCCTGCCTCATTAAATTCACAATGTAGACCATGAATAGAAGGAAGAAGAGTAAAAGGACAAGCCCATCTAGACGGCTTATTAACAAAGAATAGTCCGGATTAAAGACAGGAGCATTGGCTAAGAAAGCCAATAGTAGTATTGCTATTAAGGAATATGGTATTTCTGAAATTACCGTTTGCTGTTTAATAGTCAAAGGGTAGATAATAGCGGAAACACCGAGTATTAGCAGGATATTGGAAATATTACTTCCCACAACGTTGCCTATAGCTATTTGGTCTACTCCTTCAGAGCTGGCCATAAGGTTTACGATGAGTTCCGGAAGGGAGGTTCCCATTGAAACTATAGTAAGTCCGATAACCATATCGGATACATTGTATTTTTTTGCAACAGAGGAAGATCCAACAACAAGAAAATCGGCTCCTTTTATGAGGAAAACAAAGCCTATGACGAAAAGTATATATACCATTCTGCGGCTGCAAATATCGAAGAAATAATAGGATGAATGAATTTATTCTGAGATCGATACTTTGTTGTATTTTCGTTTATGGCAAAATCCAAACTCACTACAGTCCCTGCCTACTATACGAAGTACCTTGCTTTGGTTAACCAAGAAGAGTTAATTGAAGCTTTAGAGTGGAGTATGAAATTCTGGAATGACTTTGTTAAAACTATTCCCGAAGAAAAGGGAGATTATAAATACGAGGATGAAAAATGGACGGTTAAGGAAGTGCTACAACATGTAATCGATACAGAAATGATATTCAAGTATAGAGCATTGTGTATTGCGAGAGGTGAGCGTAAGGATTTAGCTGGATTTGACGAAAATGTTTATGCAGAGCATTCTTTTAGCAATAAACGAAGCTTAACTGAAATAAACGAGGATTTCAATGTCCACCGCAAAAGCACCATCGCATTTTTCAAGAGTGTACAAGAAGATGCTCTTAAAAGAAAAGGATCGGCAAATGGTTTGGTTGTGAGTTCTGAACTTCTTGGATTTATCT
>JAAEYY010000024.1:0-10844 GCA_018223105.1 bacterium | reverse complement strand
ATGGTTTGGTTGTTAGTCCTTAACTTCTTTGATTTATCTCAGTTGGTCATCAGATTCCCCACCTCAACATAATCAAGGAGCGATATTTATAAAAAAAAAGCCTCCCCGAAGGAAGGCTTTTTTGATTGCTATTCTTCTACCTATTTATAGGCGATATTTTGCGTGTCGTTTTCAATTATTTCGGAAATAAACTTTCGAAGTTCTTCAAAGTCCTCCGGTTGAACAACCTGAACCTTTGGAGTGAGTTCTCTGGTTGCTGTAATCTTGTTTCCAACAATTTTAAAGGTAAGCTTGTAGGTAGCAAACTTACTGTCGATAGTAACGTTCTTTGGACGCTCGGCAAGTCGCGTTCCCGATGGAAGCTCTATTGTAATTTGCTGATACACTCTATCGTAATTCATGAACTTCCAAAGCTCCAGAGGATAGCTTCTTTCTTCATCACTTACAAACTCAGCAGAGCTAATCGCATCAGCCCAAGGAATTACAAAAATGTTTAATCCGGCAATTTTAGATACATGGTTCTCAATTTTGAAGGAATATGAGTATTTGAACTCATTAGTTAATGAATCAAAATCTTCGAATTCTAAATCCTCAAGCGTTGCATTTTTATGCTCTTCATTAAGATCTTTAATGAGGTATTCTCTTCGTTTTTCTTCGCTTTCATCCTTATACAGATATCGCTTGTAAGAACCCCAATTTCCGGTCTCAATATTTTCTACAGCAACTACCATGTTTTTGCCGTCAATTTCCGATGTTGAAGTTCTTTGTAGCACATTTTTATTTCTGTTTTCAGGGTTGAAGATAAACCCTTCCACTTCTTTACCTTCGGCTTCATCATAAATTTCCAGTGCATATGAATGCAATAGGTTATCACCATAGGTTAGGAAACCATAGTTTTCTGAGGTAAGCTCTACATAGTGTGTAACACCATCTAAAGTAACGCGCCCTATACAGTGATTAAATGAAATGGAAGGAAGCATTAAGTCTTTCTGTCCATTATCTCTTGTATTAATTAGTACTAATCCAACATCTTCAATACCCGCTTCCTTACACATGGCAACAAAGAGTGTTGAAACATCTTTACAGTCGCCAATTTTGGTGTTTAATACAGAAGTTGCTTTTTGAGGGATTAAGCCAGACTGACGGAACGAAACCGAACTATATCGGATATTCTTAACAATGAAAGTATAGATAATTTCAACCTTTTCCCGATCGGTAAGGTTTTCTTTACCTTCGAAAAGTTCTGCAACGGTTTCTTTAACTTCAAAGTCGGGTTTCGATTTTGTGGCAGCTAAGTCTGAGTACCAGTTTGAAATATAGGTCCAATCCGGGAAAGTAGAAATAGAGAGCACTTCGCCAAAATCAACATAACGACTCATATAATCTTCTCGTTTTACAGAAGGTTGGTTAGTTTTAGACCATACATAAAGCTCGTATTCTCCTTTAGACTCTTTCTCCGGCTCAAATCCGCCATTTGAGAATGTATGCTGAAACTCAACATCCTTATGAATAAGCAAGCTGTATCTATTTTCTAGATAAGGGTAGCTTCTTGTAAAGAAGTGCTGATCCCAGAAATTGAAAGCAAGCTTTCCGAAGTAGTGATTCTTCAATTTATAAATTACCAAGATAGCATCTCCGGGTTCAAGGTTTGTAAATACAACCTCGGCACCATCTCTTTCTGCTTCAAGGTGTGAGCCATCTTGTTTCAATACCTCAATTTTTTCTACAACTCCATCTTGGAAATTGTAAACCGGAATGATGTATTCTTTCCACTCATCAATTCCTGCTGAATTGAACAATTTCACAAACATCACAACCCGCTCTTCAGAACCACCACCTTCATATACTATGTTTTGTGATATCTGTCTTAAAATCAAGCTGTTGTCGTCTGGGTAGTCTTCTTTTGAAGGAGAATTTTCATAAATTTCATCCAGATCCTCATTGGTGAAGAGATCATATAAACTTTTCTCCTCGTTTAGAAGCCTTAAACGCTCACGGATATCATAACTGTTAGGATATAACTCAATACATCTTTTATAGGCTTCTTCGGCATCAGCATATTCCTCCATGCCTTCGTAGATCATTCCTTTTAATCCCCAGTATTCACTGCGGTAAGGAGCGATTTCTATAGCTGTTTCAATATAATCTAAAGCCGGGTAGTAAGCGCCTACTCCATTGTATGCCGAAGCCAAAGTGTAACTTGGACTGGCGAAGTAAGGCAGCATTTCCTGCAGATCATTGTATACTTCCACACCACCTACCGAGTTTTTTGCATCAAAATAGAGGCCCGCGAGTTTGACATACATATCATAGTCATAGTTATGCTTTAGATACTTCTTAACCACTTTGATCGCCTTTTTAGCCTTGTTGTTATTGCTACCTAGAACCTGAGACTTATAATCTACGAATTTTCCTACTTCGCGATAATTATCGTAGGCCATGTCGATGAGATTTGTTACAGTTCCCCAATTTTCTTGTGCGATATGTAATTCGATTGCTTTCTCGAAATAAGTTGCAGTTGCACCAAACTCCGTTTGATAAAGGTCGAGGATAGAGTCTGCTGTTTCATAATTAGCGCTTTCCATGGCTTCACTGAAAGTTAGAGTGAGCGATACCGGACTCCTTAAATCATTTTGCTTTAACCAAGATATAACGGTGGCTAATCCGGTTCTGTTTCCTTCGCTCATATAAACATAAGCGAGATTTAATTGCAGGTACGAGCTGTTTGGAGCTTGCGCTATTGCAGCGTTAAAGGTTTTTCTGGCAAGATATTTTTTACCATTTCTGGAATAGGCTTTTGCCAAAAGTATTTCGTGAAGAATATCATCACTTTTCTCTACTAAATCCTCAAAGTATTCCTCTTCATAAGGCTTCAATACTTTTGAAGAAGGTTTGGTCTTGCTGTATCGAGAGCCAAATGCTTCAGATTTTAAGCCCGGAATATTATTTCCGTCTTCATCTGTAATTCTTAAAATAAACTCAGAATTCTCAACATCAGAAGCTCCGATTTGTACCAGAATTCTGTTATTACCACGGTCGAGTTCTGTTTCAATAATATAGGTGTCAATATCGTTATCGCGCTCTTCACTTTGATCAAAAACAAGATGATCATTAAGCCAAACTTTAACTGAACCTGTTACACCTAACCTGAGATGTACTTTCTCTTTTGAAGGAGCATCAATAAAGGTTTGAGAATATATCAGTGAATTTCCTGCGTCGAAATAATAGTCAAGATCTAACCATTGTTCAATTTTTGGACCTTTTGTTTCGAACCATTTCACGGGTGCACCATAAGTGCTTGTGAAATTATGTGTTGGTTCCGGGTGGTCTACAGCGCCGAAGTCTTTATTATAACCACTGGCACTTAGGTTTTCAAAAGGACCTACAGCAGACCAGTTCTGAATCATTCCAATATTGATTGAAGCTTCTCTCGCATCATCAAAATCACCTGAATGTTTATAATGGCGACCAAGTGCATCATAGCACATTGCTCTCAGTTTGCCCGGTGTCTTCGGGTTTTGGATGAGCTCTTCAAGAAAGTCAATTCTGGTATCATCTTTTTTGTAACCTCCTAAGCCAATATCTCCACTGCTCCAAAGGGCAATTAAATAAGGGTAAGGATTATCTGCATGTACCATAAAGCGTTGAAAATGATCAAAACTGGCTTGACCATTTAGGAGCATGCTATGGGTTATACTTAGAGCTAAATGACTCTCAGCCAGGTTCTCACCTGCTTCTACCGAGTTCATAAAGTGTTCAATCGCCTCTTCGCGGTCATTTTCTAAAAATGCCGAGAGGCCTTTTTCGTAATCGCTCTCTGCTGCACTAAAAATATAAAGGAACAGGGCAAAAAATAAGGACAAGTTTCTAATACTCATGAATTAAATTGCTGTGAACAAATATGGTTAAATATCCGAAAAAAATCAATAGATTGTCAGCAAGTTAGCTCTAAATGCCTATTAAAATGGAATCCAATATTTTCTGATATCATCGATTCCAAGGTCTTTTTTCCGCTGCCGATATTCTTCGAATTTTACATCAAAACACGCTTGAATTTCGCTATTGGAAAGCAAGTAGCTTTCTAAGGAAGGTTGTTCAGACAAGATAAAGTCCATTTGCTGTTCAAAATAGTCTGACCAGAACTTTTGGGCTGAAGCTTTAATAGCCTCCTCTTTAAATCCGTAAATATTGAGCTTGGTTTGTGCCTCTTTCCTAGTGGATTCAGAGGTCTCAGGCCATTCTACAAGCCTAACCAAAGCATCAATATCAGCACTCATGATAGAAAATCTAAGACATTTTGATTAAAGAGTTTATTCTTTACATCGAGGTTTAAGTCCTCCATTTCTTCTATAAATTTACCATGCTCGAGATCGCCAAGAGGAAAAGGGTAATCTGTACCATAAGCTATTTTATCTTCACCCATTACCTGAATAAGGTAGCGGAGCGCATCTTTGTCGTGCGTAATCCCATCCACCCAGAATTTTCCTCTGTAATCGTAAGGATCTGAAACATCGTTGAGGTTCACAAGGTCGGGTCTGCAATGCCAACCATGACTTACTCTTCCAATAGTATGAGCAAATGAGCCTCCACCATGGGCAAACATTACTTTTAGTTTAGGGTATTTATCAAAAATACCTCCGAATATCATGGAGCAAATGGCTCTCGATGTCTCCGCCGGCATGCCTACCAGCCAGGGCAACCAATATTTCTCCATGTCTTTTTGCCCCATCATTTCCCAGGGATGAATGAAAATGGACATATTAAGATCCTGAGCTGCTTCCCAAAAAGGATAGAATTCCGGATCATCTAAGTTTTTATCGAGAACATGTGAAGCGATTTCAAGTCCGGGAAGCCCAATTGCTTTACAGCGCTCCATTTCCTTGATTGCCAGCGTAATATCTTGCATCGGAACCGTTCCAAGTGAAATAAATCGATCCGGATGTTTTTCTTGAACGCTGAGGAGGTGATCGTTAATGAATTGTGACCATTCGTGGGTATGCTTGGGTTTAGCCCAGTAATTGAATAGTACCGGAATGGTGCAAAGTACCATTTTGTCTACATTGTGCTGATCCATTTCCGGAAGAATTGCTTCTTCATCATAACAGTTTTTCTCTACTCTTCGAAAGAAAACACCATCGTCACGCATCATGCGTTTTGCACCTGTACCAGGTTCATCTTCAAGATAAATAAAGCCTCCATAGCCGAACTTCTTATCTAATCTATCCCATGTTGGAGGCATAATATGGGCATGGGAATCTATTTTAATAATTTTTGAATCACTCATAGTTATACAAATCGAGGATCAACTTCCATAACATGTCCGCAGTTTGAGCAGGTTCTCATTTCTTCAGAACCGTAGAACTCTTTAAAACGTGGAAGGAAGTCTTTCTCGATATCGTCGAGTTTAAAATATGTTTCGTGTAGTTTGTTATTGCATTTTTCGCAGAACCAAAGTAGCCCATCTTTATCAGAAGCGGTTCTTTTACATTCAATTACCAGGCCTATACTGCCTTCACTTCTCATTGGTGAATGCGGCACATTGCCGGGCAAAAGGAACATCTCACCTTCTTTTATTGGGATATCTACTGCTTTTCCATCTTCTTGAATACGAACATTAATGTCGCCTTCAATTTGATAAAAGAGTTCTTCTGTTTCGTTGAAGTGATAGTCTTTTCGGGCATTCGGACCCGCAACAATCATCACAATATAATCTCCTGCTTCTTTGTATAAATTTCGGTTTCCAACCGGTGGTTTTAATTCTTCGCGGTGCTCGTCGATCCAAGCTTGCAAATTGAAAGGTCTGCGTACTGCCATAAATCTGATTTTGGACGAAAATAATCATTCGGAATTGAAATGGACGAATCCCGCGTATGTCAAAGTTTTGTTGTACGTTTGTTGTAGATTTTATTTATCATTTTGATGAACTTAAATATTATATTGCTAGGATTACCCGGAGGTATGGAATGGATTGTAATAGTGGCTATTATTTTGCTGCTTTTCGGAGGGCGAAAAATTCCTGAATTAATGAAAGGTTTAGGATCTGGTATTCGTGAATTTAACAAAGCGAAGAATCAGGTTACTGACCAGATTAAAGAAGGAATGAAAGAAGAAGATTCGGAAACTAAACAGTCTTAGTATCAGTGAAAAGATACCGCAGTTTATCTCAGATTCGCCTCGATATAGATGAGGGTAAAGTAAGCTGTAGTTCTCTTGTAGACTACTATCTTGAAAGGATAGCGCAAAATAGTCACCTCAATGCATTTCTAGAAATTTTTGATGAAGATGCTAAAGCTCAGGCTAAGCTCGTTGATCAAAAACTTAAGGATGGCTCAGCCGGCCGTCTTGCAGGAATGGTATTGGCTATTAAAGATAACATTTCGTATCGCGGACACCACGTATCAGCATCATCTAAAATACTGGAAGGCTTTGAAGCCGTGTATACTGCAACAGCAGTAGAGCGGCTTATTGCTGAAGATGTAATTATTATCGGAAGATGTAATTGCGATGAGTTTGCTATGGGTGCCAGCAATGAAAATTCGGCATATGGCGCTGTTAAAAATGCAGATGATGAATCACGAGTTCCGGGAGGTTCAAGTGGAGGCTCTGCAGTAGCAGTTCAGGCGGATCTTTGCCTAGCTGCTTTAGGCTCCGATACAGGAGGTTCTATTCGTCAACCTGCCGCTTTTACCGGAAACGTAGGTTTTAAGCCAACTTATGGTCGAGTGTCTCGGTGGGGTTTATTAGCCTATGGATCATCATTTGATCAAATCGGGCCCATTTCCAGAAGCATGGAGGATTGTGCCTTGATCTATGAAATAATGGCCGGGAAAGATCCTCATGATGCAACTTCATCTCTGAAAGAGGTAGATTCTTGGGAATATTCTCCTGAAAAGAAGTACAAAATAGGCTATATCAAAGAAACGATAGAACGAGAAGGAATTGACTCAGAACTCAAGGCGCATTTCAATGAGGTATTGGATGGTCTGAAAGCAGATGGACATGAAATTGAAGCAGTTTCATTTCCTTATTTGGACTATATGGTGCCTTGTTACTATGTATTAACTACTGCAGAGGCTTCTTCCAACTTGTCTAGATACAGTGGAATGCTTTATGGACACAGAAGTTCTGAAGCACAGGATATCGATACTACATTTATTAAGTCGAGGTCTGAAGGATTTGGCGAAGAAGTGAAGCGTAGAATAATGACCGGTACCTTTGTTTTAAGTGCTGATTATTACGATGCCTACTATACGAAAGCTCAAAAAGTACGGCGGGTAATACAGAACGAGAGTAAAGCCTTGCTCGATAAGTTTGACTTCTTAATATCACCAACTACGCCCACAGCAGCTTTCAAATTGGGCGAAAAAGCAAGTGATCCTATCCAAATGTATTTAGCGGATATTTATACTGTTCAAGCCCCGCTGGCGGGACTTCCGGCTATTTCTATCCCCACGGGGAGAACAAAAGATGGCTTGGCAATAGGTACTCAAGTTATGGGAAATTCGTTTGAAGAGAAGAAGCTTTTTAATTTTTGCAAACAGGTGCTTGAATCGTATGAAAATCTTTAATCTTTTGTTCTTGTTCTTTTTAAGCCTGGCAGCTCATGCTCAGGTAACAGATGCTGAGTTTGAAAAAAGGATAGATCGAATTTCAAGTAAAATTCCGCTTTCTTACAATTCTCATGTTAAATCTCATATTATGGATTTCATGAGAAACGATAAAGGCAATACATCCAGAATATTAGAGGTGTTTTATTTATATAAGCACGACATTGACAGTATTCTAAAAAAGAATCAATTGCCTACTGAGCTCTCTTATATGGCTATTTCTCTTTCAGGATGCAGCAATTTTGAGACTTCAGAGGAAGGGGGCACCGGTTTCTACATGATGCGCTATATCACAGCTAAGAGTAGAGGTTTGCATATTAGCAGTTATGTTGATGAAAGACGAGACATTCTAAAAGCAACTTCGGCTTTTGCTAAAGAGATAAAGGAGATCTATAAGAAGTATCAAGACTGGCCAATGACTATTGCCGCTTATTATGCTTCCGATTTAGAAATGGATAGAGCAATAAGCTACTCAAAAGACTCAACCGGTGATTATTGGAAAATACATAGTTTTCTTCCTTTCAGTTATCAAAAAACGTATCCGAAGTTTATAGCCTCTGCTTATTTAATGAACTATCATAAAGCTCATAGTATTAGTCCTGCTAAAAAGCTTCAGTTCAAAACAGATACAGTACCGATTAGACAATACACTACAATCTACCAAATAGCAACTAAATTGGAGATCGACTACGACTTGTTGAAGTTGTTAAATCCAATTTACAAAAAGCAGATTATCCCAAATTCGGGAAGAGACTACTATCTAGTATTGCCGAAAGACAAGGTTGATGATTTTTATAATTTGGGTGAAGAGGTTTATGAAGTTGGTGAAGACTCGGTTGCTGCACCGGTTACACCGGAACCTGAGGTGAAACCACCGTCTGTTCCAGAATACACTACAATTTATTACACGGTGAGAAGTGGTGATATTCTTCTTAAAATTGCCGACTATTATGATTGTACAGTAAGTTCAATCAAACGATGGAATGGTCTTAGAAGCGATATGATTGCGGTGAACCAGCGCTTGAAAATTGTGGTCCCAACATCTAAGCTCGACTATTACAAGAAGATCAACGGGATGAGCTCGTATGAGAAATCTCGTATAGCTGCAAAAGATTAAAATGTCTAAAGAGTCCGGTTTAAAACCGCAATACATACTCATTGCTTTATTGGCCTTGAATGGGGTACTGGCAGTAGTGGCCGGTGTTTTCCCTGATGATGGCATTAAGTTCGGCGGAGGATTAAGCTTAAAATTTCCGGATATTAGTTCAGTTTTCAGCGCACCAGATGAAGGAGTTGTTGTTGATATGGATGATGTTTTACAAGACATCGCACCGGTTGATTTTGATAGCACTCCTGAACCGATTGACACTGCAAGTGAAAGCCTGAAGCAAAGAATAGCTACTCAAATAAAATCATCGATCAACTTTGATACTTCCACCGGAAAGTTGAAAAATTTGGTTGCAAGAAGTATTCAGTTTCCCGATTCAAACGAACAAGCTCTTGCCTTCTTTTTAAACGCATTGATTAATGAGAGCAATAAGAAAGTGATTCGCATCTTGCATTATGGGGATTCTCAATTAGAAGGCGATAGAATTACAGATTACCTCAGAAATCGTATGCAGATGCTATTTGGAGGTGAAGGCCCGGGAATAGTTTTACCTCTCGAACCAACATGGGGCATGCGGCGTTCTGCAACAGTGCAGCATAGCGCGAATTTTGAGAAATACGCTATTTATAAGCAGGGCTCCAAGCCGGAAGGCCGGAAGTATGGAATTGGAACTGCCGCTTTTGAAATAAAAGGGATTACTAAAAATGTGATAGGATACGATACTTCATACCAAGAAGTATTGAATGAGGAAGATAGCAGTATGGTTATGGATACTGTAATTACACCGCTCTACGAAGATGTTAAACAGACTACTGCATTTTGGCAAGTAAAGAATGCTAAATCGAGCTACCCCAAAGTACGCAGCTATTCTCAAGTAAGGTTGATGTATTCGGCGGATGAACCATTCACTCTAAAAATTACAGCGGACACTGTGGTTAAAAAGGAGCAAATGAAATCTACGAGTTTTGGAATTGCCAGTTGGGATTTAACGGTTCAACAAAAATTGAGACTCGATTTTGCTGAAGGTCAGTTTCCCAAAGTATACGGTTTAGCTCTCGACGGAGAACATGGCGTAGCTGTAGATAATTTCCCTATGCGTGGCAGTGCTGCTCTAGGTTTTGATGGAATGAACAGCGCTTTTTACGGAAGGCAATTGAAAGAAATGGGAGTGAAGTTAATTGTATTGCAATATGGTGTAAACGTCATACCCGGAATTCTTAAAGATTATACCTATTACAGAGTGATGCTTACAAAGCAATTAGAGGCTATAAAAGCAGCATATCCCGATGTGAGTATATTGGTTATCGGACCCTCTGATATGAGCATGAATAGCAATGGCGTTTATGTGTCGTATCCCAATATTCCATTGATCAGAGATGCTATGAAAGAAGCAGCATTTTCAACAGGTTGCGCTTTTTGGGACTTATATGAAGCAATGGGAGGGGAGAATTCTATGCGAAGTTGGGTTCAAGGAGGATATGCTCAAAAAGACTATACCCACTTCAGTTTCAAAGGAGCCAAGTTTGTTGGTGAAATGCTGTTTGAGGCTTTGTTAGAGCAAATTCAGAACCAAGGGTATATCAACTAACCGGATTTAAAGTACAAGTAAACTCATAATCCTCTTCATTTTTTTCGTGAAGGAACTTTAAAATCGCATCATCTTCGCTTTTTGCGATGAAGTAGGATTTGTACTCTCCCGGTTCATTTTTCTTACTCCATTTAATAGTATATGAATTCTGCCGAGTACTGTTTTGATGCTCTTTGATGTACTCTAACATCTTCTCGAGACAATTTAATGAACTGCTGCCTTTCACAGTGTGGAACAACATATACTCATCATGGCGCTTGTTGTAAGTAAGCAAATTGAGTTTAATCGTTTCGTCATCCGACATTATATTAACGTGGTAATCAAAATGACTGCTTACTCCATTATCTTCAAACAGAAGGCTGAATATTTTGTGTTGAAGTCTAAGTTGAGATAGTTTTTTATCGAAGGTCTGAGACATGACTTAATTTTGAGGTAAAATTAAGCAATAGAATGGAACTGGGTCCGGAATTTTTCATGAAACAAGCCCTAAAACAGGCGGAACAAGCATTTGCAGAAGATGAGGTACCAATTGGGGCTGTCT
>JAAEYY010000023.1:5306-48797 GCA_018223105.1 bacterium | reverse complement strand
CTCCGGATCCAAATAACTTCACTACAGCAGCATTGCCTAGGTTTAAGTTTAATAATGGAAGTAGTGTAGATCCAATTGTTGGAAGTAGCATTACATCTAGTTTCTGGGATTTTGGTGATCCTCTGACGCTTGAAGATACATCCAGAGAAGAGAGTCCAACATATTTTTATGGTAGTGATACCGCAACTTATTTAGTCACTTTAATCGTGAGAACTAATTGGGGATGTACGGATACGGTAAGGAATAATGTAATTATAGGTCCTGACTTGATAGTTTATGTACCTAACGCATTCACCCCTGGAGATGATGGTGCAGGTCCGCCTGAAAATGATGAATTCAGACCTGTTATCAGCGGTGAAAAGGAGATGGAGTTGTTAATATTCAATCGTTGGGGTGAAATTGTATTTCAAACGGATGACAAGACTAAAGAGTGGGACGGTAAGTATAAAGGTGAGTACGTTCAGCAGGATGTTTATGCTTATAAGTTAACTGTAACCGCTTTGAACGATGAAGTTTATCAGTTCTCGGGTACGATTACTGTTTTGAGGTAATTACATCGTTTACTCTATGTTTCAAGCTTCTTTCATGAGATAACGTGTCCGGACACGTTATCTGAAATTGCGACGCTAATTGAGTTTTCGTACACGGAAATATCATGATACTACGATTCTGATTTTGTATATTGTGGGATAAATAAAACCTATGAAAAACCTGTTGTTACTCTCAATTATGTATGCTCTTTTAGTTTCAGCGGCTCCGGCTGACAAAGAGCCTTGTTATCATCCTTTCGATGTAAATGTATATACTTCTGATAATAAGGCATATACAAACGCAATCACATTAGAGGATTTCAATGCACTTGAAAGAATTTTCGTTTCAAAGAATTTCTGTACCAACGAATCCATGGATACAGCTTGGGCATATTCATTTCGCTTCATTTTTGCACCGAAAGAAGGACCTGCTAGCATGTTGTCAGGTAGTGATAATGGGATTACTGAAAGAATGAAAGAGGAGATTAGCGATGCTAAGGCCGGTGATCGGATATTAATCGAAGGAATTAAAGTTAAGATCAATGGTGAAACGGTAGAACTTCGCCCGTTAGTCTATACTATTAAAGCCGATAATTCTCCATGTTATTGGGTTTGGAATACTATAGGAGAGCAATATGAAATATTGAAATCAGATTTATTAGAACTCCCAAAATTCTATGTTTCACGTGATCTATTTGATAATCAAGAAATAGACACAGCTTGGGTAGGTCAATTCAGATTTATTCATTCGCCTGCTGATGGTCCGGCTACTATGATTTCAGGAGTTACATCTTCTTTTAATGAGAAAATGATTGAGGCCATTCATTCAGCAAAACCTGGTGACAGAATACTTTTAGAAGGCATGAAAATCAAAATCGGTGACGAGGCAATAATCTTACCACCACGTGTTTATACCATCAAGGCAGAAAAATAGTTTAATTTAAGAGTTTAGCAGAATACCATGGGTTACGACCATGATATTTCAGCGAAATTCTCAATAAGAATGTCTTTATGAGATGTTTAACTCTAACCGTTCATGCTCACCATGAATTCGTCGTTGTTGCGCGTACCCTTCATGTAATTCAACATGGTGGTCATTGCTTCTTCCGGATTCATATCAGCTAGATGGTTTCTCATGACCCACATTTTCTGAAGTACCACTTTATCGAGTAGTAAATCTTCACGTCGTGTAGATGAAGCCACAATGTCAATTGCAGGGTAGATACGTTTGTTTGAAAGTTTTCTATCCAATTGAAGCTCCATATTACCTGTTCCTTTAAACTCTTCGAAGATCACTTCATCCATTTTAGAACCGGTTTCAGTTAATGCGGTAGCAATAATGGTTAGCGAACCGCCATTTTCGATATTTCTGGCTGCTCCAAAGAAACGCTTTGGTTTGTGAAGTGCGTTGGCGTCAACACCACCTGATAGAATCTTACCTGAGGCAGGTTGAACTGTGTTATAAGCCCTTGCCAATCGAGTGATTGAGTCGAGTAGAATAACAACATCATGTCCGCATTCTGTTAATCTTTTAGCTTTTTCAAGAACAATGTTGGCAAGTTTAACATGCTTATCTGCAGGCTCATCAAAAGTAGAAGCTACAACTTCCGCCTTTACGCTTCTAGCCATATCAGTTACCTCTTCCGGCCGTTCATCAATCAAAAGAATGATCATGTATACTTCCGGGTGGTTAGCCGAAATAGCGTTCGCAACATCTTTTAATAAGTTTGTTTTACCTGTTTTAGGTTGAGCCACAATTAAACCTCTCTGACCTTTACCAATTGGAGTGATGATATCCATGATTCGGGTTGAGAAGTTATCTGCTCTATATTCCAGATTAAATTTTTCTTCAGGAAATAAAGGAGTAAGGTGATTAAACGCTACTCGATCTCGAACAAACTCGGGAGTTCTTCCGTTAATGCTAATCACTTTGATCAAAGCAAAATACTTTTCACCTTCTTTTGGTGGACGAATTGTACCTTGAACAACATCTCCTGTTTTTAAGCCGTTATTTCGGATTTGGTGAGGAGCGATATAAACATCATCCGGTGATGGTTGATAGTTATAATCTGCACTTCTTAAAAATCCATATCCGTCAGAAATAACTTCCAGAACTCCTTGAGTGGTAACAATACCTTCTAACTCGAGAAAGTTCATTAGCTTTTCTTCGGTCTCACGCTTTTTGCGTTTATCATTATCAGCGCGTTCGCGATCTTCATTTCTATTATTGTTAGAATTCTGATCGGAATTTCTGTTATTGTCTTTGTTGCGACGATCATTTCTGTCGTTGCGGTCGTTTCTGTCATTTCGATCGCCTTTGTCGTTGCGATCATTTCTGTCATTTCGATCAGATTTTTCACCTCGTTCTGGTCGCTCCGATTTCTCATTGCGTTCCTGTCTGTCGTTGCGCTCCGGTCTGTCATTGCGCTCTTTGCGCTCAGGCCTAGAGGTTTTTGAATCTGTATTTTGATCCTTATTTGTATTAGGACGGTCTTGACTTTTAGCCTCAACCTTGTTTTTGTTGTTGCTTCTAGGTTTGCTAGGTTTGTCCTCTGCAGCCTTGTCATTACCCGCTTTATCCGTATTGTCGTCTTTACGACTTCTGGTTCTTCTTGGTTTTGGACCTTCTTTTTTATCGCCTGTACTTTCTGTTTTGACAACAGAAGGATTTACAGCCTGATAGTCTAAGATTTGGTATATAAGGTCTTGTTTTTTAAGGCCTTTATGGTTGATTCCGAATTTATCTGCGATTTCTCTTAATTCGGACACGAGCATATCGCCCAATGCTAAAATATCGTACATATAAAATTAATGATTTCCGAACTGATTTTATAAAAAAATAGTGGATTGTTTCTGTATTAGAAATGTCTAATAGACACGGCAATAGTACTTCAAGAAATCGAGATTACAAAATCTTAGACCAAGATTCGAACAGGCTCTTCAAGCAAAGACTTGAAGGTCTGCAAGAACTTGGCTCCTGTAACTCCGTCAACTACACGATGATCGCAGCTAAGTGTCACTTTCATCACGTGTCCCGGTTTCATCTCGCCGTTCTCCACAATAACGGTTTCTTTTGCTCCACCTATTGCGAGAATACATGAATCCGGCGGGTTGATAATTGCAGTGAACTCATCAATGCCGAACATACCAAGGTTAGACACAGTGAAGGTGTTTCCTTCCCAATCTGCAGGTTGTAACTGTTTGTTTTTTGCTTTTTCAGCAGCAACTTTCACCTCAGATGAAATTTGAGTTAATGATTTATGATCTGCAAATTTTACAACAGGGACTAACAAACCGTCCTCAACTGCCACAGCTACACCGATATGAACATGTTTGTTCTGTCTGATCTTATCGCCCATCCATGCCGCGTTCACCATTGGATGCTGACGAAGAGCAACTGCTGCAGCTTTAATGATTAAATCGTTCATCGAGATCTTTTGCTCGCTGTATTCATTCATCTGTTTTCTGGCGGCAACAGCTTGATCCATTCTGATCTCCATTGTGAGATAGAAATGTGGTGCGGTAAACTTGCTTTCGGCTAATCTTCTCGCAATGGTCTTGCGCATCTGAGTAACCTTAATTTCTTCGTATTGCTCTTGACCAAACGGAACAGCGCTGGAACTTGAAGCTGCCGGGCTATAGTTTTCAATGTCTCGCTTGATTATTCTTCCATTGTCTCCTGAACCTTTTACACTGCTTATATCAATTCCTTTCTCTTCTGCCATTTTCTTGGCAAGAGGAGAAGCAAATACTCTATCAGTTCCGTTAGATTGACTCGAAACGGTAAGGTCCGGTGCCGGTGATGAAGAGGTGCTTTGACTAGGTCCTGGCGCTACTTCTTTTGCAGCTTCAGGTACTTCTTCTTCAGGAGCCTCTTCTTCTTTCTTTGGTTCTTCTTTTAAAAGTTCTTCATAAGATTCACCTTCTTTCCCAATAACTGCAATTACAGTTTCTACCGGAATAGTATCGCCTTCCTCTACATTGAGGTGTAATACTGTTCCTTTCTCGAAGTTCTCGAGATCCATTGTGGCTTTATCTGTTTCAACTTCCGCTAAAACATCTCCCGGTTTCACCGTTTCACCTACTTTCACTTGCCAGCTTACAAGTGTACCTTCTTCCATGGTATCACTCATTCTGGGTAATTTTACTGCAACTGCCATATTATCTGCTAAGAATGCGCAAAGCTAAGGAACCAAATCAAATTTTCCCGACGCATTTTTAATGAGAACATGTCTCGGCATGATTTGTTTATAATCTAGAGCTGTTTTTGGCCTATTTTTATTCTGATTATTTATTGATTTGTAGGCGATGAGACAATACGAAGATTTTCTAAAACATGTATTTGAAAACGGCGCTGATAAAAGCGATAGAACAGGTACAGGCACCAGAAGTGTGTTTGGCGGACAGCTTCGTTTTGATCTCAGCGAGAGTTTTCCTCTGATTACCACAAAGAAAGTTCATTTTAAATCATTGGTTTATGAACTTCTATGGTTTTTGAAGGGCGACACTAACATAAAGTATCTCAAAGATCACGGAGTTAGAATATGGGATGAATGGGCTGATGAAAATGGAGATCTTGGTCCGGTGTATGGAAAACAATGGCGAAGCTGGGAAACACCATCCGGAGAATCAATTGATCAGATTCAACGAGTGCTAGATTTACTGCGAAGTAACCCGGATAGCAGAAGAATACTTGTAAACGCTTGGAATGTCGGTGAATTAGATGCGATGGCGCTCACACCTTGTCATTGTCTCTTCCAGTTTTATGTTGCAGATGGTAAATTATCTTGCCAGCTTTATCAAAGAAGTGCAGATCTATTCTTAGGGGTTCCATTTAATATTGCCAGCTACGCATTATTAACTTTAATGATCGCACAGGATGTTGGTTTAAAGCCCGGTGAGTTCATACACAGTTTTGGAGATGCTCATATTTATAATAACCATTTTGAGCAGGTTCAGGAACAGTTAAGTAGAGAGTCTCGGCCTTATCCTCAAATAAAATTAAATCCCGAAGTGCGTTCGGTTTTCGATTTTGAATATGAAGATATAGAGCTGTTAAATTATGACCCACATCCATTAATAAGAGGGAAAGTTTCTGTTTAATTACTTAGAATTCAATGCGATAGCTTCAATAATAAACCAAGTAATGGGCAGTCCAACAATGAGTCCCACAACCAAAAAACCTATTTTTCTTAGATTCTCCTTTCTGACTTTAGCCTTTACCTTCTCTCGAATCTGTTGCAGTTCATCATCAGAAAGAGCTTTAATTTCAAACCCGTGAGCTTCAGCTGTTTTTTTGTACGACTGCCTTAAATTAAAGAAGTTATTACCACTGCTATGTTTAAGCATTTTGCGATTGCTCCTATAGCGATTCACCATGTCTGCAATATGTCCGCCACTGCTCATGTTCTAAAGATATCCCTTAATGCTCGAATATTTTTAATTCCATTCTGAAATTTATTAATGTTTCACCAAATCTTAAGTTTCGGTTAGATCGTATGATTTGAAACCCGAGACTTTCAAAGAATGGTTTGGCTGTGATGCTTACATCAGATATTAATCTTTGAGCACCTCTGTTTTGAGCTTCGTTTTTGCAATTAGAGAATAATGACTTAGCGATTCCGGTTCTCTGGTAATCAGGATGCACATACATGAAATCCAGATAATCAATTCCATCTAATGAAGCAAAACCTGTAATTATACCCTTAGACTCAGAAACTATAAAATATTGTATTTCAATAAGTTGAGCCCATCTTTCCTTGTTGTCTCCCGATTTACACCATGCTTCAATTTGAGCGTTGTTATAGTCGTTCTTACACGTTGATTTGATGCTTCTATTGAACACATCTAAAATAGATTCTAGGTCGTCTATTGTTGCTCTTTTTATCATTAATTACGATAATAATGCTGCAATAAACTGTAGAAAGAAACCACATGTAAATAGGATTGCGCCAGTTATCAGCGAGGCCTTTCGAGCTGAATTATTATTTATTAAGGTGTTCATTAATGGTGTAGCGTATTTTCTTGAAATCCAATCTTGACTCTTTTTTGCAAAGAATATCATGTACACCATCACTGCAATTGAAGCAATGATAATAATTATCATGGTGCTTATCACAGATTCAGAACTTCCCTGTGAGGCTTCGATCCCTTTTGATACTCCATAATAGGCCATGATTCCACCGAAGCATATAGCAGTTCCTGCAATTAGAATATTTGGTAAAGTAGAAACTAACTTTATCAAGCCCTGTTCAAACCGTTTTAAAGCTTCAGCACCTAATAATTCAGGAGCGGCAAGCCAAAAAGCAAGAAATTGAAGGCATAAGCCAACGATATTAATCCATTTCAAGGGTATAAAATTAGAATATTGACTCCAAATTAATTGCGAAATGTCATTTTATTGTCTCTAGACCGAAGGGAAGATATAGTGAAACGGTGGAAAGTTCATGAAATAGTACAGAAGATGGGATGAAGTGAATTGTGGCCGGCTTCATTCTCTTAGCTTGCGTAAATATTCAGATAACTACCACAGAATGAATTATCAAACAGAAAAAGCTGATTCTCTAAAGACTCATATTGATTCAGCAGATCTTCAATTAGGAGATAAATTGAAAATTACCCCTTTCAGAGTTGAAACTGAAGTTGAAATCCAAGGCGAATTTTCAGATTTTCAAATAATAAATCTTTATGGTCATGACATGACCTCTCATGTTCGAATTCTAGAAAGAGAAGAAGGAAAAATAAATTTGGATCTTAGCTTCTTAGTTTCTGGAATGTATATCTTTTCAGCGGCTAATTGTTTTGTCCAACTGGTTAAACTTTAATCGTGTCATAAGTTTAAGAAAAAACCCCCTCTAACTCTTATTCCTGCAGTATTGGTTGATAAGACAGCTCCATCTATTCTTTGTTCAAAAGGTTGAAGAGAGTATGAAACATGGGTCTGAAAGAACAGAGACAAGACAGGTAGTTTTTGTAAATGATAAATGTAGTGGAATGAGGGCTCTATGTATAAAGCCGGTTCAATTTCTGCATAATTAGAAGGCGGCGCAGTGGTGTAATTTACAATTGAGACACTACTTAGTTGAGCCGAAATTGCTAATGTTGAATGTGTTAAATTAATACTGTTTTGCACTAAAGCTCCAAAATGTAAACTTTGAACTTTTTGAGGAGGAAACATAACGCCACTGAAGCTATCATTTCTGTTAGCCCAGGTTATAAATGCTCCACCATCAAGCGACCATATACCCTTTCTTGCAAGATTTGAATAGCTCAATCCAAACCTAAGGTTGAATGTATTTTGATGGGTAGTATACTCTGTGCCCAAAAGAGTGTTAGTTTTAACATCAAATGGAGCATATGCCAGCTCTGTGTGTATCCCCAGGTTTGTAATTGGAAAATAAACATTGTCAAGATAAAATGAATTTATATCTGAAGATAGACCGGATCTAAAACTGGCCTGAGAATCCTGATTAATGATGGGATTGCAGAGGGGTAAATAATATTCAGAAGGAATAAATACCGGATTTTGCCCATGGGATTCAAACCTTATAAGACACAAGCAAATCAAAAGCCCTTTTTTCAATAAGCGCATAGATCAAATATAGATCTATTTTTAATTGAATGATTGTAGCTTTCTTGTAGGATGCCTGTGCGAGTATAAATATTTTATAAACGCGTTCCTAAATACCGCTCAACAAGGTGTAGACCTTATTTTTTAATTGTTGAATCCGGAACGACCGGCTCACCTAAGGTCATTTCATTGACCATTTCTTCAGGCTGTACATTGGTTTTTGCATTGCTGCAAGCAGGAAGAGCAGGTTCGCCAAGGGTTCGATTATCTGAACAACCAATACCCCAAAAGCTCATAATTCCAACAATCAATGTATATAGAGTGGTGTGTCTTCTCGACCTGAATCGTGTGTTATTAGGTCTTTCTTGCATGATGCAAATGCTTTCTCCTCTTTTCTTCAAGTAAAATAAAATTTCTTCATCGGACATTGAGCTGAAGTCATGAACGATTTTATTGCAAGAGTTACAATATTTACCAAGTGGATGATCTTCGAGTTTTTCCCACTGTTTTGGGCATTTAAACTTGTATTCTATTGACATTATTTCTTTTTCAAGTGAATATCAAACGTTACAGTCAAACTTCCTTTTGTATCCTCAAGGCTGATTGGAAGAATTCGATGTTCTGCTTTTTTTTCAGAAGCCCAAGGGTCTTTTTCAATATGTGGGTCTCCTTTAAAATAGAGTTGTGATATTAGTTCATTGTGATCTTTATGACTGACTCTAAAATGAATATGTGCAGGCCTGAATGCCTTACCATTTAAATATTTCCCCGGTAGCTTAGTTTTGAAACTGTAATTCCCAAACTTATCCGTAATCCAACGGCCTCTGTATAAAAATGCCTCGCTTTCATTGTCGTATTCCCCATGAATGTTACAGTGCCATATTTCAACTTGCGCATCTTTAAGAACCGATGTACAGTCATCTGAAAACACTTTTCCTTTCAGTTCGATGGTGCTTCCTTCTGAGCTATCAAAAATTAAGCTTTTCCGAATAGGAGCATTTGGCCTGTAAAATGGTCCGAGAATGTCGTTAGTTGTTTCACATTTCTGGATCGTATTCTCGGAAATGCTTGTTTTTGGAAAAATAGAAATTGCAAAAGCGGCAAGGCTTCCTTTTAAAATGAAATCTTTTCTGTTCATACTGGTGATAGATTAACCAATTATGAGTTTAATACTCCTTGAGATAAAAAGGTAAACGGGAAATTGGATTTTTTTCTGAAAATGTAGAATAAATGAAATTGGAGGAGCAATTTTGCAGCAATATCAAGGGTGTACAACACGATGTTGCTTTACTCTGAAGCTTTTCAGCATTAAAACTAGTCAGAAAGCCATTTCACAACTAGCTAGCCAATTCCAACTCTTCTACTCTAAACATTCTTTTCATTGATTCAATGAATTGAGTGTTTGAAGTACTTAAAATGAGTCCTTCGGAATTTTCTTCCAGCGTATAGTTATGTTTGGGGGTTTTACCCATATGGAGATCTAGAAACAACTCTAGCACATCCCTCTGGGTGTAGATTTTAAATGTTTCCATAAATATAGCCTTTCGGCTATAAAAACGTGAATAGTCTCTTAATATTGTATGGAATGATAAAAATTATTTAGAGTCCCACAATTCTGCATATACGGGAAACTTTTTTTCTTCTGATTCCAGTGATTTGAGGGTTGAAATAAATTCTTTCACGAAATCTTCACCTCGTATCATTTTATACAAAACTTCTTCAACACTGCCTGAATGCTCTTTGCTTTGATCGAGTGAAACGGCGGAGGTATTAGCGGTCATACTGAAGTATTCCGCACCACTTCGGTAGCTAACACTAGGCGCGAATGCCACAATTTTTACCACTGGATCTAAAGCTTCAGTTTCAAAATTCATGTTCATATCAATGGTGATTGCAAGAACCATATCAACTCCTAATTCACGAACTAACCTTTCACTCACGAAATCAGCAGGGAAGGTTAAGCCAAGATCTTTATATGCGTCGGAGGTTGAGGTTGTAAGTATTCTCTTTGTTCCACCTGCACCTACTTCAACAAAGGTTTTACTTACTGTGTCTTTTATAGCCTTGGTATAGTTATACGCTTTTGAATTGATGATCTTATCAAGATCTACCAGCTCCCATGATTCATTCTCTTTTAGGGCTGTCGCTATTTTAAGGTAGAGTATGTCGGAGAGATTTTGCCATGATTCTTCCGAAATCTCCGGAAACCATTTTGTTATTTTCTCAGTGACAATTGTGGTCATATTACCGCTGGAATAACTATGGGTATTGGTCTCAGATGCTTGAAGGTTTCCTCGAACTACTAAAGACGCTATTGCAACTTTTGAAATGCCTTCTGTTGGAGGCGCATAAAAAGGTCCCTTCTTGTTTACTTGATAATTATAGACGCCTTTTGAGCTCATGTCTATGGAAATATTGGTGTTTTTAGATTCATCAAAACCTGCAGTCACCAGACCACCTTTTGCAATATCACCACTTACAGATATTGGAGCCCAGTCCATGAACCCATTCATCACTCTTATAGCCCCTGCATCTGTACCTTCAATCAGATTTTCAGTTATTCTGTTCACAAGGAGTGTATTTGCTTGCATAAAAGGTGAAGGCGAACCTTCATAATTTTTGAATGCAGATGCAGGAATACGGATCTCATTTTTTGCAGTTGAAACAAAAAGATCATAGAGAACCGGAGTGCCTACAACATTGGAAACCAATTGAACATGGATTTTTGAATTTGGGTCTGCATCACCATTTTTAATTTTTAATACAAGATCTTGAGTTCCATCCAAAGGATCGGCTTCGCCTTTAGGTTTACCATTTATACTTTCAATTTCTAAAGGCTCTCCAGGGCCAACTTTTACTGTTATATCATCTCCATCACTACTGGTAATTTGTACAGTTTTTTCACCTCTCTCAGAGGGTTTGAAACCGTGGAAGTAGGTGCCGCCTTGTGCGTATTCTACTACAGTTCCATCTACCTTGAATTCACCATCTGTTGAAGTTAGGCCTAGTCCATCACGATTCATGAAGCCTGCTAGAATAGCATCACCGCAAGTCTCCCAGTTGGGTGTTTCTGTCACGTATCTAACAATTTCTTTTGGGTGAAGATGAGCTTGATAGAAAATACTAATAGCGGCTTTACCTAAATCTGAGTTATTATTATCAGTTACGCCAACTAATATACCCTTCTGCAATTTTGCCATAGGGTTTAGTTTAGCCATTAAACCGGGTTCATAAACATAGCCACACTCATACATGGCCATATTTGGACCTTTACCAAGTTTTTGTCGAATAAGAGTACATGAGGGTGAGATTAGTAATAAGATTACTATTGAGAGTAAGAGTTTTTTCATGATGTTGGTTAGTTGCTGACAAACTTATCCTACACCATTTCTCATTTCAATACGGTAAATACCCTAAATATTACCTTTAATTCCATTTGAAATAGCTACTCGAACGAGCGAAGCAACATTACTCACCTGAAGTTTTCGCATTATGTTAGTTCTATGTGTGTCAACAGTTCTCGGGCTAATGTGCAGGCGATCTCCAATCTCCTGATTGCTTAAACCCCCAACAATATGTTGTAAGATCTCGAGTTCCCTGTTGGTTAAATCATTTATGATAAATTTCGCATTTAAATCTCCTATTTGACTGGATTTGTTGAGATCAGATAGGTTGAAAAGCGATGCACCTTCATCTACACTCTTGATAGATTGAATCAATTCAATTTTATCAATATTTTTAATTAAATAGGCTTTCGCACCTAAGTCTTTTGCCATGCGAGCTATGCCAAAATCACGATGCATAGTGAGGAAAATGATTTTATAATCCGGAGTTAGATTCAATAGCTTTTTGCTCAATTCAATTCCGTCAATTCCTTCCATTTGAATGTCGATTAGCCAAACATCTATTTTAGGTAATTGGCTGAAATCTATCGTTAATGGATTTGAATTGCTGTAAACTACTGAAAATTCAAGCTCTGAATTTAGTAGATTTACGAGTCCGTCTAATACCACTTTATGGTCATCAATGACTGCTAATCTTATCATTCTATTGAAAACTTGATCCTAATTATTGTGCCTTGATTTTCGTTTGATTCTATACTTAGTTTACCATTCATGGTTTCTACCCTGCTCGCAATACTGATTAATCCAATGCCTTCACTATTTGATTCAGAAATTCCAATTCCATTGTCTTCGAAAATAAGAATTATCATAGTTTCTACACTGTAGATTTGACAGTTAATCTCCGTGCATTTACTGTGTTTTTCGGCATTTTGTAAGAGTTCTTGAACTATCCGAAATAGATTTAGCTGAATGTCGGGTGCTAAGCTGATCTCAAGATCATAGCGATAGGCAATGTTAATGTTGTGAATCTCTTGAGAGCGCTCAAATAAATCAGCTAAACCCAGCTTTAAACCTGATTTACTAACACTTTTTGGCATTAGACTATGAGATAAATCTCTAATCTCCATTGTGGTATCTACTAATATTTCATTGTACTTTTTGATTCTGTCATCGTCTATTGAAGAGATTCCATGCTTAACCGCCACTAATTGTTGTAAAATCCCATCGTGAAGAAGTCCTGCAACTTGACTCCTTTCAGTTTCCTGTGCTTTTTAATATTTTTCGAGATACTTGGTTCTTTCAGTGTTTATTTGGTTTGCAAGCCTCAACTTTTCGTGAAGTGCATCATTATATTGGATTGCAAAAGCAATGGTAAATACGAGGAGCTCAATTACAACTCCTATTTCCCATGAGCCATTGAATAAACCATGTGGAATCACACCTGTAGATTCCAGAATATGCAGAACTCCAGTGAATACCAGAACGGAATACCCTGCTATAAACCACTTGGAAAGATCATGACCGTTTCGGTAAGAAAGTGTGAAGTAGGGAGCAGGTACAACAATTGCAAAAAACAAGAGCGGTTTGAATGTGTAAATTAATCGATGATAGGTTTTTACACTTTCCGGAATAACGAATGCCGCTATTGTAATGATAGCGCATGCTACGATAATCCACTTCATAATTTTTCGAAGTACTTTCGGTGCATACTCTACCGGTACGGCATATGTAAAGTAAGGTAAAGTTCCCATTACTAAAATGGAATTCATTAAGGCCCGAGGGTCATAAGGAAATATTGTATAGAGGTTGATATAATCGAAAAGAAAGCCATGAAAGGCAGCAAGATTGACCAAACTGCAAACTACATACAAAGTGAAGAGCACAAAAATTCGTTTTGAACTTAAAGCAAAAAAGATGGCGCTTACGCAAGCGGCAAACAGCATAAAACCATAAACTAACATCCACAATAACCTTTGGTTACTTTTAGCTTCAACTTGAGCTTCGTTTAAACTGATTAGATTAAACCTTGCTTGAATTGGAGAGTACTTAGATTGAATATGGACCAAAATTTCATGATTCCCTTTGGGGATATAAACTGGAATGAAATATTCCCCACTGGTAAGATAATTCTTTGAAGCATCGTTCAAGTGTTTTGATCCTGTTACAGCTATTTCGGTACTGTCTAAACTCATACTGAGTTGCTCAACATAGAAGTGGTCGTAATGGAAAACTAGAATAGTGTCTTTACTCATCTCGACTTCCGTTTTCAACCAAAGTGAAGGAGTGAAATATCCAAATTCGAGAGCATTAGATTTTAAGGGCTTGAACTTAGTTTTTGTAGGTAGCTCTGAAAGAATGGTATCTGAACTAAAAAAGGACCATGAATATGAAGAAGCCTGGACACTTGATGCAATGAGATAAAGAAGCCAAATGCAGATAAACCTTCTCAAAACTCTTCAATACTAAATAAAAATGCACACACTATATGACAATTCTAAGTTTAGAACTATAAAATCATTTCCATATTTTTACCACGATGAGATATTTGCTAATTCTAATATTGATTGGTTCTTTTTCGATTGTCAATACTCTTAAAGCACAAACTTTTACTATAAATCAAGGGGTCTTGAGTTCAGATGAACGGATATCTAAAGTAATTGACCTGGTTAAAAAGTACATTCAATCTAAAGATGCAGATGAAGTAAAGCAATCTGTTTGGCTCAAGAATGAGCTAGATAAGTATGATAAGGTTGATTTAAATGCAAATGAGTTTGGGCTCTTTTGGTATCAATATTACGATGCAAGCGTTTTATCTGTAAAGCACTTTGAAGATTCAGTCTATAGAACAAGAGTTCAATTTAGCTATGAGGATACAAGTGGTGTTAAAACTGCATTTATATATGACTTCTTATCGAAGCAAATTGGTAATGACTTCAAATTGATCAATACCCTTCCGTATAATACGAGGAACTGGGGTCACAAGAGCACTAAGTATATTGATTACGTTTTTCCTCCTGAACATGAATTTAATCAAGAAAAAGCGGATCAAATGAACAATTACATTGATAGTTTAAAGCGAATATTCAATATTTCAGAGGTAGATAGAATTACGTTTTACTTTACTGATGATTTTGATTTATTAAACAGAGCCAGAGGGTTCACTTATTATATTAGAGAAGGAAATTATACAAAACCTCAAGGAAAAGTATCCGGTATTCACAACATTGTATATTCGGGAAAAGGCTCAGAATTGTACCGCCATGAAGTAACTCATTTATGTCTATATCCAATTTTTAAAAATGCAGGGTATCTTCATGAAGGAATTGCTTGTTTTCTATCGGACCATATGGGACAAGACCTTGATTATCATTATCGAAATTTGAATGATTATTTGGTTCAAAACCCGGATCTAGACTTAGATACTTTTCACACCTTCAGATGTTTTGATGTCAACAGTAACCCACAGCATGTTATTGCAGGCTTATTTATTGAAATCGCACATGCTTATGGTGGAATGAGGCAAGTTATCAGGGTGATGGAAGCAGGGGATAATTATCCTGATTTAAATGGACATGAGCGATATTATAAAATCATCGAAGATCTATATGGAGTTCGTCAGGATTTTATTAATGAGTATATCCGAAAAGAAATTGCAGAGCGTGTTGAGTAATCATAGCTATTTTTTATACGCTTATTAGCTTAAACGAAGCCTTTATTACTCCAGTATTTTATAATTTGCGCCACAATGAAATCAGCAACAATAGTAGGGGCAGGTTTAGTAGGATCACTTTGGGCAGTGTATCTTTCAAAAGCCGGCTATAATGTAACCATAGTAGAGCGCCGGAAAGATTTACGTAAAACCAATATTTCAGCAGGTAAATCTATTAACTTGGCTTTATCTGTAAGAGGTTGGAAAGCCTTTAAAACCGTTGGTGTAGATAAAGATATCGAGGCATTGGCCATACCAATGTATGGACGTACCATGCACGATCAAGAGGGGAATCTTACGTATCAGCCTTATGGTCAGGAAGGTCAAGCTATTTATTCTGTATCGCGTGCCGGAATCAATTGCAAATTAATGGATATCGCTGAAAATGAAGGCGATGCTACTATAAAGTACAATGAGAAGTGTATCGGTGCAGATCTGGAAAATGGTATTGTTTACCTTGAGAATACGATTACAGGTGAGAAATCTGAAATTAAATCAGATGTAGTATTTGCAGCAGATGGTGCTTTTTCTGCGGTGCGCTATGAAGCAATGCAAAAATTGGATCGCTTTGATTATAACCAAGATTATATTGAAGATGGATACCGTGAAATTCTTCTACCTGCTAATTCGGATGGGTCTTATAAATTAGAAAAGAATACATTACATATTTGGCCAAGAGGACGTTTTATGCTTATTGCACTTCCTAATGAAGATGGTTCATTTACTTGTACTCTTTTCATGCCGCATGAAAATCATGAATATGCTTTTGATAAGATTAATACTAAAGAAGAGGTTGAGCATTTCTTCAAAGAAGTATTCCCCGATTTTTACGACTTGATTCCGGATATTGCTGATGTATGGGAGAATCATCCACTTTCCTCACTTGCTATTATACGCTGTTATCCATGGACTTCGGGCAAATTTGCTCTGATGGGCGATGCTGCTCACGCTACTGTTCCATTTTATGGCCAAGGAATGAACTCGGGCTTTGAGGATTGCACCGTAATGTGGGATTTGATGCAAAAGCACAATGAGGACTGGCCAAAAGTATTTGAGGAGTATCAAAGAGTCAGAAAACCGGATGGTGATGGGGTTCAGGATTTATCTCTACACAACTATTATGTGATGCGTGATTATGTTGCCGACCCTGATTTTCTTCTTCAAAAGAAGTTTGAACGCAGGATTGAGCAGCTTTATCCCGACAAATACACTCCATTGTATTCTCAAGTGTCTTTCAGTCATATCCCATATTCCAAAGCTTACAGTAACGGAATGAAACAGGATGAGTACATGAAAGAGCTGATGAAAAAACATGATCTTAATGCTCTGTTTGAAAATGGCGGCATCGATGATTTGATTCACAGCTTAATAGGAGACTTACAAAAGATACACGATCATTAATATATTCCGGTGAAGATTGCCGGTAATGTATTGCGTTTATACTTGTTAATCCAAGCTATTTTATAGTCTTTATTATAATAAGGTATACTGGTATGTCTGATTCTATCAATTGGTAATTTTTGTTCTTGATTGTGAAATATAAACTGCCTGTGAATGAGGTCAATATATGCATTTATATGAAGTTTTGAGTAAAGTGGTTCCCAGTAAAAGGAATAATCAAATACTCTGTGCTTTTTACCTCTGTCTAGTTCTTCTTGATTCAAGGCTTCATTTAGCTTTGTCATTAACAACCAATTATGTTTTTCTTTTAAACCTCTAACTATTTCATAGGCAATAAACCTTTTTCCATTGCCAACCAGTTTGTTCAATATAGCAGGACAGGATGAGGGAATATAGATAATACCTTCAAATTGGTGGGGGCTCATCGCATATGCATAGAGTTTAACATTCCGCAAAATGAGCTGAGCAAACCATTTATACATGCTGTAATACGCATCTGAAAGTTCAATTAGTGAATAGTTTTCAAAGCATTTAAATTTTATATAATAGGCTTGATTTTTATAAGGCGCTGTACAATACTTTCTCATGGATTAAAGATGAGAATTGGTGAGGACATATTGCTACTGTTTTGGGCTTGATTCTAGCGAGCGTGTATTTAATCTTGATCTACGCGTCGTTTTTAGATAACGTGTCCGGACACGTTATCTAAAAACGACGCGTGATTTGGTTTTGGGCTGGCATGTTTGACTTCACACACCACGCCTCACCCAGAAACGCCCAACATCAATGTTCAAACATGAGAAAACAGATCATGAAAATTCCTCCATGTTTCAAATTGCCAGTATTTAGCCCTCTACTTTAATTTTATTCAATGCTTTTAGCCAATTCCTCTACTTTTTATTTTATTTCGAAGGCTTATGGCTAACGAAGTAAATCACACTCCATATCAATCGGTTTTTAAAGCTTCTATTGATGCCATATTTGTGATTAACACCCGGGGAATCATTATCGATGTAAATCAGGCAGGGCAGAAGCTATTTGGTTATTCTGCAGAAGAACTGTTGGGAAATAATATTTCAATGTTAATGGATGAACCTCATCATTCAGCTCATGACTCATACCTCACAAATTACCAGAAAACCGGCAATGCTAAAATTATTGGAATCGGAAGAGAAGTTGAGGCCCTAAAAAAAGATGGAAGTAAGTTTCCTATACGTTTGGCAGTAAGTGAGTTTACAGATTCGGGGGTAACTTATTATACCGGAGTCATACACGATCTTACCTATGAACACGCTATCAGGGAAAAGCTTCAAGAATATAGTTTAAAGCTTGAGCAGAAGGTACAAGAAAGGACCGAGAGCTTGAAGCAAGAAATTCAATTGAAAGAAGAAGCTCAAAAGGCGCTAGTTGATTCCCAGCAACTGTACGAGGCAATAGCTACCAACTTTCCTAATGGTACAATTTCCGTTTTAGACCGTGATCTAAATATAGTGTTCATTGAGGGAGCAGAGTTAAGGGATAATGGTGTGAATACTTCAAAATTAGTCGGCAAGAACTACATCGATTTAATACCGGAAGAGGTAGTTGATGAATGTAAATTAAACATAGAACACGCCTTTGAAGGAGAGTATCAAGTTTTTGAAATTTCATACAGAAATAATATTTACTTGGCCAGAACTGTTCCTCTGTATCAATCAGGTCAAACGGTAGATCAAGTGCTGCATGTAGAGATTAATATCACCTCTCAAAAAAGAGCGGAACAAGAAATTTACAATGCATTAAATAAGGAAAAACAATTGAATGAACTCAAATCAAGGTTTGTTTCAATGGCCTCGCATGAGTTTAGAACTCCTTTGAGTAGCGTTTTGAGTTCAGCCTCCCTAATAGCCCGATATGATAAGGAAGAAGATCAGGAAAAGCGCATTCGCCATGTAAATAAGATTAAGAGTAATGTTAAAAATCTAAACATGATCTTGAACGACTTTTTATCGCTCGAAAAAATTGAGGGCGGTTTAGTTCAAAATAATCCACAAGAGCTAATACTATCGGATTTTTTACGAGATGTAGTTGAAGAGAATGAAGCATTGCAAAAGCCGGATCAGAATGTGATTTTAGAGTTAAATCATGTTCAGGATGAAATAAAAATTGATCCATTCCTTTTGAGGAACATTCTGAATAACTTAATCTCAAACGCGCTGAAGTACTCAAAAGAAAATGGAGAAGTGCGAATAGTTACAAATGATTCTGAGGAGTTAAAAATTACGATAATAGATAATGGTATTGGGATTTCAGAAGCAGATCAACAACAACTATTCACTCGCTTTTATCGCGCTTCAAATTCAACGAATATTCAGGGAACCGGCTTGGGTTTAAATATCGTAAAGAGATATTTGGATATCTTAGGTGGCACAATAACCTTTACAAGTAAAATAGATCAAGGAAGCAGTTTTACAATACACTATGACGGCAAAGAAGATTCTGATAATAGAAGATAATCAAGATATTAGAGAGAATATCTCGGAAATACTTGAATTAGATGGATATGAGACCTTACAAGCGTCTAATGGCAAAGAAGGGGCGAGAATGGCAATAGATTCATTGCCGGATCTAGTGCTATGCGATATTATGATGCCTGAATTAGATGGCTATGGTGTACTTCATATTCTCTCGAAGAATGAAAGTACTGTAAACATTCCTTTTATTTTTCTTACCGCAAAGGCGGAGAAGTCAGATCTGAGGAAAGGAATGAATCTTGGTGCGGATGATTATATCACAAAACCTTTTGATGAAACCGATTTATTGAATGCTATTAATAACCGCTTGAACAAAGTTCAAAGAAGGAATAGCATTGCAACACCGGCAGAACTGCATAAAGATATCTTTAAAAATAAGGTAGTAAAGCATTTTGCTGCGAAAGACATTGTGTATAGAGAAGATGATTCGGCGCTCTACGCATATTATCTGAAGTCTGGAAAAGTGAAGATCACTAAAATGAATAGAGATGGGAAAGAAATTGTGGTAGACCTTTGTTCAGACGAGGATTATTTTGGCTACTGGCCTTTGCTCAACAATTCAGATCATAGCAATACTGCAGAATGCCTCGAAGATTGTGAGATTTGGTTTATTCCCGCAGAAAATTTTTCTGAAATGCTGGCTACCGACTCCGAATGGACTTCTATATTCATCAAATTATTAGCCAGTAATTTATTAATTAAAGAACATAAGATCCTTGATTTAGCGTATGAATCTGTGAGGAAAAGAATAGCGAAATCACTTTTAGAACTAAGGGCTACATATAAGGAAAATGATCCTGTAAAGATTAAAGTTTCACGAGAAACACTTGCTTCGATGGCAGGTACTTCAGTTGAAACAGCGATACGGATGCTATCTGAGTTTAAATCTGATGGTCTAATTGATGTTCATGGTTCCGAAATCAAGATCCTGGATCATAAAAAGCTCGGATCCATGCCTTATTGATCAAAATCATATCAAAACTTGATATAAGCCCGTTCTTGCTCTATTCCCATGTTCCATCTTTGTATAAGTACATTGGAAAAAATGGTGCGTATAATTAAAGATGAGCAAGAGTTTGAATTAAAAACCGAAAATCAGGGCTTAATTCTAGACTTAAGAGATAAAGCTGATAGGGCCTTGCACCAATTGAAGAATGCAGTTCCCTTAGATTTATATGCTCAGAATTTTTCTGAGTTTGTCTTGTCTTTAGATAGAAAACAGCCCATTCTAATATACTCTAACGATTTAAGTCGGAGCAAAGGAGTAATAAGGCTGCTAAGCGACTCAGGCTTCGATCAGCTGTATCAATTAAAGAAGAATGCATTATGATAGTAAATAAGATTCTATGTCCAACAGATTTCTCAGAATGCGCTTTTAATGCTGCTGAGTATGCACTGAGGTTCGCAGAAGAAATGGGGTCGGAATTGATATTTGTCAATGTTCAGAATATACCCGTTGTTGAAGTCTATTCTCCGGCAGATGTTCTGAAGGAAATGATGGATACTCAGTCAAAATTTGCAGAACAGAAGATGGAAGCTCTGTTTGAAAGGTTGGAGACATCTCAAAAGTTAAAAGGAGAGGTTGTTTTTGGTAATATTCAAGAGAAAATCACAGAATTTGCGCATCAGAATGATTGTGATTTAATCATTATGGGCTCTCATGGTGAATCAAATGCTATAAATAGATTTTTAGGGTCTATAAGCTATGAAACCATGAAGAAGCAAGACTTTCCCGGTTTAGTAATTCCAATGGACTCTAAATACCAAGAGTTTAATAGAGTTGCTTTGGCAGTTCCTGCTCATGTTGGAAATGAAGATTCACTATCTACTATCTTCAATATAACTCATAATTCAAAACCTGAAATACATGTTATTTCAGTAATACCGGATGCAAAAGATTTTGATTTTGAAATCATATCAGATGAAGGTGGAATTAAAGAAATTAATATTCATGCGGCTTCTCCGGAGACTGGGATTCAGCAGTACCTCGAGCAAAAAGACATGGATATGATTGTTCTTAGACAAACTCATAAATCTCTTTTTGAAAGGATATTTAAGAGATCAACGATAAAGCAGGTGCTGGGTTCAGTACATATTCCGGTTTTAATTTTAAATAAATAAACATGAAAGAAAAGTATATATCAGAATTGCATAACGACCACAAGGAATGGTCTACGCAGTTAAATTTTGCAAAAGACGAAATTCAAAGCTTCAACAACCGACTTATGGAGGTTGTGAGATCAAACACAAAACAAGAGGTTTTAGCGCCATTGGAGCAATTCCAAAATCAATTCATCAGAGAGAAAGAGGTAATAGATCAATTGCTTCATGATATTAATGAGGATGAAAATAGGATTGTTAATAATGCGAAAGAGAACAACGTAGCAACCGATCATCGTAAACTCGAAGTAAATCAAGATCTTGAAGATAGAATGAGCCGTTTTAATGAGATTTTTGATGAAATGAAATCCAATTTTAATAAGTACCTATCTGAAGTTTTATAACATGGACACAATAATCAGTATTTCAGGAGATGTTAAAACCTCTGAAGTTAAAGAGCAGTTTAGCGAGAACTTCCCAGGACTAAAAATTGAATTTTTTAAGCACAGTCATGATGATCTTGAGGGTTCTCCCAAAAAAGATATGATTGATAATCCTGTTAAAATTAATGAGCTTGTATCCAACTTTTCAGGTTTTGAAATAAGTTTAAATGAGAATTTGCGTGTAAACGAGGTTGAAGCATTATTTTCACAACATAAATTGAACGTACAGGTATTTCGCAAGATGGGCAGGAGTTGGATTGAAACAACAACTACTGATCACTACACCTTAGGCGAACAAATGGAGTTATCTGGTCAAGGTTCTTGATTTTAAAATATGAAAATACTTATTCCAACTGATTTTTCGGATAATGCGCGTGTAGCAATTGATTATGTTTTCTCTCATTTTAAGGGGAGTCAGAATCAAGTGAAATTAGTGCATACAGTGAAAGCTCCGGCCTCGACATCCGGGGTTTTAATTCGAATAGACGACCTGATGCGCAAGGATGCTGATGAGGCAATGCAAAGGGAGTTAGAGTATATCTCTGAAACTTACAAGGCAGAGCCGGAAACAAGTATTCGCTTTGGATATTTGAAAGATTGGGTAAACAATGAAATTGAAGCTTGGCATGCTAACCTAATTGTTATGGGTACCAAAGGAGAAACTAATGTGGCTTCTAAATTAATGGGCTCAGTAACAGAAGGTATGATACGGCACTCTAAAGTTCCTGTTTTAGCAATTCCGTATGGCGAGTTTGACTCAATCAACAATGTTGTAATTGCCACTGATGATTTGAACGTGGAAAAGAACGAGCAAGTCTTGAAATATTTAAAAGATATGGAGCTCATTCGCCCTTCTCTTACAAGTCTATTTGTAGATACAAAAGGAGATGCAAAAGCTCCAAAGAATCAACCATTTGGCGGTTACCAAATCAATGTTCATATTGAAAGAAATAAGTCAGTTGTTGAGGGAATAAATTCGTATATAGATAATAATGTAGTTGACCTTTTGGTCTTATTTCATCACCACAATTCAATGTTTGATTACCTATTTAACCGAAGCATAACCAAATCTATATGCAGTAATACCCAAGTACCAATTCTGGTTATTCCGGTTCGGTCTTAAATCATATGCTTACATGAGCAGGGTCAGTTTTCGGCCCACCTTCCTGTATGACATTTGTCATGTAGGAAATGTTAGAAAACACAACATCAATTAAATGTAAATATTGCGCCTCCGAATGCGATGATAATCTGATCGTTATAAATCATCAGAGCTATTGTTGTTATGGTTGCGCTACGCTTGATGATGTTGTTTCTAAGCTTAAAAACCAGAATGAAGATGTTGCTCTCAAGTATAAGCAGTTCGATCATCCTGATCTCTTCTCAAAACTTCTGGATTTTCAAAATGATAAGCTGTATAAAATTAGCATCTCTCTTCCCGAAATTCATTGTGCTTCATGTGTAGAGCTTTTGGAAGATCTTCCCGCATTTCAACCATTGGTTCACAGAACCGCGGTAAACTTTGAAACTAAAACCTGCACCGTCTGGGCAGATAAAGCTTTGCCGCTTTCACAATTGGCTCAGCTTTTAGATAATCTGGGATATCCACCTCAAATTAGCACAAGTAAACTCGATGCACAAGCTGATAAAAAGAGGCATCGTTCCATGCTATTTAAAATGGCCTTTGCCGGTTTCTGTTTCGGAAATATCATGCTGTACAGCATGCCGCACTATTTCGGATTAAAAGCACTTGAGGACCCATTTTTCAACGTTATTTTTATGGGACTTTCAGTCGCATTAAGTTTACCTCTTGTAGTTTATTCCGGTAGAGAGTATCTGGAGTCGGCGTATAAAGCGGCTATTAACAATAAAGCCCACATCCATATCCCAATTGCTATTGGAATCGTGAGTTTATGGCTATGGAGTTTATATGAAATCTTAAGCGGTACAGGACATGGGTACCTGGATTCACTTTCCGGCTTGATATTCTTTTTATTGGTTGGTAGATGGTTTCAGAGTAAAATTTACGATCAGGTATCTTATAAAAGAGATTTAGAGGAGTTTATTCCTTTACTAGTTAGACGGGTAAGCAATGAAAGTGAGTTTGAATGGTCTCGAATTTCTGATCTAAGAAAAGGAGACCGAATATTAGTTAAAAACAATGAAGTAATTCCGGTAGATGCTGTTTTGCTTAGCAGGGAAGCTTCTATTGATTACTCCTTCATTTCGGGTGAGCAAATTCCGGTAAAAGTGGAAACTATGGATGATGTTTTTGCCGGTGGGCGACAGCTTACAGGGCAAATAACTATTGGCTTACTCGATAAACCCGATGAGAACAAATTGTGGTCCGCATGGCGCAGTGAATCTCAAAAATCCTTTGAAAGTAAATGGACCAATAAGGTAAGCAAGTATTTTACTTGGGTTGTGCTGGCAATTGCAATTGTTTCAGGAGTCATTTGGGCAGTATTAGATCCTTCAAGAGCACTTTTTATTACCAGTGCTGTACTTATTGTCGCTTGTCCTTGTGCATTAGCGCTTTCGGCTCCTTTCACTTATGGTAATATTTTAAGGGTTTTTTCAAGAAATGACTTTTTTGTTAAGCAGGCAGAGGCCATATCAACAATGGCCGCGACTGATATAGTGGTTTGGGATAAAACAGGAACCCTAACCACTAAAAATCAACAAGGCGTTAGATATGAAGGTAAAGCACTAAGCCCCTTACATAATAGCCTAATTTATTCTGTTAGTCAACAAAGCACTCATCCTTTGAGTCATGCTTTGGTTCAACATCTTCATGGTGTTAATACGGTTGAAATTTCAAATTTCAACGAAATTATTGGTAGAGGTTTAATTGCTGATTCTGGTGCTTCAAGTATAAAGCTAGGGGCACCTAATTGGCTAAATTCCAATGCCCAGATTCAAGAAAATGCGTCTTGTGTTGCAGTTGAAATTGACGGAGACTTTAAAGGTATTTTTTACTTCGATCAAAGTTACAGGGAAGATGCACCACAGGTAATAAATGCAATTGGTCAAGATTATAAACAGGCGCTTTTAAGTGGCGATAACGCTTCTGAGAAACACAGGCTTGAAGATATGTACCCCAATTGGATGATGATGAACTTCAATCAGAAACCAAAGGATAAAAAGGCAGCTATCGAAAGTCTTCAGAAGAATGCAACAGTGAGCATGATCGGAGATGGTATGAACGATAGCCTTGGCCTTTCTGCCTCAAACTTTGGAATAGCACTTACCGATAGCCTGAATGACTTCTATCCCGGAGCTGATGCGGTACTGGTGAGTGAAAAATGGACCAAGTTGCCTTCCCTGTTCAAATTAGCAAAGTACTCAAATAGAATTTTGAAATGGAGTCTCATTTTTTCATTGAGCTACAACATAGTGGGATTGGCATTTGCTGTTACAGGTCATTTAACTCCTGTGGTTGCAGCAATTCTAATGCCGGTAAGCTCGATAACCGTAGTGGCATTTGATGCATTACTTGTGAGATTCAAAGCAAAAAAATTACAACTGATATGAAAATCATCGCCATACTCATTGGAATAAGCCTCATCATGGCGCTTGTCTTCCTTTTTGCCTTTTATCAGGCATTGAAGAGCGGGCAGTTTGAAGATTTAGAATCCCCCGGATTTAGATTATTAGATAAAAAAGAAACAGATATCACTAAAACCAATAACAATGCAAAAGGAAAACTTTAGTTACGACAACAGGATTGTCAAGAACTTTGCAATAGCCACAGCAGTGTGGGGTATTGTAGGTATGACAGTAGGTGTCTTGATTGCATCCCAGCTTTTTGAACCAATGTTCAATTTGGGTAATCAATATACCTCCTTTGGTAGAATCAGACCATTGCATACCAATGCGGTAATTTTTGCTTTTGTGGGTAACGCCATCTTTATGGGGGTGTATTACTCACTTCAGCGTTTGTTGAAAACCAGGATGTTCAGCGATACGCTGAGTAAAATCCATTTCTGGGGTTGGCAGCTCATTATTGTAGCAGCGGCAATTACACTACCTCTTGGAATCACTACTTCCAAGGAGTATGCCGAGCTTGAATGGCCGATAGATATAGCAATCACTCTGATTTGGGTAGTTTTCGGTTGGAATATGTTTGGAACTATTCTAAAGCGAAGAGAGAAACACCTCTATGTTGCTATTTGGTTTTACATCGCAACATTTATCACAGTTGCACTACTACACGTGGTAAACAGTTTTGAATTACCTGTAAGTTTTCTAAAAAGTTACTCCTGGTATGCAGGTGTTCAAGACGCTTTGGTGCAGTGGTGGTATGGTCACAACGCTGTGGCTTTCTTCCTCACTACACCATTTCTGGGGCTCATGTACTACTACATGCCAAAATTGGCCAATAGACCTATCTATTCTTACCGTTTATCTATCCTTCACTTTTGGTCGCTGATCTTCCTTTACATCTGGGCAGGTCCTCACCATTTATTATATTCTTCTCTTCCCGATTGGGCTCAAACCCTAGGTGTAATATTCTCAATTATGCTTATCGCTCCAAGCTGGGGTGGTATGCTCAACGGTCTACTTACACTGAGAGGAGCATGGGATAAAGTTCGTGATGATGCTAGACTGAAATTTATGGTGGTGGGTATCACCGCATATGGTATGGCCACCTTCGAAGGCCCAATGCTTTCACTTAAAAGTGTTAATGCTATTGCTCACTTCACCGATTGGATTGTAGCTCACGTTCACGTTGGAGCTTTGGGATGGAATGGCTTCCTCACATTTGCCATGCTCTACTACATCATTCCCAAAATTTATAACACTAAGATCTACTCCAAAAAGATGGTAAACACCCACTTCTGGATTGGTACACTTGGAATACTGCTCTATGCATTACCAATGTATGTTTCAGGTTTCCAACAAGGTATGATGTGGAAACAATTTAATGAAGTAGGTCAACTTGCTTATCCTAACTTCTTGGATACTACTCAGCAAATTTTAAGCAATCATATGTGGAGGGCGCTAAGTGGTGTTCTATACCTGAGTGGGGTAATTATTATGGCAGTTAACCTTGTTAAAACTGCAAAACAAGGAAGCTTAGTAGCCAATGAAGAAGACTCTGCATATCCTATGAGCACGGAAGAAGAACACGGTGGTCACTGGCACAGATGGATTGAAAGACGTCCTGTTCAACTTCTTGTATTCTCATTAATAGTGGTAATCATCGGAGGTGCCGTAGAGTTTGCACCTTCCTTCTTAGTGAAGTCTAATGTGGAAACCATACCAAGTATAAAACCGTATTCTCCTTTAGAACTAGAAGGCAGGGATATCTATATTAGAGAAGGCTGTAATAATTGTCATACACAAATGATTAGGCCTTTTAGATCTGAAACTGTAAGATATGGCGATTACTCTAAGTCCGGTGAATATGTTTATGATCACCCATTCTTATGGGGATCAAAACGTACTGGTCCTGATCTTGGTAGGGGCGGATACGTTGGAGAGAATGCCAAAATATACAAACCGGCAAACTGGCACTTCCAACATATGTTCGATCCTCGAACCACTTCTCCGGGGTCGATTATGCCGGCATATCCATGGCTTATCACTCAGGATTTAGATCAGTCTAAAACTGTGCGTAAGCTGGAAGCTATGCAAACACTTGGTGTGCCATATGACGAAAAGGATATAGCCAATGCAAACCGTGATCTTAATAAGCAAGCTCTTGAGATTTATAATGAATTGAAAGAACAGAAAACGGTACAAGCCATTGTGCTCGAAAATGAAATAGAGTTTGATGAGAATAAAGAGATTATAGCTTTAATCGCTTATCTGCACAAACTCGGAAGAGATATTGAAGTTCAACCTAAAGAAATAGCAAAACAGCCATGAATAAGATAATAGGATTTGTAGAAGGTGCTGATGTCTATTTGGTGACTTCACTACTCATTTTTTTGCTCGTATTTGTTGTGGTAAGTGTTCAAATGTTTCTGATGAAAAAGGACACTTCAGACAAGATGTCGATGCTTCCGTTTCACAATTCAAATTCAGATAACAATGAAAACTAGATTATATATACTCATATTATTGGGGCTTTCTCCGGTAAGTTTATTCGCTCAGGCAGCTCCCTCAGAACCTGGACTGGCAAATGAATTGTTGATTATTATCTATGTCATTGCAGCTCTTATGCTTTGGGTGACATATTTCCTTTGGAAAGTAAGTATTCACCTCAAAAAGTATATGAGGGGAGAGTTTGAGACTGAAGAGCAGAAAATGTACGACAGTCGGTCTTTCTGGGAGAAGTTCTTCCAAATTAAGCCGGTTGGTACAGATAGAGATGTAGTAATGGATCATGAATATGATGGGATTAGAGAATTGGATAACCCTGCGCCTCCTTGGTTTATGGCAGGTTTTTATATCACAATTGTCATTGCAGTAATCTATTTTATCCGCTTTTCTGTTACCGGAGATGGTCCAACCCAGGAAGAGGAATACTTGGCCGAAATGGCGAAATTCGAAGTTAAAGTATCAGAAGCTGTTGCTGAGCAAGGCGCTGATGTAGACGAGAATACAGTAACCTTACTTACAGAATCTACTGATATTGATAAAGGAAAGAGAATTTATCTTACCAACTGTAAAATATGCCATATGGATGCAGGTGCCGGTGGAACAGGACCAAATCTTACAGACCAGTACTGGTTGCATGGTGGTGGTATAAAGAATATCTTTAAAACCGTTAAATATGGAGTAATTTCTAAGGGTATGAACAGCTGGAAAGGAACACTAACACCTTTACAGATTCAACAAGTGTCTAGCTATATCATGAGTTTAGAAGGAACAAATCCTCCGGGTGGAATAGATCCGCAAGGAGAGATTTGGGTACCGGAAGATATTCCTGCAGTGATTGATTCACTTGAACAAGTACAAGATACAGTAGTAAATGAGTAATCAAGAGGGTAGTCAAGAGTTTAGAGAGCACCTGAGTAATGTTACTCAGGAAGGAAAAAGGATCTGGATATATCCTAAGATCATTAAGGGGGTATATTATCGGTATCGTACATACCTTAGTTGGTTCTTATTGGCCTTTTTCTTTGCTGCTCCCTTTATTAAAGTGAATGGCTACCCTTTACTACTACTCAATGTATTCCAAAGAAAATTTGTAATCTTCGGGAAGCCTTTTTGGCCACAGGATTTCAATGTTTTCTTGCTGTTCGGACTTACCGGTGTAATCTTCATCATCCTATTTACTGTTGTTTATGGCAGAGTGTGGTGCGGATGGGCCTGTCCTCAGACCATTTTCATGGAGATGGTATTCCGCAAAATTGAGAACTGGATTGAAGGCAATTCCATCAAGCAAAAAAAGCTGGATGCTATGCCTTGGAACCGAGAAAAAATTCTCAAAAAAGGGGCCAAGCATACCGTTTTCTTTCTCATTTCATTTGTTATCTCCCATACTTTTTTAGCCTACCTTATTGGATATGAAGAACTCTGGTCTAGAATATCCGGGCCCTTCTTTGAGAACTATCTCACTTTATTGGGTTTGATCATCTTTTCAATTGTCTTCTATCTGGTTTTTGCTAAGCTGCGCGAATTAGTATGCATTATGATTTGTCCTTATGGCAGACTTCAAGGTGTTATGCTGGATTCTAACAGTATGGTGGTTAGCTACGATTATGAACGAGGTGAACCTCGAGGGAAAATCAGGAAAAACGAAGATCAAAGTGATAAAGGCGATTGCGTAGACTGTAATTTATGTGTGGATGTATGTCCTACCGGAATCGATATTAGAAATGGTACTCAACTCGAATGCGTGAACTGCACAGCATGCATGGACGCCTGCGACCATGTAATGGAAAAGGTGAATAAACCTAAAGGGCTTATTCGGATTGATAGTGATAGCAACATTAAGAATAAAACAGGCTTCAAATTCACACCTAGAATTATTGCTTATTCTGCAATTATGCTCTTACTCTTAGTTATTTCAATTGTTACCGTGGTCACAAGGAAAAGCCTTGAGGCTAGCCTCCTGCGTGTTCCCGGTAGCCTTTTTACAGAAACTGAAAATGGGAAGATAAGAAACTTGTATAATTTAGATGTAGTCAATAAAAGCTTCGACACGCATCAATTAAAACTGCAAATTGAGAATGCAAATGCTAAACTATTTGTGATTGGCAATGATTTGGAATTAGATCCCAACGCTCAGTTAACAAAAGTTCTTATGATTGAAATGGATAAAAAAGACATTAAAAAAGGCGTAACTTCAATGAAATTGAATCTAGAATTAAATGATGAAGTAATTGAGTCTTTTGAAACAAAATTTATAGGTCCGGTTGAATGAAAATGGATTGGTCTAAAATATTGATTATCACAATGCTGGTCTTTATTGGCTTCATTGTCACTTTAGGCATAAATATGGCAAATAGTACGTCTGATTTATACGAAGAAGATTACTATCAACAAGGTGAAAAGCACGAAACTCGCTTAGCCTTAGAAAAGGTGGGTCAAAATGTGGAAGTTATTTATCAGGCTCAAGCTGAAGTGCTAAAATTTAATTTTGATTCCATTGGATCTTGCTCTCACTTGGATTTTAAAAACATTGCGGATAAAAAGCACGATGTCAGTATCGATCTCTCTAATAAGAACCATAAAGAGTCTCAAATTTCTGTGGAAGAACTTTCAGAAGGATTGTGGATTGTCGAGATTGAAGGTAAAGTGAATGGAGAAGATTTTTTTAAGAAATACGAGTTTGTAAAATGATTTGGACCGGTTTCATAATGGGCTTATTGGGCAGCGTTCACTGCGCTGCAATGTGTGGTCCGCTGATGCTAGGTCTAAGCATGAAAGGCTATAATTGGGTTTCTCTAATTCAACACCATTTAGGACGCTGGATTGGCTATATCATCTTGGCTTTCATCCTCAAACTGTTAATCACACCATTGCAAATGATGGAATGGCAGCAAACCATCGGTATAATTTCAGGTGTATTGATTCTACTCTATGGATTGAAAAGCTACATTAAACCGATAAATACTGTATTTGAGAAGACCGTTCAATTGCTTTCAAGTAGAATGTTGAAGCAATCGGGTTCTGCTGCTTCGCTAAGCCTGGGGGTCCTTAATGGATTGTTGCCCTGCGGTCTGTCATTTGCAGCAGCGAGCTTATCGATTAACTTTACGATGTGGTCCGAGACGATGTTCTTTATGGTCTTATTCGGTTTAGGTACGCTTCCGGTACTGTTTGTTATGGCTATGCTTCCTCAGTGGGGTAAACTAAATCTCGTACAAAAGATGAATAAGATACTGCCGAAAGCATTAATTTTAATCGGGTTTTTAATTGTCTTCAGGTCAGCCGGTTTAGGTATTCCCTATGTAAGTCCTGCTTTTGAAACCAAGACCGAGTCTGTAAACTGCTGTGCTCCTAAATAGTTTGAGCTTGTAATCATTGTATGTTGATCAAATTGTGCTCACTTCAAACAATAGAGCTGTTATAATTCCAAGGCTAAGCTTTCACCCGTTTCCATAGTTTCCCATTTCTTTAGAAGTGCGGTATAATTGGAGAGTATTGTGCTCGCATCTCTTTCATCTATGGGAATATGAAGTTCGTACATACTCAATTCCATTTCCACCATTTCCTTAAAATCTTCAACTCGACAAGAGCCGCTTTCTAAACCTTGTAAAGCTCGAGTGAGCACTTCAGAAATCATAGAATCGTCAGGTAATGAACGAATTACATTGCTGTTTGAAAGTTGATCTACGGTCATCCCATTCATTATCTGTCCAAAAAAACCCTGTTTTATTTGAAAGTGCTTTTCTACGACGAAATGTGCAATATCATGAAATGGTAAAGCCGGACCTAAGCGAGCAATTTCTGTACTTCCATCAGGTCTATGCACATAGAGTATATGATCCGAGTCATTCTTTCGGATGAGAACTTGGGCCATTATTTTACATTTTTGAGCAATTGATTCAGGATGTCAAGCGCTGCAGTTGGAATTACTGTTCCCGGACCAAAAATGAAATCAACGCCTGCACCTTTTAAGAAGGCATAATCTTGCTCCGGAATTACTCCACCGGCAACGATCATCACCTGAGCCATGTCTAACTTCTTTAATTCATCAATTACTTCAGGTATTAAAGTTTTATGACCTGCTGCTAAGGAAGATACACCTAGTACATGAACATCATTTTCCATAGCTTGTTTAGCTACTTCCGCAGGAGTTTGGAATAAGGGCCCTATATCAACATCAAAGCCTAAATCAGCAAAGGCTGAAGCAATCACTTTAGCGCCTCGGTCATGACCATCCTGGCCCATTTTTGCTACTAGAATTCTAGGTCTTCTTCCTTCAAGTTCTTCAAATTTAGCAGCTAGCTCTCTTGCCTCTTTTACCGCTTCAGATTGTTGCATTTCCTTCAAATATACTCCGGTAACTCCGCTGGGGTCAGCTTGGTAGCGACCAAAAACTTCTTCTAATGCAGATGAGATCTCGCCGAGGGTCGCTCTTTCTTTTGCTGCTTCTACTGAAAGCGCAAGGAGGTTTTTGTCCCATTTTGCTCCTTCTGTAATTGCCTTCAAGCAGGCTTGAACTCGTTCTTCGTTTCTTTCTGACTTTATCTTGTTGATTCGATCTATTTGAGAGCCTCGAACTTGAGCATTATTCACCTCAAGAATATCAAACTCCGCTTTTTCTGAGGTTCTATATTTATTTACACCAACAATTACTTCTTCTTTTGAATCAATCTTGGCTTGTCTTCGCGTAGCTGATTCTTCTATTCTTCTTTTAGGTAAACCACTCTCAATCGCTTTAGCCATTCCACCCAACTCTTCTACTTCCTGCATGTATTTTTCAGCAGAAGCTATAAGTTCTAAAGTTCTTTGCTCAATGGCTTCTGATCCTCCCCAAGGATCTACTACTTTACAGATATCCGTCTCGGTTTGAATGATTTTTTGTGTGTTTCGAGCAATTTTTGCGCTGAAATCAGTAGGTAAGGCAATCGCTTCATCAAAACTATTGGTATGTAGACTTTGGGTTCCACCAAAAACAGCAGCCAATGCTTCAATTGTGGTCCTCGCCACATTGTTGTAAGGATCTTGTTCTGTTAAGCTCCACCCACTGGTCTGGCAATGCGTTCTCAATGCCATCGACTTCGGATTCTTCGGATTAAACTGCTTGATCAATTTCGCCCAAAGAAACCTTCCGGCTCTCATCTTCGCAATTTCACTTTCGAAGTCCATTCCAATTCCCCAGAAGAAAGACAATCGCGGAGCAAAAGCATCAATATCTAATCCGGCTTCGATACCTGTTCGAACGTAATCAAGTCCATCAGCTAAGGTATATGCCAATTCAATATCCGGACTCGCACCTGCTTCTTGCATATGGTAACCGCTGATACTGATGGAATTAAATCGAGGCATGTTTTGAGAAGTATACTCGAAAATGTCACCGATTATGCGCATGCTTTCTGCAGGAGGATAGATATAGGTGTTTCTCACCATAAATTCTTTCAGTATATCATTCTGTATAGTTCCTGATAAGTCTTCAAGTGATGCTCCTTGTTCTAAGCCGGCAACGATGTAGAATGCCAGAACAGGCAAAACTGCGCCGTTCATGGTCATACTCACGGAAATATCTTTCAAAGGAATTTGATCGAAAAGGATTTTCATATCCTCGATAGAGTCAATGGCTACTCCAGCCATCCCAACATCTCCTTTCACTCTTGGGTGATCACTATCATACCCTCTATGTGTTGCCAAGTCAAAAGCAACAGATAATCCTTTTTGTCCGGCAGCTAAATTTCTACGGTAAAATGCATTGGATTCTTCAGCCGTTGAGAAACCTGCGTATTGCCTGATTGTCCAAGGACGCACTGCATACATGGTGCTGTACGGACCTCTTAAATAAGGAGGTATTCCCGGCTGATGAATATTATGATGTTTGAATTCAGCGGGTTCAGCATTTACTCCAATTTCTTTTAGGTATGAATAGGTGAGGTTCTCAAGGAAGTAGGAACCCTTCACCAAGTCTCTTAAACCATTAATATTAGATTCCTCTCGAATGAGTAGGCCGATGTTTTTCGCTAATCGAAGTGCAGCCGTACTTTCAGATTTATCATAAGGTAAAATACAGACTTCATCTGCACCGGCAAGTATTGCCGATAAGGCTGCAATACTCTGACGGATAAGGTTGTCGTAAGGAAAGTCGTCTTCCTGTGCATCCACTAATATTTTAATCGTATGAGATGGATGAGATACACGTAAAGCTCTGATTAGAGCGATGTTATTGTAAAACTGAGTTCCTATGGAAAAGAAGTAGCCATCAGGTGCATTTTCGATCTTGTTCAACTCTAATCTTCCGCCATTGTCACCCCAATCATCCAGTGTGGCATAAACTTCGTCTACACCATCGGTGCTTTCTAGTGATTCAGCGGCGATGCTTATAATTTTATATTCGGTTCCACCTTTGATAGAGGCACATTTACTAATACTGTCATCAAAGTAGACCTTATGAGTTAAACCGCTGGCGCATTCCCAATTTAAATCTTCCGGCATTTTGCCTTTGAGATCCTTAACCGCTCGGTCTAGCCAGTCTTGGTAACTCTGTTCTTGAAACATTGAACTTGATTCCACAGTGCAAAGGAAAGAAATTCTATGGATGATTGTGCCTTCAACATCAAAGCGTCAAATAGCGATTAAACTTGCATATTTCTTTGCCACCGCATAAATAAATTGTATTTCTGCACCCCGTTTCGCAGAGCAAAAGCAATCAATTTCGATATATCAAATTTAATCCTGTTGTAAGTATCATAATAACAGAAAGATAGGGTGTTAAAATGAAAAAATACTTTAATTTATTCGACCTTAAGCAGAAGGTAGACTATCGCACAGAAGTGCTTTCCGGTTTAACGGTAGCCTTAGCTTTGGTGCCGGAAGCAGTGGCATTTGCATTAATAGCCGGACTATCTCCACTTACCGGTTTATATGCAGCTTTTGTTATGGGGCTGGTAACTTCTATTTTGGGTGGTCGGCCGGGCATGATCTCAGGAGCCACAGGTGCTGTAGCAGTAGTTATTGCTGCTTTAGCTCAATCTCATGGAGTGGAGTATGTTTTTGCTACAGTAATTCTAGCGGGTTTACTCCAGTTTGGAGCAGGGATGCTTAAACTAGGTAAATTGATAAGACTAGTTCCTCATCCTGTGATTTTCGGATTCGTGAACGGATTAGCAATCATTATTTTTCTATCTCAAATGGATCAATTCAAAGATGCTTCAGGAGATTGGCTCACAGGAAGTACTTTATACATGCTGTTAGGCTTGGTTTTACTTACAATGTTGATTATATGGGGTTTACCTAAATTGACCAAAGTAGTACCTGCATCGCTTGCTGCAATTTTAGTGGTTTTTGGAATTGTATGGGGCTTGGGCTTGGATACAAAAACAGTGGGAGACCTTGCTTCAATAAAGGGTGGATTTCCACCATTTCATATACCTTCACTTCCCTTCAATTTTGAAACACTTCAGATTATTTTTCCATATGCTGCTATCATGGCAGGCGTAGGTTTAATTGAGAGCCTACTCACTCTAAACATTGTTGATGAGATCACTGAGACTAGAGGTCGGGGGAATAAAGAAGCTGTGGCGCAAGGCACTGCCAATATCATTTCCGGATTTTTCTCTGGTATGGGAGGCTGCGCTATGATTGGCCAGAGTTTAATTAACATCTCCAATGGCGCTAGAGCGAGACTCTCCGGAATAGTGGCTTCTGTAATGCTATTATGCTTTGTAATGTTTGGTTCTTCCTTGATAGAGCAAGTACCAATGGCAGCGCTTACCGGTCTAATGATTATGGTAGCTATCGGGACATTTGAATGGGCCAGCTTACGTACCTTTAACAAGATGCCAAAGTCAGATATTTTCGTCATGGTCTTAGTTACTCTCGTTACAGCATTCCTCCATAACTTAGCATTGGCGGTAATTATCGGGGTAATTATTGCAGCTTTGGTTTTTGCCTGGGATAATGCCAAAAGAATTCGAGCGAGAAAAAGAGTGGATGAGGATGGTGTGAAATATTACGAAATATACGGTCCGCTATTCTTTGCCTCGGTTACTGCTTTTAACGAAAAGTTTGACGTCTTGAATGATCCGCAAGAAGTGGTGATTGATTTCGCTGAAAGTAGAGTAGTGGATATGTCGGCTATTGAAGCACTCAATAAAATCACTGAACGATATCATAAAGTAGGTAAGAAGGTTCACTTAAAGCATTTGAGTAAAGACTGTTTACTCCTATTGAAGAATGCTGAAGAAATAATTACAGTGAATATTCTGGAAGACCCAACCTATAAAGTGATGGTTGATAAGATAGAGCCGGCGCAGAGTTGAGATTAAACATCTTCACCTTGCCATTGTGCAGGTTGACAAGATGAAAATGTTTTAGTTTTTGGTTTCGGTGGTAAAAATATAAATTCTTTTAAACTGACAAAAACTAATTTTATCATAGGTGAAACACTAAGTCTGTATTTTTAGTCTCTTCAATACGGCAGCTTTTATTACTGAACTTTTATTTTACACGATGAGCAAAACTCAACATTAACCCTGTCGATGGTTTTAATGGTTTCTGCAGCGTCTTGCATTACACAGCCTTTTATTTCACAATGGGGCAAACCCATATTATGCCCAAGTTCATGCGTGCAGACTTTGATTAATCGGTCTTGATAAATTGAATAGTTACTGTGTTTTAACCTGTATGATGAAACAATACAACTAGGCCCGGGTCTATACCCTAGGCCAAAAATCCCCCAATCTTTGTACTTTGACTCCGGCTTTTTAACTCTTCCAAATGCATCTTTCTTGGTAAATGAAATATCGGAAGATGTAAGTCCTAGCACATAATCTATACTATCTGCTTTTTGCTCCTTCAGGATCTTAATCAATTTATCTGCTCTGTATCTCGGACTTTTGATATTGACATAAGCTTCAGTAGGCAGTTTGTCAGATGGTAGAACTATAACTTTTATATCAAAGCTCTTGCTAAGAACATTCTGTAGGTGCATTACTTCCTTTTCATTGAAACTACCTAAAACCTGTATCCCAATAGTCTCAGCTTTGTTAACTCCGGAACATGAGTTTAAAATTGTCAGAATTAAGGCATAAAGCAGAATATAGCAGGGAGCTTTCATAGTAAAGCGTAATTTTGGCAAAGATACATGTGCAATTTATGCTAGTCCTTGTACATGCTATTCAATTTAGACTCATATAAGATAGAAAAGTGATAGCGTCTCGATAAAACGGGACGCTTTCTTTTTAAATCCAATTCTATTCCGTATATTGAATACAGTTAGGCGTATTAATTATTTATGACGACACATATGTCGTATATTGCGCCGTTAATCACAAAAAATAAAATAACACCGTAAAAAACACATGGCAGACAGTTTTAGTAAAAAAGAACGAGAAAAGAAAAAACGACAAAGAAAGAAGGAGAAAGAACTTCGTCGACAAGAAAAACGTGAGGAAGGTACTTCACCTGAAGAAATCATGTACGTAGATCACAACGGAAACTTTGTATCTACTCCACCGGAAGATTCACCGGAAGCGGAAGTTAAACTTGAAGATATTCAAGTTAGTGTTCCGAAAAAAGAAGAAATTGACCCGGATGCACCAAGAGAAGGATTTGTAAAATTCTTCGATTATGAGAAAGGATTTGGCTTCATCATTGATCCCAATACCAAAGAAAGCTTTTTTGTACACCACGATAGTTTGGTGGACCAAATATCTGATTCAGACAAAGTAATATTTGAAAGAGGCGAGGGCGAAAAAGGGCCTGTAGCTTTAAATGTTACTCTCAAGAAATAGGGGCTTCCTATCTTTATTTTACATCTAGAAACTTAAGGACATACCTGTATTTGTCCAGTTTACTGCTGCCCTCGATAGTAATCGATTGAGAGGAGAAGGGAAAATCCATGTACTCAAACCAGAGTATGTCATCATCCCCAATATACTTCCTCAATGCATTGTAATCCTTATTGATATACGCATTATAAATCGCTCTGGGATTTGCAGCAATATCTTTTGCTCTAATTTCAGCTGATTCCTCATCATCTTGTTCTAATAAAATAAAGGAGCAATATCCTGAATCTATAGACGGGAAAGAGTCTGAGTAGGATTTATTCTCGTCGTCTAGAATAAAATCGGTATGCCATAAAAGTGTGCTTAGCTGAGAATCAGCATCGCTTTTAAATAAATAGAGTACCAACTCATCATTATGTGTTGATACTCTACTCATATCCTCGCTTAAATCATAAGCGATTATTTCTATTTTGTTTATTATTTTGACTTGTTGTGACAGGCCAAATAGCATTAGCATTAATATGCTAAACTTATACATGCTTACTTACTCCTGAGAAGCCAATTGCATCTGCCAGTCTTCTACTATTTGAAGCGCTTCGTAGATGTATGGGTCTTTTAAAATGCTCTTAATCCAATCTTCATTTCGCTGCTCACGACTCTCATCGCTATTGATATGCTCAACATCAGCACTTGGATTTTCAGCATAAAACCCTTCAATCGGATCCTTCATGAGATGAGAGAATTTCTTCTCTTCTTCCTGCTCTTTTTCTTGCTCTTTCTCGTATTTGTCGAGATTTAAGGTGCTTGATTTTTCTTCTCTTTGAGCTTCCCATCTTCTCGCATTTTCTTCAATCAATTTAAAGGTTGGACTCGCTGCAACACGAGCAGAAGAATTCGAAATCACATTAGATGGAACACCATAAAGTGCGGCATCGTATGTTGAACTCTCTATCTGGTCCCATTCCATAGGGTAGTCATGCTCTTTTTCACCTGTATGGATATACATATAATAATCCGGTAGAAGAACATCAGAACTTACACCTTTAAGTTGAGTGGCATCTCCATTAATTCTATAGAACTTCTGAGTGGTAAGTTTTATGGAACCCAGGTTCGGAATTGATTTATTTCTCAAAGACTGATTAAGTTCGAGGAAACGCTGAACGGTTCCTTTACCATGGGTAGAAGCCGAGCCGATTACAACAGCTCTATTATAATCTTGCATTGCAGCTGCAAGGATTTCTGATGCTGAAGCACTGAATTCATTCACCATGATTACCAATGGGCCATCCCAGTCAGTTCCGGCTTTTGTGTCTTTCATCACATTGGCCATTCTTCCTTTTTCTTTGATTTGAACTACAGGTCCTTCATCAATGAATAGTCCGGCCATCTTAACAACGTCATCTAGCGAACCACCTCCGTTATTTCTAAGATCAATGATGATTCCCTCAACACCGTCTCTTTTTAATTTTTCTACTTCGGCCTTAACATCTTTCCAACTGAATCTACCTTTTGGATTTCTGAAGTCGGCATAGAAGCTGGGTAGATATACATAGCCTGCTTTCTTCTTATCCTGATCGTGAATAATCAGGGATTTAGCAAAGGTCTCTTCCAGAATTACTACATCTCTTGTGATGATGATATCCTTTACTGACCCATCCGGCTTTCTAACGGTTAGAGTCACTTTCGTTCCTTTTTTACCGCGAATCAATTTTACAGCATCATCAATTCTCCAATCAATAATATCTACAGCTTCTTCATTTTCCTGCGCTACTTTAAGAATAAGATCATTTTCCTTCAGATCTCCTTGAAGTGCTGCCGGTCCACCCGGAATGATATTGGTAATCTTGATATAACCATCCTTCTCTTGAAGCTGTGCTCCAATTCCTTCGAGTTGCCCTGACATTTGAATATCGAAGTTTTCCTTGTCTTTAGGTGGATAGTAGTTTGTATGAGGATCGTAAACGGCTGTAATGCTATTCACATAAATACTCAGTCTGTCTTTTCTGTTAAGACGATTAAGACGTTTATACCAATCGCGGTGAGTTTTTAAAACACCTGCTCTTGCTTTGGCTTCAAGACTATCAAAAGGTTGGATAGTAACATTACTGTCTTTGTTTTCTTTGGCTTTTTCCTGTGCTCTAAGTTCCTTGTGAACTCTTGTTAAAACATTGTATTTTAGGTATTTACGCCACCTTTCTTTAAGTGCCTTTTCATCCTTAACATATGGGATGTCTTCACTTAATTCAACGTCTTCTTTTTTATCGAAGTCGAAAGGCTCTTTCATGATGTCCTCAAAATATTCTTCAGTTTGAGCCATGCGCTTTTTCAAAAGCTCATTGGTCTTATCAAAGAATTCGTATGAACCATCCTTGATCTGATCATCAATCTTGGTTTGGTATTCTTCTAGAACATCAATATCCTTTTGGATAAACAGACGTTTATTTGGATCCAAGGTTTTGATGTACAAGGTGTACGCCTTCTTGGAGAAGTCATTATCAAGATCTACAGGATCGTAGTGATAGTAAAATAAGTTTTCAGTAATGGCTTTCAGGAGAACTTCTTCTCCTGTGTCTTGTACTTTAAGGTAAAAACCAAAACTTACTACAAGTGCGGGTAATATTACCCAGAGTGCTTTTTTGAGCTTCATCATAACAATAAAGCGTCAAAATAAGGGAAATGTTGTAGCGAATGAGTAAAAGGCTACAAAATTTTAGGAAAAAACGACAAATGATTAAAACTGCTCAAACTCAGAGAAGAAGAATGAACCTTCTCTAAGGGCATTTTCATCGCTATCGGAACCGTGAATCGCATTTGCATCAATTGATTTTGCATATTTGTTTCTGATGGTTCCTTCTGCTGCATCTGCAGGATTTGTAGCTCCAATTAGATTTCGGAAATCCTCTACAGCATTGTCCTTCTCAAGGATTGCAGCCACAATAGGACCTGAGGTCATGAAGCTTACAAGATCAGCAAAAAACGGACGTTCTCTGTGAATATCGTAGAATGATTCTGCTTTCTCTTTAGAAAGATGAATATACTTCATTGCTTTAATTGAGAATCCTGCACTTAGAATATCATCAATTATTTTACCGGTGTGTTTGTTACCTACAGCATCCGGTTTGATCATCGTAAACGTTCTGTTTCCTGACATACCTTTAATTTAGGGGCGCAAAAATAGAATTATCTCCTTCTTTTTACGAGTTTTGTGCGCAAATTTTAGCGTGCAGAACACAATCAAACATACTCTTGAAGATCTCAAGGAATATTCAGATAAAATTGTAATCACTACTCACCATAAACCCGACGGTGATGCTATGGGTTCCAGCCTGGCTCTTTACAACTATTTTAAGGCCGCGGGTATTAAAAGTAAGGTCATAACTCCAACTGATTACGCCGATTTTCTATGGTGGATGCCGGGGCATGAAGATGTTCTAGTGTACGAAGGCAATGAAGAAGATGCAGAGAAGATCATGAAAGAGGCCAAACTCCTTTATTGTCTCGACTTTAATGCTTTAGGTAGAATTAATGATATGGGGCGTTTTCTCGAAACTTGTGATCTAAGGATAATTTTGATAGATCACCACCGAGACCCTCAAGATTTTGATGATGAGCGTCTTTGCAGTATTAATGCCAGTTCAACTTGTGAGTTAATTCACCAGTATTTTACGGCACACTTAGACCCTCAGTTTATAAATCAGGAAGCTGCTCAATGTATTTATACGGGATTAATTACAGATACGGGCTCGTTTAGATACGACAGTACAAGCAGCACCACAATACGAGTGGCTGCAGATTTACTGGATAGGGGAGCAGTGCCTTCGGTGATTTACGATAAGATATTTGACCAGAATCGCCTGGAAAGATTGAAATTAATGGGCTTTTTCCTTCAGAATAAGATAGAGCTTATTGAAGAAGGGAAAGTGGCTTTAGCTACCTTAACTACAGATGAGCTTCAAAAGTTCAATGTGAAAACCGGAGATACTGAAGGCTTTGTGAATTTTGGTTTAAGTATTGCTGGTGTGAAAATGAGTGCCCTTATTATTGATAGATCAGTTTTGGTTAAAATGTCGTTTAGAAGTAAGGGTGAGTTTCCCTGTAATACCTTTGCTGCCGAGAATTTTAATGGCGGCGGACATTTCAATGCTGCCGGCGGTGCTAGTAATTTAAGCCTGGAGGACACTGTAGAGAAATTCAAAACTGCCTTAAAAGATTATTCAAAATATTTAGAATGAAAAAGTTACTTGTTCCGGTCTTGGGTTTGATTCTCTTTGCTGCTTGCTCGGATAAGTCCATGGAAGAGCTCAATGGCATTAAATATTCTTTTAGCAATAAAGCCTGTGATGAAGACAGCTCTCGGTATTGGTTAACTGATTTTGTATTAAGTAAAGGCGACTCTGTTATTTTGAATACGAAAGAACTGAAAAAGAAGGTCGAGATCGATATTCAACAGATCAGGTTTAGCTCTAATTTGTTTCAAATTATGAGTAAGATTTGTGATGGCGATAGTGCGAATTTCAAGTTACCTGCGGATAGCTTTTATATGGCGATGAAAGGAGCAACTCCTGCATCTTTAAAAGGCTCCGATATCCTTGACCTGAAAGTGATTGTCTATGATCGTCTTTCACCGGAGAATTATAAGAACTACAAACAGCAATTTGAAAAAGAACGAATTCGTGAATACATTAAAAAGTTTGGTTGGAACCCGGTTTATGATTCTGCAACCGGTATCTATTATGAGCTATTGATAGAAAATGATAATCAGGATTTTGAAGTTGCAAAGTTCAAGTACCTGATTAAGGATATTCAGGATCAACTTATTTCATATTCTAAAGACAATGAACCTTTGTTATACGATAAAAAAGATAGCAGCGTTCGCAAAGGATTAGCATATTTAGCCCGAATGTTGGCTGAAGGTGAGAAGTTGAGAGGTATTATTCCTTCTGACTTGGCCTACGGCGATGAAGACAAGGGTAGGATTAGGCCGTATATGCCTATTGTTGTTGAATTAGAAAATGTGGAAACAGTAGAATAGGTTTAGCTGTTTCTATAACAAAATGTCCAATGTGAAAAAAGCCATATTATCAATATTGGTGTTTCTGATTTTTTCTTGTATGAGCTTGAGTTCCTGCTTTCAGTTTAGAATGTCGGATCGCAAGCAGCTTAAATCTCTGCAGAAAGCAGGAGTAGAAGCTGAGGTAGGTGAGAAGAAAGGTGTAAACCGAAACATTCATTATACATTGGCAGGAAAAAGTAGTGAAAAACCGTTGGCCGTGTTTATTCACGGCTCGCCGGGTTCTTCCAGTAATTACCTTCAATATGCTCAAGACTCTATTCTTCTGGAAGAATTTCAGGTCTTGTTAATAGACCGACCCGGGTTTGGACATTCCGGTTTTGGCAATTCCGAGCCGCAGATGGATATTCAAGCCGAGGAATTAAATGCTGTTTTAGAGCAGTTTCAGAACAACGGAAGCATTTACCTCATAGGTCATTCCCTGGGAGGTCCGATTATTTGTAGAATGGCAATGGAAATGCCTGGGGCTTACGAAGGTTTACTAATAATAGCCGGTTCTGTTAGCCCTGAACTAGAACCTGAAGAAAAATGGCGTAAAACACTTAATAAGAAGGGGTTGAGATGGGTTTTGCCTCGATCTTTTCGGGTTTCAAATCAAGAAATTCTTCCTGCAAAACAGGAGCTTCATGAGATGGATAGTTTGTGGCCTAGAATCACTTCTAAAGTAAGCATTCTTCAAGGGGAGATGGACAAGCTGGTTCCTCCGGGAAATGCGCATTATGCAGAACAAATGCTGATAAATGCAGATGTAGAGAAGATCATGCTTCCGGAAGAAGATCATTTCATTCCTTTTACTCAACCGGAACTGTTACGTTCTACTCTGCTTGACTTGTATCGTCGTTAGACTCCTACTTTATCCTTTTTCTTGTGTTTGCTTTGACCCTGATTATTCTCTACATATTGAATAATCTTAGCTGCAATGTCTATTCCTGTGGCGTTTTCAATTCCTTCGAGCCCGGGTGAAGAGTTTACTTCAATTACCAAGGGAC
>JAAEYY010000023.1:0-5296 GCA_018223105.1 bacterium | reverse complement strand
TGATCGCAGCATATCAACTCCTGCAATTTTCAGGTTTAAGGCCGACGCGGCTTTTATCGCAGCAGACTTTTCTGTTCGAGTGAGTTTAATCGCTTCTGCCGTTCCGCCTTTGTGCAGGTTAGATCTAAATTCACCTTCTTTTCCCTTACGCTTCATAGCCCCAACAACTTTACCATCAATAACAAAAGCCCGAATATCTTCAGCTTTAGCTTCTTTGATAAACTCCTGTATGATGATGTTGGCGTTTAATCCATAGAAGGCTTCTATTACAGATACAGCCGCTTTGATCGTTTCGGCAAGAACGACACCTTTTCCTTGGGTGCTCTCTAAAAGCTTGATAACCAGCGGAGTGCCTCCTACTTCTTTAATTAAACTTTTAATGTCGCCGGGATGCTTAGCAAAAGCAGTACGTGGAATTCCGACATCGGCTTTAGCTAAAATCTGCAAACTTCTGAGCTTATCTCGCGATCGAACCAAAGCTAAAGAGCTCAATGTGGTGAATACTCCGTTCATTTCAAATTGTCGAATGATGGAACTTCCGTAGAATGTCACTGAAGCTCCAATACGGGGTATAATGGCGTCTACTTCGGAAACGCTTCTATCATTGTAAAATATTCCGGGATGGTCTTTTTGAATAGTAACATAGGTTTTTTTATGATTTATAACCTGCATGTCATGACCTCTTTCAATACCCGCTTCAATTATCCGGCTAGTTGAGTACAGTCTTTTGTTTGCTGATAGAACTGCTATTTTCATGTCTTGTCTGAAAGATTTCGTTTTGATACGTCTACAATAAATTTCTTACTTAAAAATTTTCGTCCGAGTAAGACCGGATACTTCATGCTTTTTCGATTGGAAAGATTAAAAGGAGCGGTGAACTCTTCATTAAATAATTTGAAAGTGAGTTTTACCTGATATCGAATTTCGTAGTCTCCAAATGAACTTTTGATTCTAATCTCTCTAAAGTTCTTGATCATAATTTCCTTTCCGGAATACAAGGGATGCCTTCTATCCAAAAGTTTAAAGACCAGGTGTTCTTCGCCATTAATTTCTTTAATCCTGGCTCTTTCACAATGGATTGCGCAGTTATCGGCACCGGTATCCACTTTGCATGGCAGATGTTCAATATTGGCTGCCGGAATATCAATGAAATCCGTAATCCCAATCGTTCTCTTCTTCTTTATCATATAGATTTTACCATTTGATCAAAGCACTAGCCCAAGTAAAACCACTGCCAAATGCAGCGAGGCAAACGAGGTCTCCTTCTTTGATTTTTCCTTCCAATTTAGCTTCTGTTAGTGCAATTGGAATGGAAGCGGCAGTAGTGTTTCCGTATTTCTGAATATTATTAAATACTTGATCATCATTCAAACCCATTGTTTTTTGAACGAATTGAGCAATTCTCAAATTGGCTTGATGTGGAACAAGGAGGTCTATATCCTCCGGCTTTAAATCATTTGTTTTTAAAGCTTCCATAATCACTTGAGGAAATCGGGTTACAGCGTGTTTAAATACAAAGTTTCCGTTCATGTAGGGGTAGTAACTGGTGTCGTTAGGGTCATTCTCTTTCAGAATCTGGGGTACCCAGCGTACAATACTTGGACCTAATACAGTTAACTCTTCGGCGTATTTTCCTTCAGAGTGAAGGTGTGTGCTAAGAATACCTCGATCCTCACTTGGGCTTCGAGATACAATAGCTGCACCGGCTCCATCTCCGAAAATCACAGATACACCTCTTCCTCTATTATTTTTTTCTAATCCACCACTGTGGTATTCGCTTCCAATCACCAAGATATTTTGATACATCCCTGAGCGGATGTATTGATCAGCTACAGAAAGGGCATAAACAAAGCCGGAACATTGATTCCGGACGTCTAAAGCTCCTATGGTATCCAGTTCCAGTTGATCTTGCACCGCAACTCCCGGCCCGGGAAAATAATAATCTGGGCTTAAAGTTGCGAATATGATGAAGTCGATATCTCCCTTGTCTATTTGAGCATCTTCGATTGCTTTGCGAGCAGCTTTAACACCCATTGTAGTAGTGGTGTCTTCCTCGTTATTAATCCAACGTCGTTCCTCAATACCGGTGCGTTCACGAATCCAGGTATCGTTGGTATCCATAAGCTTGGACAGGTCATCATTGGTAACCACATTGTCGGGCACATAATGGCCAAGACCTTTAATTATAGCCTTATACATAAGCGCAAAATAGTAAGATTTAATTAAGGGAGGAAAATTTAGTGAATTAAGCCTTATTTCAACTTACGTTTCACCTCAACCTCTTTGAACCCTTCAATGAGATCTCCTTCGCGGATATCATTGTAGTTTTGGATCTGCATACCGCATTCATACCCTTTGTTTACTTCCTTCACATCATCTTTAAATCGCTTGAGTGAAGCAAGTTCTCCGGTGTAGATTACAACACCATCGCGGATTAAGCGCACTTTGTTGTCGCGGAACATTTTACCTTCAATTACCATACAACCGGCAACGGTACCTACTTTAGAAATCTTGAATACCTCCCGGATTTCTGCTGTACCCGTAATCTGTTCTTCAAGATCCGGATCTAACATACCCTCCATAGCGGATTTGATTTCTTCAATAGCTTGATAAATTACAGAGTACTGACGAATTTCAATCTCCTCGTGCTCTGCAAGTTTCTTAGCCGTTGGCATTGGTCTAACCTGGAATCCGATGATTATCGCGTCTGAGGCTGTTGCCAGCATTACGTCGTTATCGGAGATTGGACCTACTGATTTGTGAATTACATTCACTTGTATTTCTTCAGTTGAAAGCTTGATTAATGAGTCTGATAATGCTTCGGCAGAACCGTCCACATCAGCCTTAATAATTACATTCAGCTCTTTGAAGTTTCCGACAGCAAGTCGTCTACCAATCTCTTCAAGAGTAATGTGCTTGGTAGCTCTGATGCCTTGCTCTCTTTGTAATTGCTCTCTTTTTTGTGCAATTTCTTTAGCTCTTTGCTCATCTTCCATTACCTGGAAGGTATCACCCGCTGCAGGAGTTCCTGAGAATCCTAAAACAGACACCGGGGTAGCAGGACCTGCTTTATCTACAGCTTGCCCTCTTTCATTGAACATAGCCTTGATTCTAGCAAAGTGTTTTCCCGCAACTAAAGGATCGCCAATTTTTAAAGTTCCTTCTTGAACCAAGAGTGATGCAACAACACCTCTACCTTTTTCAAGTCGGGCTTCCAAGACTCCTCCACTTGCGTGCTTGTCTGGATTAGCTTTCAGTTCAAGGAGCTCAGCTTCAAGCAATACTTTTTCAAGTAATTCTTCAATATTGAGTCCTTTTTTGGCTGAGATTTCTTGAGATTGGTATTTACCACCCCAATCTTCAACCAAGATATTCATTTGTGATAATTGCTCACGTACACGGTCTGCATTAGCACCGTCTTTATCAATCTTGTTAAACGCAAATACGATTGGTACATCTGCAGCCTGAGCATGAGATATAGCTTCCTTCGTTTGAGGCATCACAGCATCATCTGCAGCAATAACTATAATCGCAATATCGGTTACCTTAGCACCACGAGCTCTCATCGCTGTAAAGGCTTCGTGACCAGGAGTGTCAATAAAGGTGATTTTCTGACCTTCCTTAAGGTTTACTTCGTAAGCAGCAACGTGTTGTGTGATTCCACCGGCTTCACCTGCAATTACGTTAGCACTACGGATATAATCGAGTAAGGATGTTTTACCGTGGTCTACGTGCCCCATTACTGTAACAATAGGATGACGAGGTTTTAAATCTGCAGGATCATCTTCTTCTATCTCAATTTCGATAGTCTCTGATGCATCCACAAAGTCTACGGTGTAACCAAACTCGTCTGCAACAATCTGCAATGTTTCGGCATCCAGACGCTGGTTGATGGAAACCATCATACCTAAAGAGAAGCAAGCACTGATAACTTCAGTTACATTTACATTCATCATGTTAGCCAGTTCATTTGCCGTAACAAATTCGGTAACTTGAAGAACTTTGCTTTGAAGTTCGTCTTTTAATTGCTGCTCTTCTCTAGTCTGTCTGTGATCGTCTCTTCTCTGTCTTCGAGCTTTTTGACGATTACGGCCTCCGCCGCCACCACCTTGGCCCGACATACGAGCAAGCGTCTTTTTGATCTTATCTTGAATCTCCTTTTCAGAAATTTCTGACTTATCGTCGGTTCTTTTCTTATTAGGATTTCTTCTTTGTTCTTGCTTGAGTTTCTCAGGTGTGATTTTTTCACCTCTGATTCTCTTACGCTTTTTCTTAGGACCGGTATCCTTATTGTCTTTAGACTTGTCTTTCTTAACCGGTTTTGGAAGCTCTATACTTCCGAGAACTTTCGTTCCTTGAAGTTTTTTATATTGAGTTTCGATCTGTTCTTTGTCTTCTTCCTCTTGCTTAGAATCCTTGTCGTCTTTAACAGGTTCAGCTTTTTTCTCTTCCTTCGACTCTTCTTTCTTAGCCTCTTCTTTTTTCGGTTCTTCAGCCTTTGGCTCTTCTTTTTTCGGCTCCTCTTTCTTTGGCTCTTCTTTCTTGCTACCTTTTTTAGGAGGTAAGTCTATAGTGCCTAGAACTTTAGGGCCGCGAGATTCTTTCTCTTCTTTAGGCTCCTCAGCTTTTGGTTCTTCCTTCTTTGGCTCGCTCTTAACTTCTTCCTTCTTCTCCTCCTGTTTCGGCTCTTCTTTTTTCTCCTCTACAGGTTTCTTTTCTTCTTTCTTCTCTTCCTTACTAGGCTCTTCTTTATCAGTGCCTTTATTTGTAAGGTTTGAATCTTTTATTAAGATTTCACCGCGGTCGAACTCCGTATTCTTGGGAGGCGTTTTCTTAACCTCTTTGATGTCTTGAGTCTTGGCATCTTTCCGGATATTGATTTCCAGTTGCTGTGATTCTTCTTTTGCAGCTTTGTCTTTTTGATAAAAACTCAGCAATTCATTGTACATGTCTTGATCGATCTTCGCAGTGATCTTAGACTCTACTTCAAATCCTTTAGATTGAAGGTGTTCAACAATGGTTTTCCAGCTGACGTTGAATTCAGTTGCAACTTTGTTTATTCTATATGTCTTCTTATCCGGCATTAACAGTTTTCGAAAATAATATTAATTAACTTATCCCATAGGTTTATTCAAATTCAGCAGCAAGTATTTTCTTCAACTCAATAACAGTTTCCTCTTCGAGCTCTGTGCGTCGAACAAGGTCTTCATTGGCTGTTTCCAAAACACTTTTTGCAGTGTCTAAACCTATATTTTTTAACTCATCGATGATCCACTCATCAATCTCATCTGTAAAC
>JAAEYY010000022.1 GCA_018223105.1 bacterium | reverse complement strand
TCTACAAGCAAATTCGGCTTATTTAACACCTCAGTTTTAGCACTTTTTTAGGGGGTCATTTTACTCCGAAATTAGGGGGTCAATTTAGAGCGAAGAAAGGGGGTCAATTTGGTGCGTTTTTTCCATAATGAGAAATAGCGCTAAAAAAATATAATGTTTCATAAGGATTATTTAAGATTATTTATTAACTAAATTCCATATTTCATTTCTCACATTTTTATACCTAATTAATCCTATTTCTGGCGCAAAATATAATGAGTCAGGCATTGGATCGTTACTTGGATTTTTACGCAAATAGCTTAATATTACATCATTGTATATTTTACCTTCAACCGTTATTGAATCCAATCTTCTTGCTAGATAATTTGAAACTGAGCTTGACGATTGATCAACAAATCCATCTGGACTAACACCAGGAGAGACTATGAGTGGATGACCTGTTGATCCCTCTGATTTAACTTCACTGGTTAATAGCAGAACAGAATATTCACTAACTCTTCCGCAAATAAACCTATAATTTCCAGCAGAAAGTTGAGTGCCAAAAGATGGAAAATGATTTGAGTTACTATGATCCATTCTCACTTCATAGAAGTTTGAACAGTTGCTAAATCCTATATCTTGTAAATCAGTAAACTCGCATCCATTCTTCCTATAGAAAAAAGAGGTCACTGTCAATGTGTCATATTGAGTTTGGTCCTCACTAAACTTAAAAACAAATTGATCTCCTACTGTAACAGATTGTGTGTCCAAATAGGCGTATTCTAATAAATTATGTTCAACATCTTGTAATTCGTTACATGAACAAGGCTCATTTTTCTCCTTACAGTTTGAAAAAACAACTAATAATAAGTGGATGAATACGACTTTTTTCATGAGGACCACTCAAAAATAACAATTTTCTGCCAATACTAACTTTTTTCACCCAAAAACCTCCATCGCATCATCCAACTCCTTATTAACGATCTTAGCATAAATCTGTGTAGTCTTAAGATCAGCATGACCTAAAAGTTTAGAAACATATTCTATTCTTATGCCTTTTCTCAAGGCACGCGTTGCGAATGTATGCCTCGATACATGGAAACTAAGAGTCTTACTTATTCCTGCTTTTTCTGCGAGTTTTTTGAGGTATTTATTGCACGAAGCAGTTTTCGACATAATAGCCTTCTGTAGACTCACATTGTTATAAGCCACAGTAGAGTTAAGAAATGGGAATATAAACTCATCATCTTTCTTAGCTTCTATATATTCCATTAGAATAGCTCGTCCTTTAGTTGGTACCATTATACTCAATGGATCTTTGGTTTTTCTCATGTGGATATTGATGTGATTTCCATCGAAATTTCTGAGCCTGAGTGTAAGCAAATCTGATATTCTTAGCCCTGTATAGCACGCTAGAATGAACATATTCAAGGTATGGTACTCTTGGGTCTTATTAACGAACTGAATAGATTCTAATGCACTCAACTCTGGTTCTGAGATGTAATGTCGAGATGTCTTCGCTTTGGTAAGTTTATAAGTATCAAATGGACTAGTTCCCTTCTTAACAATTCCTTCACGGATTGCATCATTAAAGAGTTTCCGTAAATATTTCAGATTCGTGTGAATTGTATTTCTTCCATTACCGAGATAAGTTGATAGGTGGTGTTCGTAGTTCCGTAAGAATTCTGGTGTAATGTCTTTGAAATTCAAGTCTAATTTACCTGAATATGTATGGAGTTTATTATAAATGGTATTTGCCTTCTTATACTGAAGGAGGTTTTGTGCTTTCTTGTGCTGATCACGATCCTTTCTAAAGTATTGACTAAATGTAAATGTTTTCTTGCCCAATATCACTTCCTTGAGTTCCTTACTAGAAAAGTATTTCTGATCGTCAATAGCTTCGAGTATTACTCGTTCTATATCGTTGTAAATTTTTCCTAAAGTAGCGTTCATTCTTACCCGATTAGGGTGTTGTAAGTTTGCTCTTTGGCCCGCCTGGTCCCAATGATCTTCATCAATGGTGATTCCCAACGCGATATAACTTGACCTTCTATTATGAGTAATTCTCGCATAAATTGGGGTAAAACATTTGTCTTTTGCTTTGTGCTTCATTAGCACGAACTTTATAGTACTCATAGTAGAACAAAGGTAGATCGAAGAGGTAAAACATAGGTAAAACAAAAGTGTCGTTTAGAGGCAGATTAAGGCATTATGAGGCATAAACAAAAAATCACAAACCCCTCATTTACAAGACATAAGATGACTCAAGGTGTCTAGAGAAGTCACTCTTTTATTCCCCTAGGGGCTACAAGTAAAAAAGCCGCTCAATTGAGCGGCTTTTTTTATGCCAAAAATTTCCTTGAGCTTGTACCGAAGGAAAGACAAGCCAACCCCATTTCAGAGTGAGGAACAGATTGAGTATAGAATGATCTCAACTGTTTTAACCTCTTACCTTCATGTTGCACCATATGCAATTCTCTGTTTCATGTTTTGTATTATATCACAATTTGTGAGTGCCGCATGCCTTTAGCTTTGACCACCATATAAACCGGAAGAAAACTAAACGCAAGATGAAAACTAAGCTTAGCCTGCTCTGAACCCTAATCGCTTTGATTCTAATTACGTCTTGCTCTACTGTGAAACGAAATGGTTATTATCAATCAAAATCATACAAGCATAAGAACATTAAGACGATCTTCAAGCAAAAGCATCATTCCAGCTCTGAAAAGAATAAACAAATATTAAATGATGAAAAAAATGCGAACAAGGTCTTGAAAAAAAGGTCACTTGCAGCAGCGGGTTCACTTGATTTGAACTTAGTAAACTTAACTCTCCCTAAACCCACTTTTGAAGCAAATTTTGACACGCGGTCAGATTGGAGGGGACCTATAGGTAACAACACAATTAAGCCTCTCAAATCTCAGCCCGGTTTAATTAATGCAAGCACGACTCATAAAGACACTCTTTTAAATGATAATAATCAAAGCTTAGAATACTCATTCAAACCTTTGCATCCACTAATTACAACTGCTGACTCTTTAGCAGATTCCACCGTTCAAGAAACACATCCGGCAGCCAAATTATCCGTAATTTGTATAGCACTAATGCCTATTGGTGGAATTAGTGCACTTTTCATTATACCTTTTGCTTTAATTGCCTTGAATGATATAGCAAAGGAACCGGAATTATATAAAGGAAAATCCATGGCAATCGTCGGATTAGTTTTTGGTTTTTTATTACTCATAGCATTGGCTCTGATTTTGGTCTATGTTACAGATACAGTCTGGTTTTGCATCCTCATTGTGATACTGGCCATCTGGCTATTGATCTATGGTTTGACAAGGTAATGAAATAGGCTAAAATTAGCTTCGGCAAACTAGCATTTCTAAGCACTTACGTATGTGATCTACCTAGATCAAAAAAACGTCGCCCTTAGACCAGAATTTGTCAATACGCCACTATTCGTTTTGCAGCAAGATACTATTCAAACCTCACCCTCTCCAACAATCGATCATTCTCCTCCTCAAATCCTTCAAAAGTCACATTGATTAGATAATCATGCCCCTTTAAAGCCCCATACCTCAAATTAGCGCAACCTGCCAGATAAAAGACACCTAAATCCGATTCCTTTTGGGAGAAGGTCACATCACAATCATGATCAGTTTGAAGCACTTTTTCCCTTAAACTCTCCAATAGAACATTTTCACTGAGGTTCTTTACCTCCCCTTTCAATTTGGGTTGATAGGTAAACCTGATTTCGCGATCATTTTCAGTAAAGTTCAATGATCTCACGAAGACTTTACCGTAGGTCTCAGAGTCTTTTTCAACTACCGGATTATCCATCAAATTTAGAATTTCAACACTTAAATCTGTGCCTTCTAATTCATAATTGTGACTAACCGTTTTCCATTCAAATCCTACCGTCAACAAAACGATAAAACCGATAACTCCGAGGGTAAAAAATGCAGATGCGATTGTAGATCGGGACATTAAAATCAAAAATACATCAAAATCCCTATTTTCACGGCGTGATACAAAAACTGAAATCTCTCGGACCCGGCTTGCTTTACGCCGGAGCTGCAATTGGAGTTTCACATATTGTACAAAGCACGAGAGCAGGAGCCAATTACGGTTTCATTCTTATCATCGCCATCGTTCTTGCTCATCTTCTAAAATATCCCTTCTTTGTATTGGGTCCGCGTTATGCCAACCAAGCAGGTGAAACCCTGATTCAGGGCTATAAGAAAATTGGAAACTGGGCTTTAATAGTAGTTTGCCTCCTTACTTTCTTTACTATGTTCTCAGTGCAGGCTGCCGTTACCGTAGTAACCGCAGGACTTGCAGAAAAACTTACCGGGATTGTATTGTCTCCTTGGATTTGGAGTGCTATCCTTCTCGCTATTTGCCTGGCTATTTTAGCCATTGGCAAGTTCAATGTCCTGGATAATCTAATGAAGGTGATCATGATTGTCCTCGCCCTCTCCACTATCTTAGCCTTCTTTTTTTCCTTCGGGATTGACATACAAACCCAGGCCGATTTTAAAACCATTTTTTCATTTTCAAATCCTAGTCATGTAGATGATCTTATCGCTTTTGTTGGGTGGATGCCGGCCCCCATTGAAATCGCGATTTGGCATTCCATCTGGACCGTCACCAAGAACAAAAACGAAAATATAGATGCTCGTAATTCAGGTGATTTTGATTTTAATGTCGGCTTTTACGGCACTGCATTTTTAGCAATTTGCTTTCTGACCCTTGGGGCAAACTTGCTTTATGGCACAGGTATTCCGCTCGAAACAAAAGCGGGAGCGTATGCTGCTCAGTTGGTCGACCTTTACACCCAAAGTTTAGGCAATTGGTCTTACTTTCTTATACTAATCGCAGCATTTACCACAATGTTCAGTACCACTCTTACTTGTTTTGATGCTATGCCTAGATTAATGAAAGCAGTAGTAGATGAATGGACTCCCACTCCGGCTAAAGCAAATAATAGAATAACTTGGATGCTCATTCTTGCAATTGGCGCCATCATCATCCTCGCATTTTTCATCACCAATATGGGGCAAATGGTGCATCTAGCAACTGTTGTATCTTTCTTAACAGCACCCATTCTTGCCATTATCAGTTATATACTGGTAAAAAAACGCAAAGACCTTAGAAATCTTTGGTCTAACTCCGAACGTAAATTAGCCCTAATCGGCATTGCTTTTCTACTGGCATTCAGCTTGTTCTATCTCTACACTCTAGTCTAAAGCCTCTTTCAGTGGTATTACTTGTTGATTATTCCTCTCCTCAAGCCATAAATGGTTTTGGTAGAATCAATGTACTTCGTTAACATCGAGCATCGTTAAACAATTGCATATGGATTTATATCCCGCCACCGGTAGAGTATTAATTTCAGAACCCTTTTTGCAAGATCCCAATTTTGCCAGGACTGTTGTGTTGATCACAGAGTACAGCGAAGAAGGCACTGTAGGATATGTACTGAATCAAAAAACAGACCTCGAGGTTTATCAATTGATTGAAGAACTTCCCGAAATAAAATCGCCGGTATATCAAGGTGGACCCGTTCAACTCGAGAGTTTCCACTACCTGCATCAATATCCGGAAATTGAAGGTGCCGTTGAGCTGGGACAAGGTTTATTCTGGAGTGGAAATTTCGAACAAGTAAAACTCGGTTTGAACTCTGGAAGTTTAGACCCCAAAAAGTTCGTATTCTTTATCGGATACAGTGGATGGGCAAATGGCCAACTCGAATCTGAGCTTCACGAAAAAGCATGGATTGTAGGAGAATTAAACCCAATGAGTATCTTCGAACCCGAAAAGGATGAATTGGATTTATGGAAAGAAGTAATGCGTAGCCTAGGAGGCGATTTTGCATTACTGGCCAACTCGCCAATCAATCCACAATTTAATTGATATGCAAACATTACTCGCTCTTCACAACATTGGTCGCTGGGGATTTGTGATCTTCGGCTTATACGCAATCACAAAATGTATTCTAGGCTTGGTTAAGAATCAAGAATACACAAAATCACATAACTTATCTGCCGTTCTTTTTGTGGCTTTTACTCACTTACAATTGCTGCTTGGATTCATCCTATACTTCGGCAAAGGCTGGGCAGAGAATTTCTCGGATATGGGCAATGCAATGGGTAATGCCACTCTTAGATTCTTTACCGTAGAACACACTATTTCTATGCTCCTTGCCATTATTCTGATCCAAATTGGAAGAACAAAAAGCAAGAAAGCAGAAGATGCAAGAAGCAAGCATAAAAAAGCACTCATCTTCTTTAGCATTGGATTTATTATAGCCTTAGCCATGATTCCTTGGCCTTTTAGAGGTGAAGTAGCTAGAGCGCTTTGGCCATCATTTTAAATCCCAGGAAAGAAACTTTTCAGGATTTCGCAACTCTTCCGGACCACCGATATGTCGCACCCATTGAGCTAGTTCAGGTAATGCCCGATCTAAGTTCTGTTTAGGTTGATAGTTGAGTTCTTTTTTAATGGCTGAGATATCTAAAACCATGTCTTTGGTCACGGCTCTTACCAGTAATGGCGTGATCCCTCCTATTTTATACTTGGCGAAGAAACGGATTAGCCACAAGGGAACTTGCTTCACTTTCAAGGATCGATCATACAGCGCTCCCATCAACTGACCTAAGACCTCGCGCATGATATAAACTTCGTCATCCGACACATTATAGACATGAATACCCGACTTGCTTTGCTCGATGCAGCATTCTATGGCATGTCCCATATTATCGTAATGCGTCATTGAAAGTTTATTCTGTAGTTCACCCGGCAATTGCAGTTTATTTCCTTTCACAAACTTGAGCATTCTGGGTACAATTTGAGTATCGCCTACACCGTAAAATGCCCTGGCTCTTAGAATATATGTAGAACCTGTATTTCTGTTTTTGTAAACTTCTTGTTCTGAATAAAGTTTGGAAAGACCATACGCTGAAAGTTCGCTATTATCCTGACTTCCCGCTTTATTTTCATGAATAGGTTCATCTTCAGGCAGATAAACTGAAGAAGAAGAAATATGGATAAAGAGCGGACAAGATTCAGCCGCTTTTACCATGTTTTGAGTTCCCTCGACATTAGGTTTCATTAAATCCTCAATGTCGGCCTTATCGTCCGAGTATGCAGCAGCATGAATCACAACATCCACCTCCGGTAATTCAAACTTGGAAGTGATATCCAATTGCCGATATTCTGCAAATTCTAAGAGTTTAGATGGCGGCTCTTCTTGCCTTCCCGTGCCGATTACCTCGTGCCCTCGTGCACTAAAATAGCGCAGCATTGCAGCACCAAAGGCTCCATTGGCACCGGTAATTAAAATTTTCATTCTACGGAAATTAGTTGATCTACGATCATATCTCGCAACTCAGCCAAATTCTCTCCTTTTTCGGCAGAAATGAAAACCACTTTATCATTTAATTTCCCCATCCAAGTCTTCTTTAAAGTAGGGATATCATAAATGGTCTCATCTTCAAAAATGTCTTCAGAACTGGGAGTAGGATTGTATAGATCGATCTTATTAAACACCGTTATCACCGGTTTATCAATGACACCAATTTCCTGCAAGGTATCATTTACCGTAGCCATCTGATCTTCAAAAGAAGGATGCGAAATATCAACGACATGAAGTAGAACATCCGCTTCTTTCACCTCATCTAAAGTACTTTTAAAACTTTCTATGAGTTGATGAGGGAGCTTTCTTATAAATCCAACCGTATCCGAGAGAAGAAAAACAACGGGCGGTTGTGTCGGATCAGGATGAGGTAAAACCACTTTTCGAACCGTTGAATCCAAGGTTGCAAAGAGTTTGTTTTCCGCTAAAACCTCTGCTCTCGACATCTGGTTCATGAGCGTAGATTTACCCACGTTGGTGTATCCCACCAGAGCAACTCGCTTCATACCCGTACGGCTTTTACGCTGAGTTACACTTTGATTATCAATCTTTTCGAGATCTTTTTTAAGCTTACTTATTTTATCTCGAATTACCCTCCTATCCGTTTCAATTTCCTTTTCACCGGGCCCTTTCATTCCAATCCCTCCTTTTTGTTTTTGAAGGTGGGTCCACATTCGGGTTAAGCGAGGAAGCAAGTATTCGCTTTGAGCTAATTCAACCTGAGTTCTAGCTCTAGCAGTTCTCGCATTTTTAGCGAAAATGTCGAGGATCAAGCTGCTTCGATCCACAATTTTGCAATTGAGATCTTTTTCTAAGTTTCTTATTTGAGAAGGACTCAGCTCATCATCAAAAATGGCAATGTCGATATCTTCTGCTTTGGCAAAAGCTACAATTTCCTCCAACTTCCCTTTTCCAATATAGGTTTTAGGATGAGGGTGATCCATACGCTGAACAAAACGCTTGAGGGTTACAGCACCGGCGGTTGTAGCCAGAAACTCTAGTTCATCGAGGTATTCTTTGCTGCTTTTTAGAGCTGAAGTTTTATCCTCCACTCCAATCAAAACTGCCTTCTCTACTTGTGGTTTATTTTCGAATTGATATTTCAACTGACGAAATTGTAATTTATTTTCGTTGTATTAAGGAAGTGCAAAGATACAAAGGATTAAGGCTGTTTCTATTTCTCATACCTGCAATCTTCCACATGGAGATTTCGGCCCAGGTAATGCAGTGGTCAAATCCAACCAAATTAAGGGGAGCCGCAGTCTTCACCAAAGTGATTGGAGAAAATGAGCAGGGAGTATTTCTACTTCGGTATAGAAATAAGTTTCTCACGAAAAGCATCATCATTGAGCGGTACTCGCATCAACTCACCTTTCTCGAATCTAAGAGTATAGACCTCAAGAAATCACGATTAGTAAAACTGCGACTGACCTATAGAGGAATCATGATTATCACTTCTGATTTTGATAGAAGGTCGCAAACCAATACCTTAATGGGGCAGTATTACGATTTCGAATTAAAGCCTATTGGTAAAAAAGTCCCAATGAAAACGGAGAATATCCGAGAGTTTGGGGACCGAGGCTCGTTTAGAATAAGAATTGATGATGCCCAACAAAATATTGCCATGATGAACACGGAAGAAAGTGAAGAAGGCAATGTGATCATCAATTGGGTAGTCTTCGATGCAAACTTTAAAAAACTGCGCGAGAAAAGCATTGAAATGCCACATAGTGCAGATGAGTTTATTATTCGTGATTTCATGATTAACAACAGCGGAAAAGTAGCGAGTTTAGGCCGGCAGAGCTATGAATATGCCAAGAGAAAGGAGAAGTTTAAGTACAATATTTTCATTTGGGATTCCGACAGTTTCCACGACTATAGAATTCACCACGATTCCGTTGACATTAAGGAAATTGCGCTTACTTACGATCGTAAAAACGACGAAGCAGTAGTAGCTTCTTTATTCGGGAGTAAAACCTATTACGGTATTAAAGGAGTATCTGCATTTCGATATGCATTCACTACCGGAAAGAGTAAAGAGACCCGAAGTTTTTTCAATAAAGAGTTGATAAAAGAACTCAAAGTGAGCGGAGAACATTCAGAAGATGTAATACCCGAAGGATTTGACTTTATTCAACTTGTTCCGCGCAGTGATGGCGGCATTATGCTCATCGCGGAGCAAAAAGCAATTGCCACAGAGAGTGATATCATTATGGTGAACGGCATACCTCAAAGTACTTCTAAAAACGTATATAATTTTAATGACATTTTGGTCTTAAACATCAATAATGACGGTGTTCTAGACTGGAGCCATGTAGTTCATAAAAACCAAACTACCATTAACGATGGCGGTTATTTCAGCTCGGCAGTGGTGTTTGTAAATGAAAACTACATTCAACTCATTTATAATGATCAGATCAGAAACAGCGGAGATGTAATGCAGTATACTATATACAGCAACGGCAAAATCTTAAGTAGAAAATTGCTAAAGTCAGAACTAGACTTCGTTGTAGTGATCCCTCCGGAGGCTTTGCAGGTTTCATCCAATAAAATGATCATTCCTACCACTAAAAATCGCAGATTTGCATTGCTCAAATTGGTATACGATTGATTAAAACCCTTTCAAATAACTACTTCTCTGCATTGCTTTTCTCATTGGTGATTCTGAGTATCCATGTTTTGGGTGCAATACCGGAAAGCACAAAAGAATGGGCTCTTCTGGGCATGCTATTCTCTCAAATGATTATTCTGGATATCCTTTGTCAGAAATATCGAATTTTAGGAATTAAATCACATCTACCTTTAATCGTTTGCTCTTTATTGAGCATTATCATTATCCCCTATTTAGGTACTGCTTTAATCTTAATGGGATATTTATGGTTATTGGCAATATACCTCAGCTTCGGATCCAGAGAAGGCAATATTTCATCGGTGCATGCAATGATCTACATCGGTACCATGCTGGGAGTTGCTCAGACAATAAATCATTGGTCGGTATTCTTATTTCTTCCATTTTTTATCATGTTCTGGCAGAACACGGTTCAAAGTCCACAACACTTCATAATCAGTCTCATTTACTTTGCGATGGTACTCGCTATATACACCGGAGTAACCTTCGTAATGGAGATTATAGACAAAGCCTGGAGCCTGATACCGGAGCCCACCTTTGACTACAGTTTACTTAACACACCTTTGATCAAGGTATTTCTCCCTTTTGTAGTCTTGATGTTGGTTCTGCATATTTTATCCATGGGCAACTATAAATTCAGGTATCCCAACCGATCAATTATAATAAATTACATGCTTCTTAGTCAATTGGTAATAGGCGCAGTACTTATATTGATAACCGCAGACCCCGGTTTCTTTGCTCTTATTATTCTCCCCATGGCGGCTTTACTGAGTGTAGGTTTTGCATTTAATCAAGGGAGACTCATTGTAGAAGTAGGGTTTGCTGTTTTTATGTTGATCTCCATCGGCATGTCTATGCTTCAATTTCAAGGCTATCTAAGTTTCTAATTTTTTGATTTTCTTTGCATGAGATAATTTCGAACATCATGGATGAGGACTTAAAAATGATCATGGATGAGCTCAGCGCTCAAGCAGATAAAAGTATAGATCACCTAAAAAGTGAATTGGGAAAATTACGCGCCGGTAAAGCAATGCCCGGAATGCTAGATTCAGTTCAGGTGGAATATTACGGATCTAAAGTACCATTGTCTCAAGTGGCGAACGTAAGTACGCCTGATGCCAGAACTCTTATGGTTAAGCCTTGGGAAAAGTCTTTGATAGAAGAAATTGAGCGCGGAATAGCATACGCCAATCTCGGCCTCAACCCCCAGAACGACGGCGAGCAAGTGATTATCAATATCCCCATTCTTACAGAGGAACGCCGTTTGCAATTGGTGAAAAATGCAAAATCTGAAGGTGAGAATGCAAAAATCAGTTTGAGAAATGCCAGAAGAGATGCCATGGATATGGTGAAGTCGTTGCAGAAAGATGGAATGAGCGAAGATGCTGCTAAAGGTGCAGAAGCAGATATCCAGAAAATCATAGACGACAATTCTGCTCGGGTAGACAAGATTATTGCCAAGAAAGAAGAAGAGATCACCCACATTTAAGCAAATAACCAAGCTTCAAATTACAAACCTGCCTGACGGCAGGCAGGTTCCAGAAAATACACAAAGTTCATTTTCCAATAACCAATCAAGTACGAAATAATTAATCGACCACTGAATGCACCTCGTTGTGTATTCAAGTATTGATGCTACTCTCCCTGTCTCCTCGAGATAATCTTTTGCGTAATTAGTCCTCAGAATCCCAGAACAAACAGAAAGCGTAAAGACTTGCCCCTTCGTGCCTTAGCGGCTTTGCGAGAACCTCTCCGCTGAAGCTTCGAGGTTTGCAGACCTTACCTCTGACGTAGCGCCCCCACAAACCCTCTCCGTTGGTTATCGGATACAGAACATAATGAAACCTCTCAGCGACTCAGCGACTCAGCGACTCCGCGAGACAATCTTTTGCGTAATAAGTCCTCAAAATCCAAGAACAAACAGAAAGTCATGATTTGCCCCTTCGTGCCTTAGCGGCTTTGCGAGCTCTCTTACGCTATCTACTTCTCCGTTAGCTAACGGATACGTAGATCGAAGGAAAGCTACAGAGAATGTAGATGTCTCTTACGCTGAAGCTACAGAGAATGTAGAAACTCTTTGCGGCTTTGCGACTTTGCGAGAACTTTAAATCCAAAGATGCTCCGTAGAGTTTTCCTCTACAATTCGAAAACGATCTTCATGCTCTTCTAAGACATAAAGGCAAAGGTTGGAGTGTTTAAATTGATCCATTTCGTTTAATGGAGTTCCGGTGAGTAAACACATAAAGCTTCTCATCGCGCGACCGTGCATACACACCAAGATTTGCCTTTCATTTTCTCTTTGAAGCAATTTCTTCAAACCCATTTCTTGCCTCTTGAACATTTGATTTGGAGTTTCACCTCCCTCGATTGCACGATCTAGCAAGCCGGCTTTCCAATCTTCTAAAATTCCCAAATACATCTTGTGATAATCCGGGGTGCTTTCAAGGCCTTCAAAAATCCCCCAATTGATCTCGTTAAATTCCGGGACCTTTTCATGAGGGAACCCGGCATCAATAAAGTGTTTCACGCTCTGCACCGTTCTTTTTAACTGAGAGCTATACACTTTATCGAATGGGAGGTGATGATAAGCCTGATAGAATTTTGCTGCTTGTTCAAGCCCTCTTTCATTAAGATCGCTATCCACCCCACTTCCCTGGATAATTCCTTTTCGGTTGTAATCCGTTTCGCCGTGTCTTATGAGATAAATAGTTTTCTTTGCGCTCAAAATCTCAAGAAATTGATTCCCTACAAATCTATAAACATAAAAGACTTAAACTCGTTTGCAGAAGGAACCTTATCAGATCATCTCAAAATGGAAGTGGTTGATTTAGGTGAAGACTTTATTGTAATGGAAATGCCTGTTGAGTCGTATACCAAACAACCTATGGGTCTTTTACATGGAGGAGCTGTTGCAAGCATTGCTGAAAATGCGGGAAGTTTAGGAAGCTACCTAATAGCAGGTCGGGATAAAATTGCCGCAGGCATGACCCTTAACTGCAATCATCTAAAAAGTGTAAAAGATGGCAAGATAAGAGCAACTGCTAAAGCAATTCATATTGGTAAAAACAGTCATGTTTGGGAAATTGAAGTCCGCAATGAACAAGGCGAGCTCACAAATGTTTGTCGATTAACCGTAGCAATCCGCGATAAAAAATAATGGCAGTAAAAAAGAAAAACCTGGCACTTTGCTATCTCCCCGGAGAGCAAAAAGTAAAGACCTTTCAACCCGACCATATCGAGGTTTTTCAAGATATAGAAAAATATTGGATGAAACGTAAAGGGCTAGTCTTCTACCCTTTCGACCGAACTAAACCGGCTTATTTCTTTGCCAACGACGGAAGTAAAGAAACGGCAAGAGAATTTGATCTTTCCGCGAACGAAGAATTGACACAAGCTGAATATGAAACCAGTGTGTTTCTAGCTCAAGAAGAAATGTCGCACGGTCAACTATCAAAAGTTGTACTGGCTCGAAACAAGATTTTACCTCGAGATAAAATGCCGGAACAGGTTTTCAAGAATGCAGTGGAAGAATTTCCGGAAGCCTATTGTTACTATGTAGATCTTGGCATGGAAACCTGGGTGGGTGCTTCTCCGGAGCTTTTAATTGAGTACACCAACGGAAAGCTCAAAACCATGGCGCTAGCAGGCACTAAGTCCTTGGAAGAAGACTTTAGCGAAAAGGAACAGAAAGAGCAGGCTATGGTAGAAGAGTTTGTAGAGGAAAAATTAAACCTACTCAATCTCGACTATAAAAAATCGAAAAAGGATGTACTGTTTCAGGGAAATATTAAACACCTTAAAACCGGATACACCGTTACTTGCTCTGCTACTGAAGCGCTTGAAGTCCTTAAGCACTTACAACCAACCAGTGCAGTGTGTGGCTTACCCAGAGAAGAGAGTTTCCATTTCATTCAGACCTACGAAACCATTAACCGAAGTTTCTACTCCGGAGTTACAGGTATTTTAGAAGAAGATAGAGCTTTGTTCTTTGTGAATTTAAGGTGTCTTCGTTTTCAGGAATCTCGCATTGAATTGTTTGCAGGCGCAGGAATCACAAAGGACTCTAAACCAAGTGAGGAATGGGCTGAAACGGAAAGAAAACTCGAAACTATTGAGCAAATGCTCGGTTAAGATTTACCGGAGAATGCTTCGCGGATAAACTTCTTAAATTCCGAAAAGGAGCTCATCATTTTTCGTACCTCACTCCATTTATCTTTAAAGGTGATTTCAGGTGGTTTAGGAGCTTCCGGCATTTCGGCATCTGAAGTTTTAACCCCGAGCAGATCATTGCTTTTTGCGAAGAAATTACGGGCGCTTTGAGTATGGCCCAACTTCTGCTCTGCTAAACCGAGGTTATTGAGTACAATGGCATCTTCAGGGTCCAGATCGTGAGCTCTGCCATAATCGTCTACTGCACCTTCTGTATCTCCTGTTTTGTCTTTCACATAAGCTCTGCAGCTATAGAAATAGGCGTTTACCGGCTCTAATTCAATCGCCTTATCAAAATCTTCAATGGCGTGTTTAAAACGAAGATTGAACTTGCATACGCCCCTTTCGTTGAAGTAGTAGCCATTCTCTGGCTCGCGTTGAACCAAAATATTCCAAACCGACATTGCTTCTTCAAACTTCCCTAATTTTTGGTAGCTGTATGCCTTTAGATTTAGCAGTGGATGTTGCTCATCTTTCAAAAGATCTACCACCTTGCTAAACTCTCCATTATCGTAATGCTGCTGAATGTTCATAGTACTGGATATATAAACAAATAAATGCCGATTATGCTTGCAAAGATAACAGAGCATAATACCGCAGCGGCACTAATGTCTTTAATCTTCCGAATAGATTCTTCTTTTTCACTTGTAATTCTATCGCAAAGCATTTCGATGGCAGTATTAAATAATTCAGCCATCCACACTACACCGACAGCAATAGAAAGTAAGACCCACTCGAAAATTCCGAAGTCTCTCAGAAATGCCCATAACACAACAATGACAGTGGCTCCTAGATGAATTTTAGCGTTGAATTCAGAATGGTAAAACTCCTTAAAACCGGTAAAGGCAACCTGAAAAGAGCGTCGGTAATTCTTCATAAACCAAAGCTAGTAGAAATATGAAATGCTATTCCGGAAAATGGTTAAAAACAGAAATACTCTAGACCTACCTCACTCCAACCGAAAACATTTTACGATCTTCAAGATAGCCTTCCAACTGGTCATTCGCTTCAACTCTACCTACTCCTTTGGGTGTTCCTGTGAAAATCAAATCACCGATCTTTAGGGTGAAGAATTGCGAAATATAGGAAATAAGAGCATCGATTCCGTTGAGCATTTGACTGCTATTTCCCTCCTGAACCTTATCACCATTTCGAAGTAAGCTAAAGTTAAGATTTTGCAGATCGTAGTCCTCTTTGTCCCTCCAAGGACCAACAACTGCACTTCGATCAAAGGCTTTTGCTTTCTCCCAAGGCAATCCTTTAGATTTGAGCTCAGTTTGCAGATCTCGAGCGGTAAAATCAATACCAAGGCTTATTTGACTATAATACTTATGAGCAAAACGTTCTTCAATATTTTTACCTAAACGATCTATGCGCACTACTAATTCAACTTCATAATGAACATCTTTTGTCCATTCGGGAATATAGAACTTGTCGGAGGATCGCATTAAGGCCGAATCCGGCTTCATAAAGAGTACAGGATCGGTGGGAACTTCATTTTTAAGCTCTGAAATATGTTCCGAATAATTTCTACCTACGCAAATTATTTTCATCGAGCCAAAGCTAAAACTAAATTTGTCAATCCGTGAAGATCGATCCAAATGAATTGCTATATGCTTATACTCAAGGGTATTTCCCTATGGCTATTCCCGAGGAGGAGAATGAAATCTACTGGTTTAAACCCGAAAAGCGAGGCATTATTCCACTTAATGAATTTCATATCTCCAAAAATCTTAAGCGCCTTTACAAGAGCGGAAAATTTGAGATTAGAATCAATACCGCTTTTGAAGAAGTAATGCGCCTATGTGCTGATCGCTCTAGCACTTGGATTAGCGAAGACATTATTGAAAGCTATGTTTACTTGCATAAAGCGGGACATGCTTGGAGCTTTGAAACCTGGCAAAACGATGAATTAGTGGGAGGCCTATATGGAGTTTCCATTCAACATGCCTTTTTTGGAGAATCTATGTTTCACAGGATAACCGATGCATCAAAAATTGCGCTCATCGCACTGGTGGAGTTCTTAAAAAAAGAACATTTCTTGCTGCTCGACACACAATACATCAACGATCACTTATTGCAATTTGGGGCAAAAGAAATTACAGATGTAGAGTATATGAAGCTCTTAAAAGAAGCTCTGGCTTAAAAAGACGAAAGTTTAATTTATTTAAAGCGAAACGCCCCAAGAAGGGGCGTCAGACCAAAGATGCTATCTTTGGCGATGTTCAACTGCAAATATAAAAATTATCCATAAAATTACACCCATTTATGTCTCAAGAAAAGATTAAAGAGCACTCTAAAGAAAGAGTTATTGCTTATATCGACGGATTCAATTTCTATTTTGGAATGTTGGAAGCAGGTCATGAAAAATAAATGGTTACATCTAATCAACTTGATAAAGACTTTACTCAGAGATCATCAGGAATTGATTACTGTGAAATATTTCACCAGCAGAGTAACCAACAATCCGGATAAACTCAAAAGGCAAACAACCTATCTCGAAGCAATAAAGACGACAGGTGTTAAAATACTCTATGGTCGGTATCAAGCTGGAACCCAAGAATGTTATTCATGTGGCCATACTTACCCTACAAATAGTGAGAAAATGACAGATGTTAACATAGCCACCGAAATGTTATGTGACGGTTTTAATGACTTATATGATACAGCATTTTTAATTTCTGGTGATAGTGATTTAATGCCACCAATAAAAGCCATTCATAGAACATTTGAAAATAAGAGGGTTTTCGTTGGTTTTCCGCCGAAAAGACACAATCAAAGCATTGCTTCGGTTGCGAAAGGACATTTAACTATTGGTCGTAAAGCAATAAAAAGCTCCCAATTACCAATAGAAATACGTAAAGAAGATGGATACCTTTTAACCAAGCCTAGAGAGTGGTTCTAGGAATTACAATTTCCTATAATATTTATCTCTTTCTACAAAATATTGACTATATTACTATCAGACCACCTGATAATAATATTACCAATGATTGCACAAAAGAAAGGAAGAGGCGCTCAAATCAATACACATAATCGCTTTGACTCAACAGCTTCATTCATGTTTTGGGAGGATGCTCAGCACGATCCTGAAATTCTGGAACAAGACAAGAGCACTGAATTTATTCAGGTTCATGCAAAAACTATAGTGAATAAGGTTGATAGTCCGGATGTGCCTGCCGCTTGGAGTATAAACCCATATCAGGGATGTGAACATGGTTGTGTTTATTGCTATGCACGGGTTACGCATGAATACTGGGGATATAGCGCCGGAACCGATTTTGAGTCGAAGATTTTGTACAAACCCGACGCCGCGGAATTGCTCAAAAAGAAATTGAGTAGCAAACATTGGACCCCCAGCCCAATTATGCTTTCGGGAAATACGGATTGTTATCAACCGGCGGAAAAACAATTGAAAATTACACGCAGTTTATTACAGGTGTTTCTCGATCACAGGCACCCCGTAGGGATTATCACCAAGAATGCCCTGATCTGTCGCGATATAGATATCTTAACAAAACTGGCAGAGAAGAATCTGGTGCATGTTCATATTTCTCTCACTAGTTTAAATGAGGAATTGAGAAGAAATATGGAGCCAAGAACTGCATCTGTAAAGAACCGTTTGAAAACGATAAAAACATTATCCGATGCAGGAATCCCGGTGAGTGTAATGTTTGCCCCGGTGGTGCCGGGCTTGAACAGCGATGAAGTTTTTGATGTTGCCGAAGCAGTAAAAGAAGCAGGTGCTATTAGTATGTCATACACTATGGTAAGACTCAACGGTTCTATCGCTCTCATTTTTGAAGATTGGTTAAGAAAGACCTATCCATTAAAAGCGAACCGGGTCTTAAACCTCATCAGTGCGGCCCAAGGTGGTAATTTAAGTAACCATAATTTCGGGGAGCGTATGAAAGGGAAAGGGGTATTTGCTGAGAGTGTGAGGCAACAGATTCAACTCGCTCGCAAACGATATAAACTCGATGGTAAAATGCCTGCGTTTAACTTAAACTTATACAGGGCAAATGCCAACGGTCAGCTAAATCTTTTTTAAAGAAAAGTACCATTTGTTGATCTTGAACCCATGGAAAAAGATCGACGATGCGCCTACTGCAATCAACCACTTAAAGGTAGAATTGATAAAAAGTTCTGCGATTACCTCTGCAGAAGCTCTTTTCACAATGAGCTCAGTGCTTCCTCCAATAACCTCATTCGCAGAATGAACCAAATTCTGCGAAAAAATCGACGAATTCTAATGACCCTAAAAAGTAAACCAATTCGGTATGAAGACCTAGTGGACATGGGCTTCAAGTTCGACCACTGCACTAATATTGTGAAGGAGGATGACAAAACTTGTATTTTCTGTTATGATGTCGGCTATGTTCCTTTAGAAAATAATTACTTTGCAGTGATTTCTAAGAACATCCACACCGAATGAAGGAACTGCTGAATAAGACCATATTTGAATTCTCTGACAATGTTGAGATCAAGGTTAAAAGCATCTTATTAATTCTACTCTATTACTTCGTAATTTACTTCTTCTATCGTTGGTTAAAGCGCTTTGTTAAACTATCGGTTAAAACGGGCAGACTTCAACAAAGCCAGAGCTTCGCGATTACCCAAATCAGTAAGTATATACTGGCCGTTGTGTTCATTGCTTTAACTATGATCACGCTCAATGTACATCCGGGTATACTGCTGGCATTATCTCCTTTACTAATTGGTTTAGGTCTGGGTATTCAACAGGTGTTCAATGATATATTTTCCGGGATAATCTTACTGATTGAGCCCAGCATTGGAATCAATGACATTGTAGAGGTGGACGGCATTGTTGCTCGAGTAAAGGAAATTGGGCTGAGAACTTCAAAGATTGAAAGTAGAGACGGTATCATGATGATCATTCCCAACCACAAACTGGTAAGTGAGAATTTGATCAATTGGTCGTCTAATCAAAACGTCACCCGATTTATAGTAAAAGTAGGTGTGGCCTATGGTTCTGATGTTGAATTAGTAAAGAAAATCCTCATTGAATGTGCTTGGAAGCATAATCGTATCAAAACCAATCCGGCGCCTTTTGTTCGATTTAAAGACTTTGGCGACAGTAGTTTGGATTTCGAGCTCTTGTTCTGGTCGAATTACTTATTTCCTATTGAGGATGTAAAAAGTGATTTACGCTTTATGATTGATGAAGAATTCAGAAAACACAAAGTTGTTATTCCATTCCCTCAGCGCGATCTTCACTTCAAAACTGATTTGGGTTTCCAAAACCCTCCGAAGCTTAATTCATAGCGCGCACTCTATTGTATTTCTGTTTATAGCCTTTTGGAGTAACCCCGGTAAATTTCCTGAATGTATTTCGGAAGGCTTTGCTATCTGAATACCCCACCGTGTACATAACTTCATTAATGGTTTGATTACTAGACTCCAATGAGCGCTTAGCAGCCTCTACCCTAACTCTTTGAATATATTCAATGGGACTGTTTGCAGTGGCCTTTTTAAACCTGCGAATGAAATTTCTTCGACTTAGGGCAAACATCTCGGCCAGTTTATCTACATAGATCTTATCTGAATAATTATTTTCGATGAATCGCTGTGCATTGATAATGGGTTCATCCTCATGCTCCTTCTGACCCTGAAAAATGCTAAACATGGCCTGATTATCTCTGTCGATATCAACCTCAAATATTTTGGCACACATCAATGCCATATCCCGACCGTTATATTTCTCAACCAGATGTAAGATTAGGTTGAGGAAAGAGTAGGCCCCACCACTGGTATAAACCCCATTCTCATCGGTAATTACCTTTTGCTCTGCCAGTTTAACTTGGGGGTACATAGTTCTGAAAGCCTCGGCTCCCAGCCAATGTGTTGTGCAACTCTTCCCATCTAAAATACCGGTAGGGGCCAGCAAAAATGCTCCCATACATAAACTGGCCATCTCAGCCCCTCTTTCATGCATCGTCTTAAACCAGGGCGTAGCTTCTGAGTTAAGCTCTACAGCGCGCTTAAAATCACCAAAAACAGCAGGAATCACCACCAAGTCTGCTTTCGCAACTTCGGCAATGGTACAATGCATATTGATTGAAAAATGCCCGCCGTAAAGATTGGTCACGCGATCAAGGCCGGCTAAGCGAATATTATAAAAGGGACCGCGATCTCCAAGTAAGTCATTCACTTTAGAAAAGATTTTAAACGGTCCGATCACACTGCTTAGAATAATCTCACCTTTAGGAACAAATATTACAACCTCTTTCATTGTCGGTTCAAAATTAATCGGGTAGCATGGCACAATCAACCCCTTAGCTTGTCGGAATTTAACCCCATTTGGAATTCTATTCGGCTTGTTCTTTGTAAAAAAACAAATTATGAAAGAATACTTATTATTAATGAGAGGTGGCGATGCCAGGATGGCTGAGGCTACCGAGGAGGAGAGCGCAAAACACATGGAGCGTTGGGGAGCCTACATGGGCAAGATAGCTTCAAGTGGCAATCTCCTTGGTGGTATGCCATTAATGCAAGATGGCAGACTGATGACCGCCAGAGGTGTACAAAATGGAACTGTACCCTCGAAAAGCGATGAAATGATCGGGGGTTGGTTACATTTCAAAGCGAATGATTACGACCATGCCGTTGATCTTGCTAAAGATTGCCCGCTATTTGAGTACGATGGGAACATCGAAATCCGAGAGGTAATGCCTATGGAGATGTAACAAAAAAAAGGGGCGCAAAATGCGCCCCAATCTTTTTACCTACATTATAATAATAACTTAGCCTTCTAAAGCTGCCGCACCACCTACAATCTCGAGGATCTCTGTAGTAATAGCCGCTTGTCTGGCTTGGTTGTATTCTAATTTTAAGTCAAACAGCATTTCTCCCGCATTCTCGGTAGCTTTATCCATTGCCACCATACGAGACCCATGTTCTGATGCTTGCGCATCCAACATAGTTCTGTATAACTGAGTTTTAACTGCCTGAGGAATTAAGTTGGAAAGAATTTCAGACTGACTTGGTTCAAACTCGTAGTTCGAAATAAATCCTTCTTCTGTTTCTTGTCCTTCAAATGCAGAAAGTTCTACCGGTAACATCTTTTCAACTGTTACATATTGAGTTGCTGCATTCTTAAACTTATTATAGACAATTCTAACCTCGTCGTATTTGCCTTGTGTGAAATCCTGAATTACTCTGGATCCAATCTCAAATACATTATCTGAGTTCAGATCAAGAAATGCCTCCATATCTTCAGTATTTGCATTAACGTCCATCTTCTTGAAATAGTCATAGGCTTTTTTTCCTAAGAATTTCAATTCAACGTTAACCTCTTTACCATACTTTTCAGTAAGTAAAGATTTTACTTCCTTAATGATATTGGAGTTGTATGCACCACATAAACCTTTATCACTTGAGTTTACGATCAGCAATACATTTTTCACCTCTCGGTGCTCGAAGTACTTCTCGAGTTCACGGTCACTTTTGGCGCTCTCAGCAAGGTTCATCAAAATTCCATAAAGCTTGTCAGAATAAGGTCTCATCTGACTGATGGCATCCTGCGCTTTTTTCAATTTAGTCGCAGAAACCAACTTCATGGCTTTCGTGATCTGCTGAGTAGAGATCGTTGTCGCTATTCGGTTTCTAACCTCTTTTAAATTCGCCATAAGATTAGGCTTTAAAGTTCTTAGCTACTTCCGCTCCTACTTTCTCAACTGTATCAGTAAGAGTGTCGTCTAATTTACCTGAGCTTAATGCATCAAGAACATCTTGATGATCTGCTTCCATCTTCATTAAGAACTCTTCCTCAAAACGACGAACGTCTTTTACAGGAACTCCTCTTAGAAGACCTTTGGTTCCAAGATAGATGATCGCAACTTGCTTACCCACGGTTAAAGGTGAGTATTGAGCTTGTTTCAAAATCTCTACGTTTCTAGAACCTTTATCAAGAATAGATTTCGTTGCAGAATCCAGATCAGATCCGAATTTCGCAAATGCTTCTAGTTCTCTGTATTGTGCCTGGTCTAATTTCAAAGTACCGGCAGTTTTCTTCATGGATTTAACCTGTGCATTACCCCCAACACGAGATACCGAGATACCTACGTTAATCGCCGGACGAATACCTGAGTTGAAAAGATCAGACTCTAGGAAGATCTGTCCATCTGTAATCGAAATTACGTTGGTTGGAATATATGCAGAAACGTCACCCGCTTGAGTTTCGATAATCGGCAAAGCGGTAAGTGATCCACCACCTTGAACTTTATCTTTAAGCGACTCAGGAAGGTCGTTCATACCTTTTGCAATTTCATTAGAGCTAGTCACTTTCGCAGCACGCTCCAATAATCTTGAGTGAAGGTAGAATACGTCACCCGGATATGCCTCACGTCCTGGAGGACGTCTTAGCAAAAGAGAAACCTCACGATACGCCACCGCTTGTTTTGAAAGGTCATCAAAGATGATCAATGCCGGACGACCGGTGTCTCTAAAATATTCTCCAATTGCCGCTCCCGCCATTGGTGCGTAGAACTGCATTGGCGCAGGATCCGCTGCTGATGCTGAAACCACAATGGTATAAGGCATTGCGCCTCTTTGTTCTAATGAACGTACCACTTGTTTTACTGTAGATGCTTTCTGACCACATGCTACGTAAATACAGTATACAGGTTCTCCTTTATCGTAAAACTCTTTTTGGTTGATGATGGTATCAATTGCAACTGCAGTTTTACCTGTCTGACGGTCACCGATGATTAACTCACGCTGTCCACGTCCGATAGGAATCATTGCATCAATCGCTTTAACACCCGTCTGTAAAGGCTCTGTAACAGGCTCACGATAGATTACCCCAGGAGCTTTACGCTCAAGTGGCATTTCGTATAAATCACCTTCGATATCTCCTTTACCATCAATAGGATTTCCTAATGTATTAACAACACGCCCCAACATCCCTTCTCCTACTTTTAGAGAAGCAATACGGTTTGTTCTTTTTACAGAGTCGCCTTCTTTAATTTCAATAGAGTTACCCAAAAGTACCGCACCTACGTTATCTTCCTCGAGGTTTAATACAATACCTTGAACTCCGTTTTCAAATTCAATCAGCTCACCTGATTTCACTTTGGTCAGACCGTAAATACGGGCGATACCGTCACCCACCTGGAGCACGGTTCCTACTTCTTCGAGTTGAGCATCAGTTTTAACGTGAGCTAATTGCTCCTTAATGATGCTTGAAACTTCGTCTGGTCTAATTTGAGCCATTTCTTTTTAATTATAAATTAATTCTTTTCTGATTTCTCTAAGTTCTCTTGCCACACTCATATCTAACAGTTTGTCTTCGTGTTTGATTACAATACCGCCGATAATAGAGGGGTCTATTTCATTGTGAAGTTCAATTTCGCTTGAACCTGTGATACTCTTAAGGTACATTTTCACCTTGTTTAAAGTATCTTCATTCAAAGGCAATGCAGAAACTACAGTTGCTTTTGCAATTCCCTTTAATTCGTCATATGCCCTGATGAACTGATGAGCAACCATTGGAAGCTCAGATTCACGCTTACTCTTCACAAGGAATTGAATAAAATCCTGAGTTCCTTTTGAACATTCAGCAAATACCTTTACCAAAACTGCTTGTTTATCTGCTGTTTTGACAATGGGATTTTTCAAAAGCATCAATAAATCTTTGGATCCTGAACATACTGAAACAACAGTATCCATGTCTTTTTTCACTTGATCGATAGAACCGCTTTGCATAGCGATATCGAACAATGATTTGGAGTATCTGGATGCTATTCTGCCTGAAGCCATATTAGTTCATTTGTGATTTGTTCAAATGCTCAGCCACGAGTGCATCGTGATCATCGCCTTTGTCCAATTCGCGTTTTAATATTTTTTCTGCAATGTCCAAAGAAAGTCCGGCAACCTGTTTCTTAATGTCTGAAAGAGCTTGAACTTTTTCCTTGTCGATTTCAGCACGTGCAGAAGCAATCATACGATTACTTTCTTCGTTTGCACTTTGCTTTGCATCGGCAATAAGTTTCTCTTTCATCTCACGAGCTTCTTTTAAGATTTTATCTCGCTCCGCTCTGGCTTCAACCAGTAAAGCTTCGTTTTCCGCTTTTAGCTTACTCATTTCAGCTTTGGCATCTTCCGCACTTTTAAGCGAACGCTCAATAAAGTCCTCACGCTCCTTAAGCGACTTAAGAATAGGAGGCCATACAAATTTGGTAAGTATGAATAACAGACCAAGGAAGGTCAGGGTCATCCAAAATACCAGGCCAATATCGGGTGTAACTAATTCCATTACTTTGTTATTTAAGGGAAGTTCCGGCCTGGGCCGAAACTTCCGGTGATATTATATAATTATACAAACAGGATGAGCAGACATACCACGATCGCGAAGAAAACCGCACCTTCAACAAGTGCCGCCGCAACGATCATGTTAGCTCTAAGATCACCTGACATTTCTGGCTGACGCGCCATTGATTCAAGGGCAGAACCACCGATTCTACCAATACCAATAGCTGCACCAATAGCTGCAAGTCCAGCACCAATACCAGCACCAATTTGATCCAAGCCAGCTGAAGTAACTACTTCACTTCCACTCTGAATTGCTTGTAATAGGATGTTTAAAAGAGTCATAATTGTTGTTTTATTATTTGTTTAATTATACTAGTCTATATTAATGATGTTCTTCTGTTGCTGCTCCGAAGTACAGTGCAGATAACAAGGTGAATACATATGCCTGTAAAAAGGCTACCAAAATTTCGAGCAAACTCATGAATAATGAGAATGCAGAAGAGAATAATCCTGCTCCCAATCCTCCTCCAAAGCTCATCTGACCAAAGATGAAAATCAAACTCATAAATCCGAGAATGATAATGTGACCTGCGGTGATGTTTGCAAAAAGTCGAAGCATCAATACGAAAGGCTTCAAGAATACCTGCAATACTTCAATAATGACCATTACTGGTAATAACCACAATGGGACATCAGGTAAGACGATATGCTTATAATAATGCTTATTCCCTACGGCTAAAGTTACTATAAGCACTAGGACCGCTAATACCATGGTAACCGCAATATTACCGGTAACATTGGCTCCACCCGGGAAGATTGGAATCAATCCCAGAAGGTTATTTAAAAATATAAAGAAGAATACAGTCAATAGAAAAGGCATGAAACGCTCATAACCTTTTCCAATGGATGGCTTCACCACTTCGTCTCTTAAGAATACAATCAAAGGCTCAACTATACTTTGGAATCCTTTAGGAGCATCACTACCTCTCTTCTTATATGCTTTCGCAACCGATAAGAATACTAGCAATAGGATGATTACAGAAATCCATATTGAGACCACATTTTTAGTCATAGAGATATCGTAAAACGTAGAAGTATCGTTAGGGTCTGCGTTTACAATTTCTCCGTGATTGTATTTATAACCTGCATAGGTTGAATGTCCATGATTGAACTTAGAAGAAAGAAATACATCTAATCCTCGTTCCTTATTATATAAAATAACCGGAAGCGGAATCGAAACTGCGTGACCTTTCCAGTCCCATAAATGCCAATCATGACCATCAGCAATGTGATGCATGATCATATCACCGGCATTGAAATTTTCCTCTCCATGTTCTTCATGAGCTGCCTCATGATGATCAGATTCATGGTGTTCATTTTGTGCAGTTTCATGTGTCTCCTCACCGTGAATTTGTGGCTCACTAGCGTAAGCATTCACTGTAATAAGGAATGAAAAAAGCAGAATTTGGATCGATCCGAAGAATTTTTGAGCTTTATTCAATTTAGTAACCCTTTTATTTTCAGTCTTTTACAGACTTTAGTTCGTTCTAATTTTCGCGGCGCAATTTAGACACTAAATAATAAATTTCAAACATTGTATAAAATAAATACAAGATCATAAATGTCAGCACGAAAATTGGCTCTCGTTCGGGTCTAGAAATCATATAGATAACTAAAAAAATGATGCAAAAAATTAATCTCAATCCCATGGTGATGAAGAAGCGCTTCACAAAAAAGTTATTATCCTGCTTTTTCGCCGATGCAACATACGAATATGAAAAGACCGTTAGCACGATAAAAAACAGAAGTGCATACCAAATCTGTGGACCCTCATAAAAGCTCAATCCGTATTTTAATCCGGCCAAAATTGCTCCGCAAATTGCGCTTAAGATACCGAGGTGAGTGTAAAATGCTTTTTGCATTACAAAGACTTTATCAATTTATATAAATACCCGAAAAGGCCGGCAATAATAAAGATTATCATAAAGATCGGCACTGTTAAGCCCAACCATTCGTCTATTTTATATCCCGCATACGTGAAGAGCAAGACCACCGCTATCATCTGAAAGGCTAGACCGGTATATTTTAATACGGCACTATAACCTCCGACCTTCCGATTTCCGGAATCTTTCTTTTTATGCTGTGGCTCTGGCATGAGACTTTTCCTCATCGCCTTGTTTCTGGTTCATGCTTACTGCACTACCCATGGTGCAAGAACCGTTGAATTCTCCTCCGCTTTCAACGACCAGCTTGGATGTTTTTAGATCGCCATTTATAATACCTGTCGATTTTATTAATAAGATATCAGAAACTCGAACGTCTCCTTCTACCTTTCCACTGATATCGCAATTTTTCGCTTCTACATTACCCGTAACTTTACAAGAGTTACCCAAAACACATTTCGCTTTGGTCTTGATGCTTCCAATTACCTCACCATCAATTCTTAAATCTCCATTGGAAATAAGATCCCCCTTAATTGTAGTTCCCTCTCCAATTACATTTAAAGCCGCAAAATTCGATTGATTTTCTTTCTCTTTTTTGTTGTTTAGCATGTCTGTCTTCTAAAAGCTTATATACTTACTTGGGTTTAATGCTATTCCTTTATTCCACAATTCAAAATGTAAATGCGGACCTGAGCTCAATTCCCCGGTGCTCCCTACCAGAGCAATAGCATCCCCTGCATTGACAAAATTACCTTCTTTTTTTAACAATACCGCATTGTGCTTGTACACGGAAAGGAAATCATTTGGATGCTGAATTACCATAGTGTAACCGCTCTCCGGATTCCATGCACTAAAAATTACTGTGCCTTTCTGGCAAGCTTTTACTACATCCTTCCTTTTTGCTGCAATATCTACCGCGAAATGCTTCCGCTCCATATTAAATGTATCACTTATCGTCCCCTTCAAAGGCGGATAAAATGTATAGCTGGCTTTAATTGGATTTAGTGAAGCTTTCCCTGAGGTAGAAGTGCCATTTGACTCTTGCGGAGCTGCAGGTGTTGCCGCAACTTCAACTCCATCTTCTGTAGATACTCCTTTTAAAATCTCGCTTAGACGCTGCGCCTGAAAATCGCGCTGGCGCGAAAGTGTTTCTAAAGAATCTACTCGCCTTATTAATTGCAATCTTTCCTTATGTGTGAAATGATCTGCTGTAGTTGGCAAGATATTCGACATTGGAGTGTAGCTTAAGAGTAAAATTACTACCGTTCCAAACAATGCAATTAGAGCGCTCAAGACCAACAATGTATTCAGGGGAGTCAATACTATCGAGACCCTGGCTTCCAAATCCTCATCTGTACGGATAATTAATCTGTACCTATTTTTGAACTTGGTTGATATTTTTTTACGCATTGAACTCATATATCTGGCTGCTTACCGATTAAATAAAATAATTTTGCCTTCTTTTGAGTTTAACAAGGACAAAATAAGGCCTTTAGATCTTGATTTATAGAAAAATATCCATATTGCTGGCATTTTTTCTGTTCAGCACCTCCCTCTTTGCCCAAACTAAAAGCAGTGATGAAGACGGATGGTTGAAACGGAATTGGAGCAACATGATTGCCCGATATAATGTGTATTTCAATGCCGATCGTATGCTTAACGATGCGGTCAATGGCTTGTACACTTCACATAAAGATAATTTTGAAGAAATTTTGACGGTTTATCCCTACGGGGATGAAGCTGCCGCTAAAAACATGCGAGCTCCCATGGAGGAGACCATGAAAAAAGCTTCGAAAGTTATTAATCAAAGACCTCATAGTAAATGGGTAGACGATGCCTGGTTCATTATTGGGCAGACCTATTTCTACCAAGATGATCAATATGCAGCTATTGAAACTTTTCAGTATCTCTACTCCAAGTTCTACGATGAGGAAATGCGAGCGAAAGCTCAGCTTTGGGTAATGAAAAGCTACCTGCGTCAAGAAAAATACAATGATGCCGAAGCAATCCTGAGTCTTATTCGCGAGAATAAAACCGCAATCAAAAACCTAGAAGGAGAAATCCATCTGGTTGCAGGCGATCTCTATATTAAACAAGGGAAGTACGGTCTGGCAGTAGAAGAACTGGAAGCGGGTTTACCTCTTACTAAAAACAGAATCATCCGTTACAGAGTGCATTTCATATTAGGGCAGCTGTATTTAGATGCGAAAGAATATGCAAAGGCCGGAGAACATTTTGAGCGAGTAGTTAAAATGAACGCTCCTTATGAATATGTTTTTCAAGCGAATTTAGGGATGGCAAAAGCTACTGCAGAATCAGGTGGTACCGGAATTAAAGCCACGAAAAAATCGCTTAGAAGAATGTTGAATGATGATAAGAACATCGAATATTACGATCAGATCTATTATCAGCTGGCAACCTTAGAGTTTTCACAGGGGAATGAAGAGCAAGGTCTTGAATATATGCTGCGGTCTTCTGCCCATGCCCAATCAAACCCGGCTCAACAAACCAAGACTTATTTATTCCTCGCAGATTATTTCTTCAATACACGGCAATATGATAGATCGCAGAGTTACTACGATAGTGCGGTTACCGTGCTGCCTTCAGACTATCCGGAATACGATAAAATCACTGCAAAACACGCCGTTCTTTCCAAGCTTATAGATAATATAGAAACGGTTCAAGTTCAGGATAGCTTATTGAAACTATCAATGATGCCACGCGAGGAGTTGGATAAACTCATCATGGCCAAAATTGAAGAAAAAGAAAGAGCAGAACGTTTGGCAAAAGAAGAAGAGGAACTCAGAGCACAAAGAGATAGAATGAACCGCAACAGAACACCCGGAGGTAACGATATGGGTGGTACCGGAGATGGTACATGGTATTTCTATAATACAGCTTCCGTTTCTCGGGGTTATAATGACTTTATAAGAACCTGGGGTAAACGTTCTTATGGCGACTATTGGAAATACGCGAATAAAGTAGCTAGCCAAAGTGGAACCGGTGCAGCGCCAGAGGACCCAATAGATGACCCGTTGAGTTATAATGCCGACGCAGATCCCGATCAACAAAAGGCTTTGGCCGACATTGACGAAGATAAAAGAGCGTACTATCAAAACATACCATTTAGTACTACGGCCAAGTTGGTGGCCAATAAAAAGATTCAAGCTGCTTTGCTTGAAATGGGTGAGATTTACTACAATGAGCTGAAAGAATACGCTAAAAGTATTCAAGCTCTAGAAGCTTATTTAACCAGGTTTCCTCAAGCAACCAAAAGACCCGAAGGCATGTTCTATCTGGCAAAAGCCTGGCTAGACTATGGCGATACGGCTAAATATGATGAATATGCTTTAAAAATTGCCAACGAGTTTCCGGAGTCTCCTTATAATAAAGTACTGAACAGTAAAGAAGTAGTAGAATCCGGTGAAGATTTAGAAGTTCTTTCGCTTTATGAAAGAATGTATTCTAATTTTTATAAGGAGAATTACGACTCCGTGAGGTCCATTAAAGTAGATGTTGACACTCGATTTGCAGGTAATTCAATTCAGGCGAAATTTGATTACCTCTACGCCCTAATGATAGGTAAAACCGAGGGGAAAGAAGCCTATATCGAAGAACTCGAGGCTATTAAAGACAATTATCCAGGCACAGACATTGCGAATATTGCAGCTTATACTATAACCACCCTCACTACAGATCAAATGGACGACAAAATAGATATGAGCTTGTATAGCGATGATCTGGAAGGAGCCCATTATTATGTTATAACGGCAAAAACAGAAGACGCCAAACAGATTGAAGTTGATCTTACGGAGTATAATGAGCGATTCTTTCCTTCAAAAACCTTCCAGATTAAATCTCTGGTTTTTGGAGATAAAACCTTGTTCTATATCAAGTCGTTTCCCGACAAAGCTGAAGCGGAAAATTACCATCGTGAAATGAAAGCAAACTACACCTTCCTAACCAACCTGGGGCTGGAAGACATCAGTTTGTATGCTATAACAGAAGATAATTTCAGAACCCTTGTAAAATCCAAGGAAGAATCCATTTATCTTTACTTCTTCAATAAATACTATCCATTCGAGTTATGAGTAAAAAGAAAACGCGCGGCAAAGGGTCAGTAGGTGGTTCTGTTGTACGTACAATGTGGAAGGTCTTTATCGGCTGTTTTATACTCGCAATACTGTTTTTTGTCTCAATTAGGGTAGGTGTTTTTGGCAAGCTTCCACCACTTGAAGAACTTGAAAATCCTAAAACCAAATTAGCCTCTGAAATCTATTCACAAGATGAGGAGCTTATTGGCAAATTATTTTATCAGGAAGATCGTACAAATTCAGATTTCGACGATATCCCTAAACACATGCGCGATGCACTCATTGCAACTGAAGATGCGCGTTTTGAAAAACATTCAGGAATCGATCTAAGAGCATTACTAAGAGCTGTTTCCAAACTAGGAAGAGATGGTGGTGGAAGTACAATCACACAACAATTAGCAAAAAACCTGTTTCACGACAGACCTGATTCCAAGATTAAAACCATCATCCAGAAATTCAAAGAATGGATACTCGCGGTTGAAATAGAAAAGAGGTATACCAAAGACGAGATAGTGTTGATGTATTTTAACACTGTGCCTTGGGGAAACAGTTATGGTATTAAATCAGCTTCGAAACGATATTTCAATAAAAACACGGAAGATCTAAGCATGGAAGAAGCTGCAGTTTTGGTAGGTATGCTTAAAGCACCCACAGCTTACAATCCGGTTCGAAATGTAGAGAGCGCTACCAAGAGACGAAATGTGGTAATGTTTCAGATGCAGAAATACGGTTACATTACAAGAGAAGCGTATGACAGCCTCAAAACACTCCCCCTTGAAACCGACTATAATTTCACCGATCACAACCAAGGTTTAGCAACATATTTCAGATCTTACCTCACTAAATGGATGAAAGATTGGACCGATCGTTATGAAGAGCTCACCGGGGTAAAATATAATATCTATGACGACGGACTGAAGATCTATACCACCATAGACTCAAAGCTGCAAGCATATGCAGAAATGGCGGTGGAAAAGCACATGAAAGAGCTGCAGGAAGACTTCTTCAATGAGACTGCCAGAAGAAAAAGAGATCCATGGTATATAGAAGATCAACCCGGAGTTGTAGATAAAACCTATATCGATCGAAAGATTAAACATACTCCTCGCTACCGTTCTCTTAAGGAGAAATACGGAAAGAAAAAGGATTCTATAGATTACTATTTAAACAAGCCGGTGGAGATGACCATCTTTACCTGGGATGGTGAAGTAGATACCACACTTAGCCCGATTGATTCTCTGCGATATTATAAGCAGATTTTACAATGCGGATTTATGGCCATGGAACCTCAAACCGGACATATCAAAGCCTGGGTTGGAGGAATAAATCACAAGTACTTCCAGTATGATCACGTAAATAAAAACGCGAACAGACAGGTGGGATCTACATTCAAGCCTTTTGTCTATGCAAGAGCCTTGGATGATGAGAAGATTGCACCTTGCGAAAAAGTGTCAACCGGACCGGTAATACTGGAATATGCAGAAGGAAAGACATGGTCGCCGCAAAACTCGGGAGATGTACCGGAGGAAGTTACCTTTTACGGAGGATTGCAGCGGTCTATCAATACTACTACGGCAAGAGTGATGAAGAGGCTTGGTCCTAATAGTCCGGAAGTAGTACGCCAAACTGCGGGTAAAATGGGTATTGATGAAAATAAGTTTGAGCCCTACCCTACTATTGCTTTGGGGGTGATGGATCTTTCGGTTTTTGAGATGGTAGGTGCTTACGGGACTTTTGTAAACGAAGGAACTTTTGTTGAGCCCATTTTTGTAACTCGCATAGAGGATAAAAACGGCAACATCTTAGAAGAATTTACGCCCAAAATGGAAGAAGCTTTGCGTAAGCAAACAGCATATACCATCTGCAAAATGCTGGAAAAAGTGACCATTTATCCGGGAACTGCAGGTAGACTAAGAGCGAGATATAATATTCCTCCGGATGTAGGTATTGGAGGGAAAACCGGGACAACTCAGAACAACTCAGATGGCTGGTTTATGGGGATTACGCCAAACCTCGTTGCAGGTTGTTGGGTAGGTGCAGAAGAGCGTGCCGTGCATTTTAGAAGCACAGCATTAGGTCAAGGTGCGAATATGGCACTCCCAATTTATGCTCGATTTATGGAGAAACTTTATGCCGACCCTAAATCGGGAATTGATCGAGGGCCGTTTAAGAAACCCGATGTAGACTTCACTATGATCTTAGATTGCGATGAATACATCAGTGATCCGAGAAACGATGAACCGGTAATAGACCCTGGTGATTTGTTTTAGTTAAGCTTCAGCTTCTGCCGGCATTTTTAAGTGCTGACAAGCTTGGATACTCGCCATACCATCAAAATCAACAATTTCTTTGTCGTATCCGTAAGTATCTTTTAGCGTTCTAATCTGATTGTGATCGTCTGTGGTAGTTTCAACATCACTCATGTGGAATTGACATGGATGTTCGTAACCACTGGCATGAGTAATTTCTAATAACTCTTTTCTGAAATACTTCACGTAATGGTAGAATCGATCGGATTTTAGAGGAACATCTATACCCGACTGTAACCATTTATTCTGGGTGGCCACACCGCTGGGACAACGGTTGGTATGACAGAGTTGAGCTTGAATACAACCGATACTCATCATTGCCTCCCTCGCCACATTTATTACATCTACTCCCATCGAAAATGCACGTACAGCATTAGATGGTAAGCCCAATTTCCCGGAACCAACGAAGACAACTTTCTTACACAAACCGTGATCCTGAAATATTTTATAAATCTTGGCAAAGGCATTATAAAATGGAAGTGAAACATGATCAGCAAAACTCGGCGGAGCAGCTCCTGTACCACCTTCACCACCGTCAATCGTAATAAAATCCGGACCGGTTCCTCGTTCTACCATCAGCTTGCATAAATCTACCCATTGATGCGTCTTACCCACTGCAGACTTTATTCCCACCGGTAGACCTGTTCTTTCGGCGATTAGCTCAATAAGGTCTAATAGTTCCTCAATTGAATTAAATGCGGTATGAGAAGCCGGAGATAAAACATCTTTTCCTACTTCTACACCCCTGATTTCTGCAATTTCATGGCTAATCTTAGAACCCGGTAGAACTCCTCCTTTTCCCGGTTTAGCTCCTTGCGATAACTTTATTTCTATAGCCCGAACAAAAGGATTGTTCTCTACTACCTTTTCCAGTTTATCTATTGAGAAATTCCCATCTTTATCCCTACAGCCAAAATATCCCGTACCGAAATGAAACACCACATCAGCACCATAGCTATGATAAGGCGATAATCCACCTTCTCCGGTATTGTGATAACAACCCGCTCTTTTAGATCCGATGTTTAAGGCTTCAACCGCCCGCGCAGATAAAGAACCAAAACTCATCGCTGATACATTAATAACGGAACAGGGTCTAAAAGGATGCCGTCTGCCATTCGCTTCCCCCATAACTTTGGCACATGGGAGGAATGATGGGTCCAAGTGACTTACATGCCCGGGAGCAGGTTTATACGGAATTAGAGCCGGTTTTATAAAGTGATAATTGGGAGAGAAAAACTCCTGATCTGACCCAAAACCTTGGTAATTATTTTCTTGCTTCGACGAGGAGTAAATCCACGAACGCTCTCTTCTATTGAAAGGTAATTCTTCGCGGTTATTCGCTACAATGTACTGCCTTAGTTCGGGACCTATTCTCTCAAGCAAATACCTCAGATGTCCAACGATTGGAAAGTTATGCGTAATGGTATGACTCCGTTGTACAATATCTCTGGCGAACAATGCCGCAAGCCCAATGAATAACCATACCCACCATGGAAAGTGGGATAAAACTTCCCAAAAATTTGTCATAGCATCAATTTCTTTAATTATTCAACCCATCAAAGATAGGAATGTTCACAGCTTATAGCGCTGAATATCAATATGTATTTGTTCTAATCTAGATTATAAACCTGATCTAAAACGGGTATTTCCACTTTCTTAAACCCCTTAGCTAAAATCGCCTCTTTAAAAGCTTCTTGCCTATCAATCTCGCCATGCACTAAGAAGATCTTCTTGAGTTTATCGCGGTTCTGGTTATCCATAAATTCCAGCATCTCTTCCTCATCGCCGTGTGCGCTAAAACTATCCATGATAACCACCTCAGCTTTAACTTGCTTTGGTTGACCAAATATTCTCACTTCTTCGGCACCATCTCTGATTCTTCTGCCCAATGTTCCCTCAGCACAAAATCCAACTACTAAAATTGTATTCCGTTCGTTTTCTATGTGGTTGTTGAGATGATGTTTTACTCTTCCCGCTTGCATCATGCCACTGGCACTAATAACAATACAAGGACCTTTTATCTCATTAATACTTTTGCTTTGTTCTACCGTTCGCACATAATGCAAATGTTTAAATCCAAAGGGATTAGGGTCTTTACGCATGTAATCCAATAGATCCACATCGTAACATTCAGGGTGTAAAATGAAAATATCAGTAGCATCTACTGCTAATGGACTGTCTACATACACCGGTATTCTAGGCAATCTCCCTTGAGTTTCAAGTCGGTCGAGCATATAAACGATTTCCTGAGTTCTACCTACGCTGAAAGCCGGTATTATCAATTTACCTTTCTTTTCTATGCAGGTATGATTGATGATTTTAAGAAGATCATCCTCGTCATTTGGTGTGCCTTGATGTTGAGTTCCACCATAGGTCGATTCGCAAATGAGATAGTCGCACTCGGGCATGGGCTGAGGATCTCGCAGGATGGGTCTATCGGGTCGACCGATATCACCGGAAAATCCTACGTACTCAAAATGGCGATTGTCTTTTTCTATTCTAAGAGTGACATTACTGGAACCGAGGATATGTCCTGCATCCTGAAACAGCACTTCCACTGCCGGACCAATTCTAAACCATCTTCCATAGCTAATCCCCACAAACTGAGACATCGCCTTTTTAGCATCGGGAATAGTATACAGCGCCTTCATTGGAGGAAGGCCTTGTCTTTGTCTTTTTCTATTGACGTATTCAATATCTTTCTCCTGAATATATCCACTATCCAACAGCATAATTGCAGCCAGATCTCGGGTTGCGCTAGTACAAATCACATCTCCCTTGAAACCATCCTTAATCAATTTAGGGATTCTGCCCGAGTGATCAATATGGGCATGAGATAATACCAATACATCAATATCAGCCGGGTCAAAAGCCCACTCTCTATTGAAATCATCAAAATCCTCATCATTCCCTTGATACAAACCGCAGTCTAATAATATCTTATACCCGTTTGGTGCAGTAATCAAATGACAACTTCCTGTAACGGTTCTAGCGGCACCACAAAACTGTACTTTCATTTATTCTCCTCTTTATTTAGCATTTTTGTTCAGAATTCAAATCTATGGAAAAAGAACATCCAGAATTTCTAAACGACCCAAGGATTGTTGTAAAAGACGGCGCTAATTTTCAATTAAGTGAGCACAGCTGCTCATATACAGGCGGCTTAGACAGTGAAAAGGAAGCGAAAAAAAGGTTAAAAAAAGCCAATAAAAAGATGTTTGACCTTCAGAATAAATTGTATGCCAACGATAATCACAGCATACTTTTAGTATTTCAGGCCATGGATGCTGCCGGTAAAGATTCAACAATACGGGCGGTATTTAGTGGAATCAATCCCACCGGTTTCCAGGTTTCGAGTTTTAAAGCACCTTCAAAAGAGGAGCTGGATCACGATTTTTTATGGAGATGTCAAAAGGCATTGCCTGAAAGAGGAAGAATTGGAATATTTAATCGTTCGCATTACGAGGAGGTGCTGGTCTGTAAAGTTCATCCGGAATATATTTTAGGGCAAAGGATACCGGGGATCCAAAAACCGGAAGACATAACGCAGTTTTTCTGGACCAATAGATATGAAAGTATTGTAAACTGGGAAAAACATTTGGTACAAAGCGGAACTATCGTGCTTAAGTTTTTTCTAAATGTATCAAAAGAGGAGCAGAAAAAAAGGTTCATGAGCAGAATTGAAACTCAAGGGAAGAACTGGAAATTCAGCTTTGGAGACATGAAGGAAAGAGCACTTTGGGCAAAGTACATGGATGCCTACGAACAAGCGATACGACATACGGCACAGCCGGAAGCACCTTGGTTTGTAATTCCCGCAGATGATAAGGATGTTATGAGGGCCATGGTGGCTGAAATTGTATGCGAAACTTTGGAGCGTTTAGACCTTGCCTATCCCAATGTTGGCGCCAAAGAAATAGAAGAAATGAAGGAAGCAGAAAAGATTCTAAAAAACGAAGAATAATTTCATAGTTGAAGTAATATTTTTTTATACTTTTGCAGGCCCTTACAAAATAAGGGATATTTTTAATACCATGAGCAAGAGAACATTCCAGCCAAGTAGAAGAAAGAGAAGTAATAAACACGGATTTAGAAGTCGTATGGCAACTGCCAATGGTAGAAAGGTGCTTGCTGCGCGTCGTAAAAAAGGGCGTAAGAAACTTTCTGTTTCAGACGAGCCAAAACACAAAAGATAATAATCCTATATTCCCCCACTGATGGGGAGCTTATATACTTTCAACAAATCTGAGCGTCTCACCGACGTTCGTTTAATCGATGCCATTTTCAAACGAAAAGGGCATTCTGTTTTTAAACCCCCTGTATTGCTGGCTTATCTTGAAACAGAATTAAATTCTCCTTTCCCGGCTCAAGTACTTATTTCAGTTTCTAAAAAGAAATTCAATAAAGCGGTTGACCGAAACAGAATCCGAAGAATGATGCGGGAAGCGTATCGCCTTCATAAACATAAACTGTATGAGGCTTTGGAGCAAAAACAAAAAACCATTGCTATTGCTTTTATCTATTTAGATGCTAAACAACCTACCTATGATCTGCTTGAAAAAAATATAATTTTGGCTATTGATGAGTGTATTAAGAGGCTTTCGTGATATTTTGGTTTTGATTTTGGTACTGCCTATTCGCTTTTATCAAAAATTCATTTCACCTTTTCTACCTTCTTCCTGCAGATATACCCCCACCTGCTCAACATACAGCATACAGGCCTTACGAAAACATGGGCCTATTAAAGGCATGTATTTAAGTATTAAGCGCATCATCTCCTGCAATCCTTGGGGAGGTCATGGCCACGACCCTGTGCCTTAGCGCTGTATCAGGAAATTGTCACAATTCCTCTTAAATTCTGTTATAGTGTAACAAAAACCTGCTATTCAACTATTAATCTAGACAGTACAAGTAACTCTGGGTGTTAATCTTATAGATTTTAATTTTAGAGAGTTGTACTTTTGGCGAGGCCAAATACACGGCCTCTGATTAACTTTTTTAAAAATACAAATGAAAACCAACTTTAAAACCACCGCTGCTACATTGGCCGTAGCTGCTGTAATTTTCAATTTTTCTTCATGTAAATACCCTGAAGGACCAAATTTCACTCTTAAATCAAAGACTTCAAGACTTACCGGCGAATGGCAAGTAATGGAAATCGACGGTGAAGATGCAGAAGATTTTGAGTATTTCCTTGAGTTTGACAAAGGCGGTGAAGGTACAGTTTCTGCTTTTGGATATGACGAAGATTTTGAATGGGAATGGATTGACGACAAAAGAGGAATTGAGATTGATTCTGATGGAGACAAAACTGAATTCGAAATTCAGAAGCTAACCAACGACGAAATGATCTTCGAAGATGAAGAGAAAACAGAATGGTTATTAGAGAAACAATAATGGCGATTTATCAGCCTTAACTTTATATTTGAATAAACATTTCTACTATGAAAGCATCACACAAAGGAACAATTGCTGCAGTTTGCACCGCGGTTGTAGTATTTAACTTCAGTAGTTGTAAATACCCTGAAGGACCTAAATTTACCCTAAAAACAAAAACTGCCAGACTAACTGGTGAGTGGGAAGTTCAAGAAATTGATGGAGAAGGATTAGACGGCGTTGAGTACATCTTTGAATTTGACAAAGATGGAACAGGGGAGATCTCTTTCGATTACGCAGGTTACGGCGGATCGTATGACTTCGAATGGGAGTGGGAAGACGACAAAGCTGCCATTTCTGTTGACATTGAGGATAGCGACGACACTTATGAGTTCGAAATCCTTCGATTAACAAACGATGAAATGATCCTAGAAGATGAGGATAAAGAAGAGTGGGAACTCGAAAAACAATAAGAATTTCAATTTTAAAATAATACTATGAAAAAATCACACAAAGGAACAATTGCAGCTGTTTGCACAGCTGTTGTAGTTTTCAATTTTAGCAGTTGCAAGTACCCGGAAGGGCCTAAATTTACCCTTAAATCTAAGAAATCTAGATTAGTAGGTGAATGGGAGGTTACAGAACTTGCAGGTGAAAGCACTGGCGGAGCCGAGTTTATTATGGAGTTTGATGATGACGGTGAAGGCAAATTCACTACTAGCTACTCTTACTATGGCTATTCTTATTCTTACTCAACTGACTTTGAGTGGGAATGGGCAGACAATAAAGCTTCACTTGAAATTGATATTGAAGACGGCGACACCTACGAATTCGAAATCTTAAAACTTACCAAGGATGAAATGATTCTTGAAGATGAGGATGGAGAAGAGTGGGAACTCGAAAAACAAGATTAAGTTGAATAACAAATAAATTAAAAGCCGGCAATGTCCGGCTTTTTTTATGGCCTTTTCTGATGTCCGACCCGGCCATAAACTCCGGATTTAGGATTACACCAGTGACTCTAATATTTTTCAACTATCTTGCAGGGCACCTGAATATGCCTGTTAACTCAAAATCCACACTCGCAATTATTGGCCTAGCTGCTATTCTCATAAATATAGCATCTTGCACTTATCCGGAAGGGCCTTCCTTCAGTCTTAAAACTAAAAAAAGTAGATTAGTTGGAATTTGGAATACCACAGACGCAGATGGTGTTCAATTAAACGGCGCTAGATTATTGCTCGAATTCAAGTCTGATGGAACATTACACTACATCATCAGAGATAAAGAAAATACGGCCGAAGAACGAAATTTTGGTGAATGGAAATGGGAAAGCGACAAAGAGGAAATAGAAATCGACATCAACAATACAGAATTCACATTAGAGATTCGGCGTTTAACCAATAAGGAACTTTTTCTTGAGGATCCGGAGGATGATTTAGAATGGAAGTTGGAAAAAGTGAAAGAAATATAATCCATGAACTATCAAGCTAAGTTTAATCAAAAATACATTGCAGTCTGCGCTGCTACCCTCCTGTTCAATTTCAACAGCTGTACCTATCCCGAAGGGCCTTCTTTATCATTGAGAACAAAGCAAGGAAGACTTCTAGGTAAATGGGAAATTGCAAAAATAGATGGACAAAGACCGGGTCAATACGAGTTTATCATGGAATTTGAAAAAGACGGAGATCTGAAGTATGGCCAGAGGAACGATACAGAAGCAAGCTACTCCATTGGAGAATGGAAATGGGAAAGTGATAAAGAAGAAATAGAACTTGAGATTGAAGGCAACGACTTTGTTTTTGAAATTCAACGACTCACAAACTCAGAACTTCTTATGGAAGAAACTGAAGATAATATTGAATATGAACTCGAAAAACTAGACCAATAATACCCTAACAAAATAATTAAATATTAAAATGAACATGCAAAATAAAACCGGCATAGCAACCATCTGCAGCGCTGTTATCATCTTCAACCTCAGCTCTTGCAAGTACCCCGACGGTCCATCCATATCATTAAAAACAAAGAAAAGCCGACTTGTTGGGAGATGGGAAGTTAAAGAAATGTTTGGTGAGAAGGTAGACAGTGATTACGAAGTAATTCTTGAATTTGAGAAAGATGGCGACATGAAGTTTGGCTACATTTACGATAATTACGGTTATTACTATTTCGGTGAATGGGAATGGGACAATGACAAGGCAGATCTTGAAATTGATTTTTACGATGAACCTTACACTTTCGAGATTCAAAGACTAACGAACAAAGAATTGATCTTGGAATCCGATGATGGTGATTGGGAAGCAGAAAAGATTAAAGATTAAGGCAATCTATAACAACAATTATTCTTTTCCGGCTGTAAGTTTGTCGACCCAATGCCAGAATACAAAATAAAGTTTACAGAAGGATTTCAAGCTGCATTGAAATCTACAGGATCTACTATCATGGTAAGCGTTTATCAGGCCGGTAAAATCCTCCTAATAAATGTGAGCGATCAAGACAAGCTCGCCCTTACCCCTATCTCATACAAGAAGCCCATGGGGCTCGCAATTAATGGGACTCAACTCGGGATAACCACGAAAAACGAGTTGCATGTATATGCAGACTCACCTGAACTGGCACGTAAGGCGAAGACCTCTAGACCTATAGATCACTTATATTTTCCAAGGCAAACATTTCACACCGGAACATTAGATCTTCATGATTTATGTTTCATTGATAATAAACCTTGGGCAGTAGCTACTCAATTTTCCTGTATTGCAAGTTTTGATTCCAATTATAATTTCACACCGGAATGGAAACCCCATTTTATCACTGAGATAACTCCTGAAGATCGATGCCACCTCAATGGACTCGCATTAGAAAACGGACAATTACAATATGTTACTGCTTTGGGTTCGGGAAATGAAAAAGGATCCTGGAGAGACGGAATTACTACTTCAGGAATATTGATGTCCATTCCCGAAAACAAAATATTACTCGATAATCTCTCAATGCCTCATTCACCGAAAATCGTGGATAACGACATCTACCTTCTAGAGTCGGCGAAAGGAGAACTAGTGCGCATTAACAGAGATACCCTGCAAAAAGAAACCGTAGTGAAGATCAACGGGATGGTGCGAGGCCTTAGCATCATTGGGCATACCGCTTTTATCGGCATTTCTAAGGTGAGAGAGAAAAGTAGTACCTTCACGAAACTGGATGATCATGTGAAAGCAGAACACGCTGCTATCTACGCAATCGATCTTTATTCCGGTATGATTCTAGGTCAACTCACTTTCACTTCTGCTATTGAAGAAATCTACGACATACAATGTATCCCCAACACGAATAAAGTTGGCATATTAGGTTTGTATGATGAACGCCACGAAGCCGGATTTACTATTCCTGATGGTGTTTTTTGGAAATCTGCCAAAGAATCGTCAAAAAGCGAATAAGTAAAGACTTAAAAGGCCATAAAGCCTGTCATCATTCGTTAATTTTGTAAACCACCGATTATGAAAAAACTCAGCATTATATTATCTGTTCTGGCACTCGGGTTTTTATCCTTTAAAACAGTTGATGATTATTTTGAAGTTTCCAAGAATCTGGAAATATTCACTTCGGTTTACAAGGAAGTAAATACGGCATATGTAGATGAAGTTAAACCGGGCGAGCTTGTTAGACATGCAATAGATGGTATGCTAAACTCGCTGGATCCGTACACCAATTTTTACTCTGAAGCTCAAAAAGAAGACTATCTATATCAAGTTACCGGAACCTATGCAGGAATCGGAACTTCTGTAAAATACATCGATAACAAAGTAGTTATCGATGAACCCCATGAAGGTTATCCCGCTCACGACGCAGGTTTGTTACCTGGAGATATTGTGATTGCAATAGATGATCAAGACACAAAAGATAAAAGCATTAAAGAGGTTATCGATCTCATGCACGGAAATGCAGGAACCGGTTTAAAATTAAAAGTAAACCGACCCGGAAAAGGCGAAATGCAGTTCACTATCATCAGAGAAAAAATAAAATTGCCTAATGTGCCTTACGCCGGAATGCTCGAGAACAATATCGGTTACTTAAAACTAGTGAGTTTTACTCCCGGTGCAGGCAATGAAGTGCGAAATGCTGTGTCGGATCTAAAAGGAAAGGGTGCAAAATCAATCGTTTTAGATCTTCGTGGAAATGGCGGTGGATTGCTCCATGAGGCGGTGAACATCGTCAACGTTTTCGTAAAAAAAGGAGAGCTTATTGTAAGCACCAAAGGAAAGCATGTGGAGGAAAATCTATATTACAAAACCCTTAACAGCCCATTGGATACTGAGATTCCTTTGGCGGTGATTATTGACGATCATTCTGCTTCAGCTTCCGAAATTGTAGCAGGAAGTTTACAAGATTTAGATCGCGCTATTCTGATTGGACGCAATTCATTTGGTAAAGGCCTTGTGCAAAGCACAAAAAGCCTTACCTATAATACCCAAATGAAAATTACCATTGCCAAATATTATATCCCATCAGGTAGACTCATTCAACGCCTCGATTACGGAAATAAGGTAAATGGACGAGCAGTGGCAGTTGCCGACAGTCTGAAAAACACCTTTTACACCAGAAACGGAAGGCCTGTTATCGACGGTGAAGGTATCTTTCCGGATATTGAAGTTGAGCTGGAAGACCGCAGCAAGATTACCCAAAGTTTAATCCGGAACAACCTCATTTTTGATTTTGCAACACAGTATAGAAACGAACATGAAAGCATTGCTCCACCGATGCAATACGATGTGGATGAAGCTCTTTTTCAGGAGTTTGTAGCATTCCTTTCAGACAAAGAATATGAGTACACCACGAATACGGAAAAGCTGGTGGACGAGTTGAAGGTAAAAGCAAAAGAAGAGCGCTACAACGAAGACCTTCTTTCAGAAATAGAGCAACTAGATGCTCAGGTTAAAGCTCAAAAAAGTAATGACCTAACACAGTATAAGGAAGAGATAAAAGAGCTGCTGGAATATGAGATCGCTAGAAGATATTATTTCGACAAAGGAATGGTAGAGATCAGTTTTGACGACGATGAAGATCTAGCCCATGCAATAGAAGTTTTGTCAGACCTAACAAAACTTTCATCTTTGCTGGGTAATTCATAAATGGAAATAACTCAAATTGTCATTCTCATACTTTTCGGGGTCATTGGAGGATATCTCAGTGGCTTGCTCGGTGTGGGAGGTGGAATTATTTTTATTCCTATCATATCTTACTTTTTAGAAGATGCAGGTTTAGGTGAAGAAGAATATGTTCGTTATTTACTCGCTAACTCCTTTGCTACCATCTTCTTTGCCGGCCTAGTCAGTACCTGGAAGCAGTACAGAATGAAGTCTTTTTACCCAAAACAGATTTTATACACTGCAGCAACTGCAATGGTTTCCAGTGCCATTATGACTTGGCTTATCGCCAGGGTAGATTGGTACAATCAAAAGGCCTTCTATATTCTTTTCCTGGCACTGCTTGTATTTACAGTGTTCAGGTTTATAAAGAAAACAAGTCAGGATTTTATTGAAGTTAAAGATACTCAACCTAAAAAATACCTGATCACCGGTTTCCTTACCGGACTTGTTACAGCTTTAAGTGGTTTGGGTGGAGGAATTGTGATGATTCCTCTGTTTAGTCAGTATATCAAGCTCGACATGAAATCGTCCTCCGCTATTTCCATTGGAGTGATTCCGCTGATCTTGGTTCCAATCTTATACACTTACCTCAGTTCCACCCCTACCACAACATTTGGACCGGGCCAACTTGGCTATATAATTCCCGGCATGTTCTTCCCCATGGTGGCCGGTCTCGTATTTGCAGCACCACTTGGCGTTGCAACTGCTCAGAAAATATCAAATAAGCTATTACAAATTATATTTGCGGTACTTGTTATTATAGTAATCATTAATACCATTTTCAATCTTGTATAAACATCATTCACATATCATTTTAAGCCTTTTACTCATTGCCGGTCTAGGATTTAGTTCTTATGCTCAAAAACCCAGAGGAAAGGAAAAAAGAATTGCCAAAAAAGTAGAAGATCATATCGAATATCTCGCTTCAGATGAACTAGCCGGACGAGGAACCGGTAGCGAAGGCGAACAGCTTTCCGCAAAATACATCGCAGCTGAATTTGAGAAGATTGGATTAAGTCCCAAAGGAGAAGACGGGTACTTCCAACACCTCGATATCACTACTCTGAGAATTGCTCAAGATCAAAGTAGCTTAATGGTAAGTAAACAGGTGTATACCTTATTTAAAGAATTCTATCCTTTGAGTATTTCTGCCGATAATGGAGACTACAAGGGTTTGGCGATCAATGTTAAGTCGGGGATTAAAGACGATCACCTCAAATACAACGATTATGAAAATGTAAATGTAGCAGGTAAAGCTGTGATGATCAGCATGGAAACCCCGGAGATGAATAATCCTCACAGCAAATTTGCTGCTTATGCCGGAATTGCAGAACGAGTAAAAATTGCAATTGACATGGGTGCTAAAGCTGTTATTTTCTATTCTTCAAATGCTGATTTATTCCCGAGCGGCGACCTCAAAAAGACCGATAACATCGTAGGCATACCCGTATACTTTGTGAAAAAAGATTTGAGTGAATTAAAAAGTCCGGAAGTTGATTTAACCGTTCAAATTATGGCACTCAGTGCACAAGCTAGCAACGTACTTGGTTATGTTGACAATGGCGCGGAATATACCGTAGTAGTTGGTGCTCATCACGACCATCTGGGCTACGGTGAAAATGGAGGTTCTTTGGCACCTGAAAGCGGACAGATCCACAATGGTGCAGATGATAATGCTTCCGGAGTTGCTGCTGTAATTGAGTTAGCAAGAATAGTAAAATCTAAAAGCAAATGGTTTGGAAATAACAATTACCTCTTTATTGCTTTCACAGGAGAAGAACTCGGACTTGTTGGCTCTAAATATTTCGTAAGTAACCCTACAATTCCATTAGAAAAGATCAATTATATGATCAATATGGACATGGTTGGAAAACTAGATTCAACTGAAAAAGTACTTTTGATTAATGGGGTTGGCACCTCGCCGGCATGGCAAGGCGCTCTAGATAAAGCATCTCACAAGAAAAAGAAAATTGCAGATGTTCGCACTACGGAAAGTGGTCTTGGTGCATCTGATCATACCTCATTTTACTTGAGCGATATTCCGGCGGTACATTTCTTTACCGGCCAGCACAGTCATTATCACAAACCAAGTGACGATCCTGAAATTGTGAACTACGGGGGTGAAGCCTTTGTGATTGTCTATATCTGTAAGTGGATGGAAATTATGGACGACCAAGGCAAGGTGGAGTTCACCAAAACAAAAGATGAGAGTCCGGGAAGAATGAGTTTTAAAGTGACTCTAGGCATTATGCCCGACTATATTTTCGATGGTGAAGGTCTGCGTGTTGACGGAGTTAAAGCGGACAATCCCGGTGAAGCAGCCGGACTTAAAAAAGGGGATATCATCATCTCAATGAATGGTAAACCCATTTTAGATATCCATGACTATATGGAACATTTAGCGGCTTGTGAGCCCGGGCAAGAAGTACCAATTACAGTTAAACGTGGCGAAGAAATTATTGACCTAACAGTAAAATTTTAATGAAACTTACCGAGTACATCAAACCCGATAAAACCCTCTTTTCTTTTGAAATACTACCTCCGCTAAAAGGGAAAGGTATAGACTCACTCTTTAAAGCGATTGATCCTTTGATGGAATTCAATCCTGCTTTTATTGATGTGACTTACCACCGTGAAGAGTATATTCTTAAAAAGCGTCCCGATGGATCTTACGACAGAATTTCAACTAGAAAACGCCCCGGAACTGTTGCTATTTGCGCTGCAGTAATGAATAAGTATCAGGTTGAAGCTGTACCACATCTTATTTGTGGCGGTTTCTCTAAAGATGAAACGGAGAATGCCCTTATCGATCTTAACTTCCTCGGAATAAACAACATCCTCGCTATTAGAGGTGATAATGGCAAAGGAGAACGCAACTTTGTGCCCGAAAGCGACGGTAATACAAATGCCCTGGAACTAATTCGTCAGATTCACGACATGAATAATGGCATTTATCTGGATAAAGAGCTTAAAAATCCTCAAGAAACAGATTTCTGTATAGGAGCTGCGGGCTATCCCGAAAAACATATCGATGCTCCCAATATGGATGCCGACATGAAGTTTCTCAAACGAAAAATCGACGCAGGTGCTGAGTTTATTACTACTCAGATGTTCTTTGATAACTCGAAGTACTTTGCTTATGTAGAAGCTTGTAGAAAAGCCGGAATCACAGTGCCTATCATTCCCGGAATAAAACCAATCACCAAAAAATCACATATTACTTTACTTCCAAAGATCTTCAATATCGATCTTCCTGTAGACTTATCAAACGCACTCGAAGATGCTAAAGATGATGCAGAAGCTGAGAAAGTGGGAGTTGAATGGTGCATCAATCAGTGTAAAGAACTTTATAAAAACAAAGTACCGGCACTGCACTTCTACACCATGAGTAGTTCTAGAACTACCGCTCAGGTTGCTTCAGAAATTTTCTAATATGAAAGGGCTGGTAAGCAAATCCACAGGAAGTTGGTACAAAGTCATTGTAAACCAAAAAGAAGTGGATGCTCGCCTGCGAGGAAAACTCAGAACCTTAGATCTAAAATCGACCAACCCGGTTACCGTAGGTGATATTGTTACACTTCAACATGAAGGAGGTGAATATCTCATTTCAGAAATAGAAGACCGCAGAAATTGTATCGTACGAAAGTCGAACAAACTGAGCAAGCAGTACCAGATAATTGCTGCAAACATTGATTTGGCTGTGCTTATCATTACGCCTGGGCATCCCTATACACCAATGGGCTTTATAGACCGTTTTTTGGTTACCGCAGAGGCCTATCATATTGAATGTCTGCTCCTCATTAATAAATCTGACCTGGATAAAAGAAAAATCGCGAATTACAGAGATGAGCTTTTTGAGACTTATACCGATATCGGATATAAGTGCCATAAAGTAAGCCTCTTACAAGACCAGGACATTGAACTTATTCGGGAAGAAATTAGTAATAAAAAGGTTTTACTTTCAGGAAACTCAGGTGTGGGTAAATCTACCCTAGTGAATGCTCTGAATCCTGAAATTGCTCAGAAAATCGGTGGTATATCTAAGAGCTACAACAAAGGCATGCACACCACCACTTTTGCACAAATGTTTCAGTTAGACGAGGATACTTTCCTAATCGACACTCCCGGAATTAAAGACTTTGGTCTGGTACAACTCGAGAAGCAGCAGCTGTCTCATTATTTTCCGGAAATGAAGAAGTATATAAATGATTGCAAGTTTAACGACTGCCTTCATCTAGAAGAACCCGGTTGTGCTGTGAATGAAGCTCTGGATCGCGGCAAAATACCCCCATCTCGCTATATCAGCTATCTCAATATGCTGGAAGAAATAGAGCAACTAAAGAAAACATTTTAAGCTCTAAATCCTTTATTTATAAGTATTAACAATGAAAACTCTATTTACTCTAAGCGCAGCTGTGCTCCTTTTCGCAAGTTGCGGAAACAAGGCCAATACTGCTAACACAAATTCAACAACTGAAGAACAAGAAACTATGGAAACAAGTACATCAACTCAAAACTTTCACGACTTTGAAATATTAAGTTTAAATGAAAACGACACTTTAAACATGAAAGACTACGCAGGAAAGAAAATCCTAGTAGTAAACGTGGCTTCTAAATGTGGTTTTACCAATCAGTACGAAGGACTTCAAAAGTTGTATGAAACATATAAAGATGACCTAGTAATCATCGGATTCCCTTGCAATCAGTTTGGTGGTCAGGAACCGGGAACGAAAGATGATATCGCAGAGTTCTGTCAGGTAAACTACGGTGTTACCTTCCCTCTTTCAACTAAAATTGATGTAAAAGGCGATAATCAACACCCCATTTATACTTGGTTAACCAGTAAGGACCAAAATGGACTTGATGATTATAAAGTAAGTTGGAATTTCAACAAGTTTGTAATTGATGAGAACGGGAAATTGATTGCGTATTTCGGTTCAAAAGTGAAGCCTTTCGATAAAGAGCTCATCGACGCAATTAAATCTTAAGAACGAATTAGTTTAATGAGGTAGATCTCATCTCCGCTATATGCTTTAACAGTATATGCTCCGGATTTAATATACTCTACCGAAATAATGCCGGGCTGGTTCATTTTACTGAGCTGTTGCTCCTCTAAGATTAACCGGCCTTGCATATCATATAATTCAATCCGATCAATTTTTCGATCTCTAACATAGACTCTCACTTCAGATTCGGCAGGATTTGGATATACCGCAATATCTTCCGTATCCATATGATCTCCTTCTAACAAATTAGTTCTTGCCAGAATCTTAACCCAGGGATCGTACACCGTTCCTGTCACCTTAAATCCAGTATTAAATTCAAAGGTCTGATTGTTCTGTGTTAAGTCTAAGACGTAAATACTATCCTCCCCGTTTTCACCCAAAATCTGAATCGGTATTTTCAAGGGGAAAAAGCTAACAGATGGATGTGATGTTGTCTCACTCACTTCAAAAGTCACGGACTCAGAAGAAGTTCTATACCATCTAATATTGAGGTAGGGATACCCTTCTTCGTACACCCAGAGATTAAAGAAATCATCCAGTTCTTCACCACTCACCTCTTCCATTGCATCTATTAAGTCTATGGTTCTTGCAAAATCGTAGCAGAGCTCCGCATTTGATGTGTATCTTCTGATACCTTCATAAAAAATGCTATCGCCCAAATTCCAACGCAGCATCTGAAGCACCATCGCACCTTTTCTATAGCTCATCGGACCGGAAAATATTCGGCCTACATCTGTGGTATCATCAACAAAGACAGAGCCATCTTCCTGCGTCATTACCCGGTCTCGGGTAATGGTGAGATACTCAACATATTCTGAAGGAAGAAGATACTCATAGGCTACGGTAGTGAAGAATGTAGCAAAGCCCTCATTAAGCCAAATATCTTGCCATGAACCACAAGTGATCTTGTTGCCATACCATTGATGCACTAACTCATGCGCCATCAGACTAAAATCAAAGTCCGACATAAAACTCATGGTCTGATGCTCCATTCCGCCTCCCCTGCCCCACATAGCATGACCGTATTTTTCCTTTTTAAAAGGATATGGACCACATAAACTATCGAACAGCGTAATCATAGGATCTACCTTGATAGCCTGGGTATCGGCAATATGCATGTATTCAGGATAGACATACTCCAAGACCATCAACGAATCTCCATCGATGAAATGAGCATAATGCGTAAACTCTTCATAATTGGTAACTGCCACTGCAACGAGGTAAGTGGTGGTAAGATACCTGTGCTTCCAATTAAACACGAGGCTGCTATCTTGCAATGTATCAACTGAGCTTAACAAACCTAAACCGGCTGCTTTGTTCCCTTTAGGAACAGTAACCGACATATCAAAAGAGTCGATCTTATCGCTCAATTGCTGTTTACATGGCCACCAACCATAGGCTCCATAAGGCTCGGAAAGTGTCCAAGCGATGGGTCCGGTCATGTGATTATCTACATAGAACCCTCGCTGTTCATTGCCCGTTGGGTCTCCTTGATAATACACAGTAAAGCTCACCATCTCTCCGGAATCAACCGCCGCAAAATCGATCAAGATCTCATCCCCGGAATGATTAAAGGGAATATCAACTCCTTCAGACTGAACGGAATCAACGATCATTCTATAATCCAAATCAAGTGCTAATAGGGTGAAATTATCTTCCAATGCTCTACATTCAGAATATACAGAACCCCTAATATATCTCACTGCCGGATCAACAGCAATGTCAAGGTATTGATACGTCACATCGTAGTTCTGACCACTTCGTTTAGCTCGTGAATCCTGCTTTTTGTAGAAAGCGTCTCTTTCAGCCTTAATGATGGACTCCAGCTCGTCCTGAGCATTGCCCATCAGCCCAAAACATGCGAGTATGGTTAAAATTAAATACCTCAATGTATAATTAACAAACTTATGCCTCATTGGGATTGCTTAATCGATTTTAGGTTCATTTTTTGGTAGATTTTGCTAATTTGGGCGCCTTATGGCAAAATTTGGTATAGTTACATTTTGTTTAGTGTGCAGCTTGTTTATGTTTCAATATAACCTTCAAGCTCAAGATACACTAAAGAATAAGAAGGACGGTCACTATTACTTTACCATCGAGAAAGATCTCGAGGCAAGTGAAGTGCAAAATCAAAGTAGAACGGGAACTTGCTGGAGTTTTTCAGCACTCAGTTTTCTCGAATCAGAACTCATCAGAACCGGTCAAGGTAAACACAAACTCAGCGAAATGTTCATCGTTAGAATGGCGTATATGGACAAGGCTGAAAAGTATGTAAGAATGCACGGAATGATCAATTTTGGTCAAGGTGGAGCATTCCACGATATCCCTCATGTTATTAAGAAATACGGCATTGTTCCACAAGAAACATATCAGGGCTTGGAGTATGGCCTCGACAAGCATAACCACAGTGAAATGGAAGCTGTGCTCAAAGGAATTCTAGATGCGGTTATCGCCAATAAACAAAGACAACTCACCACCTCATGGCAGAAGGCGTATTCAGCAGTGCTGGATGCTTATTTAGGTGAAATGCCAACAGAATTTGAGTACAGAGGCAAAAAATACACTCCAAAATCATTTGCAGAAAGCTTAAAGCTGAATATGGATGATTATGTTGTGGTTACTTCTTTCACCCATCACCCCTTCTACGAAAACTTCATCATTGAAGTACCGGATAACTGGGTAATGGCCGAAGCTTTTAATG
>JAAEYY010000021.1 GCA_018223105.1 bacterium | reverse complement strand
ATACGGCATACGCGGGCGGGGGACACAGGTCCGCACATCAGAACGAGAAAGTGAAAGAGTCTAGAAAGAAGCTTTAAGCAACAATATAGAGGTTTTGAGGCTGAATAAGCAAAGTTTAGAAAAGCTAATTGTGTACCTTTAAGAATCCTAGTGAACCGCAGTGGGGAAAATAGGTAAAACAGTATTCCATACTAGTTCTCTTGTTAAAGATCTATTGCTATGGTTAAAATCAGAAAGCCACTTTTAACTATCTTCGTAATGCCCATGAAAATTAACTATCTATTTTTAATTATAGGAATTATTCAGCTACTTCTTATTTCATCCTGCAAAAAAGATCCTGGGATCAGGAAAAGTAGAGATGTAAAAGAACATGTGATCACTCCTTGGGAACAACTAGGTGATTCTGTGATTTATTATGGAAACAGAGATATCATGTCTGCCGGGATATCTGATGGTAAGATATACTTTCAAACAACATTTTTACATTATATGCTGGATTCAAACCTAAATAGGCTTCAAGTAACCTTGCAAGGTCCGAGGTATTTTCCAAGCAGGTATCATTATCCAATTATTGGTGAAGAAATATCAATTCACTCTAAAGCTAGTGGTGCCTTTTTTGTATATGAGACGGAGAGTGGAGGAATCGGTCAAAGAGATGTATATCTTCCATATTTTCTAGGTTATGATGACATTTACAAATCAGCAAATAGTGATCAGTTTTTGGCTTATTCTAATCCAACCGGTAGAACGATTTCAGTTGTTAGTGCTCACGACCATGATTCTGTAATAAAAGCATATGTAAGGGATTTTACTTTCGCAAAAAACGCAGGAATCCCGCTAGAGTACGAACAGTCAGAAGATATCTTAATTCGCGAATTCAGAAAGCTGAATTTTGCATCGACACATTACATAATGGCATATAGGCACAATGAAACCACCTTTTGCAACGTAAGCACAGTTACTTACATGATAGAAAACAATCAAGTTGTTGATTCTGCCTTGTTCGATATTCTTCAATTAACCGGATTTGATAACAATTTGTATGCTATAGCCCAGAACGCCGTCAATTACTTTCACGGTACACCTTCATCCGGAGGCTTTCTAATTTCAGAGGATGGGGGCAGGTCATGGAATCATATTCTAGAAACAAATTCCCTCAGATTTGCTAAGCTTGCTACAACTGATGATTATGTTGTGATCTATACATCAGATCAAATGTGGGCTTATAGTTTTGACATGAAGGCCTTGTATGAGATCAACACATTGGGCTTAAATGCTCAGATTAGAACTGTAAATGAGATCGGAGGGAAAATAGTTGTTGGGACAGATGCCGGAGTATATTACAAGTCTGCAGACTTGTTTACGGAATAACACTTTATGAGCAAGAGTTTGAGCAAGAGTATAGAGGTGGAAGTATAATGTCAGAAGCCTGTTTGAAGACAAGCAAGTACTAATTCCTGTATATTGCCAAACCATGGAATTCAGCTTTAATTCTGCTCTCGACATTGGTCAAATAATACTCAGCATCATCCTAGACCATGCCGGAACCCTCCTGCTTTATGCATTTCTAGGATTTTTAATTGGCGCTCTTATCGCATTTATTCTTTATCGTATTCTTAGAAAACAATCTTGGTATAAAAGAACACCGTCATCAAACAGAATGAAGATTGCCTATGGGTTCATTAGGTTCCTATTTTATCTGGGAATTATTGGGTTATCAAGCACTATAGCACTTATCTCAGCTAGCAATAAAGTGGTTAAAAAGGAGGTAGATGAAATCGTACATATCGGCACAGATTATATGACAAAGGAGTACTTTCAGGATGAGGACTTCTTAGAACAAGCATTTCTGATTTATGATAAGCTATACAGCAGCGGAAAAGAACTGGATGAAATAAATCACAAGTTGGCTGAAGGTATGGCAGTTGCTGTTGCCGAAGAGTATCATTTAGGATTCTTAGCGCCTTACCTCCTTCATTCTCAAATTGAAGCAACTGTTAAACAGCTTGAAGCAATAGAAAAGGGAATGGTAATGATTTTTGTTGCAAAGGCTTTGGAACAAATCCAAGCAGATGAATTGATTGAACCCGAAGATTTAGATGAGGCATTCTATAAGTGGCTGCACAACGAGAAGCAGAATGAATTCACGGACATCAATCAGGTGATTAGTCATCAGATCATGCGACAGTTGAAACCCTTCATTTTTGGTATTTGGTTGCCGTTTATATTGATAAATTCACTATTGATTTTAATCACTGTCGTTGAGCTAATCGTGTACAATTACAGGACTAAGCGGCTTCAAGTTGAAAGAAATGAATTTGATAGTCGTGAATGATCTTGGCTATGACTCTTCAACGTTTCTACTCATCAATTCATCGATAATGTAAATAAAACTTTACAAAATGTAAATATATGTTTACATTTGAGGTATGAAAAATCGATTCCTACTGCCACGCAAATTCCTACCTATAGGAATAATTCTCACTGCTATCGGAGCTGCTTTGGGAATAGCGTACCTCAATGAATGGATACTTCCTTTTTTTGAAATCAACATTGAAACACAAGGTTTTGATGCTCTGTTTAAAAGGACAAACTATCAAGGCGATGTCGCAATTACATGCCTTTTGATTGGACTCTACATCCTCGGATTTACCAAGAGAAAAGAAGAGGATGAATTTATTGATCATCTAAGATATCAGAGTCTTTTAGTAACTCTATTGGTTCAAAATCTTGTGCTATTAATCACTACTTGGATTATAGGTGGCTCAGACTATTTTCTGGTCATGACTCTAAATCTTTTTAGCTTTCTCATATTGTTTAATATCATTTTCCTTGTCAGGTTAGCACTACTAAGAAAAAACCAATTAGCATGAAGGTCCATTTAAAGAAATACAGACAACTAAAAGGGATGTCGCAAGAACAGCTTGCAACAGCAACAGACGTGAGCAGACAGTCGATTTATGCGATTGAAACCGGGAAGTTTACACCTACAATGCTATTGGGACTCAAACTAGCTAAAGTGCTAGAAGTGAGCGTATATGACTTGTTTGAGTTGGAGGAATCTGATTGAGCTACTGTCTCAAAAAATCATCACTCCCCCTTAATCTTCTCAATAATACTACTCGTGCTATAGCCTTCTAGAAAAGGAATAAGCATCACCTTACCGCCATTCGACTTCACAAAGTCGGCTCCTACTACCGTTTCTTCGGTGTAATCACCTCCTTTAATCAAAACATTCGGTTTTAATTCTGTAATAAGCTCAAGCGGTGTGTCTTCATCAAATAGAATCACAGCATCAACAAAAGCCAAAGCAGCGAGCTTCAATGCACGCGAATCTTCGTCGATAATAGGTCTTCTAGGTCCTTTAAGAGTAGAAACAGAACGATCAGTGTTGACACCTATTACAAAACGATCGCCTTGCTCAGCGGCTTTACTCAGGTAATCTATATGTCCGCGGTGCAGAATATCGAAACAGCCATTGGTAAAAACTACGGTATCATTAAAATCTTTCCAGCGTTGAATTTCTTCCGCCAGCTTTTTTCTATCATCAAAGATTTTATCCTTCAGTATCTCTTGCCAGTTCATTTTTCTTTCGTTTTTGAGCGTGATAAGCAAAGTATGCAATAGAGTATAGCCCTACGGATAGTACCACCAATATCTGAATGGCATGTGTTAAGAATGCATAGGTGTTTCCAACAAGTTCACCCACACCATAAAGCGCAAGTGCTATCGGAACCAGTACTTCAAATGTTCCTACGCCACCCGGTACCGGAATAATCATCGCAAAGGTGCCGAACAGTAACACTGTTAAACCAGCACCAACTCCTAAATGTTCTGTCCCCGGTAGGGCAAAAAGAACAAAATAAGGCATGCAGAAGTACATGAACCAAATCAACAGGGAATAAAAGATGAAAAGGAATTTTCTCTTGAGTTGAAAAATCGACCTCAAGCCTTCAAGCATCCCTTCAATAAATCCTTTTAACTTCTGAAATACAGGGAGTTCGTATATCTTGAAACGGAATATGTAAAACAGTATAAACATTGCAATTCCAGCAATAGCTATCCCTCCGTAAAGCCATAATTTATTCATAGACTGACCCGCAAAAAGATCATCAATAACCTCTGAAATGAGCTGAAATTGAATAAGAACTATAGCCAAACCAAGTGCTAGAGTAATGATCATATCTACAACCCGCTCAACAACAACAGTTCCAACGAGCTTATTAAACGGGATACCCTCAAGTTTAGACAATGCCGCAGGACGAGTTACTTCACCAACACGTGGAAGCACCATATTTACAAGATATCCTAAAATTACAGCGTGAAATGTGCCGCCCAAACGAGCTTTATAGCCCATAGGTTCTAGCAACAAGTTCCAGCGCAATGCTCTTGCCAAGTGACTTATTACTCCACATGCCATGGCAATAAGGATGTATTCAATCTTGGCTTCTTTTATATCGCTGAGGATTTTAGAAAATCCTACTTTTTCCATGGTCCAGACAAATAGGGCAATCCCCAGACCTAAGAAAAAGATCGTATTGATGGTGTTTTTAGTCTTTTTATTCAATGATAGGCTTGTTCTGAGCATCCGGGAACACCAGATACGGGGTGAATTTCTTAGCTTCTTCAAAGTCCATGAGCGCAAATGAAATCACAATGATCACATCCCCCTTTGCTGCTTTTCTGGCCGCAGCACCATTGAGACAGATCATTCCTGAGTCACGCTCTCCGGCAATCACATAAGTCTCCAATCGTTCACCATTATTGTTGTTTACAATTAAGACTTTCTCCCCCTCAATTAAGTTGGCTGCATCCATCAAATTTTCGTCAATGGTAATGCTGCCTACATAGTCTAACTCGGTTTGGGTCACCTTTGCTCGGTGTATTTTAGATTTTAAAACTTGAATCTGCATGCTTCTGAGTCGCCGCAAAAGTAGTTCTTATTCGAATATAGTACAGTTCAGCTCGTCGTGAATTAGAACCATTCAGTACTCAAATCAATACCATAATCTCACCCAAATCAACGTTTTCCAGATATGTTCCAAGGAAAGATTAAAAGACCCATGCTGGCCTCTGCTCAAAGCTCTGTAGCGGATGTGGCCTTCTTACTACTGGTATTTTTTATGATTATCAGCAATGTGAAAACCAATGATTATGGCATATCAACTTCTATTGATAAAGAAGGAGGGAAGACCCAAGAGTATAACGATAAGGTTACAGAAGTATGGCTAAACTCGGCAGGACAAATAGTGGTAGCTGGTGAGGAAGTGAGCAAATCCGGCTTCAAAACTCAGATTTTGAAAAACATGGATCCAAGTGAGGATGTGAGAAACGTAATCATGTTGAAATCGAAAAATGATGTGAGCTATCCGGATTTCTTATCTGTTTTAGACCTCACTAAGCAAAGCTTCAAGACGTTTCATTCAGAAATTGCAAAAAAGAGCTACAGTATGGCCTATGAAGACCTTCAGAACATTGAACGAAATGAAATAGTTTCACGTCACCCTGTTGCCTTAATGGAGGATGTGCTTGATTAGAGCTTAACAAACTTACAAGTGTAGATTTCACCTTGAGAGTACACCTTGATGAAATATACACCGGCACTCAAGTTCTCAATATCAAGGGCATCTGAACTTTGTTCTCCGGAGAGGCAGATTTGCCCATCCATTCCGTAAATTGAATAGGAATAATTCTGAAATCCATTAAGCTCTATATCTAAATGAATTGTATTTCCTGCGGGATTAGGATAGACTTTAAACAGCGCATTCTCTACATCAAATTCTTCAATACCCGCAATTTGATTTACAACTACTGCCTGCGTGGTATTCGTGCTTTGAGCATCATAGTAATCAAAGACAACACTTGCCCGATTTGTTAATGTCATTCCCTGAGCCAGATTAGGGTTTAGCCCCAGTTTAAAGCGTACAAAACCTTGGTGACTCACAATTTCGGGGTTTTGATTTGGATTAGGGGCCAGTTTTATATCTTCAAAAGTCCAAATGATAATTCCAATGTCTTCCCCCTTTTTTCCGGGAAAGGCTTCGGTTTGGAAATCATGACTTGCAGCAGTGGTCTGAATATAGGATAAACTATGATTCAGTTTAATCGTGTCAACCACATATACAGTGTAAATTGTGTCGCTGGTATAGTTCGCAAAATTGATGATATACTCTATCTCAGTGGCGCTATCAATCAACTCAATGCTGTCCCCCAATTGATCTCCGAGAATGGATTTATGGAATTCATATTCAAATTCAGAGAGCTCCTGACTCAATTCGGATTGATTATCTTCGGGATTTACGTCATTCCCTTCAATAGGGATTGATGCGCTTAGTTCAATATCATCCGTGCTATTATCAGCGTAAGCGAAAACACAATGTATATTTCGTCTTTCTCCGGCATAAAAATCATTGATTTCCCATGTCGCATTATTGCCATTCACACTACTTGGACTCGGATCAAATTTTACATTGTTGAGTCGAGAATCACTGGTTAAACTGACACTGGTAGATGCAACATCTTCAGAACCTCTATTCTCGAAAGTGAGGGTGTAGGCTATGTTCCGATCTTTATTTACTCGCAAACCGGAGGAAGAAGTGAGTCGGACCGACAAATCGCGGATTCCGGTTTTCTGAATCAAAGCAAAATCACGATTCGCTAACAATTCCCCTTTTTTTAGTTCGATTTCAATTGAGTCATTGCTGCAATCGGAAGGGAACCAGTATTTCCCGGGATGTATGATAAGGGTGTATTTCCCTTCTTCTAAGAATGCAAAGAAATTGCCTTCGACTCCCGGTTTAATAATATGATTTCCGGGCTGTATCTGAATCACAAAGTCTTGAAGCGCCTCGTCTCTATCGCTAAACTTACAATTCTTGTCTTTGTCGAAATAGACCTTACCCGACACTAATCCTACATTTTCGGTATATTCGGCTATGTAGTTGAATTTCTGTAGGTTGTGATAAACAAAAGGCCCGCTTCCAATCAGTGCGCCATTGTATTCTTCGAGATTTCGCAAACCGGTGATGCTTCCATTTTTTACTGCTTTCCAGGTATCTCCATCTAAATGAATGAGGTTTACATTGCTGTTTATTCCGTCCATTTCAAAGATTCCGCTGGCATAGATATTTCCATTGATATTAATAAGGTCGAATAGCGCTAAAATATTCTCAATGCCATTTTCGGCAGTGTCTGTGCTATTGCCAGTGCTCTTGTAAATCCCGAGCTCTTTGCTAGCTAAACTTCTGCCCATGAAATAGATGGTACTATCCTTCAGCGTGATTTTACTTGCGACTTTATCGTTGTTCGTAATTCTATTCCATTTGCCATTTCTGTAATATGCTAATTGTGCAGTGGATGTATCATTTACAAGAGTGAACCTTCCTCCTACAATCAGTGTAGCGGTATCATCAGAATAAATAGCACTAATACTTCCATTTACTCCGGAGCCAAAACTTAATATTGTGCTAGGACTCACAATAGAAATTCCATTAAAGAAGGCTAAATTATCTCCGTCTAAACTGCTTTTCACCTTGAATGGTCCTGCAGCAACCAGCAATCCTTTGTAGGTGCTAAGTTGATTGATTGCAGCAAAATTGTCGATGTTATTATTGAATGCTGTAACAGCCTCATAGGCTCTATCTTTCCATCGAATGATGTTTTGTGCCGAAGAAATTCCTTTGATACTATCGAACCTTCCTGCAATGTAGAGGCTCTTTTTGTAAAATTGAAGACTGCTTATAAAGGAGCTACTATCAGCAACAAGAAGGGGTAATTTCTGCCAGTAATACCCATTCCAAATTTGTATTCTATGGCTTCTATATCCATTGCCATTCTCTACAATAGAGGCCACTGCTAGGAGTTGACCTTCTTGCGTTGTAGCAGTTGGCACCCCGGAAACACCTCCGTTTAGTGGTGTCCAAACTTGTGCTTTTAACTCAGCAAAACTGAATAGCACCCATAGTATTATCGCAATTCTTCTCATAGCACTATCTTAATCTGTAATAAATTCCTACTCTGCTGCCATACAATCTGTATCGTTGATGGATATCACTTCTCGCTCTTATATCGTTAAAATCAAACTGGCTAAATACATCCCATTGAACCATGTAGTTCGGACTCAGTTGATAATGAACACCCAAGTTCAAACCGCCGGATAAGCCGAATCGATTGAACTGATTTATATCTTGATTGGTACCAATGCTATTGTACGCTACTGAAGTTCCACCTGCATTCAGTAATATCTTAGGTCTAATTTCTAAACCTACATTTAAGCCCCATCGATGTCCAAAAGGAATAGACTTACTAATGCCCAATGAAAAACTCAAATAATTTAAGCTCGGATTACTCAGGTTTGAATTCAAAGTAGTGTCTCTGTAATTATAAGGAAGCCAATCTGTAGTATCTCCTTGAGGATTTAACACCGGTATGCTATCGTAAATTTCAATAGTGATTGCAGGATTTCTGCTAAACGCTGATCCCAGCGATTGCCCTTGTACTTGATAGCGAAGGCCGCTATTGATGCTCCAGTTATTATTCGTTAGAAACTTGAGTTCAAGGCCGAAACTAGGAGTTAAGCGCGAAAATTCATTCGCATTAATGCTGTTTACCTCATTGCTGTTATTTCCGCCTGTGGTCTGCTGATTAACTTGTAAAGCGCCGGTAAATCCTAGATACACCGGAAGAATTTGAGGTGCGTCTTTTCTCTTGATTTTCGATCTCAAAGTCCATGGATTAGCAATCTCAGTCTCAATATCAACCAGTTTGTAGTCGAGCAAGCCGGGCAATTCATTAAATACATCCAGATCAGAGTTTACATCAGAATTATCATCCACAATATCATCGATCGGATCTGAATTTCCTGAAACTATAGCATTGTTAGGCCGAGTTGTCAAATCAAGGTTCTTATACACTCTATTTCCGTCGGTATTGGATATTGGAGTACTAGTTTTTGCAGTATTTGGTGAAGCTTTAGCCTCAACTAAAGCGATATCGCCTTCCTTGGAAGGAGTAGCGTCGGTAAGCCTTGCTTCAATTTCTGCTTCAGTTGCGGAAGAATGCTTTAACCCGGCTTGTGATTTTTCCGTTTTGGAGGTCGTTTCTACATTAGCCTGATCGCCATTATTTATCCAGAGAGATCCAAGTCCGGCAATTCCTACCAGTAGCACGAAGGCACCAAAGAACCACCACCAGAAGAAACGTCGTTTTTTCTTCTCATGACCCAATGCTTTGCTCATTCTGGCCCATTCCGAACCGTCTAAAGGCAGCTCCGATCCCTGCAATTGGGATTTAAAGAAATCATCGATATGTTGTTTCTTTTTAGCCAATGTTGTGTTCTTCCTTTAACATTTTCTTTATTAGTTTTCTAGCTCTTGCGAGCTGAGATTTTGAAGTGCCTTCACTAATCTCGAGCTCCTTTGCTATTTCACTATGGGTATAACCTTCAATAGCATAAAGGTTAAATATGATGCGGTAACCATCAGGTAGTTTTGATATAATTTGGTAGATTTGGTTTAGGCTGATTTCTTCTTTTTCTTCAATCTCTATTTCAACAGCCTCATCTTCTTGAATACTGCTCATTTGCTCAGCGTCCATAGGTTTCCATTTAATGCTTTTCTTAAAATGGTCGATGGCCGTGTATATCATGATGCGAGTCATCCAGGTCTCTAATTTACTTCCCCCTTTAAATCGGTCAATTTGATTGAATATTTTAAGGAAACCCTCGTGTAAGGCATCTTTTGCATCATCGAGATTGGTGCAATACCGGGCACAGACACCCAACAACTTCCCTGCGTATTGATTAAATAAAAGTTGCTGTGCATTTGGGTCTCTTTTAATACAGGCAGAAATGATTTCCTGTTCATTCTTCAAATTGTCCTGTTTACCCATTAGTCGGCGCACTTGCAAAAGGGTTGCATGCTATTTTGATAAAAAAATAAAAATAATGCTTGAAAACTGCTGCAGGCCGCATTCTTACCCACACAGCGGCATTAATTACCTTGTGATTGGCTCTGTTTGTATACTGATTTGGGCGTTTAAGAGAATAACTTGGAGAAGGCTTCTGTGATATTCTCTATTCTAATGATCTCTATTTTTTTTGTTTCGATCTGAATATCATTTTGATCAGAAAGCATGAAATGCTTAAAGCCGAGTTTCTGAGCTTCTTTAATTCTCAATTCTATTCTGGGCACCGGTCTAACTTCACCACTTAGACCAATTTCACCTGCAAAGGCCATTTTAGAAGGTAATGGTTTATTGAGGAGGGATGATATTATTGATGCTGCAATTCCCAAGTCTGCTGCGGTGTCTGCTGTTTTTAGGCCTCCGGCGATGTTCACAAAAACATCCATCATACCCAATTGGTAAGATCCCCGCTTCTCCAACACTGCCAGGAGCATATTTAAGCGCTTCAGCTCATAACCATTGGTGTTTCTTTGAGGATTACCGTAAACAGCATTGCTTACAAGTGCTTGTGTCTCAATAAGTAATGGTCTATTTCCTTCGAGACTTGCTACTACTGCGATACCCGAAAGGTTTTCGGAACGCTGGCTAATCAGGATTTCAGATGGGTTTGAAACTTCACGCATTCCCGAAGCCGTCATTTCATAAATGCCAAGTTCCTGCGCTGAGCCAAATCGATTTTTGAAGCTTCTTAATATTCTATAAGCATTTTGAGTTTCGCCTTCAAATTGCAATACCGTATCTACCATGTGCTCCAAGACTTTTGGTCCGGCGAGCTGCCCCTCTTTAGTAATATGTCCTACTAATATTATAGGTACATCATTTTGCTTCGCATATTGGATGAGTAAAGAAGAACTTTCTCTAATTTGAGCCACAGTCCCGGGGGTGGCATCCAAGTATTGTGAGTACATCGTCTGAATAGAATCTATGATGACCCATTGAGGCTTGTATTGTTTAAATTGCTTGATTACCTCTTCTACGCAAGTTTCGTTGAGTAAAAGACAGTTCTCATTGTCAATCCCAATTCTGTCGGCTCTAATCTTAATTTGATTTAAGCTTTCCTCACCGCTAACATATAAAATGGTGTTATTTGATCTCAATGCAGTTTGCAAGAGGAGAGTTGACTTTCCAATGCCGGGCTCACCACCTAAGAGAATTACAGATCCAGGAACCAGTCCGCCACCCAGAATACGATTCAATTCTTGACCGGGGGCCTTAATCCTTGCAATTTTTAATGAGTCGACTTCTAGAATGGGGGTAACAGTGCTTTGTTGATCTCTTAAACTAACCTGTGCTTTTGCCCCTTTCACTACTTTCTCTTCAATTACCGTATTGAAGGAACCACATGAGAAACACTTTCCAACCTGTTTGGCATAAACGGCACCACATTGTGTGCAGACATATTGAATTTTTGTTTTAGCCACCATTCGTCAAGCGAAAATGCTTGTTTTTATATTTTGAGGAAAGAAATAAACGAAAATCATTTTTAAACAGTTCTATTTGAACATCAATATGAGGGATTCACTTTATTTTAATATGAATAAACGCTCTGACTATACAAATTTTTCTATTTTTGTCCGCAAACGTCAAATAACCACAAAACATAGCATGAAAAAACTATTGTCACTATTAATGTTACTCAGTGTTTTAACACTAAACATTAATCCTGTTTTTGCTCAAGAAGAACCAGCAGCTGCAACGGAAGAAGTAGTGGATGATTCATCTGCAAACGCTGAAACTGAAGAGCCTGCTGCTCCTGCTGAGGAAGAAGCAGCTGCAACGGAAGAAGAAGCTGAAGATCCCGAGGGTATCCAAGCTTTGAAATCTAAATTTATTGAAGGTGGACCTGTATTCATGTCCTTCCCTTTAATCTGTTTGATTTTAGGTTTAGCCATTGCAATTGAGCGAATTATATCTTTATTCTGGATGTCTATTAACACTGACAAATTTGTGAATCAGATCGATGCTGCCGTATCAAGCGGTAATATCTCTGAAGCGAAAGAAATTTGCAGAAGAACAAGAGGTCCTGTAGCAAGTATCTTCTATCAAGGACTTGATCGTGCAGAACACGGCTCCATTGATGTGGTAGAAAAAACGGTAATCAGCTACGGTTCTGTTCAGATGGGACAACTAGAAAAGGGACTAGTTTGGTTATCACTTTTTATTGCACTAGCACCGATGCTTGGGTTCCTTGGAACAGTAATTGGTATGATCGACGCATTTGATGCGATTGAGAAAGCCGGTGACATTTCTCCCGGGGTTGTTGCAAAAGGTATTAAGGTGGCACTTTTAACTACAGTTGCCGGTTTGATCGTTGCGATTATCCTTCAGATATTTTACAATTATGTTGTATCCAAAGTAGATAGCATTGTTAACAAAATGGAAGATGCATCTATTACTTTGGTAGATATACTAGTTAAAAATAAAGTAGTACAAGTAGGAAGCTAATTATGAGCACAAGTAGAATAATCACAATTGTATTCTATGCTATCATTGTAGCTTGTATTGCCTATGGTGTGTTTTATCTCCTTTGGTTCGGTGAGAACTTTTTCAAAGGAACATCTTTCAGCATTGGTCTAACAATTACGCTGTTTGCAGTAGCAATTGTAGCAGCAATAGTTGGAGCACTTGGAGGATTAATATATCAACCAAAATCGGCAATCAAGTCAGTAGTAGGAATCGTGGTAATGCTCATACTTGCAGGTATAGGATACAGTCTTTCTGCAGGTGAGATTACTGACAAATACATAGAGTTTGGCGTAACGGAGATTGGAAGTTCTAAAATGGTAGATGCCGGTCTTTACATTATGTATGGTTCCATTGCTATTGCAATTGTATCAATCATAGCAGCAGAAGTAAGCGCAATCTTTAAAAGTTAAAAAATGGCAAGAAGCGGCAGAGGCATACCGGAAATAAACGCAGGATCTATGGCAGATATCGCATTTCTGTTGCTTGTGTTTTTCCTTGTAACCACTACCATGGATATTCCAACCGGTCTTCAGGTAACACTTCCGCCTATTACGGATGTCCCACCACCTGATACCAAGCAGAGAAAAAGGAATGTTTTGGAAGTGCTTGTGAACGCCAACGATCAGTTATTGGTTGAAGGCGAGCTCATGCGAATAGAGAAGCTAAAGGATAAAACCATTCAACATTTGACGAATGAAGGTAAGGATCCAAATTTAGCAGTGAGTTCAACAGATGCTATTGTTTCACTTAAGAACGATAGAGGAACATCTTACGATATGTATGTAAGAGTGTATAATGAACTTTCTGCAGCTTACTCTGAAGTAAGAGATGAATACTCTATCAGAAAATTTGGTGTACCTCTAGATAAACTTCGATCAGAAGATCAAGCAAAAGAGGTTACTGATAAATATCCTAAGAAATTATCAGAAGCAGAACCGGTTAACGTAGGAGGTAATTAATGTCAAAGTTTAAGAAGAAAAAAGGAGGCGAGAGTCCGGCGATTAATACATCGTCGCTGCCCGATATTGTTTTCATGCTGCTCTTCTTCTTCATGGTGGCAACTAAAATGAGAGACAGTGAAATGAAGGTGCGAACCAAACTGCCTCAAGCTACAGAAGTAGAAAAGCTCGAAAAGAAATCAAGACTATATTACATCTTTGTTGGTCCGCCGCTTGATGACAGAAACGGAACAGCAAGTAGAATTCAACTGGGTGACGATTTTGCGGATCTTGATATGATACAACCATATATCATATCGATTAACTCAAAAAAGAATCCGGACGAAATTAAGTATATGACCACCTCTCTAAAAGCAGACGTTACTGTTAAAATGGGAATGATTTCCGATATCAAACAGGAGTTAAGAGAAGTAAATGCACTTAAACTGAGTTATACAGCGGCTAAAGCTCTGGATGAAGACTAAAATCTTCGATAATATTTAAAGAAAAGAGAGCATTTGCTCTCTTTTTTTGTTTCTACTAAAAGGCAAAATGTATCTTGCACGGCTATAATTAATGTCTTCGGAATTAGAATATATAAAATCACCCATTGAGCAGGAGCTGAAGATATTCGAAGAGAAGTTTCGCGAAAGCATGAGAAGTAAGGTGTCTTTACTGGATACCATTATGACCTATATTGTGAAGCGAAAAGGCAAACAAATGCGTCCACTGCTTGTAATGCACTGCGCCAAGATGTTTGGAGACATTAATGAATCTACCTACAGAGGTGCTTCCCTTGTTGAACTTCTTCATACCGCAACCTTAGTGCATGACGATGTGGTAGATGATGCAAATGTGCGCAGAGGTTACTTTTCTATCAACGCACTCTGGAAAAACAAGATCGCTGTGCTCGTAGGAGATTATCTCTTGAGTAAAGGCCTCTTGCTTTCATTAAAGAATAAAGATCATCAGGCCCTCGAAATTCTATCATCTGCTGTTGAGCAAATGAGTGAAGGGGAGCTTCTTCAAATGGAGAAGGCCCGAAAATTGGATATTACTGAGGATGTATACTTCGATATCATCACTAAAAAAACAGCTTCCCTTTTGGCCTCTTGTTGCGGGATTGGTGCTGCCAGCACGACAGACTCTGAAGAAGTGATTGAGAATGTAAGGCAAATGGGACTGGATATTGGGATTGCATTTCAGATAAAGGATGATCTCTTCGATTATGGCGATAACAATGTAGGAAAGCCAACAGGGATTGATATCGTGGAAAATAAGATGACCCTGCCTTTAATCTACTCCTTAAACAAGTCATCTTCTTCTGAACGAAAAAAGATCATTCGTATCATGAAGAAGGACAAGAAATCGAAGCAAGAAATTAAAGAAGTTATTCAATTTGTTAAGGAAAAAGGAGGCATAGATTATGCCACCGATAGAATGCATTCTTACAAGCAATCTGCCTTGAATCAACTTAATAAACTACCGGCTACAGGTTCAACTTCTTATCTCGAGTCGCTGATTAATTACGTGATTAATCGTAAAAAGTAATCGCTTAAGAGTCTATAAATCAGCATAATACAAATTAGTTTCAAAATTTAATGCAACCCTCTTCATTTTTTGCAGACCAATATGCAAACAAGAAGAATTGCTATGAAATTACCTAATCTACAGAAGACACATTTACAAGGTAAAGTCCTTCAACTACTACTTTTAACTTTTTCATTTTTTATCATTACATCTGCAAATGCTCAAACATTAAACTGTAAGTCTGATTTTAGTTTTGATGTTGATCATGACAACCTAGAGGTACAATTGGTAGCTCGATCCAGTCATTATCCCGCAGCTTTTTCTTGGGAGATTTCGGATGGCAGCTCACTCAGAGGCCAGCGTACGAAACACAGTTTTTCTTCTCCCGGAGAATACAAAGTATGCCTTACTGTAATTGCCTTCGATTCAGTCTCAAACCAAAGATGTACAACGCGAGTTTGTAAGGCAGTAGAAATTGTAAACTGCGATCGATTGAAAGCTGAATTCGATTTGGTGCAGGATGGAATGAGTATTGCCGTACGAGGAACTTCAAACAGCAGCAACGTAGTCTATGGTTTTAGCTTTGGCGATGGAGAACATGCTAGAGGTCAGGCTGCCAAGCACCGATATGACCAAAGAGGGGTATACACTGTTTGCTTTTATGCAAAAGACACGATTTACGGTTGCAAGACGGAAGTTTGCAAAAGAGTGTTGATCGACCCTTGCTCATTAAGAGCCAAATTCGATTATCGTCAGGATGGCAATGCGTTTAAATTTTACGCTAAAGCTAATGATTCTAATGTTCGATATGTATGGGATTTTGGTGATGGAAACATAGGAACCGGCGATGAAGTTGGACACCGTTATCAGAAACCCGGAGTATATGCAGTATGTCTAACAGTATACTCAAAAACAGGCACTGTTATCTGCGACTTCAAGACCTGCGAAAGAGTAGTTGTGGAAGACAATGACTGTGACCTTGAAGCTAAATTCGAATTTAGACAAGACGGAAACGACTTCAAATTTGTAGCTAAAGCCAATGCTTCACCAGCGCGATTCGTTTGGGATTTTGGCGATGGAATTACAGGCTACGGCGATGAAATAAAGCATAGTTACGATAAGCCCGGAGTATATGAGGTCTGCCTTACTGTATATGCCAGCAATACCAATACGAATAAAGTTTGCAGAACAAAAATCTGTAAACGAGTTAAGATTGAAGATGAAAACAAAGGCTGTGATTTAAGGGCAGATTTTGATGTCAGAATTGATGGGAAAAACATTTTGGTTCAAGCTAAATCTAACCAAGACTCAGTATTGTACTTCTGGTCATTCGGCGACATGCAGGATGGAACCGGAATTAAAACCAAGCATGAATACGATGGATACGGTAAGTATGAGATTTGCCTTATCGTATTCAACCCTAGAACAAAATGTAAAACCTGTGTGTGTAAGACCATTCTAATTGAAAGACCATGTGACCTGAAAGCTGATTTTAAATATGCCACTTACTCTAACAAGGTCTACTTTAAAGCGAGAAGTAATGGATCTGATAAGAGCAGATATTACTGGGATTACGGTGATGGATCATATGGAGAAGGTGAAAAGACCCGACACAAGTACTCACAAAGAGGGGTATATGAAGTTACATTAACAGTGTATGATCCTCGTACCGAATGTAAAACAAGCATTACCTATAAAGTAAGAATAGGGCTTCAGAAATCGGTTGCTGAAGAAACACCAACTAAAAACACAGATGTTAAAGGAGCAGTTTCTTGGCGAGCCAATGTTAGTCCGAGTCCTGCAAGAACAACAGTGGCTATAAGCTCTGATGATAAAAAACTAAGCTCGGTTAAGATTTACGCGATGGATGGAAGTTTGGCTTTAGAACAACAAGGCGATCTAAGGCAAATCGACATCAGTAAACTAACCAAGGGGATGTACTACGCGCATGTATTTGCGGATGACGGAACACTAACCATAGTAAAGTTCCTTAAGGAGTAAGGAATATTTCTGATGAACGAAAAGGGGGACGAAAGTCCCCTTTTTTTATAGTCCTAAATGTGCAATTCCTTGTTTGAATACTACATCCACCGGAATTTCGGCATCTTCTAATCTTTGAAGATCGGCCTCAAGATCGGCATGGATTATACCGTCCTTTTCCATTAATTGAATAACAGCATCTTTATCTCCATCACCTTGTAATTTAAGAATCATGGCTGTTAAACTTTTTACAGCTTCTTTCATCTTGGCCATATCTACAGAGTAAGTGCCATCTTCATTTCGCTTAAAGGCTTCTTTATCTTTGAAGTAATTAAATCGAAGCATATTGGCTTTCCCATGTGCTGAAGAAGCGCCAAATCGAACAGATCGGAAAATACTGGCCATGAAGGTTACATAGTAATCCATGAGTTCGCCTTCTTCTAACTCGCCCATTTCCTTTAAACTGGTAACCATATAAAGTCCAAGAATGTCGGCTTTCCCTTCTTCCAAAGCGCTAAATTCCTCAGCTAGTGCCTCTCGAACCGTGCCTTTACCATTCACAGTATTTTTAATGCCAAGTCCGTGTGCCACTTCGTGAAACATAGTGTTGCTAAAGAAAGCATTGAATGTGATGTGCTTTCGCTGATCTTCTGATATCAGAACTTCTGAAATTGGAAGTAAAATATGATCAAACTTTGCTTTCATGGCATTCTTAAGCTGACTTCTTCTCGTTCCATGCTCAACCTGTATTTGCTCATCATTAGGTAGATTAACCGCAATAGTTTTGCTGCCTGCATTGCAGTCCCCTGCGTAGAAGATCACATCATATGCATTGAGTTGCGCTCCATCGCTACTTGGGGTCTCTTGTTTGTATTTTGGGTCTACCGGTAACTCACTTTGCAATTGAGGTAGGAAGGTCACGTATTTCGCAAGCTTAGCACTCCATTCTTTGTCTTTAACCAGGACATATGATTCGTAAGCTGTTCTATAATTATAGAGTTTGTCTTCGTAATGTTCTATTGGACCAATAATGATATCAATACCATTGGTTTTCATGTTAAGCCAAGCGATATCGCTTTTGTCAAAATCATCGGTGAGTAAAGCTTCAGCTCTCAATTCAAGGTAAGTCTTGAGTTCTTCATTTTCACAGAGTTCAGCAGCAGCCTTTATATGGTTGCTGGCTTCGGTAAGTTGATCTTTGAAAAATTCATGATAAGGAATAGTATAAAGTTTACCCTCATCATTTCGTCTCACCATAGAGTATTGACCCTTTTCATCTTCCAGGCCTGCATCTTCAAATTCTTCCTTGGTGATATCTGCAGGATAAATATTTGCGCCTAAAGGTTTTTCACCCACTCCTTCAATGAAGGGTTTATCGCCATTCAATCGATCCCATGGACCGTAGTTTATTCGAGCGAAATTCAGTAAATCGTCATCTTTTATATTCGCAAAAAGCGCTTTTCTATCTCCATATGCCTGCACCCAAAAAAGCTCATTCATAATATCTGCAGCTTTGATCAAATGTGGTAACATAGCTCTTTCATATTCTTCTAATTGAGCTAAGTCTGTGCTTAGTCCAACCTCGATATAGCTGGTTAAATCGGAGGGCTGTTCTTCTGTAATTTCTTCTGCTTTATTGTCCTTTTTTTCGGAGCTGTTGCACGCTAATGTACTGATTATTAGTAGCGTGAAAAGTATGTATATGCTTTTCATAAATGGATATTAGTTGAAAATAAAAATGCCAATGTAAGGAAGATATTGATAAATTCGCGCGGCTTGTATTAAATTTTAAAGTAAACCTAATTAACGAATGTTCGGATTTAATAAGATAAAAGAAGCTCAGAAGAAAGCTGAGGAGATGCGCGAAGTGCTAGCAGCTATGGAGTTTGAAGGAGAGTCTATGAATGGCATGACCAAAGTAACTTGCAATGGTGCACGTGAAATTCTATCAATAAAAGTGAATGAAAGCGCATATAAAGTAAGACCCCAAGAAGAAGTAGAACACATGATTGTACAAGCCACTAATGATGCACTTCGAATGGCAGAGCAAGCCAATCAAGAGAAGTTAAGGGAGATTATGCCAAATATTCCGGGCTTAAATCTTTAGTTCTTCCATAGGATCCCAGAAGTACGTGTTAAAGTCAATGATTTGATCGTCTTTTACCTTTAGACCTTCATTTTCTAGTAAAACTTGCATTTGCTGTGGTGTACTGAAATGAGCTTTACCTGTCAACAATCCTATGCGGTTTACCACACGATGTGCCGGAACCGGTGGATGCACTGAATGTGCGTTGTTCATGGCCCAACCGACCATTCTGGCAGAGCGTGCCGCCCCAAGGTACTTGCCAATTGCCCCGTAAGTAGTTACTCTTCCGGGAGGAATTAATCTTACCACTTGATAAACCATTTCAAAAAATGAATCGTTATTAGATTGTTCAGAGTGATTAGGCATCATTTTTGAGCATTAAATAGTCATAATAATAGATAACTTAAATGCTTGTTACATTTTTTGTACTATTGCTTACCAAACATATGAAAAAAATACTCATACTTCTTATTGGCTTTTTTACTGCAATTCAATCTCAAGCGCAATACGATATTGCCGTGAAGATTAAGGGGCTTTCCTGTCCAAACGAACTCATTCTTGCAAATCATCTCATGGATAAACAATATGCCAGAGATACAAGTTCAGTTTGTAAAGATGGGGTATTCCATTTTGTTGGTGAAAAGACCTTGGAAACCGGTATTTATTTGGTGGTATTACCAGACCATAATTACTTCGAGATTGTGATTTCTGATGATGAAGATCAGACTAAATATTACTTCGAAAACAATACGGAGTTAAAGCCTGAAAATATGGTGATTAAAGGCTCTGAAGAGAATAAAGTGTTTTTTGAGTTTAATCGCTTTGCAACGAAAAAAGGGGAAGAAGCTGCAGATTTGAGACGACAGATTGAAGCAGAAGAAGACTCTGTTCAAAGAGCAGCGCTTATCACTAAATATCAAGAAGTAGGAAAAGAAGTAGCAGCTAAAAGAGAAGAAGTTACAACTAAGAACCCGGATCTATTTATCGGTAAGCTCTACAAAGCAATGAAAGAAGTGACTCCTCCGGAGGCACCTGCAAGCGTTGCAAAGAAGGATGTTAATACCTGGAAGTACCTTTGGGTGAGATCTCATTACTGGGATAATGTAGATCATTCAGAAGATGGTTTGGTTCGTTCACCGGTATTTCATGCCAAAATAAAAGAGTATTTTAATAGCTACGTTCCACCCATTGCAGATACGGCAATCATGTTAGCAGATAAACTAATTAAAGATATTGAAGCCGCCGGAAGTAGAGATCAGTTCAAACATACTTTACACTACTTATTACGACATTTCCAGGATGTGAAGTATCTGTGCTTTGACAAGGCAACTCATTACATCGCTGCTAACTATTACTGCACAGGGAAAGCGTTTTGGATAGATTCTGCTTTTAAAGCTGATATGTGCGAACAGGCCGGAAAAATGGAAGCAACACTTTGCGGAAAGATTGCTCCAAACATGAACATGCCTGATACCACATTCACCGCAAATACACACTCACTTTACGAGGTGAATTCGCCGGTAACCATTGTGATCTTCTGGGACCATGAATGCGGCCATTGTAAAAAAGAAATTCCGATTGTGAAAAAGTTCTATGATAGCTGTAACAAAGAAGAGGTATTCATTTATGCCGTTTATACGCAAGGCGACTGGGAAGGCTGGAAAAAGTATGTGCGAGAAAAGGAATTGAACTTCCTCAATGTAGCCAATGCTTTTGGAGAAGATAAATTTAGAAAGCACTATAATATTACTACAACACCACAGATTTATGTGCTCAATGAGAATAAAGAAATAATATTCAAGAAAGTGGGTGCTGCCAACTTGCCTGACATCGTTCAGCATATGTTGATAGAGCAGGGGTATAAAGATGCGGAAGATGGAACAGACGGATCGGATATAGCTCCAATGGAAGAATTTGAAGGTGGTGATGTACCGGATTAATTACCAATCCGACCCTCAATTTCTCGATAGAGATTTATAATAACAAAAGACAATCCAATACTATAATAAGGGGCGCTGAGTTTTCTAACCGGCGCCTTTCCTATGTTTAGACGGTATCCCGCCCCACCTTTTATTCCAAACCAGCTAAATATTTCGTAATACGCATTTACTCCCCCCTCAAGCGGAAAGAGACCAAGGTCGTTTCGTTCAATCAATGCATTGTTACTAAAATAGTCTGTATACATTGCCCCAAAGCCCAGTTGAACAGGAGCGCTAAAACTCCACCTTTTGTGGGTATAGAAGGTATATTCAACACCTACACTGAGGTTACTTACACTAGTAAGTCTAACCACGGTATCTTCCTCAAATAAACTAGAGTTAGTTAAGACCGCTCGATTCTCGTTACCAAAACCATAGATTCCTACGTATAGCTTCAATTTATTGCGGTATTCTAGTCCTATCATCCCTCCATAAAGCTTAACTTTATCTGTATTTACTAAAGTGTTTCTATTGTGAAAGCCTACAATAACTCGCGGTTTGTCTTGAAGCCAAGTTCTGGCAGAATCGAGTGATATCTTCTGTGCCTTAGCACTTAAGCTCATCAAAATAATTAAGATAAGTTGGACAGGTTTCAAAGCCTTCTATTTTTGCTCTCACAAAGTAATAGTTCAAGGTGTTATTCAACTCGGTGCCATATCTCATTTTTTTACCGCTAGTCGTAATCCTGTACTATTTTCTGGCCCCAAAGTTCCGTTGGATTTTATTGCTTATTGCCAGCTATTTCTTTTACGGATACTGGAAAATTGAGTTTTTAGGACTCATTGCGCTTTCTACATTAGTAGATTTCAGTGCATCTAATCAAATTGGAAAATCCATAGAGCAATGGAAGAGAAAGGCATGGCTATTTCTTAGTTTGGGTACTAATCTCGGCTTGCTTTTTCTCTTTAAATACCTAAAGCTCTTTCTGCCTTCAAAAGATTTAATGCAATTGAGTATAAAAGCAGCAGAGTACCCTGTTCTAGGAGAAATGTATTATGCCTTGTATTTGGTAATCCCGGTTGGAATTTCCTTTTATACTTTCCAAACTCTCAGTTATACGCTTGATGTTTATTGGAGAAAAATTGAACCTGAAAAGCACTTAGGCAAGTTTGCCTTGTTTGTGTGTTTCTTCCCTCAATTAGTAGCAGGGCCCATTGAACGATTTACCAATTTAAGGCCGCAATTTGATAAAGAACATCGCTTTAATTATATCAACTTCAAGAATGGGCTAAGACTTATCTTATTCGGATTCTTCATGAAGCTCTGCATTGCAGATAACTTGGCTCAAACCGTTGATGCCGTTTATGCCAATCCCGAGCAGTTCTCTCGTTGGGGTATTTTCTCCGGAACCATGCTCTTCGGTTTTCAGATTTATGGGGATTTTGCGGGCTACTCCCTTATTGCTCAAGGAAGTGCAATGTTGTTGGGGATTGAGCTTATGGATAATTTCAAAACACCTTATTTGTCAAGGTCCATTAATGAGTTTTGGCAACGTTGGCATATTTCGCTAAGTACTTGGTTCCGAGATTATCTCTATATTCCTCTAGGTGGTAATAGAGTTAAAGTTCCCAGATGGGCCTTCAATATCTTCATTGTTTTTGCCATAAGTGGTTTTTGGCATGGAGCTGAATGGACCTTTTTGATTTGGGGAGGAATTCATGGTTTGATGTACTTGATCGAATTTCTGATCAAGAAAACCGGAATCAAGTTTAAGGGGCAATCCTTGGTTGGGGGAATACTCACTTTTTTAATTGTGAGTATTGCATGGGTATTCTTTAGGGTTGATAATTTAGCAGCCTTTTCTGAACTTGTGAATCAATTTAAACTGGATCAAGGTACCCAGAGTTTAATGTTTTCAAAGGGTTTGATATTGCCTGCTGCTTTATTCATCCTTTTCGAAATTCTATTGTACAACAATCGCTTTGATCGTTGGGTAGATAATAAGCCTGCTCTCTTGCGCTGGGGTACATATGCTTTCTTATTATTTTGTTTAACAGCCTTAGGCGGAGCGGTAAATCATCCCTTTATTTATTTTCAGTTTTGAAGAAAGCGAACCTCATATCGATTCCAATAAAATTACTTCTAGTAATAGCACTTCTAGTTGGGTTCAACTGGGTGTATACGCAGTATTTTTGGGTGGATGATTTGAAAAAATACGATGCACATGTTCTTCTCGACCTATGGTCTAAACAGGATACTTGTGATGTGATTTATCTGGGTGAAAGCTCTAATTTCTCAATTCATCCCAATGATACCCAGCGATATTCTATCAGTACCTTAATTGGTATAGAATCAGGCTATAGAGTGGGGTCACTAAATAAAGGAGCCTATCATGCCGGTATCTATATTCCTTTGATCCAAAGAATTGAATCGGAGACCGTACACACTGTCATCGTAACACTGAATCTAAGAACCCTTAATCAGGCTACCATTCACGCTCCGATAGAAACCAGTCTTCAAAAGCAGGCTAGATTATTTAAGCTTAACCCACCTCTGCTCAACAGAGTTCTTCTAACACTTAATGCATACGACGATAAAGATGTTACAGAAAGAGATAAGGCCATGTGGTATGAGTGGACCTATGATACCTTGAAGTCTCAAGAGGTAGAGTTTCCTGCACCTACAATAAAGAAATGGTGTGAACTGCCCAAGTTTGTGGATGAGAATGGTGAGCAGGATATGGAGAAACGAACCTTGGCAGATCACTACATTAAAGCATATGCTTTTCAAATTGATTCGAATGAAAATCCTAGAATGCAGGAGTTGGATGAAATCACCAGAATATGCAAAGAGAAAGGATATCGCCTGATTTTCAATTTTCTGGCAGAGAATACAGAATATGCAGACAGCCTTGTTGGTGAGCCTTTAGTATGGCTCATGAGGCAAAACAGAGATATTCTGGTTCAGTACTTGGAGTCGCGAGGTGCTGAAGTGGTAGATAACCTGGAAGCAGTCCCCGGTAAACATTACACCGATCAAAACTGGACAACGGAGCATTACGATGAAGTAGGCAGGCAGATTATTGCCAATCGCGTAGCGGATGTTTTAGCTAGCGGAGAAGAGTAGTGCGGCATTGCTGCTGAAAAGTTTCACTGCAATGGCGAGCAAGATTATTCCAAACACTTTTTTAAGCACTCGAATCCCGGTTGGTCCCAATACTCTTTCAACGAGGTAAAGGTATCTCAACACTACAAATACAACAATCATATTTAAAACTATTGCAACAATAATGTTCAGCATCTCGTATTCTGCGCGAATAGAAAGTATAGTGGTTAGAGAACCGGCACCGGCTAACAATGGGAAGGCCAATGGGACAATTGAAGCAGTAGCTTGATCTACGTCTTCGTCTTTAAAAATCTGTACACCAAGAATCATTTCAAAAGCAATGAAGGCCATGAGGATTGAACCCGCCACAGCAAATGAGCCTACATCAACTCCAATAAACTTGAGTAGAGATTCACCTAAAAATAGGAAGGAGATCATAATAAGACTGGTTACCAGAGTAGCGAGCCCCGCATTAATATCTCCTGTTTTCTCTTTTATGTTAATGATGAGTGGTGCAGCACCAATCACATCAATAACCGCAAATAGCACGAGAAATGCACTTAATATTTGATTCAGATCCAACATGGTAATTAATAGCGCGCAAAGGTGCTATTAATGTTTGAGATTTAAACTAGGAAACCGGCTTAAATCCTTCAAAAGCTTGTTTACAATCGTTACAATAATGTAAACTACGGCATAATGTTGGACCAAAAGGAGATTTTAAAGTGGTGTTGCTGCTGTCGCAATAAGGACAAACTGTCTCCTCAAGCAGTTTCATGTCGATTTTAGCGCAGTTGCGTTTAGGTGGTGCTAAACCGTGCTTTTTAATCGCTTCATGACCCTCAGGGGTGATCATATCAGTGGTCCAGGTAATATCGAAACTGGTGTTCACGGAAACCGTTCCTATCTCCGGAAGTTTAGCTAACCGTTCTTCCACCATATCTTCCATCAATCTAAGTGCCGGACAGCCCGCAAAAGTGGGAGTGAGGGTTACATGAACGTCATTAGCCTCAGATACCTCAATGCCGGTTACAATACCTAAATCTACTATCGAAATTGTGGGAATTTCAGGATCTTTAACTTCTTTTAATATGGATCGTATTTCTTTTTCTGTAAACATATTACCAATCTGCTGTAGGGTCTATACTATAGACTTCCGACATTTCATCTAAAAGCGGTTGAAGGTAATCTGTATGATATCCTTTTCTTCCTCCGTTTTTAGGTTCCCATGTTGATTTGTCGGGTATAGATAAACCAGCTTCTTCTAATATAGGAGTAATCGCATTTAGCCACTTTTCTTGTAGCGATGCTTCTCCTTCAAATATTTTCTCTTCTTGTAAAACAGTTTCGCCTTCACCTTGTTCAAAAATCCCAAGAGCATAATTCCATGCTTCATTTAAGGCAGACTGCATTCTCGCTTTACTTTCTTCATTCCCCTGACCTAATTGTCTTACCCAGGTTGATGCGTGCATGGTGTGATACTTGATCTCACCGTAGAATTTTTTTGCAAGTTGAGCTAGAGGCATATAAGCTGAATTCCGCAATCCGTCAAATCTGAGCATCTCTGCAAAATCAAACAGGAAATGACGAATTAGACTGAAATCATATTCTCCAATAGGCAGCTCAGTCAATTGTGAATTATGAAACTGATCTGCATTTCTTGTAAAAGCCAATGTATCTGCATCTGATTCACCTAACTGGTGCAAAAGGTTGTACAAGTGCTCAGATTGACCAATTTTGTCCTGTGCCATACTGGAGAAGGCAATGTCTTCTTCTAATATGGGGCCTATTCCGGTCCATTCACTATTTCTATGACCGATGATTAACTGATCATCTGCCATTTTATATAAAAGTTCTTTTAATGCTTCTATTGAGTTCATTATCTTATGCTTCTTGTCTTTCCTTGTATTCTTTAATTTTATCCATCACCTTGTATGTAGCCGGATCTCTGTGAATCTTCTCAGGAGTAGTATCAAACATGTCGTCGTCAAAATAGGATGTTGCAAATACATACTTGCTCGGTACTACCCACAGATTGGCGGTAACCCCTCTTCTTGCATATTGCTCTTTTGCATATAAAAGGGCCATTTCCGGATTGGGTGCATGAACTATTCCTACATGCTGATGTTGAGCCCCTCTTTTTGCTTGATGGAAAACCTCAAACGTTTGAAATTGATCCAAACTTTCTAGCGGATCGATGTCTGAGTGGTCTAGTGACGCCCGCATTATTCGGGGGTCCAATGAATCTATCTTTTCATTATTTTCTTCTGCCATGTTTTTTTATCCTTGGTTTTTGCGTAGATATAATATACCCCAACGGGGAGTTGTTCTAAATTAAGTTCTTGTCTACCTGCTTCCAGATTCATCGATTCAAGGATAACACCTTGAGTATTCAGGATTTGGATATAGCTCGGTTCTTCTAATTCTATTGTAATGCCGGAGGAAGTAGGGTTTGGATATACTTTAGCTCCGGTTTCCAGCGGCGCAATGGAAACTGAATAAGGCTCATTTACTAGTTCCAAACCATCTAAATACAATGCCGTATTGGAGCTTTTAATAACCCCGGTTCCACTGTAAATTGCAAGGTAAGCACTGTCCGGAATGCTGTCTGCGTAATAATATGAAATGGGCGCCGAGAAATGTTGCCATCGATTATTCGGTGTGAAATACACTACATTGTTAGAGTAATACCTCCCATTTCCGTAAGTTCTAAATTGCATATATGCTGAATCCTCAGCATCTGATACCATTTTATAGTAGCCCTGAATATATTCATATCGGTTTGATACGATATAAGAAGGAGTGTAACGATGAACGTCCTCGGTACCTATAAAGATGTAGCTTCTTCTAGGAATATCATTGCTTTCGTAATTAGAAACTTTTAGGGAGTAATCTCCTACTACCGCATCTTCGCTCTTGAAAGCAGATCTCTCAGGTAAAAAGGTGCTGTAATTATCGATATAAAGTAAATCGAGGGATCTCCAGTTATGAGGGTATTCAACTCCTAAATCAGTCCAGTTTTCAAAACCTTGGTTGGTCATGTCATGACCTCTTTTACCAATGTTTTCAAAGTGAATATCATCGAAGATAATGTAACCGGGACCATCAACATCTGTTTCCGTGTACGAATACAAATAGATCCAGGCTGTATCCGGAATTCTGGAGCTGTACCAGTAGATTGGAACACTGTGCTTAACATAGTTATCGTTGGTACTCCCATACATACTGAAGTCTACATATCCTTTAGTTACCCCGTCTTTTCTCAGGTATGCTACAATCCTTCCGGAATCACCTTCTGCTAAATCGTATTTTGCCCAAAAAACCAGAGATAATGCTTCGTCTTCAAATTTAAAGCCTCTCAGACCGGCCGGGATATATCGGTTGTATGCGTAGGATCTATACTTAGCACCGGTTTCAGAAATCGTATTCTCTAACTTTAGAGCATATTTGCCCTCTTTAGAATCAGTGGTTCTACTTACGTTTCTTGTAGGAGTGAACCAAGAGTCTAGTTTGTAATATTCGTATTTATCCCATACTTCAAACGAACCATTCTCAACGGTCTGACCAAAGGCAGTCAAGCCGCTAAAAATCAAGAGTGTAAATATGAGATTTAGTCTTTTCATTCTGCTTTTATAAAGCTTCTTCTCTGAACCTTGTTTTCAGATGTCACAATCAAAGTATAGGTGCCGCTATGAAGCGCACTTACATCGATTGTAGTTTCCTGAGAACTTAAAACAAGTCTTCCCTGAGCATCTAGAACTCGAATATTTACGGGGCCGGTAATGCCTGAAAGATGAAGTGTAGTGCTCGCCGGGTTGGGATAAATAGCAACTTGTAATTCTTCGATTTCAGGGGTACTCAAACTGTAATCTGAAAACTCCAAATTATCTACCCAAAGCTGAGTGTTCTCTCCAACAGGATTGTCGAAATCAGCTGAGTTTATAACGATCGTGGCGCTATCTGCAGAAACAGAGGGGCCAAAGGTTATAGGGATAGAGAAATAGGTGTATAGATCAGTGTCGGTGCTGTCTGCAAAATCAATACTGCCATAACCAACAAGACTCCCATTAGAGAAAAAGGCAACAGCAATAGTTGCTGTATCTCCATTGTCCGGAAGGTATTTATATAATCCGTGAAGGACATTCCAGTTTTTAGATACAGGAAAGGCAGGATTTTCAACCGCAGCAACACTTTCTCCGGTTACTGCAACACCCGGAAGTATATCTCCTTCTGCCATTCTATTTTGAAGTAATAGGGAAACTGAACCATCATGTGGTTTCGAAGTTTCTCTAACAACAGAATTTAAATCTGCAGCCAAATTATACTGATCTAAAATTAATAGATCCGTGGTATACCAGTTATCGGGGTAATTGATTGGTACATTGCTCCAATTTTCAAAGTCATTATTTGGCAAATCATCATTTGGACTTCCAACAGATTCAAAGCCGAGGTTGTCGATAATCATATAACCATCGCCATTTACAGTTGCATTGGTGAGATCAACAGTAGAAATAGCAACAATTGCAGTATCCGGGTTAGTAGATACAGCCCATTGAATAGGTACTTTATAGTGTTCAAATGTGTCGGCGCTATTTCCATTTACAGTAAAATCAATACTTGCAATTGGGTTGCCGGCTGCTGTGAAAATCAAAAGCACTTTTCCAACATCACCAGGTGCTAAGTCGTACTTAACAGAGAGTGTCATCACCAAAGGATTATCGGTATAAGGATGTCCTCCTGATATACTCGTGCTAATATTGGCGTTTGTCACTAATCCGAAAGTGTTAGTTGCCAGGTTGTTATCCAGACGAACGGCCGAAAAGCCGGTGCTGGCATCACTTGTTTTTGTGACATTTCCTGCAATGTTCCAATCGTCGAGAGTAGGTACATTTCGTTCAGACCACTGTTCGAATTGGGCATTGGGAATTTGAGCAAAGCTAAACACTGCGGTGCTTAGCAAGATAATGGTTGTTAGTACTTTTTTCATATTAGGCAAAGGGTTTTACATATTCTGCATTTTCTCCAAGAATCGCTCTTCTCACCCATCTTCCTTTTTCTTCTGCCATTCTTCTTACGGCTAATCTTTCTGCGTTGCAAGGTCCATCGCCGTTAATTACGCGCTTGAACTCTTCCCAGTCAGGTTCGGTGTATTCCCAAAGTTTAGTCTCGGGATTTTTACGAAGGTTTGGATCTGGAAGTGTTAGGCCTAAATCCCAAATTTTCGGAACATACATATCTAGAAACTGCTGTCTCATAGCGTCATTAGAAGCCATTTTAACTTTCCACTTCATCAATGTTTCACTGTGAACCGAAATTTTATCTGAAGGTCCAAAGAAGTGCATGATTGGAGGCCACCAACGGGTGAGCGCTTCCTGAACCATTTCTCTTTGTTTTTTAGTTCCGGTTGCAAGATGAACAACATTGTCATGACCGTATTTTAGGTGAAAGCTCTCTTCGTAACAAATACGCTCTAGGGCTCTGCAATAAGGGCCATAAGAACCTTTACTGTTTGCCAGCTGATTCACAATCGCACCTGCATCAATTAACCATGCTATAACAGCGCTATCTGCCCAAGTCAAAGCCGGGTAGTTGAACACATTACTGTATTTCGATTTACCGGTAATAAGATCATTGATCATATCCTCTCTGCTTTTCCCTAGCGTTTCTGCTGCGGAATAAAGCAATTGAGCATGTCCTACTTCATCCTGAACTTTTGCCATAAGCGCCAGCTTTCTTCTGAAACCGGGAGCTCTGGTAATCCAGGTACCTTCGGGTAGGGCGCCAATGATTTCAGAGTGAGCATGCTGCTCAATCATTCGGATCAATTGTTTGCGATACTCTTTTGGCATCCAATCTGCAGGTTCAATTTTTTCACCTGCCTGAATTCTAGCTTCAAACTCTGCTAACTTCACCGGATCTTCATCCGCGGTGAGTTTGTTGGTTTGATTTGGGTCTATATAAGCATTTCCGTACATAATGTTTTTTTAAAATAGTTGGGTTGGGTTACTTGCTTTTAATCCGGTTAGTATGAAATCACTTAAATTGTTTGCGACTTCTTCAGGACTCAATCTTCCGCCTTCTTTGTACCATTCAACAATCCAGTTTACGCTGGATAACACAGTTAAGGCAGCGAATCTTTTATCAATTTCGTTAAATGTTCCCTCGTCGATTCCGGTTTGAATGATCTCTCGAATGCCTTCTTCATAGGCGTTTCGCTTCTCTATAAATTCCTTTTTCGACTCATCGCTTAAATGCCTCCACTCACGAATGAAAACCACAGCTGCATTGAGATTATGAGTTAATATCTCAACATGAAACTTGATGGCCATTCTCAATTTTTCTTCTGCATTGAAGTAAATGTCATTCACTTCTTTAATGGCAGATTCAAACTTTTCAGCTAATTCAAAACAAGTAATCTTCAGAATATCTTCTTTAGACTCGATATGACTATACAAACTTGCAGCTTCGATATTTAAAGCTTTGGCAATGTCTCGCACAGAGGTGCTGGCATATCCATGATCCTTAAACAACTGCTGTGAAGTTGCTAGTATTTCTCGTTTTCGTTCAGTGGATTGCAACATAACTAACGATCGTTAGGCAAATATAACATTTTACCAAATATATGCAAAGGCTTCGGATTTGCCAAATGTTTGCATAATGAAACGATGCTAATAAACTTCAATAATGAAGATAGGCTTGCCGTTGAATGTCAACGTTTCTCCTTTTTTATGATCCAGTAATGCTTGTCCAATGGGAGAGGCAGCTGAAATCGCTATAATTGAATCTTCACCCACCGGGAACTTACCAAAGGCAATGCTGATAAAGATGATTTTATCCTTGAGTTGAATTAATGATCCGTTCCTTATGGTGTCGTGCTTAACATCATAAATAGTGCTCAGTTGGGCTTCTTGATTATTAATTTGTGAGAGTTGAGTCCTTAGTTGATCTATTTCAATTTGTCCCATAGCTCTGCTGGTCTCATACTTATCCCCCGCACTGCTTTTTTCATCAGAATTTATACTCTCCTGTACGGTTTTGATTTGCCTCAACACCTCTTTTTTCCGCTCTTCCAGACTTTCAGCAAGAGTTTTTAAAACTTCAGATTTAACGGGTAGATTCACGCTGCAAAAATCAGAAATTAATTCATTCGCAGTGTCGTGTAACTTAAGTTACTTCAAGTTCAAATTTCCGAGTTCAAATTTGCGGTATGATAAATCAATTGAAAAAATTATTTGGTGGAGGAACAGACCTTAGTGCTGTTCTAGAACAAGGCGCAGTGATAGTGGATGTTAGAACTGCAGGAGAATTTCAATCCGGACATGTAAAAGGATCGAAGAATATTCCTCTAGATAAAATTAGCGGTAAGGTGAATCAAATTCAATCTTGGAATAAGCCGGTTATTACATGTTGTGCCAGCGGAATGCGAAGTGGAACAGCGGCAAAGATCTTGAGGAATCAAGGAATTGAGGCATACAACGGTGGTAGCTGGGCCTCAGTAGACCGACTCTAATCCAGTCGAATTGTCAGTTTTTCAATTTGGTAAAAGAATTGAAGATAATAAACTAGATGGCAAATTTTAAAGACATAGTATCCGGTGATGTACCTGTTCTTGTAGATTTCAGTGCAGAGTGGTGTGGTCCATGTAAAATGATGGCACCTATACTAGAGCAAGTGAAAGGCGAGTTGGGATCAGATGTTAAAGTGCTAAAAATTGATGTTGATCGCAACCCGAAATTAGCAGAAGCATATCATGTTCAAGGGGTGCCTACACTCATGATTTTTAAAGGAGGCAAGATGCTTTGGAGACAAAGCGGAGTAATTCAATCTTCAGAATTGGTAGCCAGAATTCAGGGATTTACAGCTTAATCTGTAATTTAGTCGCTGATTATGGCGATACCTAAGAATTTTGATGCATACAGAAAAGAATATTTAAAGAGTGTAGAAGACCCTGAATTATTTTGGGGAGATTTTGCACGAGCAAATTTCGAGTGGAAGGAAGATTGGTCTGAGGTAATGGATTGCGATCTTCACGAACCGAGAATTTCTTGGTTTAAGGATGCAAAACTCAATATTACAGAAAACTGCATAGATCGACATCTTAGAGATCATGCAAATAAGACTGCTATCATTTGGGAACCTAATGAACCGGGTGAAGGCGCTCTTCATATCAGCTATAAAAAGCTTTATGAGGAGATGAATAAAACAGCAAACATGCTCAAATCACTGGGTGTGAAAAAAGGAGACCGTGTTTGTTTGTATATGCCCATGGTTCCCGAGTTAGCTTATTCTGTCTTAGCTTGTGCAAGAATTGGGGCAGTGCACTCTGTAGTTTTTGCCGGTTTTAGTGCTCAATCGCTTGCAGATAGAATAAATGACGCAAGTTGCAAGTGGGTGTTAACTGCCGACGGAGGTTTCAGAGGAGCTAAAACAACACCTCTTAAAGAAATTTGTGATGACGCTCTTAAGCAATGTGATTGCGTAGAGAAGGTGGTCGTGTTAAAACGAACCGGGTCAGCAGTGAATATGAATGCTGAACGCGATCTTTGGTGGCACGATCTTCAACCCAATCAGTCTGCAGACTGCGAAGCTGAGGTGATGGATGCGGAAGACTTACTTTTCATTCTTTATACTTCCGGCTCAACAGGTAAACCTAAAGGAATGGTCCACACCTGTGGTGGGTATATGGTTTATGCCAATTTTAGCTTTAGATCTGTGTTTCAATATGAGGAAGGAGATGTATACTGGTGTACCGCAGATATAGGCTGGATAACAGGTCACAGTTATATTATTTACGGTCCGCTGAGCGCCGGAGCTACTACCATTATGTTTGAAGGAGTGCCCTCTTACCCCGATGTAGGCAGGTTCTGGGATGTGGTGGAGAAACACAAGGTCAATATTTTCTATACAGCGCCTACGGCGATAAGAGCATTGGCAGCTTGTGATATTAGCTTTGTAAATCGGAGTGATTTAAGCTCATTGAAGGCTCTGGGAACGGTAGGTGAACCTATAAATCACGAAGCCTGGGAATGGTATCATAAAGAAATTGGTAAAGAAAAAGTACCGGTAGTTGATACTTGGTGGCAAACAGAAACCGGTGGTATTATGATTTCTCCTTTGGCGGGTATCACACCTCTAATCCCAACGTATGCAACTTTACCTCTTCCGGGAATTCAGCCTTGTTTGATGGACGAAAACGGAAATGAGCTAAGGGATATTGAAGCCGAAGGCAGACTCTGTATAAAGCACCCATGGCCGGGTATGGCCAGAACTATTTACGGAGATCATAAAAGGTTTAAAGATACCTATTACTCTGCTTTTCCGGGGAATTACTTTACCGGTGATGGCGCTAAGCGAGACGCGGATGGAAACTATAGAATTACGGGTCGAGTAGATGATATCGTTATAGTAAGCGGTCATAATTTAGGTACTGCTGAAATTGAAAATGCCATTGATGAACATGATGCAGTAGCAGAATCGGCTGTTGTTGGTTATCCTCATCCCATTAAAGGAAATAGCATTTATGCATTTGTGAATTGTATTGATGGAGCTGATACTTCTAATCTGGAACAAGAGTTACTCGACTTAGTTTCATCAACGGTAGGGCCTATTGCTAAGCCGGAAAAGATCCAGATAGTCAATGGTTTACCCAAAACTAGAAGCGGTAAAATTATGCGAAGAATTCTGAGAAAAATCGCCTCCGGTGAACGAGACAATTTTGGCGATATTTCTACCTTATTAAATCCGGAAGTAGTTGAAGAAATTCAAAAAGCCGCCTTGTAAGCCTGAATTTTTCCTTGGCCTGAGGTTAATGTGACATTTATATAGGCCTTAAAGCCTTATTTTTGAGAGTGAAGATCTTGCAACTTTTCAAGCTGTAGATCGTCTTTCCTATGGTGGCCAATCCAATCAAAGTTTCGCGTTTTTGGGCTAGCGTGTTAGCGGTCTTTTTGGCCTTGCCGCTATTTTCTCAAGTTACAGCAAACTTTACCCCTTCCGTAAGCAGTGGATGTAACCCGACTACTGTTCGATTTACAAATAATACCATTGGAGTTGCAGTTTCATTCAGTTGGGATTTTGGTAATGGGAAAACTTCAGTATTAACAAGTCCTTCTGTTATATACACCAAAGCCGGAATTTATGATGTTACCCTAACAGCTAAAGATGCTTCGGGAAATTCATCAACACATTCGCAGAAAATAAAAATTTATAAGAATCCTGTTGTTAAATTCACGGCAGCTCGAACTTGCTGCGAACTCGATATAATTGATTTTACCAATACTACCGTAGCCGGTGATACAGGCATAAAAAATTGGTCATGGGATTTCGGTGATGGTGTAACATCAATTTCAGAGAACCCTAGTCATCAATATCTAACTGAAGGAAAGTATGCTGTAACACTTCTTGCAGAAGATAGCAATGGTTGTACCTCAGACACTACTTACTTTGATTACATAACGGTAAGGCCCAAGCCTGAAGCGGAATTTACATTCCCGGCAACCAGGCATTGTAAGGCTCCAATAAAAGTAGATTTCACCAATACTACTTTTAAGAACTTCGGTGATACGTATTCTTGGGATTTTGGTGATGGAAGCGGTACGGCATCCACTTATCACGCGACCTACACCTATAGTACTTTTGGAAAGTACGATGTGAGCTTGGCTGTTACTAATGCTTTTGGTTGTTCAGATACACTTACAGTTAAAGGAGAGATTGAGTTACGAGATTTAAGTATAGATTTTATTATTCCGGAAGGTGAAAAGTGCGTAAATAATGAAGTTACTTTCATAGAAAATATACAGCCTAAATTAACTACGGCTACAGCTTACAACTGGAGAATACCGGGTTCAAATTTTAAAAGTGGTAAGGAAGTGACGGCCAATCTCGGGCCCGGAATACATAAAGTTCGACTCGAGGTAAACAATAAAGATTGTTATGACACCCTCACAAAATTTATTGAGGTTTTTGCATTGCCGGAGAATAGAATGGTTCTCGGTGATAGTTTGATTTGTTCCTTTGGTCAATGGCTCGATTACGAGATGGACAGCAGCGGACTCGATTCATTTTCCTGGGATATTTTAGGGAATAGAACATCAAAGAACCCATCCGGAAGCGTTTTCGTAGATTCTGAAGGTCCCCATGTTTTCCACCTTTACCAAAGAGACCGCAATGGCTGTGAGGTTACTTACACAGATACGGTGCAAGTTGCTTTCCCGGAGGTTTTTTTAGGAGAGGATACAGGTGCATGCGCACCTTACGATTTTCTCCAAACTTTTAAGTATAAAGGCATGTATGATGTGGTTTCATATGTGTGGCGGTACGATGGGCAAACCAGCGATAGTTTTATTGGCGAGAACCCGCCCAAGTTCAGCTACACCGATACCGGATATTATTACATTGAACTAGAGGTTACCGATGAGCTCGGGTGTAAATCCTCATCAATACGCTCCGTGGGAGCGGGCATACGCCCTGATATCGATATTGATTGGGATAAAGATACAGTCTGTAACGGAGAGGATATTTTGTATGAGCATATTTACTATGGAGATGTAAGACCAAATAGCTGGTTTTGGCAGGTTGGCGCTGCTACTAGCCTGGCACGCGATCCTGAGTTTGCTCTAAAAGAGTATCCCTCAGATCTCGCTATTTTTCATTCTGCTGCGCATTACGGCTGCCACGATACCATCATTGTAGATTCTGCAATTACCGTGTTAGGGCCATTTGCCAGATTCAGTCAAATCTACGATTCGTGTATAGATGCCCAACGAAAAACAGTAAGTGAAGTGGTTGGAGCAGATTCATTCTGGTACATCTTGAGTGGAGTATATCTCACAAGTGATTCTGTTTTTAACTATTCTTTTGAAGATGAAACTCAGCTCTCATTGTATGCTGCCAATGCGGAGACAGGATGCATGGATTCGATGAAGCAAACCATGATTGTTAAAGATTCCGCTCAACTAAAATGGAGTATCAGCAGCACCGGATGTGTACCCATGGATTTGAGCATTGCCGGCACTGCATTAAATCTGGATTCTGTGCAATGGAGATTTAACGGAACCCCGTTTAAAAACCCCAATAATGCAATAGATTATACCTTCTTAAAAAGCGGAAGTGTTAGATTCTCACTTCATGGTTATGCCGGGGATTGTAAAGTAGTTTTAGATTCAACTTTTACGGCAAACGGTCCAAGAACCAGTATCTCAACCAACCAATCACCGGGTTGCTTACCCAAAACTTATACCTTGAACGACAGTTTTTGGAATGATACGGGAGGGTTTAGATATTGGATTGTAGATGGCGATACTATTGAATCCACGCAATTCGAAACTAAGGTGACTATAAATTCTGTGAAAGATCCTTCTACAGGAATTATTAGTTTTCAGTTGTTAGCAGGTGAAGATAGTTGCTATTCTACTTCGCAAGTGAATTACCGTTATCCCGGTCTTCGATTTGAAACAAGGCAAGAAGATTCAATCATCAGTTGTGATGAGTATTTATATACTTTTAGGTTTTACGTAAATCCGGAGGATAGTGCCTTTGTAGATAATTACGGTATATCATACAATAACACACACCGCTACAGCAAGAAGCCCGAATTTCAACAAGTGATAAAGGCCGACGGGAATAAAGATACAATTTACCTGCGGGTGAAAGGCTTATCGGGTTGTGTAAACACTCAAATGCTCATACTTGAAGCTCCGGTGCCGGCTTTACAAGCTGATTTTTCGTACACAGACCCTGAAAGTACCTGCCCACCATTATTGGTTCAATTTAAAGATAAGTCGTATTCCAAACTCGGTCCGGTAAAAGAAAGAAGGTGGTATGTAGATGGTGAGTTTTTCTCGGCCTTAGCTAATCCGAGCAGAATCTTTACTTTAACCGGCAGATATAATATATCCTTAAAGGTTACCGATGACCAGGGTTGTATAGATTCTGTATTTATTGATTCATTGGTGCGTATAGAAGGAGACCCGGTTGAGGTAGACTTCGGGGTATCTAAGCTTTGCCTATACGACACTGTAGAGTTTAATGTGGTAAATGGAAATGCCAAGAGTTATGAATGGGATATGGGAGACGGAAGCGTACTTACCGGCAGTAATATTATCCATGAATATGCTCTTCCGGGGACCTACAGCATCATAATGTTGGTTACAGATTCGCAAGATTGTAGCTACCCTATGTACCCCGAAGACAGTATTCATGTGGTAGCATTACCCGATGTAAGTTTTGAAGTAAACGGTCCATGCAGAAACAAGCCGGTTGACTTTAAAAATACCAGCACGAGTGAGGAGCCTATAGAGTTTGTTGGATGGGCCATTGGAAGTTTTACATCAAGTCAAGATAGTTTTACTTTAAGCAATACTGATTTCGATAAAATTTCGGTTACACTGGCAGTGATGGATACTGTTGGGTGTACAAATGAGCGAACTGAGAATGTAAAATTATACGACCTGCAAGCAGATTTTTCATTGAGTGAAGCGGCTTTCTGTTTAAACGATACAGTAAGAGGAATAAATTTGTCTTCTGCTGATACCGGGATACAGGCTCTGGATTGGTTCCTAAATGAAAGCTATATTGGATCGGGAAGTCCATTCGAGTTTTTTGCAACAGCAGAAGGGAATTTAGATATGAAGCTCAGGGTGGCTGATGATGCAGGCTGTATAGATTCAATATCAAAGTCTGAGATTTTAAAGGTTTTAGGACCTAATTCGACACAGGAAGATTTGATGAAACGGGTTACTGTTTTACCCGATAACACCTTACAAGTAGAATGGAAAGAGACTGAAAGTCCATTTTTTGAGTCGTACAGCATTTTCCGGAATGGAACCTCTATTGAGATTACAGACATAAAAGACACTTTATTAATACTTCCCGGGGTAGATGCTTCTCTGGGCTCTGTTTGCCTAAAAATGGGCATGACGAGTATATGTTCAGCGCCATCACTCGATTCATTGATTGAGCATTGCAGCGTAAGAGCTAATGGTAGATCCGATACCTTGAAAAGATGCATTGATTGGAATGCCTATGAGGGTTGGGACGTAAGGAGCTATTACATTTATAGAGAAGATAATGGGATGATGATGCTTATTGATTCGGTTCCCGGCACCCGACTTTCTTATTGTGATACCGGTCTCCAATTTTGTGCGGTCTATAAAACCTACAAAATTGAAGCAAGAGGTTCGCGATATCGCTCTAATTCAGATACGGCAAGAGTGAAACCTATATGGCATTATACCATAGATCCTCCTGTTATTCAGAATGTTTCGGTTAACCTGGATCAGCAGATTGAAATTACAATAGACAGTGCAAAAACGCCATTTCTACCTTTTCAGGGATTTGAATACGAACGGCTGTCTCAAAATGGCGTGTTAACCAAAGGCAATTTCAATCAAACCGGTCTTCATATGAACACTGCAGATACCGATAAAGAATACTATACCTACCAAATCAGGCAGAAAGATGTCTGTGATGGCACCAGTAACTGGTCATCACCTTCAAGAACTATCCACCTTCAAATGCAAACCCAAAGCTCGAGTATATATCCTAAGTTAACTTGGAACAGATCCGCTGTTTGGACCGACGGAATTAGTTATTATAAAGTTGAACGCCAGGTGAGTGAAACCGAATTTGAGAGTATCGCAACATTGAATGATATTAATGATACCTCATATGTAGACGAACTATTGGACGCGGAATGTGCCTCCTTATCTTGTTATCGAGTTACGGCAGTTTCTGTAGACCAGAATTGGGAAAGCCATTCCAATATAGTGTGCTCAAACGCAGAATCAATGCTTTTTGTTCCAAATGCCTTTACTATGAATGGCGACAATTTGAATGAGACTTTTCAGCCTAGAGGTGTTTTTATTGATCGATATACCATTGTCGTTTTCAATCGCTGGGGTGAAGTACTCTTTACTTCAGACAACTGCATGGACGGTTGGGATGGGACATTCAATGGTGAGCCGGTGCAGCAGGGAGTCTATTTCTACAGTATTTACGCCACCGGAATTGACCTCGAAGTTCATATTAGAAAAGGAACCATTACCTTACTGCGATAAGGTATTCTCGCGCACCGTTTCTGCCACTCTCTATCAACTTCTGCTTCTCTTTTTTCGGAATTCTTCGCACTCGTGGATTCATATCTAAATTATCGATAACAACGGTCTGCTCATAGTGTTGCTTACAAAGATGTTCGCGATTCAGGTTTTCAAAACTTAAGGTATATACTGCTCCTACAAAATCGCCCATATTGTTCACTTGATAAGGTGCTAAATCATAGCCATAATTAACCTGGTCGCTGCGCTCAAGTTTAAGGCCTAAAGTGTAAGGGTTGGGGAAGATAATTTCTTGTCCGGTACTATCATATGCAATGGAATCGAATAGGTGAATGGGGTAATTGTTAAGTACTCCTCCATCTACCATAATGTCACAGTCCGGACATGTCTTTTGATCTTGAACAGTACCGTTGCTGTCGAGAAATATAGCTTCAAAATACAGCGGAATACTAATGCTAATTCTGAGCGCTGTTGATATTTTCATATTTGGATAAGTCTCATAAGAGAAAATTACCGGTGCCTGTTCATTCATTGAGGTACCGGTGATGTAGAGATCTTTATAGCGAGCATCCTTTGTTCTCATTTGATGAAGTTCGGCAAAGCTCAGCTCCGGATTCAAACCTCGTTTTTCAATGAGCTTTTCAATGGTCTTTTCAAATCTTTCGGTTGAATAGTAGCCATACGATTTTTTCATTCTTCTAATACCGCCGAAAAGAGGAAACCCAACTTGGTTAAAGTTTTGGATACTGGTTTCCATCATGATTTCCGTAATCTCTGTTGGCTCGTATCCAATCGCATAAAGTGAACCCGCAATAGCACCTGAAGAAGTGCCGGCAATGCATTCTATTTCGTCAAGTACACCTGAGGAGTCCAGCGTTTCCAGTGCTCCACTATAGGCCAGGCCTCTAATTCCTCCACCTTCGAGAACCAGATACTTCGGAAGTTGTGCATTTACATTAAAACCAATTAGAATAATTAGCGCTACAAGTATTCTCATACTTGTAATACGTATTTCGAAATGATATGTTACGACTGAATCATAAAAACACAGGGTCGTTTATGCAGGTCGTAGCTTTTCCCTTTGAAATCAGAGGGATTACCAGAGACAATGGTTTGGTTATCAGTTTCCAAATCACAAGCAAAAGCCATTATGGTATTGGATGCGAGATTATCCACCATGCATTGAAGCATATCATTATTTCGGTAAGGTGTTTCGATAAAGATTTGAGTGTGATTCCTGGCATTTCGCTCAAGTTGCTTCAAGGCTTTTATCTTGTCGGGTTTCTGAATTGGTAAATAACCGTGGAAAGTAAATTGCTGTCCATTCATCCCTGAAGCCGTCAAAGCGAGAAATAAAGAAGAGCTTCCCGCTAGAGGAACAACAGCACAATTATTTTTATGGGCGTATTTAACCACCTCAGAACCGGGGTCGGCTATTGCAGGAAGGCCGGCTTCTGAAAGAAGACCAATGTTGTTTTTTTTAATTTGATCATTAAAGAACTTTCTAAAGCCTTCATAAGAATTGTGTTTATCCAGTTCGTGAAAAATGAAGTCGGGTTGTGGGCATGGGTGATCTATGGCCTTCAGAAATGCTCTTGCGGTCTTTTCGCGCTCAACAATAAAGACCTTGAGCTCGTGAATTTTATCAAGCGTATTTTTTGGTAATAGATCGGCATTTTGATCTCCGATGAAGTTAGGTATGAGGTACACCTTGTGGTTCATGGAGCAATATTACAATTTGAAATACCATGAAATAAGGAATGGTGTCCAATAAAATGTTTATTTCTCCAACATAGAAGCACCTAACTCTTAAAATGTATCCTATAATCTTGTGGTTATGCAGGAACCGCGCGCAGAAAAACGCCCCAAAGAACTCAGTATCCACGGAGATACCCGGATAGACAATTATTACTGGCTAAACCAGCGTGAGAATAAAGATGTTTTGTCTTATTTAAGCGCTGAAAATCAATATACCGCAGAGCGAATGAAGTCAACAGAGCAACTTCAGGAAACCCTTTACAAAGAAATTGTCGGAAGAATAAAGGAAGACGATGAGAGTGTGCCTTATTTCAAGAATGGATATTGGTATTACAGTAGATATGTAAGTGGTAAAGAATATCCTCTTTATTGCAGAAAGCCGGTTGATCTCGATCATCAAGAAGAAGTAATGCTAGATGTGAATGAACTTGCCGAAGGGAAAGACTATTTTCATGTTGCAGGACTTTCAGTAAGTGCAGATAATACCATGCTTGCCTTTGGGGAGGATACTTTAGGCAGAAGGATTTATACCCTCAAAGTAAAAAATCTTGAAACCGGTAGTATGATGGATATTGAAGTACCGGGTACTAGTGCGAGTATCGCATGGGCCGACGATAATAGAACGCTTTTTTATGCGCTTCGCGATGATCAAACTCTTCGATCGTATAAAGTGAATAGCGTTGACTTGTTCACCGGAAATATCCACGAGAAATTTGAAGAGCGAGATGAAACGTTTTACTGCTCGGTGTACAAGAGCAAGTCGCAGAAATTCATCATCGTTTCCTCCGGAAGCACTTTAACTTCTGAGTATCGCTATTTGCCTGCCGATTCTCCTCTAGACAATTTTGAGATCTTTCAAGAGAGAATCAGAGGGATGGAATACGGTATAAGTCATTACGAAGATCAGTGGTATATTCTTACAAATTGGGATGCACAAAACTTCAAGCTAATGACCTGTCCTCTGCTTCATACTACTCGTGATAATTGGGAACAACTCATCGGCCACAGAAAAGATACCTTACTAGAAGGAATCGAAATCTTTAAAGATCATTTGGTGGTAGAAGAAAGAACCAAAGGTTTAAGTCACCTAAGGATTATAGAACATAAAGGTAAAACCGAGCACTACTTACCCTTCGAAGAAGAGACCTATAGTTGTTGGACGGCAATAAATCCGGATTTTAATTCTGAAGTTTTGCGATTTGGATATACATCACTCACGGTTCCTACTTCCGTGTATGATTACAATATGAATACCGGAGAGAAAACGCTTTTAAAACAGCAAGAAGTAGTAGGCGGGTACGACGAGACTTTATATGAAGCAAAGCGTATTGAGGTGAAAGCCAGAGATGGGGTTATGGTACCGGTTTCGCTGGTATATAGAAAGGATAAGTTGAAGTCGCCTAATCCTCTTGTGCTTTACGGTTACGGTTCTTATGGCCATTCTATGGACCCATACTTTAGTACTTCAAGATTAAGTCTGCTAGACCGCGGGTTTATTTGGGCTATTGCTCACATACGAGGAGGTGAAGACCTAGGAAGAGCCTGGTATGAGGATGGGAAACTCCTGAAAAAGAAAAACACCTTCACAGATTTCATTGATTCAGCCGAAACTCTAATTGAATTAGGCTACACCCAAAGAGAGCATCTTTATGCTATGGGGGGTAGTGCAGGCGGACTCCTTATGGGTGCAATTTTGAATCTCAAACCTGAGCTCTGGAATGGTGTAATAGCGGCTGTACCTTTCGTAGATGTGGTAACCACTATGCTCGATGAGTCTATTCCCCTTACTACCGGAGAATACGATGAGTGGGGAAATCCCAATGAGAGGGAATATTACGATTATATCAAATCCTATTCACCTTATGACAATGTAAAAGCTACTGATTACCCTAACATATTGGTTACTACAGGCTTGCACGACAGTCAGGTGCAATACTGGGAGCCTGCAAAGTGGGTGGCCAAGCTGCGTGAAATGAGAACCAACGATAAACTGCTATTACTCCATACGAATATGGAAACCGGACATAGCGGTGCCAGTGGAAGATTTGCAGTACATAAAGAAACTGCTATGGATTACGCTTTTTTACTCATGCTCGAAGGAATCAACTCCTAGATTTTATAGTTTTGAGGTTTAATATGAGATACGCACTTATAATTCTTTCAGCCTTGGTCCTGTTTTCTTGTAGCGACAGAAGTAAATGGACAGAAAGTTCAGAAAGCAAAGAGCTAGTACAAGGCGTTCAGGATAAGGAATACGAAGGACTCAATCCTTACCAAAAAAGAGTAAAGCGATACCAAGATAGCATGAGTGTTGTTTTTCTGAGTGGTCAGAATGCAGTGATTCCCAAAGAGGAATTGATAGATGCAAAGCCCTTGCAATACTTTGAACCATCAGAAAAATACAGAGTAAAAGCTAGGTTTGAAAAGATTGAGAACGGCGAAGTATTTGAGATGAAAACAAATACTGAAAGAACTCCGGAATACAAGAGATATGGTATTTTACATTTTGAGATCATGGGCGACTCGGGCAGTTTAGCTCTTTATCAGAATGTTGAACATCCTGACTACTTATTTTGCCCTTTCAAAGACCTTACAAATGGGAAGGAAACCTATGGCGCCGGAAGGTATTTAGACTTTAGTCCGGACGACCTAAAAAACCCTGTAATTGACTTTAATTATTGTTACAATCCTTACTGTGCATACAATCACGATTATTCATGCCCAATACCTCCGGTAGAAAATCATCTCAACTTTCGAATTGAGGCGGGTGTGAAAACATGGCATTAAGTCTCCACTATATTATTTACTTTCGCAGTCGATAATGGCAGAAAAAGTTCTGATTATAGGTTCCTGTGGTCAAGTAGGAACCGAATTGCTCGAGAATCTTCAAGAGATGTATGGAGCGGATAATGTGGTTGCAAGTGATATCAGAACCACGGATCATCCGGTGTTTAAAAATAGCCCTTTCGAGGTCTTAGACGTGCTCGACAAAGACAAAATTGCCGAGGTCTTTAATAAGTACAAACCAACCATGGTGTATCATTTGGCTGCCCTTCTATCCGCAACAGCGGAGAAGAATCCGAAATTTGGTTGGGATTTAAATATGAACGGCCTCTTCAACATCTTCGATGCTTGTCTTCAATACAATGTGAAACGTATTTTCTGGCCGAGTTCTATTGCCGTATTTGGACCTACAACTCCAAGGGTGAATACACCACAACAAACTATTTTGGAGCCCAATACGATTTATGGCATTACCAAAATGGCAGGAGAGCGCTATTGTGAATATTATTTCAATCGATATGGACTTGATGTGAGGAGTATCCGATATCCCGGTTTAATCGGCTGGAAATCTCTGCCCGGTGGAGGTACTACGGATTATGCCGTAGATATTTTCCATAAAGCCTTGTCGGATGGCCAATATGAGTGTTTTCTTGGCCCTGAAACAGAACTTCCTATGATGCACATGGAAGATGCAGTGAGAGCTACTCTAGAAATCACCCATGCCGAGGCAGATAAGGTGAAACTCAAAAGCAGTTATAATATTGCCGGATTGAGCTTTAACCCGGAGCAACTCACAGAAGAAATTAAGAAACATATTCCGGAGTTTAGCATTTCATATGCTCCTGATCATAGACAAAAAATAGCAGACAGCTGGCCTTGTAGTATAGATGATTCAGCAGCGAGGCAAGATTGGGATTGGATGCCAAAATACAATCTCGAAGCACTGGTGAAAAACATGCTGGAAAACCTCGGTAAACAAAGTATATAACAGAAAATGAAGATTTTTAAATCCCTTCTTGTGTTCTTATGTATTGGAGGACTTCAATTTGCACATGCGCAAAGCGATCTTACAAGCAACAATAAAACACTTGCCATCTTTAATCCTGCATTACAGAATTATTCTTATGACTTTATGACCTTCACAAATTCTGTGTACATGAGTCCTACAAGTGATATTGATGATTACATCAACTATACCAGTGCTTTAGAATTCAATTTCGATGATAGACTGCGATTAGGTGCTCATGCCAGCAAAGCAGAAACAAGATTGAATCGCTACGATGCATATAAAGTATATGGTTCTTATGCTTTTAAATCTGAAGCAGGCGCAATTTTCACTTTGGGGATTGAAGGCGGATATTACTCGGATTATGCCAAAACAGGAGAATTTAATAAGGTTTGGGGTCCAAACCATTTTGTTTACGCCGACTCTAACATAACAGGTTTTGACATTGGTGCAGGGATGAGCATCAAGAAGAAGGGATTCACATTCGGGTTTGCAATGAGTAAATTGAACCAGCCTAATTTTATTCCTTTCCCGCAGCCTTACCTTGAGCCCAGAGAAGTAGATGGAGATACATTTAATGCAAGAGTGGACACTACTATTTTATATCCGTCAAACTACCTTGAAAAAGCAGGTCTAAATACCACTTTCCATTTCATTTACGAGTGGGACATTAATGAAGAATTGAGCATGACCCATATTGCACATTTCAGAAATCCTGATTTTGCAGGTATAGATTACTTTGGATTTCAAACATTTCTGCTTTCTGAGAATAAGTTTAGCGCAGGAGCAGGTGTTATGTACAACGAAAACACGGTATACATGCTTTCCGGAGGCATAACATTTTTAGAAAAGCTGAGTCTTGAAGTGAGTGCCTTTTTCGTAGAAGAATCAGAATTTCGATCAGATGGTGATATCTATCATGAACCGGGAGAAGGTTATGTAAACATGGGTAAGAAACCCAGATTTGAGTTTAACCTTAGACTGGATTTATAAATCCAAAACAGCGTAAATCGGACAGTGATCTGAATGTACAGCTGAGGGTCTGATTTCAGCACCTACTAATTTATCTTTCAGTGTATTAGCTACTGAGATATAATCAATTCTCCAACCCTTGTTATTTGCCCTTGCATTTGCTCTAAAGCTCCACCAGGTGTATTGATCAGGTTTGTCTCCGTGAATGGCTCTAAAGCTATCTATCATGTTGTTTTCAAACCATTTATCCATCCATTCTCTCTCTTCAGGAAGAAATCCGGAAGAATTCTTATTACTCACCGGATTGTGAATGTCTATGGGTTTGTTACATATGTTGTAATCACCGCAGACAATCAGATTAGGGATTTCATTTCTTAGCTTTTGTGTGTATTCAAAGAAGTAATCCAGGAAATCGTACTTAACATCTTGCCGAATATCGCCTGTGGTCCCGGAAGGGAAATAAGCACTGATCACCGAATAATCTTCAAAATCCAGTCTTAGTACACGACCTTCTTTGTCAAATAGCTCATGACCACAACCTTCTACAATATTTACAGGCTGCTCTTTTGAATATATCCCAACTCCGCTATATCCTTTTTTCTCGGCTGAGAAGTAGAATTTGTGGTAGTGAGTAAGCGCTGAAATTGACTCGGGATCAATTTGATCTTCCATGGCTTTCAGCTCTTGGAAACAAACCACATCTGCATCTTCTTCCAGAAGGTAATCTGCCAAGCCTTTTCGCAAAGCAGCTCTTATCCCATTTACGTTGTAGCTAAGTATCTTCTTCATTAAAATTCGAGTAGTTCTGAGATGGCGTCTTTTACTTTTTCTGCACTTGGAAGCATAACCGCTTCCATATCTTGGTTCAAAGGAACTGCCGGAATATTAGCAGAGCCAATACATTTAACGGGGGCATCCAAATGTTGGAAACAGGCTTCTTGTATTCTGCCTGCAATGGCCTGAGCAAAAGAGTTGTTTAAAGTTTCTTCTGTTAAGACAATTACCTTGTTATGTTTTCGCACTGACTCAAAGATGGCTTCATCATCACATGGATTCAAGGTTCTTAGGTCTACTATTTCAACTTGGCCTTCAAAAGATTTTGCGGCAGCATTGGCCCACCAGACACCCATACCATAGGTAATAATACTCAGAGATTCGCCGTATTTAATTCGATCGGGGTCTGCTTCCAAGTGAATTCTGGCTTTACCCAAAGGAATTACATAGTCTTCATCCGGCTCCACCATTTTCGCTCCTTCTGTTCCCGGTACCTTACTCCAGTAAATACCTTTATGCTCAAACATAACGACAGGGTTGGGGTCGTAGAAAGCGGCTTTCATCAAGCCTTTCATATCTGCTGCATTTGAAGGGTAGACAATTTTGATTCCTTTAATTGGAAGAATCGATGACTCCACCGTTCCGCTGTGGTAAGGTCCGCCTCCACCATAAGCTCCGGTTGGAATTCGAATTAAGGATTGAACCGGAAATTTACCCATAGACAGGTATGAACTCTTAGAGAGCTCTGTTACCAATTGGTTTACTCCCGGCCAGATATAATCAGCAAACTGAATTTCTACAATTGGTTTGCAGCCAACAGCACTCATTCCCGCTGTAGATCCTACAATATAAGCTTCTTGAATAGGAGTATTAAATACACGGTGTTTGCCGTGTTTTTTGGCAAGTGTAGCTGCTTCTCTAAATACACCTCCTAATCGGATCCCAACATCCTGCCCATATAATACTGCTTCAGGATGTTTGCTCATGATCTCGTCCATGGCGTATAAAGCGGCATCAACCATAATCACTTTATCTTTCCCCGCAGGGCTGCGTTCTCCTCGCTCCTCAGTGATAGGGCTCGGTGCAGTTACATGGTCCATTAGAGTATGTGCTTCAGGTGCCGGTGCATCCACTGCTTTTTGAAATTCTTCTTCAATTTGTGTCCGAGTCTCCTTAACAATTGTATCAAGCTCTGATTCAGAGAAATCGTTTTCTAGCAAATGCTTCCTGAAGAATACATATGGATCGTCTTTTTCATCTTCTTCCAGGTCGTCTCGGTACCATTCTTTTCTCACACCGGAGGTATGGTGCCCGAGCAAAGGGACTTTACAGTGAATAAGCATGGGCTTGCGATGTTTTCTCACCCATTTTAAAGCTTTTCCTATCTCGTGATGACACTCTTCAAAGAGACTGCCATTAATTCTTATTCTTTTAAGGTTTTTAAATCCGGATCCAAATTCATAGGCATCCATGGCTCTCATTTCATCGCCACTGGCAGAGATTCCCCAATCGTTATCCTGAACAAAATAAACAATAGGCAATTCGAGTAGCACGGCCATTTGGAGCGCTTCGGAAACTTCACCTTCTGTCATTGATCCATCGCCAATAGAGCAAACCACAACAGGCTGCTCTTCTTTGTCCATGATGTTTTGAGTTTTAAGGTATTTAATTCCTTGAGCAATGCCGGTTGTTGGTATGGCTTGCATTCCGGTTGCACTGCTTTGATGTGCTATTTTAGGTTTATCATCATCGCGTAAAGAAGGATGAGCATAGTAGGTTCTACCTCCGGAAAAAGGATCGTCTGCCTTTGCCAGTAATTGTAACATAAGCTGGTAAGGGCTCATTCCTATTCCAAGCAACAAAGATTCATCTCTGTAGTATGGAGCAACCCAATCAATTGGAGTAAGATGATAGGCCATTGCCAATTGCGCTGCTTCGTGCCCCTTCGATGTAGAATGCACATATTTAGTAATCTGTCGATTCTCGTCGTAGATGTCTGCCATGGCTCTTGCCAGCGACATATGTCTGAATGCGGCCTCCAGGATATCTCGATCTACCGCGTATTTGTTCTTACTCACTGCCCTCATTAATGTTCAGGATGCAAGTTTAGGTTTAAAAAAGAACATTCGAAAGTCAAGGCAATACTTGGTAGAGGTCTATATTTGTATAAACTGCTACTAGAAATGTATTCAATCAATTCTAAAACAGAGTTAGCAAAGGGGTCTCAGTTTTTAAGACGTTTACTAGAAAGCGGTAAAAACAAGATAGATCATAAGCAGGATGTAATACCTCCGGCCGATACAAGCGAAGCGGCGTATTATGCCAATATCATTCAATTTATTCCTCATCTTATTTATGGAAGAGATCAAAACGGGGTGTATACTGTTGTAAATCAGGCTTTTGCTGATTTTGCCGGAAAGAAGATTCACGAAATTATCGGGAAAACGGATAAGGAACTCATGATCTTCCTCAACCCGGATCAAATTCGAATGACGGATGAATCGCTTTTCGAAAAGAAGCAAAAGAGGTTTATCCCACTTGAGCCCTTTACAGAATCATCCGGAGAACTTTACTGGTTTCAAACCGTGAAAAATCCGGTGTACGACGAAGCAGGAGAGGTTACAGAAGTGCTCAATATTTCTACCGACATTACAAAAAGGGTAGAAATGGAGCAGCGCTTGAGCCAAAGTGAAATTCGCTATCGATCCATTTTTGAAAATAACTACAGTGGGATTATTGTAATAGATAAAGACCTCTCAATTCATACCAAAAACAAAGCATTTGACGCTTTAATGGGCGAAGACCATGAAGCATCAAATGATGGGGATCTTAAAAGCTACGTTAATGAGACTGATAAAAGAGACTTATTAGATCTTCTCAATGGATTGTCGAGCAGGAACTACGAGTTTTTTGATATTGACGTTCAGCTCACGGCAAATGATGGTCGGAAAATTGACACCATTTGTTTTGTTCGAGGATTGTATGATGCAAATTTAAACTTTACCGAGGCTGTAATCACTTTTCAGGATGTGACCAAAGTAAGGGAACAACAGAAGCAGCTAGAGGAAAGTGAAGAACGATTTAGAACAATCGTTGAAAACGCTACAGAAGCACTACTCCTTCTAGATTTTGATCAAAAGAAGTATGTAGACGCTAATAGAAGCGCCGAGACCCTTTTTGGATATTCACGAGAAGAGTTTAGGAATTTATCTTTTGGTGATTTAAGTCCAAAAGGACAGGCAAATGGAGAAAGTGTGGTATTAGGTGAAGATTATATGAACAGAGCCATCTCTGGTGAGCGTCTTGTTTACGAATGGGAGGTAAGACGTAAAGATGGAACAAAGCTCATTTGTGAAGTGCGTCTAGTAAAGCTTCCTTATCCCGACAGAAATATAATAAGAACGAGTGTCGTAGATATCACCGATCGAAAACGGGCAGAGCGACTATTGAATAACGAAAAGCGTAAACTTCAAGAGTCGAATAAAGAGCTCATAGATCTTAACTTTAAACTGGGGAACCAAACAAAACAGCTTCAAGAATTTGCGTATATCGCTTCACATAACTTAAGATCTCCCGCAGGAAATATTAGAGCACTTCTAGATTTTTACCAGGCCGATCCGAGTGAAGAAAATTTGAATTTCCTTTTGGAAAAACTGGATGTTGTAGCTACAGATCTCATGGATACTATCAACGACCTGGCAGAGGTTGTGAAAATTAAAAATGAAGTATCGAAGGAACATACGAGCATTGAGCTTCAAAAAGTGATGGAGAAGGTGAAGGATAGTCTAAGCGAAGCGATAAAGAATAAGAATGCCGTTATTAATTATGACTTCACCGGAGTTGAGAAAATATATGGTCCTAAAACCTATGTAGAGAGTATCTTTCTAAATCTCACCTCAAATGCTATAAAATACAGCAAAGATGATGTTCCTGCAATTATTGATATTGTTGCCGAGAAGACCGAAAACCACTTTTGTATTACGGTAAAAGATAATGGTTTGGGAATAGACCTTAAGAAACACGGTTCAAAGCTTTTTGGATTGAGAAAGACCTTTCATCGCGACAAGGACAGTCGCGGAGTAGGTCTATTTATAACAAAAGCTCAAGTTGAATCTCTTGGCGGAACTATCAAGGTTGAGTCTGAACCTAATGTTGGTTCTAGTTTTATGATTGAATTTCCACTGTCCATACTAGAAAAGAAACAATGATGAGAAGATTAGCTATTATTGATGATGACACCATTTTTCAATTCACAACTAAGGTGAAAATTGAGAAATTAAATCTTGCCGATGAGATTAAAATTTTTGGCGATGGGGAGCAAATATTTCAGTATTTGAATGAGACAATACTGGCTGATTTACCTTCCATTTTGCTTCTGGATATCAATATGCCAATTGCGGATGGTTGGGATTTTCTGGAAATGTACGAATCACTTGATGCCGATAAAAAGGAGAACATGAAGATCTATATGCTCAGTTCTTCTATTAATCCCGTAGATGTTGAAAAGGCAGATGCTCATCCCAGAATTACAAAGTATATAACTAAACCTATTCAGGATCAGGTTTTACAGGAAATTTTAGCATTTTAAAAGGGAGCCGAAGCCCCCTCTTTTAGTGGTTTATGTACTTTGCCAAAGCGGAAATGCTGCTGCTAAAGTCAAACGATGCATTCACCAGATAGAAGTTTTCCGGATCGAGCACATTGTAATAGGCTTCTTTAGCTAAGACTAATTTTGAGGATTCAAAATCCATTGCTTTCATCAATTGTGCAACTTGCTGACTCGTTACTGCATTGGTTTTAACAAACTGTTTAGCCAAGGCGAGTTTTGCACTTTCAAAAGAAGCATGTTCCATTAGAATGAGTAATTGATTAAACGCGGCGCTTCGGTTTTCATGGACCGGAGTTCTGTAGTACTGCGGTTGATACCTCGGCCGTGTTGGTGGTCTGTAAGCCGGAGTCCTCGGGTTTACCGGTCTGGGATTCGGAATAACCCTTTCAATAACCAAGGATCCCCTGTAATCAATTGAAGCATAGACCGTGCTGTGAGCCGGGATAAAGACATATCCTCGAAAGAGAATGGCATTTCTTCCCCGGTGATTCGTTTCTCTTCGGTGATGATGAGAAAACGGTTTCTGTCGAATGGTCATGAAATGATCGCCGTAAGGCAAGAAATCAATTCTAATGATTCCACTTTGAGCGTGATTCTGATTGCCATTTACTACTGCAATTGCAGGTGAATGACTGTGTGTTCGTAGGTAGAGTTGAGAGGCTTTAGCTTTACTTGTGAAGCAAAATGCTGCAACAAGTGTGAAACAAATTGTAATTGTTTTCATATGTATTCCTCCTTTATTAGAAATACAATAAAATCATGCCTCAGAATTTCAGCCTTATCTTGTCAGCTGAATTACAGGACTTTACGAATTTGAAGAAATAAGAAGTAAATATAAATCTTGTATTATCTGTTATACAATTATTCTACAGTAACAGATTTTGCCAGATTTCTGGGTTGGTCTACATTACAACCTCGCATCACTGCAATATGGTATGAAAGCAGTTGCAAAGGAATAGTTGCGAGAATTGGAGTTAAGCAATCTTCAGTATCCGGAATTTCAATGGTGTGATCTGCAATTTCTTTCACTTTTTCATCACCTTCAGTTACAATGGCTATAATCTTTCCTTTTCTAGCTTTAACCTCTTGAATGTTGCTTAAGACTTTTTCATAATAGTTACGCTTAGTTGCGATTACAACTACAGGCATCTCCTCGTCAATTAATGCAATAGGGCCGTGTTTCATCTCAGCAGCAGGGTATCCTTCAGCATGTATGTAGGATATTTCTTTAAGCTTGAGCGCACCTTCAAGCGCCACAGGGAAATTATAACCTCGTCCCAGGTAGAGGAAGTTTCTTGCATCTTTATAGCATTCAGCAATTTTAATTACCTCATCCGCGCAAGCTTCAAGTAAGGTTTCTACCTTCTGAGGTATATTATCGAGCTCTGCAAATACTTCGCGCAAGCGTTCAGTAGTGATTTTACCTCGGATATCAGCAATACCTAATGCCAGCAAGGTTAAAACGGTTACTTGAGCAGTAAACGCTTTCGTACTAGCCACCCCAATCTCCGGTCCGGCATGCGTGTAGGCACCGGCATGGGTCATTCTTGGGATACTCGAACCAACCACATTGCAAATTCCGTAAATGGTAGCTCCTCTTTCTTTGGCCAATTCCATTGCTGCAAGCGTATCTGCGGTTTCTCCTGACTGTGAAATTGCAATAACTAGATCGTCTTCATTCACAATCGGGTTACGATATCTGAACTCTGAGGCATATTCAACTTCCACCGGTAGTCGCGAGAACTCCTCTATGAGATATTCTCCAACCAAGCCGGCATGCCATGAAGTGCCGCAAGCAACAATAATAATTCGATCGAGGTTTTTGATTTTGCTTTCGAATTCCTGCAAGCTTCGCATCGCGAATGTGAGGTTCTCTTTATCAAATCGACCTCTCATCGAATCAAAGATGGATTTCGGTTGCTCGAAAATTTCTTTTAACATGAAATGTTCGAATCCTCCTTTTTCCAGAGCATCCAAACTGATTTCAAGGTTCTGAATAAATGGAGATTTCTCTACATTTTCTATGGTCTTAAGGGTCATGTTACCCTCGTTAATACTCACAATTTCTCCATCGTTTAAGTAGGTTACTTTTCTGGTGTATTCAACAATTGGAGTAGCATCACTTGCTATAAAGTATTCACCATCCCTATCGCTAATTCCAACAACTAAAGGACTTCCTTTTCTTGCAGCGATTAATGTATTGGGATCTCTTTCACTCAGAATCACGATAGCATAAGCACCAACCACTTCGTTCAGGGCCAATCTCACTGCTTCAAAAAGATTTACTTGTTCTGCTTTTTGAATCTCTTCAATCAAGTGAATTAAAACCTCGGTATCAGTGTCGCTTTTAAAGATATGGCCACGTTCCTGAAGTGCTTTCTTCAAGGTAGCGTAGTTCTCTATGATTCCGTTATGGATTAAGGCTAAGTCGCCGTCTTGAGATAAGTGTGGGTGAGCGTTGATTGTATTTGGCTCGCCATGAGTAGCCCATCTGGTATGCCCTATACCTCTATTGCCCTCAAGGTTTTTACCTTTTGTAAGGTCAACAAGTTCAGAAACCTTCCCTTTATTCTTGTAAACACGTAAGTCGCCGTTCAGAAGTGCAATGCCAGCACTGTCGTATCCGCGATATTCAAGGCGTTGAAGTCCTTTGATTAAAAAATCATATGCCCGATCCGGGCCATAGTATGCAACAATTCCACACATAAGCTCAATCTCTTTTGAAGCAAAATTACATTTGCTTCAGGTAGAACACTTCACATCGAAGATAAAGTGTCTTGAATAATGGTTAAATGACGGTCTACTGATTATAGACCGAATTCTTTCTTGATGTCTTTAACACCGTCTAGCTCTTCCCAAGGGAATAATTTCACCTTCACATTTTTCTTGTTCCCTGAACCGTCTGTAAATGTTTTAGTGATAGATTCTGTTACTCGGCCCATATGACCATAAGCAGCAGTTTCGCTGTAGATCGGTTTTCTTAAATTGAAGCGTTTCTCAATAAAGTAAGGACGCATATCAAATCTAGGAATAGACTGAAGTTTTTTGGCGATCTGACCGTCGTTTAGATCAACTTTAGCAGTGCCATAGGTATTTACGTATAGTCCAACAGGTTTTGCAACACCAATTGCATAAGCAACTTGAACTAGGGCTTCTTCACAAACTCCTGCAGCTACCAAGTTTTTTGCAATATGTCGAGTGGCATAAGCTGCTGAACGGTCTACTTTACTTGGATCTTTACCCGAAAATGCTCCTCCACCGTGAGCACCTTTACCTCCGTAAGTGTCTACAATAATCTTACGACCGGTTAAACCGGTATCACCATGTGGTCCGCCAATCACAAATTTTCCGGTTGGATTAATGTGATATTTGATTTTGGTGGTGAATAGCGCTTGAATATGTTTTGGAAGTAATTTCTTTACTCGTGGAATTAGTATTGTGATTACATCGTCTTTAATTTTCTTCAACATGGCGCTTTCCTTATCGAAATCGTCGTGTTGAGTAGAAATTACGATGGCATTAATCGCTTTTGGTTTGTTATCGTCGCCATATTCAATGGTAACCTGAGACTTCGAATCCGGTCTCAAATACTTCATCTGCTTGCCTTCTTTTCTGATGGCCGCAAGTTCGCGAAGCAATAAATGAGAAAGCTCCAATGGCAAAGGCATGAATGAGTCTGTTTCGTTAGTTGCGTAACCAAACATCATTCCCTGGTCTCCCGCTCCTTGCTCTTCGGGTTTCTTGCGTTCTACACCCTGATTAATGTCCGGGCTCTGCTCGTGAATTGCAGATAGCACACCACATGAATTTGCCTCGAACATGTATTCACTCTTCGTGTAGCCAATTTTCTCAATTGTTTCACGCGCAATTTTCTGTACATCGAGATAAGTCTTACTCTTTACTTCTCCAGCCAATACAACTTGTCCGGTAGTAACTAAGGTTTCACAAGCAACTTTCGAGTCGGGATCGAAAGCTAGAAAATGATCAATAAGTGCATCGGAGATCTGGTCAGCCACTTTATCCGGGTGACCTTCAGATACAGATTCTGAAGTAAAAAAGTATGACATAGGCTTTAAAAAGTGCTGCAAATGTAATCATTTGATGCTATTGAGAAATAATGGAAATTTGATTGGTATTGAGTATACTTGTTTTTATGGCAGCAGAACTAAAACATGTATTAGATATTGCGGCAAAACCCGAATTAGTTTTTGACAAATTGAGCAGCATTTTAGGCTTGAGTGCTTGGTGGACTACCTTCACTACAGGAGACTCTGAAATGGGAGGAACCATTCATTTTGATTTTGCTCAGGGAGCTAGAATTTCAGTGGATGTTAAAGAGCTCAAACCAAATGAAAAAGTGGTTTGGGAATATTCCGGCGATGATCCGGAATGGAAAGGGTCTAAAATTAGTTTTGAACTTGAGGAGCTGGAAAATGGAACCCGTTTGAAATTTCATCAATGGGATTTACCTTCATACTCGGATTTTATTGCCCAATGCAATTACAGTTGGGCCGGCTACTTGAGAAGTTTGAGAAAGCTCTGCGAAACGGGTTCCGGCCAGGCATATGGCTCGGAACATTATTGGTCCTGATCTTTTATTTCGAAAATAAAGCCTTCTCCTCGGATATTGGTGATTTGAATTCTTAGGTCTTTATGAAACCTTTTCCGCAATTTATTGATGTAAACATCCATGCTTCTTGCGGTGAAATAGGTGTTTTCTTTCCAGATTTGTTCGAGTAATCGTTCTCTTTTGACCAGGGTGTTAGGAACTCTGAGTAGCTCTGAAAGCAATAAATTCTCTTTCGGACTCAATTCATCATATTCGCGATCTCTCCACAATCTTCGCAGTTGAGGTTCATGCTTGTAATCCAGAAACATATTTTCTGATGAGGTATCGTCCTTGTCTTGAACTGTGTGAGATACTAAGGCCTTGATTTTGTGAAGTAAAATTTCAGGATCGAAGGGTTTTGTAAGATAATCTCTCGCACCGCTCTTGTATCCTCTTATGATGTCTTTTTTTAGTGATCTAGCAGTGAGAAAGATGAAGGGAGTAGTTCCGTCGAGCGCATTTAGCTTGTCAGCCAAACTGAAGCCATCCAGTTTGGGCATCATGATATCGAGAATACAGAGATGATATTGGTGCGTTTTGAAAAGGTCATAGCCTGCCTGACCATCTTTTGCCCAGCTAATTTTTAAACTGTTCATTTCGAGATAATTCTTCAACACCATCCCAAAATTTAGGTCGTCTTCAACCAGGAGTATATGTGTAGTTTCATTCAATAGGTAAGGTGATAATAAAGGTAGAGCCTTCGCTTTCAATACTTTTTACTTCTATACTTCCTGAATGGAGTTGAACTATTCTTTGAGCGTAGTTTAAGCCTAATCCCGTTCCTTTACCATAATAAAGGTTCCCTTGTTGCCCTCTGTAGAATCGATCGAAAATTAAGTTGAGCTCTGCCGGGGGAATTCCAATCCCATGGTCTTTAATACTGATCTGATATTGGTTTTGGTTTTTTTGAGCTGTTATTTCAATGTTGACGACATCGCCTGAATAGACTCTGGCATTTTCTATGATATTAGAAATGGCATTTCTCAGGTGAGACTCATCTGTACTCAAAACTGTATTTTCAACATGTACAATTTCAATTCGATCTTCTGTTCCGCATAAAAGCAGACGCTCCTTATTTACAATGTCTTCTATCATCGGGCGCATTTCTACCGACTTTAGATTTAGATTAAAGTTTTTATGGCGAATTTTACTCAGATCAAGAACAGATTGTATGTAATCTTCCATCCTCTCATTTTCTTCTTCTATTATCTTAAACAGAGCACTTTGATCAGCACCTTTTTGAAGGTTTTTTATCGCAATTTTGATAGTACTTACGGG
>JAAEYY010000020.1:39439-56832 GCA_018223105.1 bacterium | reverse complement strand
CTCCGGATCCAAATAACTTCACTACAGCAGCATTGCCTAGGTTTAAGTTTAATAACGAGAGTAGCGTTGATCCAATTTTAGGAAGTTCAATTGTGAGAAATTCTTGGGATTTTGGCGACTTAGCTACAGATAAGGATACTTCGAATGAAGAAAGTCCATCATATTACTACGAGGCCGATACCAATACGTATCAAGTTGAATTGATCGTTGAAACAAACTTCGGATGTAAAGACACCTTTGTTTATCCTGTAGTAGTAGGTCCGGACCTTATAGTGTACATTCCTAATGCCTTCACACCTAACGAAGCAGGTCCTGCCGAGAATGATGATTTCAAAGCAATTATCAGCGGTGAGAAGTCAATGGAGCTTATCATCTTTGATAGATGGGGTGAGATCATGTTCAGAACCACTGAAAAAGAAGAAGAGTGGGATGGAACCTATAAAGGAGTGCCTGTTCAACAAGATGTTTACTCATACTTATTGAAGGTAACTGCCTTGAATGATGAAGTTTATACTTATACAGGTACTATTACCTTGATAAGATAAAATTTGATATAAATTAGAGAGTATAGGGAAAAGAGATTCGCTCACTTTTCCCTATATTTGTTTTAACAGGTATGCGCTTTTTAATCAGTTTATTAGCACTCATTTTGGCCAGTGGAATTACTCTGGCAGATCACCTTTTAGGTGGTGAGGTTACTTATGAGCACATTACCGGTACACAATATAAAATTCATGTCACACTCTACCGTGATTGCAATGGTTCCAGACTTGGTGGCACAGGCGGAGGCGGAACATCAGATCACCTTGAGTTAAAATCTGCGCATTTAGAGACCGTTCCGGGAACAAATTGTAGCAGCAGCCAATATTTAGGCAAGATTAGCCTTCAGAAATTGGGCTATGAGAATATAACCCCTGTTTGTAGTGAGGTAAAAACAGCCTGCGATAATAGTTCTTCGTTCGACTATGGGATCGAGGCACATCGTTATGTTAGCAGTTCACTAGTGAATTTTGAGAATTACTCTTCTTATAGTGGATGTAATATTCGAATTTATATTTCAATTTCCGATAGAACAGACGACCTTACCACACTTAACGGTGGAACTATATTTTATAACTATGCCATAATTAATCCCTGGATTAATCAATCTAGTTCACCAACATTTAATACTGAACCTCAGTTTTTGTATGCTCAGAATTCGAGTGTACGACTCAATCCAATGGTTCGATCTGCCGATGGTGATTCATTGAGCTTCAAATGGAGCAGCCCATATAAAGGCTCGAATGATCCCATGAGCTTTGAATCCGGATATTCTTCTCAAAGATTTATTCAACCTTATTGTCCATCCGGAGATTGTTCAGCAAATCCGGAAGCAGATATCCCTGAAGGAATTTATCTTAATAATAGCACAGGAGATTATGTGTTCACACCTACAGTTATGAATCAAATTGGGTTGATGGTTATGGAGGTAGAGCAATGGAAAAACTTGAATGGTACCATGAAAATGGTGGGATTGGTTAGACGAGATGCTATGGTGGCAGTTGTTCTGCAAAACACGAATAATACTCCGATTATACAGGCAGATGAAACCTACAATGTATGCGTTGGAGAAGAATTGAACTTTTCTATTACAGCATCTGATGCTCGTTTTATAGCCCCAGATGGGTCCGTATCTGATTTTGATACAATACAATTTGCTGTGCATACCAGTTCAGATGATATAAGAGACTCAATATTTACTACAAATCAGGCACCATACTCTTCTGTAGCTATTAGATTTAGTCCGGATGCAAATATGGTGGGTGAACACTATGTATGGATAGAGGCAAAAGATAATCATTGCCCGGTGCCGGGTATAAGTAAAAGGCGAATCAAGATAAAGGTCAATCCACTTCCGAGTTTTGATTTTACAGTTCAAGATCTGTTTTGCGGTAATAATAAGGTCACTCTTAGCGGCAACCCTTCCGGTTCAGCCTCACTTGAAGTTTGGAATAGTGAATTGATTTATAGTGCTTCTCCATTCACCTCGGAAATAATTACCAGCTACAAAGCAGAGGAATTAACTTATAAAGTAACATTCACTACCGATGAAGTTTGCTCAGCTACACTTACTAAAACTATTGAGAACTTAGGCAATAGCGAAATTAACAAGGCCAAAGCAGTGGGTCCTGTTGAATATTGCGAAAATGAAGACTTTGATCTGGTATTACGACATAAGTCTTTGCAGATTTCTCAATGTATGTGGCAGATTCAAGGAGAAGTTAAATCTGAAGATACAGTGCTTCAGTCGGAAGCAGAATCTGGTCTATTGGAGTATAAGTACACCTTGAAAAAGGGAGAACTCGAATGTGAGATTTCCGCTGATGCTGAAATAAAGATTAAACCTATACCGGACATTGATTTTGCAAAACCGGAACCTACTTGTTACAGCTCACAGGTAATACCATTGAATGAATTAAATGCAAGTCCATCCGGTGGAACTTGGAGCTCGGATATACCGATTAAGAACGAAGCCTTACAAATCAACGAACTATCGAATAAGGGTAATAGCTATTTAATAAGCTATAAGCTTGTAGACCCGGACAATTCATGCGCTAATAGCGTAACTCAAGAAATTGTGGTACTGGAATCTCCGGAACTAGAACTGGAGGATGTGGTGTTATGTGGTGCGACTGCTGCATTTAGACTATCTAATTCAATTGTTAAACCTCTTCACTTTACACCGGAGAATATTACATGGGACCTTGTTGATTACGACGGATATATTTCCGGTGAACACCCATTAAGTAATTTGGATATACCTTCTTTGGGAACAGGTACCTATTATATTGAAGGCACAAATACGGCAGAAAATGGCTGTGTTACTAAAGATACATCTTGGCTTAGGGTTGATGAAGGGCTCACCCTTACAACTAACGGCAAAACCTCAATATGTCAGAGCGATAAAGAACTTAATCTCGTTGAATACCTTGAAATTAATGCGCCTGGTGGATTACTTTTTTCAAATGAAGCGATTGATATGCTCAATGGAAGTAAAATTACTCCAAATCAATGCGGGCAGTATGAGTTTAATTATACCTACGATGCTTTCGGGTGCTTTGCACAAATGACATTTGATCTTACCATTGTTTGCAAGCCCAATATTGATTTAGACGTACCGGAAAAAGTGTGTGAAAACTCAGATCAAATCACCTTACCCTCAACCGATAAAGGCTCTTGGTCAGGATTGAGAGTGAATAACAATAGATTTTTCCCTTCAGGTTTAGCCGGAACCCAGCTACTTACTTTTATTACAAATGAAGTAGATGGCTGTGTATTCAATTCTAATGAAACTATAGAAGTATTACCTGCCTCTAATATTGAATTAGGAGAACTACCACAGCATTTATGCGAGGGTGAGTCTCTAACTATTGATTATCAAAAAGATGCTTATTCAACACTTCAAACAGATGCATGTAATTCGGGGAACCTTGTATTAGATTCAGATAAAATTACGTATTACCCATCTGCATGTGATTTAAGCAATAAGGCGGTTTTATTGAATGTTGTAGCTAATACTAATGCTTGGTGCCCTGCATCAGAAGTTAGTATTAATATCCCGTATACACCGCTTCCTAGAATTAGCAGTCCTGAAGTATTTCAATCTTGTTTTCCTGCTAAATTAAATCAAGAGCTTTCCGTGTATGGCAATAAAACAGCAGATGTTAGCTATTCAATCAGTAACTCAATTTTTAATTACGAAGGTACCGGCACAAGCATAAATTATGATTTTCCGGCAAGTGGAGTTTATAATCTCGATGTTGATTTAATTGATCAATTTGGTTGCGAGAATTCTCAGCGTTACACGGGGCTGTACAAAGTGCATTCAAAGCCTCAAGCTTCTTTTGGACTAAGTAAGAAAGGGATAATTAGCTTATCAGATCGAAGTATTTATTTATACAATCACTCTGAAATAGAAGTTGGGCAACTTTCTTATCAATGGTCTTATGAAAGCAATGGTATAAACACAGCCTTTTCAACAGCAAGTGATCCATTTTTTGAGCTACCTTTAGATACAGGTCGCTATAGTATTATTCTTGAAGCATACAGCTCATTTGGTTGCACAGACACTGCTGTACAGGAGGTATTCTTGGTTCCCGACATGGTGATCTTTATTCCAAATGCCTTTTCTCCAAATAATACAGGTCCTGAAGAAAACAATGAATATCAGGTTTCCAGTTTGAATGCAAAAGACTATCACATCAGAATCTACAACAAATGGGGACAGATGGTATATGAGTCTTTTGATATCAACGAAAGTTGGGATGGTACATTTATGGGAAAACCTTGTGAAATAGGGGTTTACCTTTACAGGATCAATGTTACCAATCAACTGGCTATGCCTTATGAGTATACCGGAACGCTAAACCTACTCCGTTAGGGAAAAATAATCAATCTACTTTATTTACTCCTCGGGATAATTGGTATAATTTCGTGCCTTGAATGGAGGAATCTGCTGAAAACAGGGAGATTGTAAATCGTTATAGACAATTGCTTCGAGTATCTAAGTGGTCGAGGCAGAAGGGAGACATCACCCTCATCCGAAAAGCTTTTGAATTGGCTATGGATGCGCATAGAGACATGCGCAGAAAATCCGGTGAGCCATATATCTATCATCCGCTTGCTGTTGCGAGAATTGCGGCTGAGGAAATTAACCTGGGTACAACATCAATTGTTTGTGCTTTGCTGCACGATGTAGTTGAAGATACTGATATCACATTAGATGAGATTAGAGAAGATTTTGGACCCAAGGTTGCCGATATTATTGATGGACTAACGAAGATCTCAGGAGTTTTCGATACTAACTCGCCGCAGGCAGAAAACTTTAGAAAAATGCTGTTAACCCTTGCCAATGATGTGAGGGTGATTTTGATCAAACTTTGCGACAGGCTTCACAATATGAGAACCCTGGAGCATATGTCGGACAAAGGACAGTTAAAGATCGCTTCGGAAACAGTTTATATGTACGCTCCATTGGCTCATAGATTGGGTTTGTACGCTATAAAAACCGAGCTGGAAGATCTGTCTTTGAAGTATATGGAGCCAGTCATTTATCAAGAGATAAAGCAAAAGCTCAATACAACAAAAGAACAGCGCAATAGATATATACGCTCCTTTATAAAGCCAATTAAAATTGAGCTTGATAATCTGGAAGTACCATATGAAATAAAAGGACGTCCGAAATCCATACATTCTATTCTCAATAAAATGAGAAACAAGAGCCTGGAATTTGAGGATGTGTACGACCTCTTTGCGATCCGGGTAATTCTAGACAGTGAGCCGGAAGAAGAAAAGATGGATTGCTGGAATGTGTACTCTATCGTTACTAGTATCTATAAACCAAATCCCGATCGTATGCGCGACTGGATTTCAATACCGAAATCCAATGGATACGAGAGTTTGCATGCAACTGTTATGGGCCCAAAGGGGCAGTGGGTTGAGGTTCAAATAAGAACCAGACGCATGGATGAAATTGCGGAGAAAGGGTACGCCGCTCATTGGAAGTACAAAGAATCGTCGGAGGGAAATAATAATCTCGACAGTTGGTTGAATCAGGTTCGGGATATTCTCGAGACACAAGAAGGTAATGCAATTGAATTCTTAGATGAGTTCAAGATGAATCTCTTTGCTGAAGAGGTGTTTATTTTTACGCCTAAAGGCGATTTAAGAAAATTACCCAAAGGAGCTACTGCATTAGATTTTGCATTTGAAATTCACACTGAAGTTGGGGCAAAATGCCTCGGAGCTAAAATTGGCGGAAAGCTTGTTCCACTGAGTTACCAGTTAAAAAATGGAGATCAGGTTGAGGTACTTACCAGCTCAAAGCAAAAACCAAATAAGGATTGGCTCGATCTTGTGGTAACTGCCAAAGCAAAGACTAAAATTAAGCAGAGCCTCAAAGATGAAAAACGCAGTGTGGCAGAAATGGGAAAAGAAACCTTGATGCGCAAACTGCGAAATGCAGGCTTCGATTACAATCAAGAAAATATTAATAAACTCTGTGCTTTTTTTAAGTTGGAAGATGAGTTAGAACTTAACTATAGGATAGGGAAGGGCCAAATAGAAAAAGAAGGATTAAAGGTCAAAGATATTCTTAGTGCAAGCAGCTCAAAACACAAATCCGGTAAAGGACCTAAAGAGTCTACCTCTGCTAAAAGAAGTTCAGATGAGATTGTATTGGGTGATGAAAATGTGGACTTGGAATACTCATTTGCAAAATGCTGTGCTCCAATTCCGGGAGATAAGGTAGTGGGTTTTATTACGGTTGGTGGAGAAATTAAAATTCATCAAACCAACTGCAAAAATGCAGTAAACCTGATGTCGAAATACGGATATCGTATAATAAAAGCAAGATGGGCAGATGAGAAGAAAGCAGAGGATTCTTTCCAAGCAGCAATTGAAATTAGAGGTATCGATAGACTCGGCTTAGTTGGAAAAGTTACCGACATTGTTTCAAAACAGTTGAAAGTAAACATGAAATCTATCAGTTTTGAATCTTTGGATGGTACCTTTGTTGGTCGTTTGGTAATTGAAGTTACAGACACCAATCATCTTGATAGTTTAATGAAGGAACTAAAAGGGGTTGACGAATATGTTAAAGTGAGGAGAATTCCGCTGGAAAGAGACGAGTTAGCGGAGAATTATGGCAACAAGAGATAAAATAAAAGAAGACGTTAAAGAGATATTTACAAAGTATCTCGAACAGAAAGGGCAGAGAAAAACCCCTGAACGCTATGCGATTCTGGATGAAATCTACAGCCATAAAATTCACTTTGATGTAGATACCCTCTATGTTCAAATGAAGAATAGAAACTATCATGTGAGCCGTGCAACCGTATATAATACACTTGATCTTTTGCTGGAATGTGGATTGGTAATTAAACACCAGTTCGGTCAGAATATGGCTCAGTTTGAGCAGGCATACGGTTACAAACAGCACGATCATATGATCTGTAATAAATGCGGTAAGGTAATGGAGTTTTGTGACCCCAGAATCCAGCAGATTACCTCCAAAATGGCAGAATTACTCAACTTTAACGTAAAAAGACATTCACTCAATTTATATGGTTCACCCCTGGTAGATGAACAAGGACTTTGTCTAAATTGTGATAATCAGGTTTCGGTGGACGATAATTAAAAATAAATGGTAGACGTATTATTAGGATTACAATGGGGAGACGAGGGTAAAGGAAAAATCGCAGATTTCCTCACCCCCAAGTACGATGTAGTGGCGAGATTTCAAGGAGGACCTAATGCAGGACACTCTCTGGAAATCAATGGAAAGCGTCATGTCCTCAACACTTTGCCTTCGGGAATCTTTCATGAAAACTGTATAAATATCATTGGGAATGGAGTGGTATTGGATCCGGTGCGATTTATGGAAGAGATTGATCGAACCGTTGAAGCCGGAGGATTTGTAGAACAGAACCTCAGAATTTCGTACAAAGCCCATCTCATTTTACCGACCCATAAAATATTGGATGCAGCCTCTGAAGCAGCAAAAGGTGAAGCGAAAATAGGGAGTACATTAAGAGGGATTGGGCCTACATATAGAGACAAGATCGGCAGAAGTGGATTGCGAATTGGAGAAATATTCTCTAAAGACTTCATTCTTAAATATAAACAATCAAAAGAACGCTCTCTTGCACTTATAGATCATTACGGTTTTACCGACTTTGATTTAGATGCTATGGAAGAAGAGTTTTTTGGAGCTGTTGAGCGCTTGAGAAAGTATCAATTTGTTAATAGTGAATACCTAGTAAATCAGTATATCACAGATAACAAGAATATTCTGGCTGAAGGAGCTCAAGGTAGCATGCTGGATATAGACTTTGGCTCTTATCCTTTTGTCACCTCATCAAACACTACAGCAGGTGGAGTATGTACCGGATTAGGTATTGCACCTCGACACATTGAAAATGTTATAGGTATATTTAAAGCATACTGCACTAGAGTTGGTAGTGGACCTTTTCCAACGGAGTTAGATAATCAGCAAGGCCAGGATTTAAGAGATAAGGGCTCTGAATATGGTGCAACTACCGGAAGGCCCAGAAGATGTGGCTGGATCGATCTTGTGGCACTTAAATACGCTATTATGCTGAGCGGTGTGAACAAGCTCTGCATGATGAAGAGTGATGTGTTAAGCGGTTTTGATACTGTTGATGCAGGTGTGGCATATCTGGTAGATGGTAATAGAAGCACAGAAGTTGGATTTGACTACAGTGGTTCGGTTAATGCCGAGTTTGTAAGTAAACCGGGATGGAAAGAAGATATTACTGCTATTCAGGATTACGATGTACTTCCTGATACCGTTAAAGATTATATTACATTTTTGGAGTCTCAACTAGATACCGGGATAAATATTATCTCCGTTGGTCCAGGCAGAACTCAAACAATAGAAAGAAACATATGAAAGCATACGTTTTTCCCGGGCAGGGAGCTCAGTTTGTAGGCATGGGTAAAGAATTGTATGAAAGCAATTCAATGGCCAAAGAACTATTTGAACAAGCTAATGAAATTTTAGGCTTTAGAATTACAGATGAGATGTTTAACGGCACAGATGAAGGTCTTAAGCAAACCAAGATCACGCAACCGGCTGTATTCTTACACTCTGTAGTTTTAGCAAAAACGCTGGATGATTTTAATCCCGACATGGTGGCTGGTCACTCATTGGGAGAATTTTCTGCCTTGGTAGCAAATGGCACTCTTGAATTTGAAGATGCACTTCAACTGGTTTCAATCAGAGCACAAGCCATGCAGAAGGCATGTGAAATTAACCCAAGCACAATGGCTGCTATCATTGGCTTAGATGATAATATCGTAGAAGAAGTATGTGCTTCAATTCAGGATGATGTGGTAGTTGCAGCAAACTATAATTGCCCTGGCCAATTGGTGATTTCAGGTAGCAATAGCGGTATTGATAAGGCCTGTGAGTTGCTCACGGAAAAAGGGGCTAGAAGAGCATTGAAGCTTCCAGTTGGTGGAGCTTTTCACTCACCACTAATGGAACCGGCACGAGAAGAACTTGCAGCTGCAATAGAGGATGTAGCGTTCAACACTCCGAGCTGCCCTATCTATCAGAATGTGAGCACGAAGGGAGAACTTTCTCCTGAAGTAATCAAGAAAAACCTGGTTGCTCAGCTTACTTCTTCAGTGAAATGGACACAAAGTGTTCAGCAAATGATCGCTGATGGAGCGAAGTCGTTTACAGAAATTGGACCGGGTAGAGCTCTGCAGGGAATGATCGTGAAAATAGATCGCTCTGTGGAAATTAGCGGTTTATCATGATCTAATGCTTCGGAAATTCATATCTGATCTGGCCTTTATTCAGGTGCTCAACCTCCTGATTAAACCGGTTTGGATATTGATTATCGATCGGGCTGTTCAAAATATTCTGGGACAAGGGAGTTACGGTCAGTATTTTGCCTTACTCAATTTTAGCTTAATCTTTTTTATCGTTTTAGATCTGGGTATAACCAGTTTTAATGCGAGCACGGTCTCTAAAGACCCCAAGAAGTTTAAATCTCTCTTTGGAAACCTGTTTGGGTTAAAAATTGTTCTTGCAGTGCTCTACGTATTGCTGGTCTTTATCTTTGGAACAATCCTTGGGTACGATAGCAAAGAGTTTTCTCTGCTTTTACTTCTTTGTGTGGTTCAAATCCTGACCTCATTTAATCAATATTTTAGATCCAGCATAAGTGCCTTCCAAATGTTTAAATGGGATGGTGTTTTTATGGTGGGCGATCGCCTTATTAGTATCATACTCTGTGCATTTTTGATCTGGGGAGATCAGATTCCCTTGAACATAGAGAATTTTATCTGGGCCCAAATCCTGGGCTTATTTGGCATCAGTATTTTACTAGTCAGTTTCATCTATTATAAACTAGACAGGATTAATCTGAGTTTTAGTCTCAAAGGGGTATTTCCACTGCTGAGAAAAACATGGCCTTATGGATTATTAATTGCCTTGATGGGACTATTCAATTATCTCGATGGAGTGATGATCAAATCAATTTCTCCGGCAGGAGATGAAGAAGCAGGAGTTTATGCCATGGGGTACAGACTGTTTTTTGCATTATTCATGTTTGCTCAGATCTTTAGTAATGTCCTTCTCTCCATGTATGGTAAATGGATAAATGATAAGCAAAGGTTGTTTAAATTGAGCATGTTCAACGGAAAATTGCTCAGCCTTGGAGCAGTGACTATAGGAATAATTTCATGGTTCTACAGAGAAGAAGTAATACGCTATCTATATCCGGGTAAGTTTAGCGAAGATGCGGGAATTACTTTCGGTTTACTGATGTTTAGCTTCATTGGTTCAGCAATTATTCTGGTTTATGGTACCTTGATGACCGCTAAAGAACAGCTGTCAAAACTCAATTGGGCAGCATTTATCACCTTGATTATTAATGTTATACTAAACTTTAACCTCATTCCTGATATGGGGGCTAAAGGTGCAGCTATTGCAACGCTTAGTACTCAGTTGGCATTTGGTATAGCTTGTATAATCATCACGCATCGCAGCTTGAAATTTAGGTATCCTAAAGGTGAAATTTGGCGAATTGTGTCAGGCTTCGGTCTTTTGATTCTAGGTTCAATACTTATCTTACAATATCTTCAAAACATGCTCGTTCATGCTTCTTTAATTCTGACTATTGTGATCTTTACAGCTTGGCTTATGAAACTATGGGATCCAAAGTCGCTTAATTCACCCCAGTAAGGGGATAATAATTACTTTTGTCGACCTTTTAAAAAACCGAATGACTGAAAAGAAATCCATTGACTTCAATTTTGTTGATGTCATCGCATTAGTAGGTAAATACTTCTGGCATCTGATTATCATTACTTTAGTTGCAGCAATAGCTGCCGCTATTTTTAGTGGACCTTCCTTTATTACTCCCAGGTATAAAGCGAATGTTATTTTTTATCCAACTACCATTCAATCTATTGGTAATGCAATGTTTACGGATCTGAATAAGAGAGAAGCAGATCCTTTGGCATTTGGAGAAGAAGAAGAAGCCGAAAATGCGCTGCAGCTTCTAAACTCATCAAAACTCCAAGAGCGTATTATTAATAATCTCAATCTAATGGAACACTATGGAATTGATTCAAATTCCGAAAGTCCACGCTTTGATCTTGCAGAAACCATGCAAGACAATATTGAGTTTAAGCGAACCCGACATTTGGCAGTTGAGATAACAGTTTTGGATGAAGATCCTGTGAAGGCTGCAGAGATTGCAAATGGTATTGCGGAGATATATGATACCGTAAAAACAGAAATTCAACATCAGGTTGCACTTGAAGCACTCAAGATTGTAGAAGATCAGTATACCGCCAAAGCAGAAGAGGTTATGGACTTGAGATCTCAGTTGAAAGAGCTGGCGGATAGTGGTGTTACAAACTACGAAGAACAATCTCGTGCCATTGCGGATGAAATTGCAAAAACCAGTGATAATCAGCGAAGAAAGAAACTTATGGCAGAGCAAAAGAAACTGGGCCGCTATGCGGGTGAGTTTACTTACCTCAATGAGACCTTGATTCTGGAATTAGAAAATTTGAGTCAGCTAAGAAAGCGATATGAAAAGGCGAAAGTGGATGTTGAGAAGACGCTGCCTCAGAAATTTATCCTAACCAGTGCTGATGTTCCCGAGAAAAAGGCAAAGCCGATAAGATCACTTATCGTAATTACGGTAGCAGTTGCTACCGGCTTATTGGCGCTATTCATATTGCTGATATCTCATCAGTTTAAAGTAATGAAAAATAGAAATAAGCTTGAAACTGAAGCTTAACATAACACTACTTTATCTTGTTTCGGGTTTATTCATAGCAGCAGGCATAGTTGCCGCAGCTTATGACTTTTGGTACCTGTTTGCTCTTCCGCTTGTGGTACCCTTTGTTTACGCCTATATCTATAAACCTGAATTACTGATTTACTTAGTTGCATTTGCTACGCCACTTTCAGTTCAATTAAGTGGATCCGGGCAAAGCATATCACTGAGCATCCCTACAGAACCCATAATTATATTATTGCTCATAGGACTCCTATTCAAACTGGTAATCAGTAAAAAAATAAGATGGGAGGTCTTTACTAATGCACTGGCCATTATAATAGCGGTTGATCTATTATGGATCTTAGTTACTAGCTTCACCAGCACCATGCCACTTATTTCGTTAAAGTATTTTATAAGCAAGGTATGGTATGTTGCTATATTTTATTTTCTCTTAAGTCATTTGTTTAAAAGCGAACGAATTATAAAAACCTTCCTTTGGTGCCTGGTTCTCGCTACCTGTGTTCTTGCTACTTACACCTTGTATAAGCACAGTTTAGGGAGTTTTAGCCGTTCTTATGCTTACACAGCAATGAGACCATTTCTGCCGGATCACGGTATGTATGCTGCAGCAGTTTCTTTTGTGGTGCCGGTAGCATTTGTATTTGCTATTTACGGTAAGCAATTTAAGTATAATAGCCTTGTTCGGATATTCGCTTTAGGAATCTTTATTTTCCTGTGTTTAGCTGTAGCACTCTCATTTACAAGAGCTTCTTGGGTTAGCTTAGTGGTAGCGTTTGGAGTATATGCCGCGCTTTTGTTAAAAATAAAGCTGAAGTATTTACTGGGATTAGGTGTTATAGTAGCGTCTGTCTTAGTTCTTAATTTCGATCAAATCTTTACAGACCTTTCCAGAAACAAAAGCGAGAGTGACGATAATATTGAAGAGCATTTACAATCTGTTTCTAATGTGAGTACAGACCCCTCAAATATGGAGCGACTAAATCGATGGAGTTGCGCTTTGAGGATGTTCGACGATAAACCAATAATGGGCTTCGGGCCGGGTACATATACTTTTCAATATGGTGTGTATCAGCTGCCTCATGAGATGACCATTATTAGTACCAATGCAGGAACCTTAGGAAATGTGCACAGTGAATATCTTAGGCCCCTTGTTGAATCAGGAGTCTTGGGATTTTTATTTTTTCTGGCAATCGTAGTAACCACTTTGTTTATGGGATTTCATCAATACAGGCAACTCGAAGGAAGCAGGAAGTATTTAAGCCTCGCCGTTTTTCTGGGCTTGATCACTTATTTTACTCATGGTCTTCTAAATAATTATTCTGAATTTGATAAAATCGCAGTACCATTGTATGGCTTTCTTGCCGTCATGACCGCGAATCAGTATTACCTGAAACAGCGCAATAAAGAAGAGGTAAGTCAGCCCGACTAAGACCATTTAAGTTGAGCCTGTTCAAAAAAATCATACGAAATAAGCTAAGTCTTTCGGGGCTCCTTTTTATAGTGTTTTTAGTTGTTGTTGCTGGTCTTGGATATCTCATAACACCGGATTCAAGTCCTATGGCCAATGATATTCATCTGGAATTGGCACTTCAATCTCCCGGGTTTGAAGTTACTATGCTTAAGACAAATTGTGTTGATCAGGAGACAGGCTTAATCAGTAAATGGTTGCATGGCGCTCCATATCCTTGCGACTACATTCCGGTATCTGAAATTTCCTTTCCTGACAGTTTTGCTCGTTTCAACAAGAATGGAGTATTAATCTGGGAAGACCTTGAACCTCATTTGGTGAATGGACTTGAACGCAAGGGATTTTACGAAAGCCAGGTGACTCAGCGAACATACTGGTTGGGAACAGATAAATATGGTTTAGATGTTTTAAGCAGGGTGATCATTGGAGCTAGAGTGTCGCTAATGGTAGGCTTCATGTCTGTCTTAATCACTCTATTAATAGGTACGAGTTTAGGTTTGATCTCGGGCTACTTTGGAGGATGGGTAGATAGGCTTGTAATGTGGTTGATTAATGTAATTTGGAGTTTACCTTCTCTACTTTTAGCAATCAGTATCAGCTTTGCATTTAATGATAAAGGACTGTATCAGGTATATCTTGCGATTGGATTAAGTATGTGGGTGGAACTTGCACGTATCGTGCGGGGTCAGGTTTTGCAAGTTCGCGAGATGGAGTACATTCAAGCAGCTAAAATCCTTGGGTTTAAAAATTTCAGAATTTTATTCCGTCATATATTACCCAATATCACGGCTCCTATTATTGTTGTTTGCGCTGCCAATTTTGCCTCGGCAATCTTGTTGGAGGCCGGCTTGAGCTTTCTCGGACTTGGTGTTCAAACACCAATGCCCAGTTGGGGGATGATGATACAAGAGCACGCTGATTATATAGTTCAGGATAAAGAGTATTTAGCGCTGATTCCGGGACTTTGTATAATGTTCCTTGTGATGAGCTTTAATTTCTTAGGAAATGGCTTAAGGGACGCCTTAGATGTCAATATGAAACACTAATGTCTTAGGCTGTTTCGGTACTTGTTACTGATCAATATTCCAACAAAGGCAGGAATTAACCATAACATTCTCGCATTTAATCTCGAAGATACATTAGCTAAGTTAGCGGTGAAAAATGCATTTAGAAACAGGAATACCAGCAATACGCAAATTATGGTATAAGCTTCAGGTTTAGACTTGATCAAGTTCCAGTTAAAAACCATCCATATTACAGCGCTCATTAATAGGATAAGGTAAAACCAGCTCATTTTCATGAAAGGAAGTTCTAACAGAAACTGTCTGTTCCAAAGTGCCTGATTTTTCTCATGTGGATAGTACCGTCCAATTGCTTCAACACTTGCACTTCCTTTCTCCTGTCTGAATAGATTATCGCCTACATTAGTTTGTAAAAGCTGAACTGCTGTAGCTTGTAAAGATTTAAAAAGAAGAAGAGGGTAGTAGCTCGGACTACTAAGAATATCGTTTACAATAAATTTATGCTCTTCCTCATTGGCTTCCCAACCACCGGTTTTCATAACGGGACCATTCTTTTCCCATACAAATTGCCAGGCTGTTGCAGGCAAACTGTCTTTATACCTACAAAGGGTGATTTCATCATTGGGGCAATTTTCATCGAGGTATTTATCTAGAATACCTGCCTCATTCAGTTTGCCTAAAAGAAATACCTTGTTGCTTTTTGCAATTACCCATTGATTTTCAAGTATCACGTTGGAGGCCAACAGCATAAGAAAAGACAATACTGCAAGTCCATTAACAAGCTTGAATTTGCTCGTTGCTCTAAAGTTTCTCAGATTAAATATCCATACAATTACAATAAAGCCTAATAGCACGGCAAGATGTGAGAGGTGAACTACGGAACTCAATGTTATGATTCCGGTTAGTACTGCTTTTTGTATTGTATTATTTGATCCAAGAAAGAATATAATCAGCGCTAAAAATAAAATTGGCATGAATACATCCGGATTGAGTTTAGTGCTCTCCCAAAGCACGCCTGAAATCAGTGCAATCAATGCAATAATGCAGCTCCTAAAACTCGCATTTAGTTGCGGCTGAAGTATCGCCATTAAGCGGTGTAGTAAATAGCTGAGAAGGAAGGATTGTGCAAAGGCTGTAAACCATAAAGAGAAGCCTAAAGAAGAGAAACGAATAAACCATCCATAGAACACAGGCCGTTCTCCCGGAATATAGTTTTCAAATCCTGAAGCAATATATACTGCTGTGTCTCCTGTGAAAAACGGGAAAGCATTATAGAATGCCCCAACAGTAAGTATCAGTGCACCAAGAATATAGTGGAAATATCTATGTTTAAATAGACTCAATAAGCAAATGTACGATCTTGGAATTAAAGCGTTATTCTACCTTCAAAAACAAACTCTGCCGGCCCACATAGATATATGTTCTGAAATCCTGCAGGTTTATATTCAAACTTAACACTTAATTCACCACCCAAGGTCTGTACTTTTTGTTCAAATTGGCTTTCTGACTTGTTAGATTTTATAAACTGAGCAATAGCCGCTGCCGTTACTCCCGTTCCACAACTTAAGGTTTCATCTTCCACACCTCGCTCGTAGGTTCTGATATGTAAAATGTCACCTTCTAATTCCAGAAAATTTACATTTATCCCTTCGTTCTGATAAGGTTCTGAATATCGAACTTCTTGGGCCTTATTCACTACATCAATTTTGTCTATATGATCTGTGAATATAATGTAGTGAGGCGATCCCGTGTTTATTTCAAAGTGCTCTCCATCTTGATCCCAGTGACCAACATCATGCATTTTTAAATAGACCCAATTGTTCTCTATATGCGCTTCATGCACTCCGTCATTAGAATGAAAAATACAAGATGTTCCACATAAACCCATGTGATTGGCATATTGAACTGCACATCTGGAACCATTTCCACAGAAGCTTGCAGAGCCATCAGAATTATAGTAGAACATATCGAAATCATGCTCTTTTGAAGGATTGATCAAAATAACTCCATCTGCGCCAATCCCGAACTTTCTGTCGCAAAGGCGTTTAATCTGTTCTGTGCTCAGTGATTTTACTCCCTGGATAATAACAAAGTCGTTGCCTGTACCTTGATATTTATGAAACTCTACATCATTCATTTAATAAATCCAATAATTTAGTATTGGTAACTTCAATCAGTTTATTGTAACTACCATTTGGATTGAGGTAGTATAATTTTGATCCTACTTTCATATACAGCCTATTGTCCAGCTTCTTAAAACTGATAATCTGGCTTTTGTCAATTCCGTAAAGTAGCAGTTTTGAATTGTTGTACATATAACCTGTGTAATTTACCGGAGATTTCCAGAATTCAACAGTAAGGCTCGAAGTTTTTGACCTATTCGGTTCTTTACTGCCATATTCAGGGCGGTCTGAGCCATATTCTTTCTTGGTGCTGGTATCTATCTGGCTTGAATAGTGATACACAGTATAAATCATACTCGACAAGAATTGATCTCGTCTTACCTCTTCGTCTGAAATCTCCTCTGTATTGGAATAAGATCTTGAAGCTGTAGATTCAATGGCCGGGTTAGCGGGTTCTTCAGCATCATAAGCTACAATATTATCTTCAACTTCCTCTAAATCGTCTTGATTACCGTCTGCGTCAATAGCATCAGATTCTATAATTTCTTCTTCAGAAGATTCAGCATCGTCTTCTATAACTTCTAACTCCGGTGCTTGTGGAGGAGCATCATTAATTACAACCGTCTGAGAATCAACTCTGGTTACACTGTCTTCAACAATTGGTTCTTGATGTTCCGGGGTGTTGGAAACACGTTCTTGGGCAAGCTCATTTTGATCCGGCCCATAATTTTTCACAATGAAAAATAATGAAACGAAAAGAGCAATGATAGCTGCTGAAGCATAAGTCCATTTGTTACCCCAAGAGTTGCCAAAGTATTTTACATCCGCATTCTCTTTCATGTAATTGCGGAGTTCTTGCTCTCTGGCATCCTGGATTGCTTTAATTATTTGCTTTTGCTGTTCAACGTCTGCAGCAAATTCCTCATCCTCTTTCAGACGAGTTTTAAAT
>JAAEYY010000020.1:7823-39429 GCA_018223105.1 bacterium | reverse complement strand
TGCCCTTCAAGTTATCTAAGAGGTAATCATTCACCAGATGATATGTTTTTTCATCTTTCATCATAGTAGATCCTCCTTGTTATACTTGCTTTTAACTGTTTCTTGCAGGCGCTTGAAACATTGATACTTTTTCGATTTTACAGTATCGGTATTTGCAAAGCCGAGCTTCTCGGCTATGACTTTATTGTTTAATCCATCAAAATAAAAATATGAGAGGAGTCTTCTGCATGTTTCATCCATCTCTTGAACCATCTGAACAATGATATTCTGATCCATATTCACTTTCATGGTTTCTGAAGGCTCATTGCTGTGGTTTGTTTCGTCTACATACTTAAACTTGGTTCTTTTCTTTAATTCTTTAAACCAAAGATTTTTAGCAATAGACATGATGTAGGTGCTCAATTTGGAGGTTAGTAAGAAATCTCCGGTATTTACATTCTTCCAAACTGCAATTACTGCATCCTGCAAGATGTCATCTACCATCCCCTCGTCTCCGCTATTTTTTAAAACAAAATTTCTAATCATCGTATAGTGGTCCTTATACAGGTAGACGAGCATACTCTCATCCCCCTGTTTAATTCGATCAATTACCTTATGGTCTGACAAACGCTTAAGACCCAACATTTAGTAGATAGTTAATACGGGTTGATCGAGAAAGGTAAATGGCTGATGAAAAAAAATATGTTTGAGCCGTTACATACATTGAAATTTGAATAGATTTCAAGCGTCAAAATTAAGTATTCTTACTGACAAAACTAAGGTGCTTATCAACGTGTTATGTCAGAACTGTATTGGAATAAAATTTGAATAAGATTAAATGATAAATAAAGTAACAATGAAAAAAGGAATAACTGTATTGGCAATTGCTATTATTGGAGGTCTTGTTGCACTGGGAATTAATAAGCTTGTTAATCCGGGCAATCAAAACCAGTCTTTTCAGGAATATCATAATGCTCAATTTACAAATGCTGACAAATTAGCAGATGTTCCTGCAACGGATTTTGTCTCTGTGGCTAATGTGAGCAAACCGGCGGTAGTTCACATAAAGACAACCATCGCGGCGCAAGCCGGAAGTCAAAATCCACAGATGTTTGATCCCTTTCATTTCTTCGATGGCCCTATGGGACCGCAAGGACCACAGGAAGCTACCGGTTCCGGTGTGATCATTCGAGATAATGGCTATATCGCTACAAATAATCACGTAGTAGATAATGCGCAAAAAGTGGAAGTGGTACTAGAGGATAAAAGAACCTATATAGCAGAAGTGATCGGAACAGATCCCGAAACTGATTTGGCTTTACTTAAAATAGAAGAAGAGAATTTACCATTTCTTAAATTTGGTAATTCAGATAATCTCAACGTAGGAGAGTGGGTAGTAGCAGTTGGGAATCCATTTAACCTTACATCTACAGTAACTGCAGGTATTGTAAGTGCAAAAGGTAGAAACATTAATCTTCTCCGACAAAGAGGAGGAGAGTATGCAATTGAGAACTTTATTCAAACTGATGCTGCAGTGAATCCTGGAAATAGCGGAGGTGCTTTGGTTAATACTCAAGGTCAACTTGTGGGAATTAATACTGCTATCGCCTCCAGAACCGGCTCTTACAGCGGATACTCTTTTGCTATCCCGATCAACCTTGCAAGTAAAATTCTAGATGACCTCCTGAAGTACGGCGAAGTGAAAAGAGCGATTTTGGGTGTGAGAATTCAAGATATTTCTCAAGAACTGGCAGACGATAAAGGATTAAAAGATTTACAAGGTGTTTATATTCCTGAAGTTATTGAAGGTGGCGCTGCAGATAAAGCAGGTCTTAAATCAGGTGATGTTATAACTCATATTAATGAGATTGAAGTAAATAAATCATCTTCGCTTCAAGAGCAGATTTCAAAATACTATCCCGGCGACAAAGTAGATATAGATATCATTAGAGATGGTAAGAAAAAAGAACTTACAGTTACGCTTTTGAGTAAAGAAGGAATGGACGAAATTACCACGACTACTGCTCGTGAAGAGAAGACAGTCTTAGGTGCGGAAATCCAGAACCTCAGCAGAGACGAAAAACTTGAGAAAGGAATTCGCTATGGTGTTAAGATTTCAAAACTCAGCAAAGGAGTGATAAAAGATAAGGGAATTTCAGAAGGCTTTATCATCACAAGTATTGATAAAGCACCTATGTACACTACATCTGACGTGGAGAAAGCCTTGAGCAACAAAAGTGGAGCGGTATTACTTGAAGGAGTGAATCCGGATGGTAGTAAAGAAGCGTATGCTCTAAGATTGGATTAATCTCATTTAAATAATAGTTTGAAAGCCCCTGATTTTTCAGGGGCTTTTTTATTTAAAACGTGATGAGATAGTATTTAATGCCAAAATGATGATTTGAGCGATATAAATTTTCAGTAGGTGGATTTAGTAATATTTGGTATGAATAATATGCATTAATCCGACCTCTCGGTATTACCACATTTAATTGTGGTTCGAGGTAGTAACTATTCTCAGTACTAAACTTCTGATAGCCCGCTTTTATGCCGGGTCGAAGCAGTGGATAAGGGACAAAACCAAAGAATACATATGAGGTATTGATCCAAGCATTTATTGAAAATCCATGATGCTCAGACTTTGATGTTTCTTCTAGCTCTTGCAGAGGAAACTGATACTCGAGCTCAAACATCATATCCAAAGGCTCAACATATTTCCCAATAGAAAGCAAACCTCTTTTGATCTTCTTTTCTGAAAAATAGGATTCACCTTGACTATTGTAGTCATAGCCAAAACCCAAAACCGGACCTCGGGCAGGTTCCATAATAAGCAAACAGCACCATCGGCACCAATGGCGAGGGATTACTGTAATTTGATGTTCTCGCATGTCTCTCACTTCACTATTGTACAAGTTCAAAGTGTCGTTAATCCAGGGAGAATAGAAAGTGTCTTTGTGTTGTGCAAGGCTAGAAAAGCCTAGGAATATTAGTAATGCAGTGAATAAGGGCTTCATACTTATTCAATGCATATCATTCAAAAAGTTACATCGATATATTTAGGCTTTCACCACATTAAAGTTGAAATCTAAGGTGCCTAAAGTTTGCCATAAACGCAGCCAGAGAGGAAGTGATTGTTCCATTCCTCTGCAGCCTTTAATGTCACCAAGATCTATAATACTTTGGGAAGTCCAGCCGGCACTTTCTAAAAAAGTTACAACGTTCTGTTTAGCCCTGCTGTTATCACCACAAACAAAGACAACATGATTGCCATCAAGCTTTTTGGGATTTAACATGAGACCGGCGGTTAAAGTATTAAGACTTTTTACAATATGAGACTCCGGAAATTCTCGCTGTATCTGTTCACCTAAAGAATCGGTATTACTTACAAATAATGATGGTGGTTCACCGGGTCGAAATTCTAATGGATTAGATAGGTCTAATATGGTTTGACCTTTTAAATTAGACTTTCCTGCAATTTGTAAAGCGGCAATGGAATTTCTTCCATTAGTGGCATTAATAATCACATCAGCAATGCTGCAAGAATCTCCAAAACGAGCGAGATGCAGCTCCTCATTTTCGCCCATCCAGTCTTTAAAACTGCTTTCCCCTAAACTTCGTTTCAAAGTTTCACTCACATTTCGAGTTTCCATGGTAACTTCATGTCCCATTTCTAGTATTCTTGGAGCAAGTATGCGCCCCACCATTCCTGTTCCTATTATCGTTATTTTCATTACCAATTGATCACTTTTTTGTCTCGGTAGAATTTACCGCCTTCTAGATTGTCATTTTCAACTAGCCATCTTAATTGTTCTGCTGCATATGGTATTTCACGGGCAGCGCCTGCTCCGCCCATATCTGTTTTAACCCAACCGGGACAAGCAGCTATTACTGTTGCTCGGTCTCCCAGATCGGATTGCGACATGATTGTAAGTGCGTTTAGGCCTATTTTACTTAATCTGTACGCAAAATGACCGCTTCTTAAATCGTCTAATGCACCCATGCCACTCGAGATATTGAGAATTTTAGCGTGTTTAGATTGCTCGAGCATCGGATAAAATGTTTTGATCATCCTCCAGGCTCCGATTACATTAGTATTTAATGTTTCGTGAAGTTCAGACTCACTGCACTGCATTGTTCCTGCCGGTGTCTGAAGAATGGCTGCATTATTAACCAGAACATCGATATGGTCGAATTCTGACTGGATTTCGGATGCGGCATGTCTCACACTGGAAGCACTGCTAACATCGAGTGCAACGGTATGAACATGTCCTTTGATTTTACTCCCGGCATTGCGTATTTTCTCCTCAGATCTACCACTTAATATTACCCAATGTCCTTTTTCAGCCAGTTGCTTCCCAAGTTCAAATCCAAGCCCTCTATTTGCTCCTGTAATCAATATAGTTTTTGGTTCCATGTATTGATTGCAAGGTAATAAATAATAGCAGCACAGGCCTTCTTAAGAGAAAGTTCTAAAGGTTAAATTTATACGCGGTTCTTTTACCTTTAGCATTTTTGGTAAAGCATGCTTCCAGAAATCTTGAAGTGGATGCTTCATAATGAGTAGACTGCCGTGTTCAAGCATGATTTCAACCTCTTCTTGGCTCTTTCTATGTTTTAGTTTGAATTTGCGCGAAGCACCTAAGCTAAGTGAAGCTATAAGAGGGCTAGATCTCATCTCCGGTTCATTGTCGGAATGCCAACCCATGTATTCCGTGCCGTTCTTATAGAGGTTTAAAAGGCAACAATTTAATTGAACATCGAACTCGCGATTCATGCGATCTTTTATAGGGGTAAGCTCAGCTAACCATGGTGTGGCTCTATGCTCATTTTGTGAGTAAGTATAGCTGAAGTCCCGATCGCCCATAAACGCATAAAGCCTCTTGGGAGTAATTCTTTTTCCAAACATTTGAATAGAATCTTGAAGCCAGCAATCCTCATTAAGCAAGGTGGAATAGAGATCGTCAGCTGCAGCTGTATGCAGATATCCCGGGTAGTATTCTACTTCGCCTTCACTGCCCGAAATTAATTTTCGCGGCTTGATCAAAGTCATAAATCTTGATGCTTATCTTTCTTTTTCTGAGCCTCTTTTTCATCCTTGGGATTTGACGCTGTATCTTCTTTCTCGCCCGGATTCTTTGTTTCTTCTCGAATTTTCGCTTGTTCCTCTTTGCTGATCTCGCCAAAATCGGAAAGCTTTCTGAAGTCGGTTGAAGTTGGAGCTTGGAATATTTCCAAATCAAATTTTGGAATAATAGCAAGTAAATGATCGAAAATATCGGCCATTACTCCTTCGTATACCACCCATTCCTGTTCCTTACTAAAAGCGTAAACCTCTATTGGGAGTCCTTTTTCGTTTGGTTCGAGATGACGAACCATGTAGGTTAGGTCTTTATTTACTTTTGGGTGATTTTCTAAATATAGAGCGACGTACTTTCGGAAGATGCCCACATTGGTGAGGCTTCTGCCATTCAGGTTTTCAGAGCTATCGAAATCATTTTCTTGATTATACTTCTGAATTTCGGCACTTCTTTCTTCTATATAAGATCTGATTAATTTGATCTTTTTGAATTTCTCAAGTTCTTCTTCGTTGGCAAAATGTATAGAACCAATTTTAATATGAATGGCTCTTTTCATTCTTCGCCCTTCTGACTCTTGCATGCCACGCCAGTTCTTGAAAGAGTCGGAGACTAATGCATAGGTTGGAATTGTGGTGATGGTCAAATCCCAGTTTCGCACTTTGATCGAGGCCAGGTTGATTTCGAATACGTTTCCGTCAGCGCCGTACTTTTCCATGCTGATCCAATCACCAACACGAACCATGTCGTTGGTAGCAAGTTGAATGCTTCCAATGAAACCCAGAATAGTATCCTTGAATATTAAAAGAACAATGGCAGACATAGCACCCATTGCAGTGAGAAAGAACATTGGAGTCTTTCCGGTGATGATGCTGAAGAAAAGTATACCAAAAATGAGGTAAATGATAATCTTTACGAGTTGGAAGTAGCTTTGTAATGGTTTGTCGCGCATGCTCTCCGCCTCGTTAAGAATGGCGTGAAGTGCATTGATGAAGGAAATGATAATCCGAACAACCGCAATCCCGATGAGGATCTCAAACACTTTTTCTACATAGGGTATAGATGCATCGTATTCTTTAAGTATGATGTTAACCGATGCTCTGAGTATAAAAAGAGGAATAAGCAAGACAATTCTTCGGAAGAAATGAGTCTCCATGAGCCGGTCATCCCAATGAGTCTTCGTGCGCACTGCCAGCTTGTGCACCAGGTTTAAAACTACCTTACGTGCAACCACATAAACAATAAAGCAAAACAGCAGAAGTAGGATAGCATGAATAGAAGTAGCAATTACTTCGGGATCTAAGAAATCCCATCCAAACTCATTTACTTTCTCACGAATAAACTTTTTTATCATTCCGAGGCAAATTTATCACGAAATATGGGCTTTGGTAATACATAGTATGCTTTCTCTCTATAAGTCCTTGGTAGATCTGTTTCCAAGTATGCCAGGCAATGAAGAAGAATGAAATGTTGTAGTGTACTAATACATGTTCTGATTCTAGCTTAAATTCATTCATTATCAGGTTTGCAGTATTCCTCGATCAACATTAATAATGCAGCTGCTTGTGCAGGACAATCATAATTAGACTTCCATACTTCACAAGCTTTGTCTTTTTGGCCTAAGAAGTAATAACAGAACCCTATATTCACTATCGTATTTGGGTAACAAGAGTCAATTTCAGTTAGAGCGTTGAAATACCGGATTGCAGTTTCGTATTCTCGCAATTTATAATGGCTCATCCCTAGTGAGTAATGAGCCACCTCATTGGTGCTATCAACATTCAAAATGCCTTCAAAGTGTTTGATTGCATCTGAAATCTGATTAAATGTGGTATCACCGCAAGTATATGAAGTACTACTATCGTCTAAATGTTCCGAAGTCTGAGCCTCGGAAGACATTGAGAGTATGACAGCAGAAAGTAGTATTATAGATCTCATTAATCTACCATTTGATAAGTTCAATTTTACACTAATATCCATTTACAGCGGGCTTTAAGTACAACATTTCAATTTAAATTTTAATTTTGGGAGATGCAGCTTCGATCTATAGTATTAATATTATCTGTAATTTCTTTCTGTTCCTTAAATCATGTCAAAGCACAGAACTCCTGGCTTGGAGTCTCACCGGTTAAAATTGGATTTGGAGTTCAATCTTGGAGTATTGATCCTGTTTATAATAATTTCAGGTACAACCAAGTTGATGCTGATCCTAATGTCGGTAGTCCACTAGATGAATCTAATAATAATACCTTCACAAACATTCGAGTTCCTGTGGTATTTGAGAATATTGGCCGACACTTACATACATCATTCAGCGCAACAGGTGCTGTTGATATATTAATAGATCTCCTTAAAGGTTACCCTACAATTGGTGATGATGATACAGAAGCCCGTAGACTTGAACTTATTCCAACTGAACTTGCGGTGGGTGGATGGTTTGCAGATAGAATCGGATTATATGCCGGTGCGCAGTATGCATATTCGCGAGTGATCCTAAAAGATGATGATGTTCCAGATGAGTTAATGTTAGGTGGACATATTCGAGGATTTCACGGATTGGTGATGATAAATGCAGGTCCGATGTTATTCAAAGCTACAGCGTATCAAGATTGGGTTCGACATTCTAAACGGGCATCTAAAGGAACAGCTCAAACTCTGGATTTAGAAGCCTACCTAAGCTTAAATCCGGAAAGAACAGTGGGCTTATGGCTTGGTACGAGATTCAGAACCATACGATCTACAGGACCGGAAGGGATGCCAACCGAAGACTGGGTTTACTCCGGTATCGATAATCAGAAATATGCAAATAGCAGCTTCGATTTTCCTGATATCAGAGGTAATGCATTTTACTTGAGGGGAGGTTTTTACTTTTCTTTGTATTAGTTAATTTGTGTCTTCTGAATTAACTGATGTCAATAGGTATCCAAATCTCCTCTTTGGAATCTGCAGCTCCCTGCTTATAGTCTTCACCCAGAATCTCAAAATGCGCTGCGTTTCGAAGCTTGTAACCGCTTTGGGGTAGCCATTCCTGAAAGATGTATTGAAAAATCTCGGGGTTTCCTGCCATACCTTCATATGTAAATACAGCATAATTTCCCTGCGGGATTTTGTAGCGGGTCCACGATTCATTATAGATAGGGGTATCTTCTGCAATCGCAGCCCATTTTGTAAAAGGTATTTGAGGCTGAAAGTGCCAAAAATAGTTGGGTGGATATTCTTGGATGGAGTAAAGTGGTCGGTGTTGAATAGCCTCTTCAGCTTTGAGTTGGGTCATGAACTCTTTCCAAAGCTCACCGGTTTTATTATCTAAATGCGACATTTTAGTGGAGATCCCTTTGCAGAGTAATCCTCTGAACTCTTCAATGCGCATCTCCGGTGGATTTTTGTTGTATCGGCTTTCAGTCTGTTGCATGGATGCAATTTAATAAGATAGATTAGATTTATCCGTTTGCTCGAATTGAATAAGTAAACCCGTAGTGCATTTGAGGACCGTGGAAAAAAGAAGTTGCTCACGTGCTAAAATATAGCGTTATTTAATTGGTAATCAATCAGTTAAATACATGAACAACTTCATTGCAAATTACGATAAAATTTTGGAGGTATTAAAGGATTTAGGAATTCCAGAGCAGTTTATTTGCCAGATACGTAAGCCAAAATTGAATGACCGAGAATTAATCGCTATAAACCTTACTGCGGAATATCAAGGTTTGGACTCTGAGCATCAGCTATTTAGAGTCATTGACGGCACAATCCTAAGTAGCAGGATTACCAGAACTGTTTATAATCGGAGAAGAAAACGGTTATCCTTAGCACTAGAAACAGTGCGAAAAGCCTTGAGTAACCATTTCAATGAATTTGAAGATTATTTTGTTGTTGACTCAATGCCGTTAGAGGTATGCAAACTTTCTCGAAGTACACGTTCAAAGATTTGTAGAGAGCACTTTAATTCTGCTCCAGACAAGGGATTTTGCGCATCTCAACAAATGTTCTTCTTTGGGTATAAATTACATGCTATTTGCTCTGCAAGAGGGGTCTTTCAAATGTTTGATATTAGTAAAGCATCTGTTCATGATATTCACTACCTTAAAGATATTAGTCAACAACTCAAAGACTGTGTATTGCTCGGTGACAAAGGGTATCTAGGCGCTGAGTGCCAACTAGACCTCTTTGAGAGAGCTCAAATCAAACTTGAAACTCCTTCAAGATTTAATCAGAAAACGAAGAATAGATATCCATATGTTTTTAGAAAAACAAGGAAAATCATTGAGACCTTATTTTCACAGCTTTGTGACCAGTTCATGATCAGGAGAAACTATGCTAAATCATTCGACGGTTTTAAAACCCGTATCCTTTCCAAGATAACGAGTCTATCCGTTTTGCAGTTCATTAACCATATTGAAAATAGGCCTATCAACAACTTGAAAATTAATATCTCCTAAATGCACTACGGGTTAAGTAATACTTTAAGTATTGTTTTTTTCGTTCTCTGCCTATGAGGTTCGGAATGGTTTTGGTATTGATTGGATGCTACATCCTTGTTGTTGCACAAGGAAACGATTCGATCTACATAAAACGGAAATGCAATAGTGACCTAAACCTCACTGCGTATGATGAACCATGTTCAAACCCCGAATATTTCCCATGTAGTTTTGGTTTGTATAGTGCTAATCAGGGTTGGATAATCTCCCCAATATTTAATGATATCAGAGCCGAACAAGGTTATTTTATAGTGAGCTTATGTTATAAGCATGGTCTTGTAGATAGCGCAGGAAATTTTATAGTAAATCCGTATTGGGAAAGCATTACGCTTCATGATATAGGAGATTCTGTCGCAATTGTGTGCCGAGATCGAGGCAGGTCGAGACTGTTCTATGCCAAAGGTAGAAGAATTCAGAAGGGGACGTATAACAGCATCACAGGTACTCCAATTGAGGGACTCTTTTTAGCTAGTCGATACTATGATCAAAGAGTAAGAGGCAAAGGAGATGATACAACGGCTTACATTGAGCGTATAAGGGAAGCGGGGCTAATTAATATACAAGGAGATACTGTTTTCCCATTTATAGGTGAAGCATTGCAGGTTGTGACTTGGGACAGTATGTATTTTGTTTGGGTAAAGAATGCTCAAGGGTATTGGAAGCTTTTCGATGTTAATGCTAATTTATTGACACCTGAAGGATATCAATTTGAATCATATTCCGGTGGAGACTTCCACTTTGTGGGCGGTTTAGTGAGAGTAAAACATGGGAAGAAATATGGCATATTAAGCTATGAAGGCGAATTAAAACTTAATCTTGAGTTTGACTATCTTTCTTTTCCTTTTAAAAATGGGTTAGTATATTTTGAAAAGGGCGATATCAACGGTTACATTGATACCAATTTTGTGGTCTATCAAGGAATGAAATCTGAGCATGTAATGACTTCCTTAGTTCGCGATCCATTTCCTTATCCCGAGTTTGACTCCATGTATTGGAGTGATTATAAACTTAGAAAGGTTAAAATGTCTGAGCTTTTTCTTCAGTATCTTACAGTTCCCATGCGAAAGGAATTTTTGGATTATGACCATGGAGCTATTGATCAACAATGTTACTGGCTTTTTCTTCGGAAGCATAGAATGGTAGGTTCTCATAATCGTGATAGTCTAAAGCAACATGTGTTCAAAATATTAAAATACAAAAAGAGGGTAGAAGGTGCTTGGTTCTGGGCAAAGCCTATGATAAAACAAGCATTTGGAATGATGAACAGTGTTGTACGTAAATCTATGTTGAGATTACTAATTAATCTTAGAGATTATGTAAATGCATTCAATCAAAAGAAGGTGGAGGCACATTTGGCTAATAATGAGGCACAGTTTGCATTTGAGACCTGGGAGAAAGAAGTGAAGCGGTCTAGAGAAGAACGCATGCTTCATGCCCAGTTCGACCGTCTTATTGTTTATCATAAAGTGATGAACTATAAGGATGCGAAATATTGGGTGAATAGGATCGTAGATGAGATAGCGTCTTGGAGTGAGTAAGTGGCCGCTGGAGATTTAGAAACTAAACGCATTCCAGGTTTCAAATTTCCAAACCTCGTCAATCTCCTCAATGTCTAAATCAAATGGAGGGTAGAGGCTATTGGTTGAAACCAAGGTGATCTTCTGCTCTTTTTTTAAGCGATTATAAATACGCTTAAACATGATCCCTTCATCCTTACTTACAATCACATATGCTTCTCCATCCTTTATGTCATTCCAATCTTCTATATAAGACGCGGTGACCCAAGAACCTTCGTCTATTGGAGGCATAGAGTCTCCCTTAATTTGAAAGCTTCGGTAGGTTTTGCCCTTTTTAAGGAAAGGGAGCTTGAACTTTTTAAGTCCGGAAATGAAATCCGGATCGCCATAACTTCCGGCATAACCTGCATGGGCTTTCATCGGTACTATTTCTATGTTTTCTTCATCGTTATCATCTACACTTACAGTGAGTAAACGGAGTCGTTTTCCGCTGATATCAACCTCACTGCCTTTTAAAATCTGACCCAGTTTGTATTGCGAGAGCCCGGAGAGATCATGACGCACTAAACCATCCAGTGTTACATTAAAATAATCGGCAATTGCAATCTGTATTTCGAAAGGAGGCTGAACCCCTCTTTCATAACTATTGAGTTTAGATCGGCTAATCTCCAGCTGGTCAGCGAGATCCTGCTGAGATAGCCCTTTTTGGCTGCGAAGTAGTTTGATGTTTTTAGAAAAATACATGATAAAGTTCTTGTACAAATATAAAACAAATGATTATATTATTACCGACAAAATAGATAAAAAAATTATCATTTAGAGATGACAACACAGCGATCGATCGTTCACATGGATCTCGACACGTTTTATGTGTCGGTGGAGCGGCTATTAGATAGTCGTTTGAACAACAAGCCTATATTATTGGGTGGTACGGGAGACCGCGGAGTGGTAGCTTCCTGTAGTTATGAAGCGAGAACTTTTGGAGTGCATTCGGGCATGTCTATGAAAATGGCCCGCGAACTATGTCCTCAGGGAATCGTAATACGCGGCGAGGCAGGAGTGTATAGTAAGTATTCCAAAATGGTGACCCAAATACTACAGGAAGAAGTACCGCTCATCGAAAAATCCAGTATCGATGAATTTTATTTAGACCTTACCGGAATGGACCGTTTTTTCGGCTGTTACAAGCTGGCGGGAGAGTTGAGGCAAAAGGTGATTAAAGAAACCGGTTTGCCCATTTCCTTCGGGATGTCGGTAAACAAAACAGTTTCGAAAGTAGCTACCGGAGAGGCTAAACCCAATAATCAAATCAATATAGAGTTCGGCCTGGAAAAACCCTTTCTGGCTCCGCTATCTGTAGGCAAGATTCCGATGATAGGGAAGAAGACAGCATTCATGTTAAGCAGAATGGGGGTGCAGAAGATTCAAACCCTGCAACAAATGCCGGTAGACTTGATGCAAAAGGCCTTCGGACTCAATGGGAAACATATTTGGTATAAGGCCAATGGAGTAGATAATAGTCCGGTAATTCCATTTCACGAAAGGAAATCGATTAGTACAGAGCGCACCTTTGAGCGAGATACTATTGATATCCATAAATTGAAGTGTATGGTAATCGCCATGGTGGAGCAATTGGCTTATGAGCTTAGAAAAGGCAATAAGGTCTGTTCTTGTATCAGTATAAAGATTCGCTACGCGGATTTTCAAACCTTGAGTAAACAGAAGAAGATTTCCTATACCGCCTGCGACCATATTTTAATAGATCATGCTCAGGAATTATTCAATCAACTGTATAACCGAAGGATCAGGGTGCGATTGATAGGAGTGAGGATGAGTGATTTGGCCGGAGGTGGACACCAAATTGATTTGTTTCAGGATAATGATAAGGTGCTGAATTTGTATCAGGCCATGGATAGTATAAAGAACCGGTACGGACAAAACGCAGTGCGGAGAAGCATGGCTATGCAGATTAAAGGACTGGGAAGAGGAAACCCCTTTAGCGGAGAACCCAATGTGGTCCCCGCACATAGGAGAGCATGAGCGCAGGCGCGAAGATCCAATATTCAAATTACAAACCTGTCCGCCCACTGGCTGATTCCAGAAAATACTCAATGCTCAATCCGCCAGCCGGCGGACAAAGCCCAAGAAATGTTCAAGGTTCAATAACCAAGAATGTCCAACAATTGATTATTGGATTTTCTGACTTGGATCTTTTCTGGAATTTGGGATTTTAAAATTGAATTTTTAAGGAAAAGTGTACATAAACACCCATACATACTACAGCTTTAAATACGGAACTATGAGTCCCGATGAGCTTATTGATGAAGCTCTAAAACACAATGTGCGTCAATTAGCACTTACCGATATTAACAGTACTTCGGGCTGTCTCTACTATGCCCGAAAAGCACAAGAACTTGGACTCAGGCCTATTCTGGGAGTAGATTTCAGGAAAGGAGATGAGGCCCTTTTTGTGGCCATAGCAGAGAGCAATTCGGGCTTTGAGCAGATCAATCATTTGCTCAGTGATGTACTCAGTAAGAAACGTGAAATGCCTTTAGAAGCTCCCGAGATGAAAGAGGTTATTATCGTTTACCCATTGCACAATGTGCCCTCCAGAAGTCTGCGTCCCGATGAGTATGTTGGAATTTCGCAAGATGAACTCTTTGGGTATCGACTAAAAAAAGCCAATGAATATCCCAAAGAAAAATGTGTGGCGCTCAATACCGTTACCTTCAGAAATAAACGAGATTATAACACCCATTGTCTGCTTCGAGCCATTGATCAAAATATTCTGCTCAGCAAACTCGATCGATCTAAACAGGGGAAAACACATCATAGCTTCTACGAGCCCCAGGAAATGAGCGCCCTCTTCTCCGGAAGTGAATTTCTATTAGATCAGGCTTCGCGACTTCTCAGTAGATGTGAACTGCATTTCAGTTTTAACGATAAGAACAATACTCAGAACAAGAAAACCTTTACTCAGAGCAGGGAGCTGGATTACCATCTCCTTCGAAGTTTGGCAGAAGACGGACTCTTTTACCGCTTCGGCAGATCGGTGAGCAAAGAAGTTAAAGAGCGTTTGGAGAAGGAACTGCAGGTGATTCGCGACTGTAATTTTGTGCCCTACTTCTTAATTAACCACTCCATCGTAAACTATGCTCGGCAGAACGGGTATTTCTACGTGGGGAGGGGAAGTGGGGCCAACAGTCTTGTGGCTTATCTCCTCAAGATCACCAATGTAGATCCCATAGAACTCGACCTTTATTTTGAGCGCTTCATCAATCCCTCGCGTAAATCGCCTCCCGATTTTGATATTGATTTTTCCTGGAAAGACCGAAATGATGTAACCAACTTCATCTTCAAGACCTTTCCTAATACCGCGTTGCTCGGGGCCTTTGTCACCTTTCAGCAAAACTCGGTAGTTAGGGAGTTGGGAAAAGTGCTCGGTATTCCGGGTGATGAAATTAAAACCATTCAGCGTTGCAGAGATCCGCGGAGCTTAGACCAGATTGCAAAATTATGCTTGATGTATAGCCAGTACATTCACGGTTTGCCCAATCATCTCAGCATTCACTCCAGTGGGATCATTATAACCGAGAAACCCATTCAGCACTTTAGTGCTACTAGTCTTCCTCCCAAAGGATTTCCAACGTGCCATTTCGATATGCACATCGCGGAAGATGCCGGAATTTATAAGTACGATATTCTGGGCCAGCGCGGACTGGGTAAAATAAAGGATGCGCTTCAAGTGATTAAAGTCAATCAACCCGAAGCAGAGGATATTGATATCGACGATGTAAAACGCTTCAAGCAAGATGAGAAAGTAAAAGAGATTCTGAGGACCGGAAGATCTATTGGTTGCTTTTATGTTGAGAGTCCGGCCATGCGGGCTTTGATGAAGAAATTGGAGGTGGATGATTATAAGGGATTGGTAGCCGCAAGTTCTATTATTCGCCCGGGAGTATCGCAAAGCGGAATGATGCAGGAATACATCAAGCGACACCGAAACCCGAATCAAAGAGCCGCCATTCACCCTGTTTTGGGAGAGATTTTGCATGAGACTTATGGGGTGATGGTGTATCAGGAAGATGTGTTGAAAGTGGCTCATTTCTTTGCCGGATTAGACCTGGAAGAATCGGATAAGTTAAGGCGGGGGATGAGCTGGAAGTTTAGGGAAAGGCCGGAATTTCAGGAGGTAAAAATTAAGTTCTTTAGAAACTGCGATCAAAAGGGCTACGACAGAAAACTGAGTACGGAGATTTGGCGACAGATCGAAAGTTTTGCAAACTACGCATTTGCCAAGGGGCATTCTGCTTCCTATGCCGTAGAAAGTTATCAGAGCCTTTTCTTGAAGGCCTATTATCCGCTGGAATACATGGTGGCAACCGTAAATAATTTTGGTGGTTTCTATCGCACAGAACACTACCTTCAAGAAGCCCGACTCCTTGGCGCTAAAATTTTACCTCCTTGTGTAAACGAAGCTGTAATGCTTACTACCATTAAAGGGAAAGATATCATGCTGGGCTTTCAGCATGTGAAAAGCTTGGAGCAGAAAACAGTACGAGATATTATTCTGGCCAGAAGCAGTGGCGGGCCCTATACCAGCCTGGAAGATTTTGTGAATAGAGTGCCGGTGAGTTTGGAGATGCTCACCATTTTAATTAGAGTGAATGCCTTTGGGTTTACCGGTAAAAGCAAAGGAACTTTACTTTGGGAAGCGCATTTTATGCTGGGCGATAAGAAGCAAAGCAAACCCATACCGGAGCTGTTTAGAGATCGTTACCAAAGTAATCCCGAAGTGCCTTCTCTGGAGGAAATACCTTACGAAGATTCCTATGATGAGATCGAGTATCTCGGCTTTCCTCTAAGTTCTCCTTTCGACCTCATCGATCAAAATGAATTGCTGGATACACAATGCGCTTCCGATTTTCCCAACTATGAGAATAAGATCGTAACCGTGGTAGGCTATCTGGTGCATGTAAAACGAACGAAAACCAAGGGTAGGATAGAGCAGGAAATGAGTTTTGGTACTTTTATGGATAAGGAAGGTCAGTTTTTAGATTCTGTTCATTTTCCCGAGAGTCATAAACGTTACCGATTTAAAGGGAAAGGGATTTATAAGGTCAAGGGCAAAGTGACTTCAGATTACGGACATCTGAGTTTGGAAATGAGTGAAATGGAAAAACTGGCGTATACCAAGCTTATTGTAAAGCCTTAGCCTCTATATTTTGTTTTGGGCTTGATAAGTAAAGCTATTAAAATTTGAAGATCCGCTAGTACAATGAGTTCCCAGCCTTGAAAACTGAAATCAGAATCAAAGTGATTGATTACCACTTCCAAGCTTTCTACAAAATAGCTCTGAAATGCAAGAACAATAAAACCACTAGCTACCGTCAATACCCGAAGCAGGGGAGTTCTTTTAAACACATACAAGAAAAAGAAAACAAGATTGACAATAAAAAATGAACTAATTGCCGCCCACCAAAGAGATTGACTATTACGTCTATCTGCCATCTCTGAAGCATGAGATGTTACAGGAATTAATATTCCGGATAGGAAATAGAAGACTTTAGAGTTTAACTTGCTCACTTCAAATGGAATGAGGCAATATTAAGACAATCTACTTAGATACTAAAGAGTAAAATAGGCCTCAGTTTCTAACAAGTTTTAAAACTTTATATGAACCCTGAGAATTCACGAGGTGAATGAAATATACCCCGGAAGGAAGCTGTTCATCTATCTCGAATTTAGTTCCGTAAATAGGATTCTGACTCACAATTTCTCCTAGACTACTGTGAATAGTGTAATAAGTGAATCCATGGCCCTCAGGTATTTCCACTATGTTGTAAGAACCCGGATTTGGGTAAATTTTAATTTTTGAAACAAGAGGATCATTAATTGATAACTTTTCAACCACCAGAAGAGTATCTACATGCGTCATTGGGCATACCGGAACAAATTGGGGAGTGAAGTATTCCGGGGTCATCTTAATTGCATATTCACCCGGATTATGATAGGTTATCCAAAGTGTATCTGGAGTGTAAGGTCTAAACATAGTGTCTCCATTCCCCAAGTTCAGAGATACTTCAGTGTAAACAGGATCTAAATCAAGTACAAGTGGAGTTGCACGTCCAACTTCCGTCGGGTTTAGAGGTAAACTAAATTCTGCCTGCTTCCGTTCGAGTACTTTAACACTTCGATATGGATCGGGCCACTCTTGAACTTCGGGGTATTGTACATCACAAGTGTGACCGGAATCCGTTTCTATAGTGAAATTCAGGTTGATTAAGGAAACACCTAGCTTAGTGTAACCATGTGAAACAACATCGTCATAAATATGATCAACATGACTTGTATCTCCATCGCCCCAGTCAATATATGATCTTGTATTACTGTCAATATTCTCAAATCTGGTAACCATATCGATAGAATCACCAATACAAATGAGTGTACTATCAGGAATCCACCAAACTGACTGTTGAAACTCAAAGATGGGGGTATATCCTAAAGAATGAATTGTGTCAAGTGATAGAACTTGACATCCGTATTCAGTTTCGACTTCTCTTACGAGGTAGGTCAAATGTTTAAGGTTTCGTTTTAATTGTTCTATTTCTCCCCAATATTTATCTCCGTCAATACACCAAGTATCAGAGGCGATGGAATCAGGTTTAAAATGCCCGGTACTATCCTCAGTGAAAAATTGGTTTTTCTCAATATCAATAATCTCAGTACAAGAATCTTGATAAGCAGTTAAAGTGAATCCGACAATGCTTTCACTTTGAAAAACAAGTCGTTCTATCGTGTCGTTGCAATTATTGGAATCTGTACTAATTATCCTAACTCTATGAATTCCGGGATGGTCGAACTTATGGCTAATAGTTTCTTGATTAAAATGAACACTATCATTATCGAAGTAAATAATTGATGACTCTTTTTCTTGCGTATATCGCTGTGGATCAAGCCAAAAGGCTTTGGGGTTTAAGCTGCCATTGGGGTTTTTATACTTGATGTTTTGAGTGAGCTCGAGACTTTGGTAGTTGCATAGTGTGGTATCTGAAAATGTAATTTGGTGACTAAAATCACACTGGGCATAAATTGAATTATTAATCAGAAATAAAACTGAAATTATAGGGAAGAAGAGAGTATATCTAATCTCGATTTTAGGTAGCGGCATCTATTATAAGACGTCGCTAAAATTGGAATGGTTGTTTTCAAACTTCCACCACAATTTTTCCGAAATGTTTGCCCTTGCCAAAATAGTCAATCAATTCCGGGATTTTTTCAAATTCATGTGGTCCATCAATCAAGGGTTTTAAGGTGTTGGCTTTGTACATTTCCTCAATTTTGTCAAGATCTTCATTCGGTTTTAGAGCCAGGATTGAAAGCGATTTTCCGGTAATAAGCTTTACAAAGCCTTTACTAATTAAGATTCGAATAAGTACACCGGGTGTTCCGCCTACTGTTACAAACTTCCCGTTCTTTTTTAATGCTCTGGCATAGGCCCAAGGACTGCGAGTACTTTTTGCATCTATGATGAGATCATATCGTTCTCCGGTTTTTGTGAAATCGGTTTTCGTATAATCAATAACTTCATCTGCTCCTAATTCTCGGAGTTTTTCAAGTTTATCTCCGTGATCCACAGCGGTGATAGTGCAACCATATTGCTTGGCAATTTGAATGGCAAAGGTTCCCATTCCTCCGCCTGCTCCATTCACCAATATATTACTCTTTTCTTTTAGTTTTCCTACTCGCACTAATCCTTGGAATGCAAGCATTGCTGCATGTGGTGTAGCTGCTGCAGTTTCTGATGATATATAATCCGGTTTAATTCTTAAGGCTTTTTCATTGACACATGCATACTCGGTAAAAGTACCCCAGCCCTTTTCTGAGATGTCGCCATAAACAGAATCACCTTTTTTGAAATTCTTGACAGCTTCTCCAACTGAAATAACTTCCCCTGATAATTCCATGCCGGGAATGGGTCTTCTGGGCTTGGGTAAACCAAATATCAAACGATAGATTTTAGGTTTTCCGGTAACGAGGCTGTAATCAAAGTCATTGATTGTGGTATGCAGCACTCTCACCAAAACTTCATCTTTCTTAGGCGCCGGAATCTCATGTTCTTCGATTTTTAAATGCTGAGGATCGCCGTATTTTCGACTATAAAATGCTTTCACAAATTCAATGTTAAGTTTCTTCGAGATGCCTGCTTTTATTATTCTTCGAATCTGCCGGGAATTAGGACAGAAAGGGCTTCACTAGGGCTTGTAATCGGGGAATAACAGACTCTTCAAACCATGGATTTCGCTTGAGCCATATCCTGTTTCTCGGAGAAGGGTGTGGAAGAACAAAGTACTTCGGTAAATACTCTTGAAAAGATTCCACTCTTTTGGTGAGCGTCAACTTTTCACTCTGTTTTAAATAGTATTTCTGGGAATATTGGCCTATGAGTAAGGTTAGTTGCAGCTGTGGCATTAGTTTGAACAGAACTTCATGCCATTCCGGGGCACATTCCGGTCTTGGTGGCAAGTCACCGCTTTTGCCTTTTCCTGGATAGCAAAGTCCCATAGGTACAATTCCGAAGATATCGGGATTATAGAACTCTTGTTCGCTTACATTGAGCCACTTTCTGAGCAAGACGCCACTTGGATCGTTCCATGGAATTCCTGTTTTGTGAACTTTAGTTCCGGGTGCCTGACCAATAATCAGTATTTTACTTTTCGGACTAATGGAGAACACAGGTCGTGGTCCTAAAGGCAAATGTGTCTCGCATAATTTGCAGGAGCGAATTTGATGAGTTATGCTCTGAAAATCTTCCAAAATTCAGATTGCAATTTAACTTTTAGGAATAAATGCTCAAATCTAGAATATAGGGCAGATTTTGTATTGTCTTAAGTGTTTGAAAAACAATGATTTAGGATTAGTCAAAATACTTAGAAGTTCTAGGTGAAATTGCCGCGTTCATAACTAAAAAAGTCTACTTTTGCACCTTATACTATTTTTGACGGAGTACGAGAGATAAATGGCATTATTCGGTTTTCTTACACAGGATTTAGCGATTGATTTAGGAACGGCTAATACCCTGATTATGCATAAAGACAAGTTGGTGGTAGATGAGCCTTCAATTGTTGCAATCAATAGATCAACTAAGGAGGTGCTCGCTATAGGCAGCGAAGCTCAAAAGATGCATGGTAAGACCCATGAAGAGATCAAAACTATCCGTCCTTTGAAGGATGGTGTTATTGCTGATTTTCAAGCAGCGGAGCACATGATCAGAGGATTCATAAAGCTCATCAATAGCAAAAACAGATGGGGCTCTGCTCAGTTGAGAATGGTAATCTGTATTCCTTCCGGTATTACTGAAGTTGAGAAACGAGCAGTAAGAGAATCAGCAGAACGAGCCGGAGGAAAAGAAGTATATATGATTCCCGAGCCAATGGCAGCTGCAATCGGTATTGGAATTGATGTTGCAGAACCAATGGGTAACATGATCATTGATATTGGAGGTGGTACCACAGAGATCGCAGTTATTGCACTCGCCGGAATTGTTTCTGATGAATCAATACGAGTTGCGGGAGACGAATTTACCGAAGACATTATTGAGTACATGCGTCGTCAGCACAACTTGATGATTGGTGAAAGAACAGCAGAATTCATCAAAATAGAAGTTGGAGCGGCTCTACCGGAATTAGAGAATCCACCTGAAGATTACGCGGTAAACGGTAGAGATTTAATGACCGGTATTCCTAAGCAAATAATGGTTTCATACTCGGAAATAGCATTAGCTTTAGATAAATCAATTTCTAAAATTGAAGAAGCTGTTTTGAAAGCCTTGGAGCTAACTCCTCCTGAGTTAAGTGCTGATATCTATCAAACAGGTTTGTACCTAACCGGTGGTGGAGCATTATTAAGAGGTCTGGACCGCAGAATTTCAAGCAAAACCAAGTTGCCTGTTTATGTGGCAGAAGATCCATTGAGAGCGGTAGTAAGAGGAACCTCCATTGCCTTGAAAAATCTGAAGAGTTACAAAACAATATTTCAATAAATTATGCAACGCCTACTAGCGTTTATAGAGCATAATTTACATCTTATACTTTTTATAGTCCTGCAGTTTTTGTGTGGAGTTTTGATTTTTAAACTCAATCCCTATCAAAAAGCATATTTCACCAATTCAAGTGCTGCAGTCACTGCTAATATTAATAATTTCAGTACCTCAGTTAGTAACTATTTTGGACTGAGAGAGCAGAACATAATGCTTCAAGAAAGCATTATAGACTCATCCATATATCACAATCCTTACCTCAGTTTACATTACTTTTCCGATACACTGGAGGTTAAAGACACGAATGCAAAACCCCTATTTAGTATGGTTCCTGCTCAGGTAGTTTTTAATTCTGTGCATAAAGCAGACAATGTGTTTGTTATCAATAAGGGGAGTAATGACGGAATAAAGAAGGGAGCCGGCGTTATTTCAAGCAAAGGAGTTGCCGGCATAATCACAAGTGTTGGTCCAAACTTCAGCACGGCTATGTCTGTACTGCATACCGAGTTTAATTTGATACCACAGATCAATGGACAAGAGTTTTTCACGGATATCATCTGGGATAATGAGAATCCACATACACTCACCATCAACAAAATCAATAAACTTGAACCTATAGATACCGGAGATCTTGTATCAACTGGTATGTCTTCCTTGATTTTTCCCGCGGGAATACCCTTGGGCTATATTGAAAAGCTGATTCCGGTGAAAGGGAGTCAATATTTAGATACAAAAATCACAACCGCTACTAATTTTAGGAAATTGAATTATGTGTTCGTAGTTCAAAATAATTATATACAAGAGATTGAAGATCAATTAGATGAAACGAATAATTGAGGCCATATTGATTTTCTTTGCTCAGGTGTTGGTGCTGAATCATCTGGATTTTAGTGCCTATATACACCCTCAGATCTTTATTGCAATTATTTTGGTACTGCCGCCGTATCTAAATAAATCGCTACAGATTGGAATTGCTTTTATTTTAGGCTTGATCATGGATCTGTTTCTATCTACTCCCGGAATACATGCATCTTGCTGTACTACCTTGGCCTTGGCTCGTTTTGCTTTTATTAATCGTTTCGAGATGGAAGAGATCATTGCCAATAAAACCCAATTATCTGTGTCGAATTTAGGCCTGGGAAAGTTTCTTCTGATTACCGGGATATTAGTTCCTTTCTATCATCTTATGGTATTTGGTCTGGAGTCTATCGGGGCGCTTCATTTCGTTACTTATCTGTTGACAGTTCTTGTTAGCTCATTGCTTGCTTTAGTTATAATTTTGTTACTGCAATTTCTTTTTCATTCAAACTAACTAAGTGCTCAGCAGGAGATCATACTATATCTACGCCGCAGTTTTAATCGTGGCCATGATTTATGTGTACAGACTGTTTCAATTACAGGTTCTGGATGATAAGTATGCCGTTCTCGCAGATAAAATTTCACTTCGTAAACAAACCATCTATCCGCAGCGAGGACTCATCTTCGATCGAAATAAGAAATTGCTGGTTTACAATGAACCTGTGCGAGATTTGATGGTATCAGTTCCCTTTCAAATTGAAGGAATCGATACTTCTTTGCTCTGCGAGCTGATAGGCATTGACACTACTGAGTTTAGAGAAAGGCTTGAAAGAGCTGAGAAGAATGCATATCAGCGTAAAGCAGTTTTTCTTAAAAATGTAAGTAATAAAATTTATGCTCGGATTCACGAGCGCTTGTTCGAGTTTAAGGGGTTCTTTTTCGAGATACGTCAAGATAGAAACTACAAATATGTGAGTTCTGCCCATGTACTGGGATTCTTAGGAGAAGTGAGCAGATCTGATTTAGAAAGTCAGGAATCAGACTACTACGAACAAGGCGATTTTGTTGGCAAAAAAGGAGTAGAGCAATTCTATGAGGAGTTTCTTAGAGGTGAGAAAGGGGAGAAGTACATCTATATCGATAAACTCGGTACTTCTAAAGGTTCTTATCAGGATGGAAGACTAGATATTGAGCCGGTAGATGGTAACGATCTCATCCTAACGATCGACATTGCGCTGCAGGAATACGGAGAACAATTACTGCAAAATAAGATGGGAAGTATGGTGGCCATTCAGCCTAAAACTGGCGAAATACTGGCACTGATATCTTCACCCTTTTATAATCCTCGCAACTTTAACATACAAAATAGGAGTGAGTTTTACGGGAAAGCAGCGGTAAATCCTACAAAACCACTTTTTAATAGAGCAGTTTCTGCGCCTTATCCTCCGGGATCTACCTTTAAACCACTTATGGCCCTTGTTGCTCTGCAGGATGGAGCAATAAACCCCGGAACTCATTTTCCATGCCCCGGATTTTACAGATTGGGAGGAAGAATTATTCGTTGTCATGGTCATCCAAGTCCTACAAGTCTAGAACGTTCAATCGCATCTTCTTGTAACACATTTTATTGCCATACTTTCCGAACTATGATGCAGCTAGATAAGTATGAAGATACAGAAGCTGCGTACAGAAGTTGGTACAATTACTTGCAGAGCTTTGGATTAGGACGGGCTCTTGGAATAGACGTTAACGGTGAATCAAAGGGTTGGTTGAAAGATGCTGAATTCTACGATAGAATGCACGGTAAGGGATCTTGGATTTATGCCAATATCATTTCTCTTTCTTTCGGTCAGGGCGAGCTTGGATTTACTCCAATGCAAATGGCCAATATAGCCGCAACCATTGCAAATAGAGGGTACTTCTATACTCCTCACGTTATTAAAAGTATTTCAGGAGTGGATACTATTCCTTCTAAATACACAGAAAAACATCAAACTCTTGTAGAAGAGAAATATTTCAATGCTGTAATTGAAGGGATGAAGTTGGTGACAATTTCCGGTACTGCAGCGCATGTTGCCATAGAAGGTATTCAGATTGCCGGAAAAACAGGAACGGTTCAAAATCCACATGGGAAAAACCACTCGGCTTACATGGCTTTTGCACCGGCGGATGATCCTGAAATAGCTATTGCTGTAGTGGTTGAAGAATCGGGGTATGGAGCTACCTGGGCTGCACCTATGGCGCATTTAATGATAGAAAAATACATGTTTCCGGATAGCACAACTAAAAAGCAGTATCTGGAAGAGCGTCTAATGAATGCTGATTTAATACCTGAGAAGTACAAAAATGGAAACTAAAACCAGGATAGATTTCATAAGCCTGCTTCTGTACCTGTTTATTGCATGTATAGGTATTGCCAGCGTGTACTCGGCAACTTCAGAACAAGGAGCATTTACTCTTTTGGAAGGTCGAAGTGGAAGGCAGCTCATGTGGTATGGTGTTTCGGTATTTCTGGCGATTGTTATTTTTCTGCTGAACTCAGAGTTCTTCGAAGTCTTTTCATGGTACTTCTATATCGGCTTGATGCTATTACTTGTGGCAGTACTTTTTGTAGGAGCAGAAATTGCCGGATCCAGATCATGGCTGAAAATAGGATCTTTTAGTCTTCAGCCGGCAGAGTTTGCCAAATACGGTACTGCCTTCGCCATTGCCGCTTTCTTAAGCCATATTGATGTCTCACTCAGTAAAAGAAAAGATCTGCTTACAGCAGGCGCAATTATCGGTATTCCGGCAGTTCTTATCATCCTTCAAGGGGATGCCGGGTCTGCTCTGGTCTTCTCCAGTTTTATTTTGGTATTGTACAGAGAAGGTCTAACACCATTGGTTCTCGTTTTAGGCCTTACAGCTATTCTCATTTTTGTGCTCACCATGGTGATTGGCACCGGTATACTCGCAGGAATTGTTTTGGCTATTTTGGGAGTGTTCTTAAGCTTTACTTATACTAATAAAAAGATCATTCTACCTTCCATAATTGCGGCAGTGGCCTGCATTGCTTTTAGCTTCTCAGTGCAATATATATTCAGTGAGGTCCTGCAAGAGCACCAACAAAAAAGGATTCAAGTAACACTCAATTTATTGGAAGATCCGCAAGGAGCAGGATACAATGTAAATCAAGCAAAAATCGCCATTGGTAGTGGTGGATTTAATGGGAAAGGATTCTTAAAGGGTTCTCATACAAAGGGTGACTTTATTCCGGAGCAAACTACTGATTTTATCTTTTGTACCATTGGAGAAGAGGGGGGCTGGCTATGGAGCGCCGGAACTATATTACTTTTTACATTATTGATTTTAAGACTTTATTGGTTAGCTCATAGAGCGAAGAAAAAGTATAAGCGCGTTTTTATTTTCTCTGTAGCTTCCATTATCTTTTTTCACCTCACAGTTAATATTGGAATGACGATAGGGCTTATGCCCGTTATTGGAATTCCGTTGCCTCTGATTTCTTATGGAGGTTCTTCGATATTGGCTTTTAGTCTGCTTATTTTTACAGCCTTGCGTTTTGATGCAAGTAGAGACGAAGACCTACAATCCGTATTTAGCTAATGATTACAGTACATCAATTTACATACAATCCATTTTCCGAGAATACTTACTTGTTAATAGACAAAGACAACAAAGGTGTTTTAATCGATCCCGGTATGTCGAATCCTGTCGAGTACTCTCATTTCTTTGAATATATCCAAAAGCATAAGATAGAGTTGGTTGATGTTCTGCTTACACATGCTCATGTAGACCATGTTTTTGGTCTTAATTGGGTTCATAAACAGTTTGGCTTGAAACCAAAGCTTCATAAAGACGATGAGTTTATCTATAATGCTGCTGAAGCCACTGCTAATATGTATGGACTCGAGATAGAATCCTTACCTGATTACGAACTCAGTCTGAATGAAGGAGATGTTTATAAATTTGACGGTGAACAATTGCACATTGTTCATACTCCGGGACATTCACCCGGTAGTGTGAGTTTTATAAGCAATGAACACCGCTTTGTTATTGGAGGTGATGTTTTATTTCAAGGAAGTATAGGTAGAACAGATCTCCCGGGAGGAAATTACGATACCTTAATTCGATCAATAAAAATCAATCTATTACAACTTACAGATGACTATAAGGTGTACTCCGGACATGGGCCGATAACTACAATTGGTCAGGAGAGGATTGCAAACCCATTCCTGCAGGATGTTTAATTAATTCTTATTGCTCGCTGAACGCTTGAATATCAAACAAGAGCGAGAATCTAATTGTATTTTGAAGAGGGTGTCTTCTAGAGAAAGGCTGTAAATATGCAGCATCTATCTGGAACACACTGTATTTAAGTCCTGCTCCAAAAGTTACATATTCTCTAGCCCCTTTATTGGCGTTCTCATAGAAATACCCGGCTCTCAAAGCAAACTGGCCTGCATACCAATATTCAGCTCCGATAGATACTGTGATTTCGTTTAGTTCTTCTCTGAAACCACCTGGTGCATCGCCAAATGATTGCAACATACCTTGAATTACAGGAGCATTGCTTGGAATTCTACCAATGATATTTCCCATGGTATCAAACTCGTATTGAGGGGTAGGAACGAGCAATTTATTGAAATCTACTCCGAAACCTATTTCGTTGTACTCATCGAGTTGAGTCTTCCAGAATGTTCCAACTCTTAAATTGATTGGAATGAAATCTCGTTCTGCATCATTGGTATATGTAATCTTGTTTCCAATATTGGAAATAGTTGCTCCAATACCGTATTCAAAATCTTTAGAACCAAGTTTAACATCGTTTTTATAATAAGCAGAGATATCACCTGCACCGGCAAGACCTGCTTTAATTTCGGCTCCACTTACACCGGTCTGACCACGTGCCAAATCCGAGAAAATAAAGCGCAATGCAATACCCATAGAGAAATGGTCGGATAACTGGGTAGAATAGGAACCGTCAAAAGCAAACTCTTTCGGTTCATAGTTACCCAGAGGGTTTCCATTTTCATCTGTAAACTGAATGTCACCTAAAGTGAAATATCTTAATGATGCAGCAACTGCTGATCTGTCTTGATCTCCAATCTTAGTATAACCACTTAAGTAATAAAACCACACATCAGGAACCAAAGTTCTTAACCAAGGCGCACCTGATAAAGAGATTCCGGCCTTATTTTCAATAAATGCCATTTTCGCAGGGTTCCAGTGAATGCTGTTTGCATCACCGGGAGTAGCGGCACCTAAATCTCCCATTCCCGCAGCTCTAGAGTCCGGAGTAATGAGTAAGAAAGGAACTGAAGTAGTAATTACGTTTTTTTGTCCGAGTAAGCTGTTGTTGTCAACTCCTGGATTAACCTGAGCAATAGCTATAACCGGAGCTATAAGAAAGCCGGTAAGGATGTAAAGTAGCTTTTTCAAAATTCTGTGGTCTTTAAGGCAAATGTATAATACTTTTTATACAATTAGTTTATGATATATAGTTTCTCTGTTTTCTTTTCTGTACTACCGTCCTCTGCTTTTATCTCTAGAGTATATAAATATACCCCTCTACCTATTGGATCACCAAAGTCGTCTCTACCGTCCCAGGTAATATCGGAAGAGTGAGTTTGAGCATTCGGAATGCTAACAGTCTTACTCATAACGACGTTTCCGCTAACAGAGTATATCGTGAGGTTAGCAATTATATTTTGACCTGCTCTATTGTGGTCAAAATGAAAGGTAGTAAAGGTAGTGAAAGGGTTGGGATAGTTTAATAAGTTGTTCACTACCAGGCCTTCATCTCCGTATACCATAAATTCAGTATAGGCTTCACTAGCATTATTATAGGCGTCCCATATTTTTAATTTTACAGTGTGTCTGCCGGGTGCAATATCTGTCATTCGGTATTCAATTACTCCGGCTTGATAACTATTTAATTCCGGTTGATAAAAGTCGTTTAATATGATTCTTTGCTCTGTTTCTAAACCTTCATCAATAATAGCTTCCATCTCTCTTCCAATACCACTTCCTACTGTATTAATACCATTTTCGTCAAATAGATCGGCTAAAAGAAGAGGAGTATTATTTGTTGTTCCGCCAAAGACCCAAGTTCGGTCATCAATAAACAGGTTTAATATTGGTGGTACCTGGTCATCTTTTAAACTATCGGTTGTTCCACCAATTAATATCTCATCATAACCATCTGCTTGAACAATTCCCGAATTGGCGTAATACGACATCTTTCCGTCTCCGTATTGATAAGAAATGTCTTTAGGTACGATAAAGGAGAATTCAAATTTTCCGTTCACTACTGAAATCTTACCTTTATATATCACATTGTTCTGAAGTTCAAACTCTATTACAGGACTGTTTGGGTCGTTACCACGGGTTTGATATGTGGCAAACTTGTCGTAAAAGGTTGGATATACTGTTCCGTTAAAATCGGTCATTAGCTGATCGCTATTATCTCGAATCTCTCCGGCGATTGTAACTTTAGACAGCGCTTTTAAAGTATCACTAAATGAAGCTGCGTTTTGTCCATTGATCGAAGTAGTTACTACATTATTTTCGGGATGATGTAAACGCATCGCCGGATCTGCAAGCAACATAAAAGATCTACTGTTTCCTCCGCCACCTGAACCGATACGGTTCCGCGTCTTGGCGTAAATCTCTCCCAATGTTTTGTATTTGTTGTCTACAACTTCAAACAGGTTGTCGTTTACAATAGCTGCATTGGTACCTTGATTTACATCAAAATATACCACTCTGGTTGTAGATATTAGCCCAACTGCTCCTCCAGTATTGTTGATCAGCATTAATTCTGCTGGTGATTTTTGCACGGGGTTATCAAAAGCTGCTAGCTCGCAACTCGCTGTTATAAAAAAGCAAAGTCGGTTATAGTTGCTCCAGGAACTCATCATTGGTCGAGTAACCACTCTTTCATGTGCCATACCACTCTGACCTCCGTGTCCGGTATAGTGAAAAACTAAACTACCATTATTGATGTAATTGTTAACGTCCTCATTTACTTCCGGATACTTGTTTCCGCTTCCAAAAGATACTTGCTCATAAGCATCCAGCCATATCTTGTTTACGTTGATTTGTGGACTCTGGTTTATTATGAAATTGCTCAAAAACTCTCCGTCTTCTACGTGGAAATTATTGTCTTGATCATCAGCAAGTAAGGTGGTTCTGTGAACCCAGTTTCCCATACTGTTTTCGCTGTGATAATTAATGATTTTATCCACCATCAGTTTAGCTTCGCCTTGAGTTTGAGCAGGTAGTCTTCCTACGTTTATGTCCATACCCTCATAGTTATTGAACGAGTAGGCCCACTTACCTTCATCATCACCCAGAATAGCATAGTAATCGTCAGAGCAATGCGATACGGTTGGACTGTATGAATTATAACTTTGATAGATAGGAACAATATTCGTGTTGCCTTCGATTCTGTTTTTGTAATCATAGCTGGCATCACCGAATAATAGAGCATATTTTAATTCCTTACTGCCATTTAGCCCTCGGTCATAGATCAATTTGATGAAATCTCGAATGGCCGTTACATCTTGACCACCGGATGAGAATTCGTTGTACAGTTTATGAATATTGATAACTTCTACCGTAAGATCAGAGTACTCTCTGTGAAATTCTGCTAATCTTTCTGCATCTTCTAAGAATGAAGGATGCGAGAAAATCAGATATTCAACATCAGCTAATCCATGGTAATTTTGATTTTCAACCTTGGCTACAAATTCAGGTTGAAATGCTGCACTTTCATTGACTATTAAATAGCGATTGATTCGCTCGTCGCTCGCATTGTATTTAAAAGACTGAAAAGTACCATCGCTATACGTATTTTGAAATTGAGCATTGTATGCTTCAGTAATATTTAGAACTCGATAATTTGAAGGTAAGTTCTGAATTTGATACTGAACTACTCCATTTATGGAACTCTCACGGTTAAAGAATACTTGTTGAGCATTAAAAGCCTCAAGTCTTCTCGGTACAGTGAGCGTAAAAAAGTCAATCCATGCCTTGGCATCCGGATGTGGTTGGTTGTAATTGAATGATACTGTAAACTCCTGTCCGGGAACGCTTGTTGTGGATCTCAGTTTGGCCGGCGCATCACAGAAATTTTGGTCGTATTCTCCACTCACTCTGGAATAGCTAAAGGATAAGACCTGTTGAGAGTTTACATTCACTCTTAATAAATTGCCGTTGTTCAGACTTCTTACTGCAGTTCTACTTTCAACAGTCATAGTCTCCCCGGTGAGTGCTCCTTCTAAACTAATAAAAAATGATTTGGAAGATGGGTTGGAAATTTCATCACCCCACCATCTTCTGCCGGACTGTATAAAGTTAATTTCATCAGATTCGTGATGATAGATATAATCATACCAATTTAAGGTGATTGCTTCATTTAGACCTTGCCCATTAGGGTTGGTACTCATTCGTTTCCCTGCACCGGCATCCCATTTTATGAAATAATATGCTTTGTTTTCGAAATCGTTTTTTGAATAGGAATAATGTTCAGACTCTGAATCATAGGCTATGCTGTCCGGACCTTCGGCATACCATAATATATAGTCGTCATCATCCATAGCATCATTTCCATTCTTGTCTACAACCCAAAGTGCGTTTTCGAGAAGGTCTTCTGCTCTAGGCGCTGCTAATAATTCCAAAAGCATTGCACCACCATTTCCATAGAGTTTAAATTCTGAGAGTTTTTTACCGGATGTTGAAATACCGTTCTCGCTTAAAAACGATTTGGTAATCTTATAGAGCCCGTTTGAAGGTACTGCGATTTTATATATATCGCCATCACTGAGCACGGAGGTATAAGTTTGATCTTTCTTATTTCGGGCATTATTGGATGGATTGTAAGTGGATTCGTATGTTAATTTTAAGTCAAAAGACGATAATAAATCATAGTTCGATCCAGATTGTCTAATCGGGTAAATTCTAACAATTGCGATACGGTCTCTGTGAGAAGTATAATGATCAATTTCAATTTTAAAATCTGCAGAAAATAAATTTTCCGGATATTCTAAATCCCGACGAGTAGAGAAATTAATATTTTCTAAAATAGCCTTTGATACCGTTTGGTTGCCGGTCATTTTTTCCCGGTAAACATAAACAGGCATAATAGCTCTATCCTTATAAACACTAAGGCATTGCTCTGAGGCAACAGGCCTGTATGCCTTGGTGTAATTTTCTTCAAGATCATCGCTACTTTCTACATCATGCCAATCTAATTCAATATGTTTTGCTTGTGCAAAAACGGGATTGTGAAAAAATGAGAGTACTAAGGCTAGACTTAATGTTTTCAATAAATAATTCATTCGGTTTTTCACTGTTGCAAGTACAACAATTTAAGTCTGTTTATTATTGCGCAGAATCAAAAAATGGCATAATAATTTCGTTTTTTTAACGTATCTTTACATAAATTTTATTTTTGTGAACTTTAGATCGCATTATGAGAAACAAGCCTTTTGCACTTATTTTAGTTGTTATTCTTGCTATTGCCCCATTTTTAGAGGCTAAAGCACAAGACCCCGAATTTACCCAGTTTTATGCCATCCCACTTTACACGAACCCTGCTTTTGCTGGAACAGGTTCTTGTGATGGTGGAGGACGAGCAGTTATAAACTACCGTAACCAATGGCCTAGTTTACCGGGTACTTTTGTTACCACAGCAGCCAGCTGGGATCAGCATTT
>JAAEYY010000020.1:0-7813 GCA_018223105.1 bacterium | reverse complement strand
CGATAAATTAGGGGGTGGTCTAGGTCTGATGATCGTAGACGATAGAGCAGGAGAAGGATTATTAACTTCAACTACAGTTTCTGCAGTGTATGCTTATCAATGGGAAGTTACCAGAAGATTTGCTATTCGCTTCGGTATTGAGGGTCAGTATGGCCAGAGAAGTATCGATTGGCAAAAACTGAGATTTGAAGATCAAATTGACCCAACTCAGGGATTCACAAAGCAAACAAGAGAGCCTTATGCCGGCGATCAGGTTGGATTTGCGAACTTTAGCACCGGTATGGTGGCTTATACAAATTCGTTCTATGCAGGATTTGCAGTGCATAACCTGATAGAACCAAACCAATCGTTCTATGGCAGCCCGGAGGCAATTGTTCCAAGAAGATTTACTGGTCATGGTGGTGTGGTTATTCCGCTCGACGGAAGACTCCAAAACGCGGAAACTACAATATCTCCGAACGTATTGTTTATGCTTCAGAATAAATTCACTCAAATGAACTTAGGTTTCTATTTCAATAAAGGACCTTTGGTAACAGGGCTTTGGTTCCGTCAAACTTTTGGTGAATTTAATAATGCTGATGCTCTAATTGCTTTGGTTGGATTTAGAAAAGATAAATTCAAGTTTGGCTATACTTACGATCTTACAGTGTCTGATGCAAGACCTGCGGCACCTGGTTCACACGAGGTATCAGCGGGGATTGATTGGTGTACTAAAACACCTTCTAGAAAGTACAGAAAACTTTCTTGTCCCGACTTTTGATCGCTTTTTCCTATTTTTGTATACTATTTAAAGATAAAATCAAGTTATATTATCTAGCTAAGGATCATGAAATTAAATAAATTAACAGTATTGGCCCTTGCTGCGACATTCTTAATTCCGATGTCGTGCAAGAAACCAAAATCATCTACTACAGGATGGAAGTACAATGATTCCAAATGGGGAGGTTTTGAAAAACACGAATACGCAGGACAGGAAACTGGTCCCGGTTTAGTGTTTGTTCAAGGTGGTACATTTACCATGGGATCCTCAGAACAAGACGTACTTTACGAACACGATAACATTGAAAGAACAGTAACTGTTCCTGATTTTTATATGGATGAAACTGAGGTTACTAACCTGCACTACCGCGAGTATGTGTATTGGTTAAGACGTGTTTACATCGATTATCCTGAAGTAGCAATCAATGCATTACCGGATACTCTCGTTTGGAGAGATCGTTTAGCTTACAACGAGCCATATGTAGAATACTACTACAGACACCCTGCCTACCAAAATTATCCGGTAGTAGGTGTTAACTGGCTTCAAGCTACTCAATATGCTGCATGGAGAACAGACCGTGTAAACGAAATGATCTTGATAAGAGAAGGAATTCTCGAGCCGGATCCAAATCAAATGAACGAGTCTAACTTCAATACAGATGCATATTTCGTAGGTCAGGATGAAGGTCTTCTTTTAGGTAAGAAGCAAATGCGTGATTTCAGAACTAAGAAAGGTACCAGAAGAGTACGTATGGAAGATGGAATTATGCTTCCTGATTACAGACTGCCTACTGAAGCAGAATGGGAGTATGCAGCGCAGGCGAATATTGGAGCATCAACTTATGAGAACATTAACCAGAAGAAAATTTATTCTTGGGAAGGTTTAACGGTTCGTCATTTTGGAGGAAAAGAAATCGATCGAGGTTTATTTAATGCCAACGTTGTTAGAGGTAAGGGTGATTATGCCGGTATTTCTAATAAATTGAATGACGAAGGATTTATTACTCTTCCTGTAGGTTCTTACTGGCCTAATGATCACGGTCTTTATAATATGTCTGGAAATGTTGCAGAATGGGTAATGGATGTTTACCGTCCTGTTTCTTACCAAGACATTTCTGAATTCAACTCGTTCAGAGGTAACGTATTTGAGAAGAAGAAATTAGACCAAGATGGTGTTGTTGATTTGAAAGATAGCTTAGGACGTCTTGTATATGTTCCTGTAACTGAAGAAGAAAACGTAGGTAGAAGAAACTACAAACGTGCAGATAACAGAGGTTATTTAGACGAAGAAGATTATATGGATGGAGAGCAAGGTTATGAATATGGGGTAACAACTCTTATTGATAACCAAGCCAGAGTATATAAAGGCGGTTCTTGGAAAGATAGAATTTACTGGGCTTCTCCCGGAACCAGAAGATACCTGGATGAGGAGCAATCTACTTCATATATCGGTTTCCGTTGTGCAATGCACAGTGTAGGTGGACCGAAATAAGATATAAAAGGAATTAAATAAAAAGTCCCGGCCATATGGTCGGGACTTTTTTTATACTTTGTTTTAGAGTTAAATCAATTAGCAAAACTCTTCATACACTTGTTTAAGGTGTGCTGAAATTAAGTCTGCAGATCTACCTTCTATATGGTGTCTTTCAATAAAATGAACCAACTCTCCATCTTTAAATAAGCCTATGCAAGGCGAAGAAGGTGGGTATGGAAGTAAATATTCTCTTGCTTTAGCGGTAGCCTCTGAATCTTGTCCTGCAAATACCGTGAGCAGCTTATCCGGAGTTTTATTAGCACTAAGCGAATCTAGCACACCGGGGCGAGCAGCACCGGCTGCACAACCACAAACACTATTTACAACAAGAAGAGCTGTTCCACTCATAGAATCAATAGCTTCACTTACAGCATTTTCATCTCTAAGTTCGTTGAAACCATTCCTTGTAAGTTCTGCCCTCATGGGGCTTACGAGTTCTTCTGGATACATATATTGTCTTTTTTATTACAAATATGCAACAATTAGCCGGGGTATTATGTTTACATAGTACTAAATTTGCAAACTCAAAACACAGCATGGAAACACAAACGATGAACTACAAAGTGAAAGACATTAATTTGGCAGACTGGGGCCGAAAAGAAATTAAGCTTGCGGAAGCTGAAATGCCTGGATTGATGTCCTTGAGAGAAGAGTACGGTGAAACAAAGCCACTTGCTGGATCTCGTATTGCGGGATGTCTACACATGACAATTCAGACTGCAGTGCTTATTGAAACTCTTGTAGAGCTTGGCGCAGAAGTAACCTGGAGCTCTTGTAATATCTTCTCAACTCAGGATCATGCCGCAGCAGCAATTGCAGCAGCAGGTATCCCTGTATTTGCCTGGAAAGGAATGAACGAGGAAGAATTTGATTGGTGTATAGAGCAAACTCTTCACGCTTTTGAAGGTGGTAAGCCTTTAAATATGATTCTTGACGATGGAGGTGACCTTACCAATATGGTTTTAGACAGATATCCTGAACTAGTTGAAGGAATCAGAGGAATTTCGGAAGAAACAACTACCGGAGTACTCAGATTATATGATAGAACCAAGAACGGTACTTTACCGGTTCCGGCGATCAATATCAACGATTCTGTAACTAAGTCGAAATTCGATAACAAATACGGTTGTAAAGAGAGTGCAGTGGATGCAATCAGAAGAGCAACTGATATTATGATTGCAGGTAAAGTTGCAGTTGTAGCAGGTTATGGTGATGTTGGAAAAGGTACTGCTGCTTCATTAAGAGGTGCAGGTGCGCGAGTAATTGTGACTGAAATCGACCCGATTTGTGCATTACAAGCAGCTATGGACGGTTATGAAGTTAAGAGAATGGAACAAGCTGTTCCAAGAGCTCAGATCGTTGTAACAGCTACAGGTAATAAAGACATTATCACCGGAGAGATTTTTGAAATGATGAACGACAAGACCATCGTTTGTAATATCGGTCACTTCGATAATGAAATTGATGTAGCATGGTTGAACAATAACCACGGTAATACCAAATATGAAGTAAAACCACAGGTTGATGTTTACAATGTTAATGGTAAAGAGATTGTGCTTCTTGCTGAAGGACGTCTTGTAAACCTTGGTTGTGCAACAGGTCACCCTAGCTTCGTAATGAGTAATTCGTTTACAAATCAGACCTTAGCTCAAATGGAACTTTGGAATAATACTGATAGCTATGAAAACAAAGTTTATGTATTGCCAAAACATCTTGATGAGAAAGTGGCAAGACTACACTTGGCTAAAATTGGTGTTGAGCTTGAAGACCTCACAGAAGATCAGGCGAAATACATCGGCGTTCCTAAAGAAGGCCCATACAAACCTGAACAGTATAGATACTAAGATTATCTAATATCAATATTAAGAACCTCGACTCCGGTCGGGGTTTTTTTATTTTATCCTGCGAATACCAAAACTACCCCTGCTGATATAGAGTTCATCTGCATGGTCTATCATCTGTTCAGTGATGATGGTCTCTTTAATTTGAAATCCGTAGGCTGCTTTCATAAATCTAAGACAAGCGCCATAGACCATACCATTGTCTTCTGAACCAATGAAGCATTCACCATTCTTTACCAAGATTATATTACTGCTCAATTCTTCAAGTACTTCTCCTTCGCTATTTTTTATGAATAGATATTCCAGTTCATGTTCTTGTTTGTAGAGAGCAGCAAGTACGTAAAAGGCAGAAGACAAGGTCTTGATGGAATAGATCGAGTGCATAGGTTTAGCTTCAGGATAGTACCCGTAATTAGCAGAAAGTGCAGGAGCTTTGCGAAGTTCTTCCAGTAAGTCCATGGTTTGAGGCAAAAACATCGGCTCACTTATTTCTGTCGAACTCAAGTTGAATGCTATTTCGTTGGATTCAGGCAGGTATTTACCCCCACCTTCTCTAAAGAAGTTTATTCTTACCCTTGCTTCAAGCATTTCTTTGGGTTTGATTGTGCTGAGAAGAAATTCTTCGTTGATGTCAAATTGAGGTTTTAGTTTAAGGATTTCAATGGCATCATATATTCTTTCCAAATGGAATTGGATTAAAGGGATGCTTCCTTTTGTAACTCTAATTGATTCAAAAAAACCATCACCATATAGAAAACCTCTGTTCATGGGGTAAAATTAATGTATTTGACGGCTAGTTTTAAAATGGGAAAATTCTAAAAAAGAGAATGAAATCCCAAAAAAGGAACAAATTATCATTTTGGCACAACTGGTATGGAGTTCGGGTTCTTCATTGTTATATGATTTAATTCGTTGATATTCAGAGTATTATAGTGTTGTTTTTCTTGTATTGGATCCTTGGTCCTGTTTTTGGCACTTGGATTGGATATATACTAATACAAACGTTCTTTATTTAAAACGAAATAAACCTAACATAATCAGCACTGCTGATTTACATAAACGACTTGATAAACTAGAACTACTACTACTTGTTTTAACCATTAGTAAATTTAGTATTAACCATGAAGCATTACGCTTTTTTCTATTAACCACAAACGTTTTAATTACTAACTTTAGAATTGGCCTCGACACTCTGTCGGGGCCTTTCTGTTTTACGCTGTTTCGTTCGTAGCTTTGGGCTGGTGTTGCTGACTAAAGCTAACAAAGTACATCTCGATCTGCCCTTTGTTTTTAGCTTCTATTTTTCCTCTAGACTCAAAGGAGAAAATGTCTTCTTCCTTAATAAGGTTGTAAGTGTCTTCACTGATGTTTACTTTACCTACAGCGCCGGAGCTTTCCATTCTCGCGGCAGTATTTACTGTGTCGCCCCAGATATCGTATTGAAACTTTTTAACTCCAACAATTCCCGCGATGGCAGGACCGGAGTGTATTCCAACCCTCATTTCAAAGCCGTACTTCCCTTCGGCACTTTGTAGCTCATGACGCTTAACAATAAAGTCTTGCATTTCTAATGCGGCCATAACTGTGTGTTTAACAGACTCTACCTCTGGTACGGGCAATCCACCGGCAGCCATATAGGCGTCACCAATCGTTTTGATCTTTTCAACGCCGTACTTCTCAATGATCTTGTCAAATGCTTCAAAACAGACATTAATTTCTTCTACTAGTTGCTTGGCGCTGAGCTTTTCTGAGGCTTGAGTAAATTCCTTGAAATCAGTGAATAGTATCGTGACAGCGTCAAAGTTGCGGGCATCTGCTTTGCCTTTTTCTTTGAGTTCTTTTGCTATCTCTTCCGGTAGAATGTTGAGCAATAGGCTCTCTGAGCGATCTCGTTCTTCACGTATTATAGATCTGGATCGTCGTACCAATCTGAGTCGACTAAATAGTCCACCTGCAATTAAAAGAATAGCAATTCCCGCAAGTAATGCGTAGTTTCTAAATTTTGTTTCGCGCTTAACGGCGAGTTGCATTCTGAGTTGATCTTCTTCTTTCTTTAGGCTGTCTGCAAGTTGTTTGTTTCTAAATTCTACTTCCTGAAGCTTTAGTTCACTTGCAAATTCTAATTGCTGGAGTTTGCCGCTGGTTTCGTCAATTTTTAGGCTGTCTTCCAGGGCAAGCATGTGCTCCAAGAAGGCAAGGGCGTTATCGTGTTTTTTAAGTCTCTTGAATGCTTCGTACATACATCCACAAGAGCTGTACTGAGCTGAAATATTTCTGATGTCTTCTGCCAGCTCTAGTCCTTTGTTGCACCACTCAATAGCTGGACGGTAGTCTTTTTTGTCGAGGTAGGTGTATCCTAAACCGTTGTAAGTATTGGCGATTCCCGCTTTATCGCCCAGTTCTTTCTTGATACTTAGGCATTTTTGAAGATATTCCAGGGATTTTGTATAGTCGCCGGTTCTCTTGTAGGTGTTCCCAATGTTGTTGTACACGTTAGCAAGTCCTCTTTTATTTCCGGCTTCTTGGTTGAATGTTACACTTTTAAGGTAGCTTGATAGGGCATCGTTGTGTTTGCCTTGTTTGCTGTAGATGAGGCCGATATTGCTGTATGTATCAGCCATGCCTTCTTTGTTGTCGAGTTGTTTGTCGAGTTCGAGGCTTTTGTTGAAGTATTCCAGGGCCTTGGGGTAATTACCTTGTATGTCGTAGATTACTCCAATATTGTTATAAGAAGTTGCGAGTCCACTTAGGTCGTTTATTTCTTCTTTTAGGAGTAAGCTTTTCTCGTAATACTCCACGGCCTTTGGGTAGTTGCCAACTTCGTCGTAGATGGTACCTATGTTGTTGTATGAGTTGGCTATCCCTTTTTTGTTCTTGAGTTTTTGCTCAATATCAAGACTTTTTTGGTATTGTTCCAGAGCTAGAAAGTAATTCCCTTTGGACCAATATGCTGCTCCTATTGTGGTGTAGGCACTTGATTCCCATTTGGGTAGTTTCGCTTTGGATGCCATTGCTAATTGCCTGTTGCCAATAGCTAAAGTGCTGTCCGGGTTGTTGTTGAGGATGTCCCATGCAATGTTCTGCAGGGCTTTTAACCTAGCGGTGTCCGGCAGGTTTTTATCTTCTGCCGCACGATAAAGACTATCTGTGTTAATGGCGATGCTTTGCAATGAAAGAATCGCAATTAGGGTAAATAAGAAGGTGCGCATAGAATGCTTAAGGTTTAGGTGCGACCAAAATACTATTTTTAACTGAAGAGTGAGCAGCCTTAATATGATTTCATTTGATCTATTTTTCTCAATCTAGAATATAGAAAAGTCTAAAAAAGAGATTAAAATACCAAAAAGAGACAAAATGTTGATTTTTGGCTCTTTTTCGCGGTAGAGCGTAATCTTCATATAGTCAGGTGTTTAGTGTCTGTTTTTGGCTGTTTTCTGGTTTTGGCACTTCTATTGGACTTATCTTATTACACGTTCTTACAGGCACTTGCCTTTAAAATTTGACAATAAACCACATTAATAAATATCTACACTAGCTTATGATGTTTGTTAATTATTAACCATTTAGTACTACTATTCAACCATTAAATCTTACGATTGAAGCCTCAACCTTATCCGGTTGGGGCTTTTATTTTTACAGAGAATTTAAGATAAGTCAGTTATATTGTTGTTGATACAAG
>JAAEYY010000019.1:49523-57367 GCA_018223105.1 bacterium | reverse complement strand
ATCCAAGATACTCCGGAGCGTAGCTTTAGCTTGGAAGTAATCTTCTTGCTTAACATAGATATCGCTGAGTAAGATAAACCCTTTCACTACCCAAAATTCGTAGGCTGAAAAATCGTCGTTCAGTTTGTAAATATCCTCTCTGGCACTGTCGAGGTCATTTTGCTCAAACAATATGAACGCTCGGCTATACAATGCTTCAGCAGTATTTTGATTTCTGCTGTTATTAATAACGTAATCAAAGTGGAAACGAGCAGATCTGAGATTGTCATCATTTAATTGTATGCGGCCCAATGTCATGTTAGCCTCAACCATATCGGCTTTTGGCACATTGGATTCCGATATTATTTCAATGGCTTTAGATTTTGATTTTTCATTTTCCCCTAACTGGTAATAACATCTCATCTGCCCCATCTTAGATAAGTGAAGATTTGCACTATTTGATGCAAGGGATTGCAGCTGCGCATAATAATCCAGACTTTTCCCGTAATTCTTTTGGGAGTAATATGTGCTTGCTAAGATGATAACAGATCTTTCGGTAAACTCATTTGTTCTTGCACTGGCAACATATTCGTAATGTTGCAAAGCGTCTTCAATTCTTCCTGCATCATAATCGCACTCAGCTTTATAGTAATTTACCGGAATACTGAACAGTCCGTCATTACCGAACTCCTGTAGGTAATTTTTAAATCGAACCATTGCACCATCACATCCTTTACTTTTATACTGTATCCACGCACTTTCGAACAAGGTAGAATCAAGATCAGGTCTGGAAATAGTTGACCCGTTTTGCTTAGCATATGCAAGCCAATCATCGGTTTTACCTTGTCTAACATATATTTCCTTGATGTAGATTAATGCTTCATTGGAATGAGTAGTATTTGGAAAGCGCTCTACTACTGATTTGTAGTAGGTCATTGCCTCATTGTCTTTTTCTTGGTTGTAATAAATAAGGCCCATTCTCATGTAACTTTCTGCCAAATATTTCGAATAATCGTGTTGAGAGATGATCAGCTGAAACATGTTTTCTGCAAGTGAGTACTTTGCCATTTCGAGGTATTCTGAACCTATTTGAAAAAGCGCATCATCAGTGTAAGTTGAGCTACTGAAATCCTTTTGCACTTTTCTCAAGGTGTTAATCTTCTCGTCTGTCTTCCCAACAAGTCCATAAAGCATTCCCTGCTGATATAGGGCATAGTCAGAATGGCCATTTTTGAGGTAATCGTGCTTTAACACATCAGCATAAGCATCAATAGCTAAACTGTACTGTCTATTGAGGTAATAACAATCTGCTAAACGGAGTTGATTGTCTATGTATACCTTTTTATTTGCAGCATTATAATTGGTTAGACTTTTATACTTCTTGAAATATTGACTCGCCTTGGTATAGTCTTTCGACTTTAAATAGGAGTATCCAATAGTGTAATAAGCATAGTTTCTATGTTCGCTTTTGCTGCTTTCAGAATTATTGATAAAGGCGAAATGTTCGCTCTGGCTTGTTCGGTAATCTTCTTTCTGAAAAGCTATTTCACCTAACCAAAAATGAGCATGAGCTTCTAGTTTTCGGTCCTTGATGTATTTTAAGGACTTTCTGAAGTAGATGGCCGACTCGTCTAGCTGTGAATTCAGATAGAGTTCCTCGCCTCTGTGATAGGTCAATACTTGATACGCAGACTTTGTTCCCTCATCTAGTCGATCTATACTTTCTATCATTGCGATAGCTGCCTTGTAGTTCTTAGTGCTTAAATAAATAGAAGCCATGATGTTCTCGGCTTCATTCTTATACTCCGAATGAGGATAAACCTGCATAAAGTCGCGCAAAGCTGAGATTGCGATATTGTTCTGTTTTAACTCTGCAGCGAGTTTGGCATAATTAAAAAAAGACACCTCAGTTATTTTAGAATCGAAATCTTTTCTTTTGGCTTCGGCAAAAGCGTTCAAAGCGCGTTCTTTCTCGTTGCTGTTTAGGTCACTTACTCCTAAGTGGTAATTTGCTGCCTGGCCTATTTCGTTTTCCAAGTTTGCAATTTTCAGGAAGAAAGGAGTAGATTTTTCGTATTGCTCTCCAAGGAAATAGGCATGAGCAAATTGGAAATTTTCATCATCACTTAATTGATCTATTGAACCTTTGTATGATTCAAAAAGACTCAAAGCAATACTATAATTACCCAATTGATATTGGATTTTACCTTTAAGGAGCAAGATTTCATTCTCTTTACTTTCTATTTGAATATCCTTTACAATTTCCCAGGCTTTATCATACTCTTCTCGTTCATAATAAATTTGAGCGACGTACAAATTCATGGTTTTAGGCCCCTTGTCACCGATCTTCTCAAATGTATTCAGAGCACAGGCGTAATCTTTTAGTATGTAGCATTGATATCCGTAATAGTAGTTAGCTTGTATACCATATTTACTGCTTGAATTTAGCAATTTTGAGAATTCGGCTTTAGCCAAAAGATACTCTTCATCAATAAAGTAGCTGTATCCTTTTTTAAAAATAAACTCTTCTCTTTCATCTTTAGGAAGATCCCGTTCATTTATTTCTTCCAGGTATCGAAGTGCTCGTTTATACTTTTCCTCTTGAAAATAATAGATTCCGAGTTCGTACTCAATCTCCTTATTTAATTTATGCTCAGGATTGTCTTTTATTAATGAGACCAAGTTTCGGTCGGCATTTCTTTTCCCAAGGTGAAGCCTGGACAATTCCAAATAGGCATTGGCCTCATATGCCATATTAGCAGTAGGTTCCTGAGCTAAAAAGGTTCTAAAATCTTGAATAGCCGGAACATATTGCTGCTTCATGTAAAGCATTTTACCATGCTCAAATAAGCTGATATCAGCTGTGTATTTTTGAGTTTGTTGTGCGTAGCCGATTACACAAAGTAGTAGTCCCAGAAGGAGTGATATAGATCTTCCAAACATCGTTTCAAAATTAACTAGCTATTTATGTCCTTTCGTATGAATTTGCCCACAAATAATTCAGTTTTCGAAATTTTAATATAGCAACCTGTTTTACACATGAAAAATGTGGATTGTTAATAAGTTAAAAATAAAATGATATACGATTGTACATCGAAACAGCGTTTCCTGTTCGACTGAAAGACTGTATTACCCGAAACTGAAACTAACTGAATGGCCAAGAGTAAAAAGATCTATGTGGCTCAACATTCCAGTTCGATCAGGCTATACGAATTAATGGATAAGCTTATTGCCGGTACCATTGATAGTGAGCAGATCCAATGGGAGATTGAGAAGATCAAGGAAAACATTAAAACCCCTCTGATGCTCTATTTTGACAGTATGGCAACCGCGGCGCGTTTTTTCAATTTACCTACAAGCACGGTTAAATCCGCTGTTCACAGAGGAACATCGATGAGAAATGGATATAAGATTTCAAAAATTGATGTATTGTATAACCTCGAAGAGAAAAGAGGCTTGCACCTAAATCAAGTTAAAGACTAATTCAGGATTTTTTATTTCTTTTCATCATTATTCTAATACCACCCAGCAGAATAATCAAAATAACCACAATCATCCAAATCGGCAGATTTGACTCTTCATTCATTTCTTGAGCTTGTTGAAGCTCTTCCGCTTTAATAAATTCTTCCTGTTCCTCTAATTTACTTGCAATTTCCTTGGCTTGTTTATCCAGTTGTTCATGCATGGAGTCCATCTTAGCTATTTCTCGCTCCAAACTATCGATGTTGTCTCTCAAATGTTTTTGCGCTGATAAATAGGTCGGAACCAAAAAAAGAAAAGCGAGAAGTATTACTTTAGGTCTCATACATTATGGATTGATTAATACAAAAATAAGCCATATTGTGAGTAGAGTGTTCATAGTCTCTATAGGATTATAAAGGGTTATTATTAGGTTATTAATGGGTGAAATTATACTTTTGCATATCAGACTTTACTTTCTTCTAAGGTTAGTAATTAAAGTTGAGGGTCGACCTAATACGTCGGCCCTTTCATTTATGTTTTCTAATTCATTATCAGACCGCTAAATCACTTTCTCGAAAAAAAATAAAAAATGCGGTTTTTGTATTTCATGCAAAATGTATATTTGCAGCCCTTTAGAAAAAAAAATCTAAAGTTTGTTTTTAAATATTTATGGTGACTGTAGCTCAGTTGGTTAGAGCATCGGTTTGTGGTACCGAGGGTCGCCGGTTCGAACCCGGTCAGTCACCCAAAATCTCCCCCTTATTTCACTTCCTCTATTATTTTTCTTCTCAGTAATTCTGTCTTACCTTCGCTGAAAATTATATTCATGAAGAAAATTTATTTCATCCTATTCAGCATTGTTATTCTTACAGCTTGTAACGACAATAATTCCACTTCAGGTGATGAAAGTTCAGATACCGATTCTACAAACACTGAAATGACCGATGGTGCCGATGAGACTTTTGAAGGTGAAGTTTTCTTTAAAAATATAAAAAACGGAGATACTTTGAAGTCGCCATTCTTAATGGAAATGGGAGTTACAGGGATGACGGTTGAACCAAAAGGTCCTGTGAAACCGGGATATGGCCATCACCACCTTCTAATCAACGACAAATTTGCCGACAAAGGCATGATCATCGTAGCAGATAGCACGCATATTCATTACGGTGGAGGTCAGGTGTCGGATTCAGTAGATTTAGCACCTGGTATTTATAAGCTTACCCTTCAATTTGCCGATGGACAGCATGTATCCTATGGTGAAGAATGGAGTAAGTCTATCAATGTTACGGTGGTAGAGTGATAAAGAAAATATACACCTCGTAATCTCGGCTTATAACTTGATTCACCGGGCTTATATACTACCCTATTTTTGAATTAATTAATCGTGAAAATTCTAAAACCATTAGCAGCGCTATTTCTGCTCGTAATTTCTGAATGCTCATTTGCGCAAGAAAATCATAGACATGGTTTTGGTATACATCAATCTTTTTACGATTACAATGCACAATTAATTGATGGTAAGGCTTTTGCCTTGGATAGTGCACTTTCTCACAATGTTCGACTTTCTTATCAGAATAGATTAAATCCTACATGGGAGTTAAGAGTGGGTTTAAGCAATGGCTTTACTTTAAATCAAGCATTAAAGGATGTTTATTTAGATAAGGCATACACTTTAGGTCTTGATCTGGGTATTATGATGAGGCTGGATAATGGAAGAATTCTGAAACAAAATTCAAGAATTGCTCCATACTTCCATTTTGCTTATAGAATGGATTATGTCAATAAACTTAAGACATTTCAACTAAACCCTATTTTACCCTATAATCAATACGGTGCAGGTCTATTATTGCGAGTTGGAGATCGATCTCAAATACAACTTCATATTAGTTTAGATCAACAACTAGGAGGTAGCTTTAATACATTAATGCATTATGGTCTCGGTTTTACACAAAGCCTTGGTAAAGTTAGCACGCGCCAAGCTACACCTGAAAACAAATCAGAAAACTCAAAAGATGTCATAAGCTCCGATCAATATAAGCAAATGAAAGACAGCTTGTTAACTGAATTGCTTATAAAAACGGATAGCTTGAGATATTGGAGAGATTCACTGAATAACTTAGTTTTAAACTCAGACGCCGGAAGTATTGATCCTCTGCTGATTTCAAGTCTTCGTGATAGTTTGGCTAAATGCAAATCTTCAAGAGACACAGTGACTATTGTGAAATCGGTTACAACTACACCTGGCGACGATCCAAAACTAGACCCTCCTGTGGATACTGATGTAGATGCAGATCCAGTTAAGATTAGCACAGATACAGTTGGTTATAAGTACTATGTTGTTGCATTATCCACCAAAAAGAAAAGAGAGGCTGTTCAACTTCAGGAGATTCTCTTAAATAACTTCGAGTATGTGGAAGTCTTCAAACAGAGCAATGGTTATTATAGGGTAGGAGTGCTTGCAGGAAAAGATCTTGACCTTGCCATGGAATTATTAAAAGAAGTTAAACGCTTAGGATATGATCCGGTCTGGATTTCAAAGCAGTAAACAGCTTATATTTCTTATAATGTGCTGCATATCTACCGTTCATGTTGGCGCACAAACAGGTTATTTGGAATCCGCTAGATTTGGCTTGGAATTAAAATCACATCGTTTTTATGATCGGGATGTTTACAGGATATCGGATGCCAATGATGCTGTGTTACGAGGTATTGGGCTGAGCTATCAAAGCACATGGGGAAAGCGATTTATCCCGATAGCAAGCTATCAAATTGGTCTGTCGAACGGCATAAGCAATAAAAATGGTGAAACCAACAGACTCTTCTACCATCAATTGGATTTCAATGTTGGCTTGAAACTATTTCACGAGCCTACAGTCTACCAGTCTTTTATTTATCTGGGGTATGGTCTTGATAAATTAGAGGGGAAACAAAGGCTAGGCGTTCACAGTAATTTCGGATTGGGAATTAATTATCAGGTTCTTCCTCGTTTAGTTTTGACCTATAGAGCAGATTTTGCCCTTCACCACGGCAGCGATTACCTCCATAATTTCAGAAGTCAAATTGGTTTGAGTATTTCTGACGTTTTTAACAGCAATAGGCTGAATGAACAAAGACAATCAGAGGCCAATTACCTCTGCGATAGTTTAATGTTAGCGCAGCGGGATTCTTTCCGTCAAATCGAATCAAATAAAGACTCCGTTCTAAGTGCGTTTATTGATCAAAGCGAAAAAATGAGCAAATCTCTAATCTACGAGAATGCGGTTTTAGATCATAAGAACACAAAGCAAGAGCAAATAATTAATACTATCTTGGAAGATGCGTCTTATTTTATCAGGGACACAATCTTACCTGACTCAATAATGTCTGTTTTTTCTGAGTTGAGTTTGTATGATAGAACAGGATACTACGCATATCTATCTCGTATAGACAGTTCTAGCCTGGATTCTATTTCCGGAAGTATAATGCGGAACTGTGAGAAATGTATCTGTTATCAATACGCAGACCGTAATTCAAAACTGGTCTATTATTTAGGGACTGAACCTTCTTCTGCATTAACCAAATTTCTGGATTTGTATCGCAGATACCCACAAACACGGATCTTTTTAATTAAATAATATCTATTCTTTACAATTATTTGTCGAAGTCTGCTTTACTTTTAAGCAGGAAAGGTAGATTTTCGCCGAAATAGAAATATTGAATATGAAGAACATTCTAGTTTTAGTTGCGATGCTTTTTGCATCCAGCTTGATGGCCCAAGACCAATTCGAGTTGGTAGAAAAAGTAGAGCCACAAGCGGGAAAGGTACTTATACCCTACACTAAGTACAAGTTAAAATCAAATGACCTAACACTTATCATTCACGAAGATCATTCTGATCCGGTGGTACACGTTCAAGTGGCTTACCATGTGGGATCTGCAAGAGAAAACGTACGAAACAGTGGTTTTGCTCACTTCTTTGAGCATATGATGTTTCAAGGTTCGAAAAACGTGGAAGATGAAGAACACTTTAAAATTATCAATGGAGCAGGTGGTACAAACAATGCCTATACTTCATTTGATAAGACCGTGTACACTAACACTGCACCGAGCAACATGACTGAAACCATGTTATGGCTTGAAGCAGACAGAATGGGTACTCATTTAGATGGTTTTACTCAGAAGAAATTTGAGAACCAGAGAAATGCTGTAAAAAACGAAAAGCGTCAACGTTATGACAACGTCCCATACGGTATGGTGAACGAAATCATGTTTAAAACGCTTTACCGCGATCATCCATACGAGTGGACTCCTATTGGTTTTGTTGATGATCTTGATATTGCATCTTTTGAAGATTTAAGAAACTTCTTCCTTAGATGGTATGGACCAAACAATGCTATTGTAGTTGTTTCAGGTGATGTTAATCC
>JAAEYY010000019.1:0-49513 GCA_018223105.1 bacterium | reverse complement strand
TTAATCCTGAAGATGTGAAAAAATGGGTTGCAAAATATTACGGAGGTATTAAAAAGTGTCCTGAAGTTAGAGACATGTACCCTAAGAAACCGGTATTAAACAACGATTACTTCGTAACTACTAAAGATTACATCCAAGCACCATTAACAGTGATGGCTTTTCCAACAGTACCGGAATTCCATAAAGATGAAGCTGCGCTAAATGTACTTGCTCAGATTATTGGATCAGGTCAGAGTTCAATTCTTTATAAGAACCTGGTTAAAACTGAAAACGCACTATCTGCAAATGCTGGTCACGGATCGCTTGAGCTAAGCGGATTCTTTGAAATAGATGTTTTAACAGCTCCTGTGAAATTTGGAGGCTATACTTCTACTGAAACAGTGGATGCTATTCGAAAAGCTTTAAAAGATTTTGAAACGCAAGGAGTAAGCGATGAAGATTTTGAAGTGATTAAATCAGGTGTACTAAGACAAGCTTATGGTGCTCTTGATAATGTTGCGTCAAAAGCTGAAGTTCTACATCATTTCACTATGATGAAAGGCGAAGGTTACAATTTGCAAGATGAAATTGATCGTTATGCGAGTTTAACGAAGCAAGATGTAATTGATGCATATAATAAATACATCAAAGGAAATTATGCGGTTATTATCCGTGTGGAGCCAGATGAAGAGCAAAGATCAGATGATGATGATACACCTCGTTCAGTTAATCCGCATGCTGATGAACCAAAGAAAGTTGACCGTCAGTATGTTGGTTTAGAATACGAACCACCGGTTGATGATTTTGATCGCTCTAAGCGTCCTGAAGTTCCTGTATCTAAAACTGTTGAAATTCCGGAGTATTATACTTCACAGTATGAAAACGGGATGCAAGTTATTGGAACTGAATCAACAGAAACTCCTCTGGTTTATGCTTACATGACCATAGAAGGAGGGCACATGCTTGAGGCTAACCGTAAAATCAGAACCGGAACGGCTTATATGACTGCGGTTATGATGGGCATGGGTACCAAATCATTGACGAGCGAGGAATTTAGCAGAAAGCTCGATGTGCTAGGATCGTCAATTAGTTTTAATGCGGGTACAACCTCAACTACCGTATTTATCAGCTCTTTAAAAGAGAATTTAGACGAAACATTGGCTTTATTAGAAGATGCTTTATTCAATCCAAGATTTGATAAAGAAGACTTTAGAAGGCTAAGAGACCAGATAACTAAAGATCTTACCTATTCAAGATTTGGTGCCGGTACTATGGCTATTAAGGCTTGGAACTCGATATTCTACGAAGGAACAATATTGGAAGAACTCACAACAGGAGATCCAAATAACTTCAAGAAGCTTAAACTGAAGGATGTTGAAGAGTATTATAATAAATACTACGTTGGTAATAAAACCAATCTAGTAATAGCGGGTGATTTGAATAAAGACGAAGCAATTTCGAAATTCAAATTTTTATCTAATATGAAAAAAGGAGATTTTGAAGTTCCGGCATTACCTGAACTAAAAACTCCTACTAAGAAAACAACCATTTATTTGGTAGATAAGCCTTATGCTTCACAATCTACCATTTGGGCAGGTCATTTAAGTAGACCATTTGATTACAACGGAGATTATTTCAAATCTTCTGTAATGAACTATGCTCTTGGTGGTGCATTCAATAGTAGAATTAACTTGAATCTTCGTGAGGAACACGGTTTTACTTATGGAGCAAGATCTTTCTTCGGAGGAAACAAATATTACGGCTATTACAGGTTTAGTTCTGAAATAAGAAAGGATGCAACCGATAGTAGTATCGTTGAATTAATGAAAGAGATTAATGGATATGTTAATGAGGGAATCACGGAAGAGGAACTAGAGTTCACTAAAAACTCATTGATTTTAAGCCAAGCATTAGATTATGAATCTCCAATTCAGAAATTGATATTCTTGAATCAACTTTTAGAATATTCACTCCCTGCAGATTATGTAGACCAACAATCTGCTATTATCCAATCACTTACAGTAGAAGATGTAAATGCGATTGCAAAACAAAGTTTACATCCCGACAATATGGTGATTATCGTAGTAGGCCATGCTTACAAAATACGAGAGAGCCTTAAAGCGCTCGGATATGAAGTAGAAGAGATTGATGTAAATTAATTTCAGTTAATCTTATAAAAGAAAAGCGGGTTTTTACCCGCTTTTTTTATGTCAGCCGCTCAATAAAGTCCGCCTGGATATCCTCGCCTTTATTGTGGGCATACAAGGTATGTAGCTCTTGTTGTACCGGCTTTTTATCCTCTGCTTCTTTCAATTTTGGTATATACCATTTTTGAATTGATTCCGGTCTTGGGCCCCAAACAAAAAGTTCATCTCCATTTTTATCAATGGAGATGAGCTTTGGTATTGAGTATGCCCCATTTGTGTGATACTTCTTTATTAGTTCGGGGTATTGATCCCTAAATATTAACCGCACTTCAATATTGCTATTTAATAAGGCCATTGCTGCGATATAAGGCACGTTCTGAGCCGCATCACCACACCACGATTCAGTGATGATGTACCAGGTTTGAGCAGGCGCTTTTATCACTGCTTCTTTGAGTTCGGGTCTGATTGCAGCTTGTTTGTTTAAACGCTTCATTCTAGCGTAGTTTATCTTGGTAAACCTTTTATGTGAATCAGATTGATCATTTCCGCTAGTTGTATAAGTATCAGCGTAATTTTCCATCATGTCCATGTATTCACCGTAGGTATAGCTTTTATAGTTTTTCCAATTCATAATAGAATAGTCGGCAAAGAACGATATCCTTACCTGAATATTAATCATTAAAATCAATACTGCTATAAGCTTTCTAATGCTCTTATTAGTTCTACTTTTGTCTTAAATAAATCAAATGAAATTTGGAACAAAAGCATTACATGCCGGAATTGAACCAGACCCGGGTACAGGGGCTATAATGACTCCTATTTTTCAAACAAGTACCTATGTGCAAAATGGTATTGGAAACCATAAAGGATTTGAATACTCCAGAACGGGAAATCCTACCCGGCAGGCTCTTGAGAAGAATATCGCTGCCCTGGAAAATGGGAATTACGGAGCTTGCTTTGGAAGTGGACTTGCGGCCATCGACTGCGTAATGAAAATGCTCAATCCCGGAGATGAAGTGATATCAACCAATGACCTATACGGTGGTAGTTACCGCATCTTCAAAACAATCTTCGAGAAGTATGGAATCAAGTTTCACTTTGTAGATATGACTAAGCCTACTAGGGTAGAGGCTGTGATTAATGAGAACACCAAGCTGATTTGGATTGAAACTCCAACCAATCCCATGATGAATATTATTGATATACGATCTGTTGTGTCGCTGGCTAAGAATCGGGGGATCCTAGTGGCAGTCGACAATACATTCGCTACACCCTTCCTTCAACAGCCTTTAGATCTCGGCGCTGATATCGTAATGCATTCAGCTACGAAGTACTTGGGAGGACATTCAGATGTAGTAATGGGTGCATTAGTTGTAAAAGATGATAATTTAGCTTCTGAGATATACAGAATACAAAACTCAAGTGGTGCAGTTACCGGCCCTATGGACTCATTTTTAGTACTCAGAGGTATCAAAACCCTCCATCTCAGAATGCAAAGGCATTGTGAAAATGGGGAGGCTATAGCATATTTCTTGAAAGGAGAAGAAAAGGTAGATAAAGTATATTGGCCCGGCTTTGAGGAGCATCCTAATCATCACGTTGCAAGAGAACAAATGTCAGGTTTCGGAGGTATGATCTCCTTTACACTTAAAGGGAATAAAGTTGAAGATGCAAAACAACTTGTAGCTTCAACTAAAGTGTTTAGCTTGGCTGAATCTCTGGGAGGTGTAGAGTCCTTGATTGGGCACCCAGCAACCATGACACATGCTTCAATTCCAAAAGAAGAAAGAGAAAAAGCAGGTGTCGTAGATTCCTTGATACGATTAAGTGTTGGGGTAGAGGATGTAGAAGATTTAAAATTAGACCTTGAACAAGCATTAAACGCATTCTGATGGTATTACTTGGCCTGGCTTTAGCTCCGGTTTTAGCCATCATTCTATATTTTGTGTTTCTGGATCGCTTCAACAAGGAGCCTATCAAAATGCTCCTGATGACCTTCGTTTTTGGAGTATTGAGCATAATTCCTGCAGTCTTAATGGAGCAATACGGCATGAGTGTCTTAGGTCCAACCAATTCCCTGGTAAAAGATTGGATTGAGGCTTTCATAGTAATAGCTTTTGCAGAGGAACTAGCGAAATATTTATTTCTCAGGATTTTCGTATTTAAGAGTCGGCATTTTGATGAACCATTTGACGGAATAATTTATGCCTTAATGATATCAATGGGCTTTGCAGGGCTAGAGAACATCTTGTACGTTATTGAAGGAGGTGTAAATGTAGCAATTGTTAGAATGTTTACTGCAGTTCCAGCCCACGCAACATTTGCAGTATTAATGGGATACTGGGTTGGTAGAGCAAAAATGGAAAATAAACCTTTCTTAAATTGGTTGGGTTTGTTCTCCGCAATATTGTTTCACGGTTTATACGACTTCTTTTTACTGGCCGATTTATTCCCGGGACAGATTCTAGGTGCATTATTATCTTTAATTGTTGCGATAATATTAAGCAGATCAGCTATTAAGATTCATAGAAGCCATATACTTAAAGCGCCTGTGACTCATGAAAGCTAAAGTAATACTGGATAAGATTTATTATCAAATTAGTGCCGATCAATTTAGTTCTGAAGATCCTATTAGTATACCCAGGCAATTCCAACTAAAACAAGACATTGAAATCAGTGCCTTTTTCGCAGCTATATTGGCATGGGGGCAAAGACCAACAATTATAAAAAATTGCACTTGGTTAATGGAGCAAATGCATTGGGCTCCATACGACTTTATTATGAATCACGAAGATCGAGATTTAAAGGTATTTGAACAGTTTGTACATCGAACCTTTAATGGTACAGATTGTCTGTATTTCATTGCTGCACTGAGGAGTCTTTACACAGGAAATGACTCACTAGAGCATTATTTTATTGGCGATACTGCCAAAAACAGGATTATAGCTTTTAATGATGCTTTTTTTAGCTTGGATTACGCTCCGGGTAGAACCAGAAAGCACATCGCAAATCCGGCTAAAGGATCTGCTGCAAAGCGTTTAAATATGTTTTTACGCTGGATGGTGCGAAAAGATAATACCGAAATTGATTTTGGGATTTGGAAGAATATTCCGAGTTCAGATCTTCAGTGTCCCTTAGATGTTCATGTTAGAAGAGCTGCAATGCATCTGGGACTTCTAAAACGTAAACAAGCGGATTGGAAGGCCGTAGAAGAGTTGGGGCTATCCCTAAGAGCAATGGATCCGGTAGATCCAATAAAGTATGATATACCTTTGTTTGAGTACGGTAAAAGCTTGAATTCTAGTAATTCCTAGACTTGATCAGAGTGCCGTCTTCCCAGACTTCTTTTCTCTGTTTTTTGCCACTATGGTCGAAGTAAATCCATTCGCCATCTTTAAAGCCCATATCAAATTTACCTTGGCACCTTCCAAATAAACGGGTTTCGCCTAGTTCCCAATATCCATGCTTTTTACCTTTTACATAAGAACCTTTATTCATTAATTCCGGATTGGTTGCATGTTCAACCCATTCGCCATCCTTTAATCCATCCTTATAGTTTCCATAAGTATCGAGACCATCCTTTGCCCATTGCTTAAATGGACCGTTTAGAACTCCATTTTCATACGTTCTCTCTTCGTACTTATCTCCGCTAAACATATAGCTTATTGAAGTGCCGTGTAGCTTTCCTTCTTTATACTCTTCTGTTTTTAGGAGATGCCCCTCTATGGTGTATACTACTTTTTGCCCATCCGGGTATCCGTTGAGATAATCACAGATTTCACCAACTTTTCCATTGCCGTGATAAAGAACTGATTTACCGTGTCTGTAACCTTCCTTATACATAATCTCCTTTCGCTTTATCCCTTCAATGTCCCATGAAGTAGTTAATCCATCTGGCAGACCATTTTTAAACTCGGCTTGTTGTTCTTTTTGTCCGGTATCAAAGTAAAGAAGCACTTCGCCTTCTTCCTTGCCATTAACAAAATGTGCTACTTTTTTTGGAGCACCATTGGTATAAAAAGAAGAGTAATCACCATGCAGTTGTCCATCTTTATAATTGCAGTCTATCTCAGGATTTCCGTTTTCGTAGAATGACTTGAAACTGCCATGCCTTTTTCCGTCTTTATATTGAATAAAGCGGTCGGGCTTACCGTTTTCATACCAAGCCTTATACCACCCCTCAATCTGACCATTAACCCATTCTACCTGCTGGAATTTTGAATTATCAGGAAACAATAACAGGGATTCACCGGTGTAAGGTTTGCCCTGATAATAGTATAAACCATCGGTTCCTTTTTCTAATTTGCTAAATCCAACTCTATTTTGAGCAAAGCTGATTCCGCTGTAAATAATGGCTATAAGTAGGAGTGTTGACCTCATATCTATTTAAATGAAGGCTCAAAGGTATTTATTGTGCGGGTTCTATGGAATTGCAGTTTTTAACGATTTCGTCCACATTCTGCATTTTGATACATTTAAAATGTCCTTTAGGGCAGTTCTCGTGTCCCAGCTTAGAACAAGGTCTGCAACTCAAGTTAACTTCCATATTAAAAACTTCTGATGGATTATTTGCTCTGACGTAAGCATACATGCCAAATTTTGGGTGAGTATTTCCCCAAACAGCAATAACAGGCTTATTAAATGCAGCAGCGATATGCATCATTCCGCTATCATGACAAAGTACTGCGTTAGATTCGTCAATTAATCTTGCCGATTCATTAAGGCTGAGAACCCCGCATAAATTTATACAAGCCTTTTCTGTTCCTTGCCAGATTTCATTGGCATTGTTTTGATCCGACACCCCTCCAATAAGAACGGAAGGAGTTTTTAATCGCTTAATAACGGATACGATTTGCTCGTTGGTCAATCGTTTAGTTAGATAGGTACCGCCGATGGCGATCACATTATAGTGACCTGATGTCAGATTCCAATGCTCCGGAGCTTTGGTTTCTTTTGGATAAAAATAGTCGAGACCTTTACCATCATTAAGCACTCCTAGTTTCACTAATGAATCAAAATATCGATCTACTAGATGCTTCTTTGGTAAAAGATCCACTTTAAATGTGGTGAATAGCCATTTCTTAACATTCAGTTTTGTGAAATTGATGCTTTTAACTCCTAATGCCTTTTTTAATCTAAAGCTCCTGATGTTTTTGTGAAGGTCTATGATATAATCGTAATTCTCTTGCTTCAAGGAAGGTGTAACTTCTGATATTTCTGAGTCTATACCAAATACCTTATCAATATAGGGGTTGTGTTCAACTAGTGTGCTAAAGGAGTTTTTCGTGAGGTAGTGTACTTCTGCACTGAGTTGATCTTTCAGGCAGCGCACTACCGGACTAGTTAGGACAATGTCTCCTATGGAACTGAATCGAACGACTATTAACTTCATTGAGCCGGGGAAAATAAAACTTCCCCCTCAATAAATGCATCTTCAACAATATAAGCTACACTCGTTCCATCCACAATCATGGCAATCACTATATTATGCCATATACCATCGGCATCTTCCACAGACATCATATGTTTAATAATACCATATCTTCCTTCATATTCACAAGGTAATCTCGACATGTCAAAATCACCCGTAGGGAAGAAGCGGTTGTAAAAATCCCATCCATTAAGAGTATCATAACTTATACTATCAATAGCAAAGCGTGTTTTAACATAGAGGTCAATGTACTCAAAACTACTTCCTTCACATCCTGTAAAGTAAAGAGTATCACCAATATGCAGTTCATGTTCTTCTAGTTCTGTATCTTGAGCCTGAGCTAAGAAACCGCATATCAAACCCAAAGCAAGTATAACAACTCTCATACTTTCTTAACGATTAAGACCTCATTTTCGATGCTTGTTACTCTAATATTATCTCCTTTATCGATAAACTCACCATAGGTTTTGGCTAAATAGAGTTCATTGTTAATGTAGACTTTTCCTTCAGGTCGGAAAGCAGTGTGTGCTAATCCTTCCAGGCCTTTTAAGCTGTCGAAGCTTGAACTTACGGTACTAGTAAGCACTTTACTTTCAGATAAAGTGTCATTTAATACCAAACGCTGGAATACTCTGGATTTCAGTACGGATCGACCAAATACTAAAACCACAGCTATAAACCCAACCAAGGATAGAAAGACCACTGCTAGCGCATTACTCAATGCTTCTGTGCTGGTCATGCTGAAATCAAAATTAACATTGCGCACCATACTCACCACTAGACTGAACAATGTGAGTATTATTCCACCTACACCGGCGACCCCAAATCCGGGAATCACAAATATCTCGAGTCCGATAAGTACTAGCCCAACAATAAAAACTAATATTTCCCAATTGGCTGCTAATCCATCCACATAAAGAGGAGCAAAGTAGGCTATTGCTGCAGCTATTGCTAAAGCCAATGGAAATCCAATGCCCGGACTCTGAAGTTCGAAGTAAATCCCACCCAACATAAGGGTGATCAGCATGCCTCTCAAGACAGGATTGGCAAAGAAGCTGAATATTTTATCGGTTGTAGACTTCTCAACTTTTACAATCCTATATTCCTTTATATTATTTATCTCTAGTATCTCTTCAATACTCTTTGCTTTCCCTTCGCAATATCCCCATTCTATAGCCTCATCTGTAGTAAGCGTAATTACTTTAAGTGAATCGTCCAAACCCGGCACCACCACAGAAGGATCCACCATTCCTTGTGCTATCATTGGGTTTCGTTTGTACTTCAATACCGTGTCATTTCCGTTAATTATAGTGTCGAAACCATGACTCTCGGCGGTACTTTTCATTTGCTTTCGCATGTACGATTGATACTTATCCGGTGCCGCCTCTCCACTTTGAACAACCACTGTTGCAGCGCCGATGCTACCTCCGGGTCGCATGTATATTTTATCGCAGGCTAAACTAATAAGCGCTCCTGCTGATGCTGCATTATTGTCAATGAAAACATAGGTTGGTATATTACAATTTAGTAGACGTGTTCTAATAGAGTCGGCATCAGTAACAAATCCACCATAGGTATTCATGTGGACGATGATGAGGTCTGCACCGATCTTTTCAGCCTCCTTCACTGCTTTAGTGGTTATGCGGGTAGCAGAAGGTGCTATTTCCTCCTTAATATCAAAAACCAATACAGTTTGCTCTTTATTTTGTGCCAATGAGGCATTAAAAAATATGAGAGCCAAGAGCAGTTGAACGAAGAATTGTTTCATTTACTCAACAATAATAGGGCCTGAGGCAATAAAGTTAATAACTAATTGTTAAACATAGAAAATACATAGATTAGATTTGTAAAGTGATGAAAAGAGCATTGATTTTGATGGGAATTTTGATTTCTTCTGTACTTGTTTTCGCAGAAAAAAATGATTCCATCGGTACAAAAGTGAAAGACGGTAAAGTCTATATTCTACACAAAGTAGAAAAGGGGCAGGGCTTGTACACAATCAGTAAGAAGTACAATGTACCTTTGAGAGATATTATGGATGCAAACCCCGGAGCTGGAGATGTAATTCAAATAGATCAGATTATTTATGTTCCAACCAAACTTCCGGTAGTAATGGAAGAACCGGTAGTTGAGGACTTCTTCGAGAAAAATAAAAACAACCCTGCAAATCCTGAGCCCGACGCGGGAAACGACAATAAACAAGTAAGTGATTTTGTTCGATATCACACCGTTGTGAAAGGAGAGACGCTGTTCAGCATTTCTCAAAAATACAATACTACGGTCGCTGTAATTATGGATCTCAACGATTTAGAAAGCACTACAATTTCCGAGGGACAGAGAATGTTGGTTCCGGGTTCTAAAAAAACAGTTGAGGTACCAAATCAATCGTCAGACCTTGTTGATAATGACTTGGAAGAAATTAAAGAAGATATGGATATGCCCACTGATTCTTCACCGAGCGAAACCATAACTGAAGACGAAGGATACACCGTTAAGATAATTAAGCTGGATGATTACAACTTGGAAAAAGTTGAAGAAAAAGGCAAAGCAGTTGTTAATAGTGAAGATCTTCCTGAAGACAAACATTTTGCATATCACTGTAATGCTAGTAAGGGAACGGTAATTATGGTAACCAACCCTAAGACCAATAAGACGATTTTTGTTAAAGTGATCGGTAATTTTGATCGGGCAAGCAGCAGTGATGAAATTATTAGATTGTCTGATTTCTCCGCTACATCTATTGGCTTAACTGGGAAAGATGTGGTTGAGCTAAGCTATGCACGCTAAAACCATAGGGAAAATACTTTTTTTTACAGGCCTGATGATCTCATTCATCGGGCTCTTTATTTTTAACTGGATTAAACTCACCAGTTTAGGAACCATTATTACAGGCCTTTCCATCTTTTTTGATCTTAAAAAGGTAAAAGATATCCCGGTAACATTCCGGCTTATTTATATAATTCCGTTTATTTTTATTGTATCCGATTTTATTCGAGGCCCTATTTCTTCAGACTTAAATCAAGAGTTCTTTCTAATCTTAGGATGGGGTTTGATTGCAGTTGCATCCTTCATATATCGCGATAGATTTAGTATGCAAACTGAATGGATGTTGAAACTGGCTCTTTCTATCCTTGTGATCGTAAACGGAGTGTCTGTAATAGGATATTTTGCTAACAGAGAAGCGATTGATCAGTTACTACTTCAGTCTAAAAGTATCCCCATTTTTGGAGGTATACACCACATCCATTTTGGTATCATTAACGCTTTGGCTATTGCATTACTGTTTGCTTATTTTTTTCATAAGGATAGAAAAATATTTCGAAATTTCTACTTTTATGCAGGCCTGATAGTCTTCATTTGTTTTCATATCCTCAGCAGCAGAACAGGCTTAGTTTCATTCTACCTTTCCCTGTTTACAGTTATTTGTTTTTATACTTTAAAGGAGAAGAAGTATAAAGCGGGCTTAATAGGAATTTTGACTATTATTTTAGTTAATCTATTGGCTATCAGCACTAGCTCGTCGCTGCAGAATAAATTGAGTAATTCTATTGAAGATATAGAGAGTTGGGATGATAAGGAGAGCATCAACTATAAAAGCATGGGAATGCGCTTGGAGGCATATCGAATTTCCTGGGCTGCATTTAAAGATCAACCTTTTAAAGGATATGGTGCAACTTCTGTGGATTCTGTGATGCAGAAGTACTACAGCGATTTAAACACCGTCCTCTATCAAGAGAACAGAGTTGGACCTCATAATCAGTACTTAGAATATGCTATTAAATACGGTATTTGGGGATTCCTGTTTGTAATACTATTCTATTATGTATGGATTCGAAAAGCGTGGATCAATGCAGATTATCGGCTTCTATTTGTTGTTTTGATTTTAGCCGTATCCTCTGTTTTTGAGTCATTATTTGAAAGGCAGGTTAGTATTTTCTTAGTTGCCACAGTACTTCCTCTAATTTCCAACGATCATAAGGATTAAATTATCGTTACATGACCGGAGGTGCAACACATTTTCGGTATTTTTGAGTTTTATAAATATGAAGAAATTTTTGTTGGTAGGGGTGTTGGGCTTGTTCACGCTTGGGAGCCAAGCACAATCCGATTTTAAAGATAGATTCTTTTTGGGATTTGTTTCTCAGTATTACATCGACTTTATTACTTCTCCTTTGAGAATAGTAGACCGATCAGTCTTGGTTGATCCTATAAATAATATCTATTCACCTGATTCTGCGGTTCCTTACCAAACTCGATACGTTAACTTCATTTCAATTGGTTTAGAGCCGAGGTATAATATCCTTGAACTATCAGAAAATATGGCTTTTGCTGTATCTGCACCTGCAACTATTGGGTTTGGACAAGCTATCCCGGCCAATAATGATGTTTTAGGGGCTCAGGGATACGGTAGTTTTCAGTTACCACTATTGGCTAAGTTCTATCTTGGCTCAACTGCTACCTACGAAAGTACCGAAGATATCGGCTTAAGTGTAGGCGCCGGATTTGAGCTTAACAAGGTTGCTTTATTTACATTCCAAAATGATGGTTATGATGATAACAAGGCTTGGATTATGCCTGTTGTTTCGGGGAGTTTTCACTTTTGGAGAGGCAGTTCTCCCTTCGAAGTGAATGTTAAATATGGTTTTGGACAAGAAACCACGTATTTCAGAAATAAAAACGGTCAGCAGTTAAGTAATGGAAGTAGAACTACCAGAGCTTCATCATTAAAACTGTCGTTTGCTTATCTATTAAACTATTAATGCCGGAAGATCAGTTTAAAACAATAATTAACAGGGATATAAGTTGGCTCAGCTTCAATGAGAGAGTATTGCAGGAAGCTCGAAATCCCGATGTACCATTAATTGAAAGGATGCGCTTTCTAGGTATTTATTCCAATAACCTGGATGAATTCTTCAGAGTTAGAGTTGCCACGCTTAGGAGAGTTGTAGATTTACTTCATTCAAATACCAATGAAACTTCTCAACTTACTCAGGCTGTGCTTAAAGAGATTCAAGATAAGGTTTTAGACCTTCAAAAGATATTTTATACTACATATCAGGAAATCCTGAAAGAACTAGAAAAGCAACACATCTACATTCTCAATGAACATGAACTTGATCCCAATCAAGAAGAATGGGTTAAGAAATATTACATTGATGAAGTTGAAGCTTATATAAACCCGATAATTATCAGCAATGTAAAGAAGTTTCCGTACTTGCGTGACAAGTCGGTTTACCTCTTTTGTAGGATAACAAAAAGTAGTGGTAAAAACGTGTTTGCTTTGATTGAGTTGCCTACAGAAGACATCTCAAGATTTTGCGTGTTGCCTGGTTCTAATGGTACATCATATGTGATCTATCTCGATGATGTAATTCGGTATAATATGCCTCATATCTTCTCCATTTTTGAACCCATCGAAATCGAATCCTATATTATTAAAATGACTCGAGATGCCGAGTTGGATTTAGATGATGATATTTCGGAGAGCTATTATGAGAAGATCATGAAGAGTGTTTCCCAGAGAAAGAAAGGAAAACCGGTGAGGTTTGTATATGACAGGGAAATGCCACAAGAACAATTAGACTTTATCCTGAAGAATGTTAAGATAGCCAAGGATAATCGTTTAATTCCGGGTGGGAGATATCACAATTTCCGTGATTTTATGGGCTTTCCTGATTTGAGTGATACCCAACTGACCTTCCAAAGAAAGGAACCTATTCGCCATCACGATTTAGATCCTCAGAAATCTATACTCAAACAAATAGAGAAAAAGGATATCCTTATTCAAGTGCCTTATCACTCATTTGACTATGTAATTGATATGGTACGCGAGGCTGCAATTGATCCCAAGGTATTGGGTATCAAGGTCAGTTTATATAGAGTAGCCAGTAATTCCAAAATAATAAAAGCCCTTAAAAATGCAGCTCGAAACGGGAAGCAGGTTGAGGTAATTATTGAATTGAGAGCACGTTTTGATGAAGAAGCGAATTTAGAGTGGAGCAGGCAGTTGCAAGAAGAGAATATTACGGTTGACTTTGGCCTTAAAGGACTTAAAGTACACAGTAAATTATTACTCATTCAAAAGAAGATAAAAGGGGGGATTAAGAATATCGCTTTTATAAGCACAGGTAACTTCCATGAAGGTACGGCCAAGATATATTGTGATACGGCTTTACTAACAGCATATGAGCCGATTACCGAAGAGGTTGAACGTGTTTTTAGTATGTTTAATAAACCTTATTTGTCGCATAAGTTTAATCATCTTATGGTGGCACCTATTAACTTGAGACGCTCTATTTACGATTTAATAGATCATGAGATTGAAGATGCTAAAAATGGCAGACCTGCTAAGATCATTATAAAAGTTAATAACCTGGTTGATGAAGAGATGATCGCAAAGTTCTATGAAGCCAGCTTAGCAGGAGTGAAAATCAACCTGCTAGTAAGAGGTGTTTGTTCACTTGTTCCCCAAATACCCGGTAAAAGTGAAAATATTGAAGTAAGAAGCATTGTTGGTCGCTATCTGGAGCATTCCAGAGTTTTTTGGTTCCATGCATCTGGAAAAAATAAGTTATTCATAGGTTCAGCTGATTTAATGACCCGTAATCTCGATGCGAGAATTGAAGTGTTAAGCCCCATATATAATGAAGAAATTCGAGAAGAATTAATGGCTTATTTGGAATTGCAGTGGGCAGATAACACCAAAGCTCGAATCATTGATAGCGAAATGTCGAATAGTTTTTACCAAAACAACGAAGCTGAGATCAATGCACAAATGGCGATGTACGATTTGCTTCAAGCAGATCAGATAAAGACCGACCATCTACCGGAGATATTGAATCTAAGCGAAGATACTCTAAAATAGTAGGTGCTAGATCTACTGTATTAACCCTTTCTTCTACTTTTTGAGCTTCAAAACCGGAATAATAAATAATTAGAGGGACCTCAGTGTCATAAGGATAAGGCGTATAATGAGTTGTGCCCTTTATACTTTTATTAATCAGGATTCCTTCTTTAGGAATAAATACAATATCTGCCCATAAATCTTCACGAAATGAATGTTCAAGGAAACTTAGAAACCTGTCTGAATCATTTGCAGTAGCAACTTCCTTTGATACATATGCTTTTTCTACATAATCCAATGCTTCTACTTCCGTCTTAAATCGTATTAAAAGTGAGTCTAAGGACTGAGATATACTGTCTTTGAATATTCGACTAAAATGTATCTCTGCTGCATTGGTGTATGCAATGTCACTTTTAGTAAAACCAGTTCCAAATATTGATTTCCCTATTTCTAGCAGATCGCTTTGATATTGTTCTGGGCTAATTCTTTTAGAACCAACATGTTCCGGAATCTCTGTAACCCCATGATCAGAGCTTAAGACCAAAATGTATTTATCCCGACCAAGTGTTTGGTCTAGGTATTCCGTGAAATTCTCGAGGTAAGAGTCTAGCTTAAGGTAATAATCAAATACCTCCTGACTCCCCGGGCCAAAATGATGTCCAATGTAATCGCTGGCAGATAGGCCGATGTTGAGTACATCTAGGTTACCTTTCATACCGAGCTCATAGTACTCAATCATAGATTTTGCCATTTCTAAAGTGTAAGCATCTCCAAAAGGTGTATTGATTAAATAATAACCGGGTTTGTTATCCTCCTTGTACTGAACATCCTCCATGTTATGAGGCCATTGATCTGAAAAATAATCTCTTTCATGCGGGCTAGTGTCTCGTAAGCCAGCTTTAAGTGTCCGTTCATCCGGATTCCATTCCTTCTTAAGAGCGCTGTTTTTTACAGAATCCATCTTCCATTTATTTGTGTTTGGAAATTCTTCAGAATAGTAGTTGCTACTCACAAAATTCCCGGAAGATTTATCCAACCAAAATGCCATATTACAGTTTTTCCCACCTAGTAAAATTGCCGCTCTGTCTTTCATTGCTATGCTATACACCCTGGAATTCGGATGGTTTGCTTTAACCTGATCACCCATGGAGGATCTCATTAAGTACTGAGGTGATCTTGGTGGAACTTCCCCGGAATGCTCGCCAACAATCTCAACAGTTGTATCCTCTACACAGTAAACACTTTTTCGAAAGTGCTTTAGATACATGTCATTATTAATAATTCCATGGTGTTTGGGATAAGAACCGGTAGATAATGTTGCATGGCCTTGCGCTGTACCTGAAAATGCATGCCAATGTCTCGCTTTTTCGAAATATACTGCGTTTGTCAGAAGTCTGTTCATGCCGCCATCAGGTGCAGCTTTCAGCATACGCTGAGGGTAATCAGAGCGCATTTGGTCTACACTCATAATAATGAGCAATTTTGGCTCTTCTGCTACAGGTTTGGAGCACTGTATACATATTAAAAATACGGCTAAAACTGACAACTGTTTCATCGCTTTCAAATAAAGTGTATTGACTTCTATCAACATAATTATTTGTCTACTGAACATCAAATATTTAAAAGGCTTTTGAGGTTTGTTGGAAGCACTGCATATTTGCTCTATGCGTAATCTCCTCTTTTGGATCTTCCTTTTTGCTTTAATTCCTTCATTTGCTGCTCAAGCGCTTAAAGGTAAAGTTATGGATACGGATGAGTATCCCGTAGGAGGAGCAAAGGTAACCGAGGTACAAACCGGTAAACACACCTTTACCGATGTTGACGGATCCTTTACTCTCTTTATGACCAAATTTGAAAATCAAATTCAAATAGAGGCCAATGGTTATCAATCTGTAAAGATGGATGTTTATACCCATTCGGATATGACCATTTTTCTTGTTGCAAACCTTTTCGAAAATCAATACAATTTAGAAGGATTAGCAGGATATACAGATTTTCAGCAAAAGAACCCCAATAAGCAATTAGACAATATGCCGTACTTGCTCGGGGAGGCTGATGTAAACCGACAACTGCAAATGCTACCCGGTATTGAATTTGGACCTGAAGGTTTTAGTAATCTCTATGTTCGCGGGGGGAATGTGGATGAGAACCTGATGTTGTATAATGGAACACCTATCTACAACTTCAATCATTTGTTCGGGTTTTCTTCTGTTTTTCACAATAACAGCATTTCAAATACCAAAGTTTTTAAAGGTCCCATGCCGACAGAATATGGTGGTCGACTTTCTTCTGTGATCTTACTTGAATCTGATAATGATCTTGAATTCAGTGGTTTTGACGGCAGGTTTGAAGCTAGTCCAATTAGTGCAGGCCTATATTTTAAAGCGGTTCAAAAAGACGATTACTACTTTAACTTATCAGCGAGAAGGACCTGGGTCGATCAACTCTTCCCGAAAGAGTTTAGAGAAGATGAACTCAATGCTAATTTCTATAATGTAGCCTTGAATTTCGGAAAGAAATTGAGCAATTCAGATTTTCTTGAGTTCAGTTTCTTGAATTCGAGGGATTTGTATCGAATCTTTTTTAATGTAATACCGGATTCTAATAATGCAGAGCGCACAAGGTTTGGAATTCAAATTAAATGGGGGAATGTCTTGGGTTCGGTTAAATACACTCATGCATTCAACAAACGATTCACCAGTGTTCACAGCATTCACCTAAGTCAGTTTTATAGTAATGAAGATCAATCGGAAGAGATACTAAATTCATTCAATACCAATGGTATCCCTACTTCATATAGTTTATACAAAAGCGGTATAAGGGAGTATATAGCCAGATCGGATTATAATTACTTTATAGATAACTTCAAAAGCGTAGAATTTGGTTTACACGCTAATGTAAAGACCTTTAGAACGGGATTCATTGAACGGGGTGCAATAAACTACCCTAATCTTGAGGATAATTTCGAGACTGTTGGAGAGCAACTGTACGACCCATCATTTGAAATAACTGCTTATGGTGAATATAATTATCGCACAAAAAAGAATGTAGAGTTCATTGGTGGTTTAAGAAGTACCTTATATGCTTACAATGGCTTTATTAAACCTACTTTACAACCACGGGTTCATGTTACTTACCCTATTGATGAAAGAACAGTGGTAAAAGGGGGGTATAGTAGACAAAATCAATTTACCAGGCTAATCAATATTGGAGGAAGTGGAGATCCTCGAAACTTCTGGGTTCCGGCTACAGAGCTTGTTCCAAATTTAGCCGCAAATGTGGTTGAGGTCTCACTTGAAAGAAAGCTTGCAAAGATGTATAGCGGTTCATTATCTGCTTATTTTAAAACCATGAATAATATTCAAGTGGTTGATAATTTCCTTGAAGCTTCTGATCCGGAGAATGACTGGCAAGCCTATACATTCCTTGGAACGGGTAGGGCATACGGTGCTGAATTGGTTTTTCAAAAGAATAAAGGGTATTTCACGGGATGGGCATCTTATGTGTTGAGTCGTGCCAGCCGTAACTTCCCCGATTTATCTCAAGAGGAGTTTTTATTCGATTTTGACAGAACTCACATGGTCAAAGTATACATGGCTTATGAAATTGATGACCTTTGGTCGTTTGGTATGAACTATCTTCTAGGGAGCGGCCAACTTTTCACTATCCCGGAAGGTAAGTTTTACGATATCGACGGAAACCTCCAGCTTGAATATGGCGAACTCAATAATTTCAGAAGTCCTGCTTATCAAAGATTGGATCTCTGTCTTGTTAAAAATTCAGATCCAAGTAAAACACAATTAGATCAAACCTGGAAGTTCTATGTTTATAATATAACTGCCAGCAGAAACCCATTGAGTATTACACCTCGTTTTAATGATTCAAGGTTTAGCAAGCTTGACATTGTTAGGGGATATGTTAAATTTTTACCCGGAATATCATATGTCGTTAACTTCTAAAATACTAAAATACGCTGCATTTGCTGCAGGTCTTTTGACGCTGCATTCCTGTTATGAAGATATCCTTGTACCTGATGCTCAGGATTCATATGTATCTAAGCTAGTTGTAAACGCAGTGCTGGAAACAGGCACCCCTTTTGATTTGCAGTTGACGAATACCGAATCTGTTCAGGATACATTTTTTCCGAAATTGGTGCGAGATGCAGTGGTAACATTAAATGTAAACGGCAATCAGACCGTAATGAACTTCAACCAAAGCACAGAGTTGTATGAATCTAATGTGATTCCCAACGCCGGTGATGATGTTAGACTGGATATAAGGTCCTCAGGTTATCCGGTTGCTACTTCGTTCCAAAGAGTTCCCGCAAGTATTAGTGCAACTTCAACTTTAGTGCCTGAAGGAGGAAGAGATAGCTCAGGAATTCTCTCTGATCTATTGAAAATTGAATTTCAGGATGACCCTTTGAGTCGTAATTACTATAAAATCAGCTTCTACTATTACGATCAGTTTTTGGCCGAATTTGTACCAATGCAATTTACTTCCAATGACCCATCTATTGCTGAATACAATTCCTTTCGATTAAATGATGGTAGTGTAATTTTTAATGATGAGCTCTTTAATGGAAAAACAAAAACCATTTCTACTGTAGCTCCATTTGGACTTGTAATAACGAATCCGAATGAGAAGTATCTTATTCAACTCGAAAGTATTTCTGAGGATTACTACAAATACATTAATACGCTACAAAGGGCACGAGATTCGAGAGAAGTTACCTTTACTAGCGCATTTAACAATGCAGTGGTTATTTATTCCAATATCTCGAATGGTTTAGGGATTTTGGGATCCAGCTATACGGTGAAAGACACCTTGTATTGAACCATTTTCCAAGTATAAACAGACTTCTGTTAATTCTTGTCTTCAAATCATTTGAATTCCTTTATCCTTGCACTGATTTATGCGTCGATTTATACTGATTTTAACAGGTCTAATTTTCTCATTTTTTAGCATTGCACAAACACAAATACGAGGTTTTGTAAATGATAAAGAAACTGGAGAACCTTTAATCAGTGTTACCATACAGCTTTCCGGAACTTCATTTGGAACATACACAGATCAAAATGGCCTTTATGTAATCAATGATGTGCCTCCGGGAAACTATACCCTCGTTGCCAAATATTACGGATATGACACTGCAAGCATCCCAATTTCGATTGAAAGCCAAGAACTCATCAATCAAAACGTATATCTCAAAAGTCAATCACAGCAAATAAAAGCAGTTCAGGTAAGTGCTGCGGCTATTCGCAAAACAACGGAAGTAACTATTTCTGAAACCACGATTCAACCAAAACAACTACAACGAATTCCTTCTGTGGGTGGTGAACCGGATTTGGTTCAATATTTACAAGTATTACCCGGAGTGGTGTTTAGTGGTGATCAAGGTGGTCAGCTATATATCAGAGGAGGATCGCCGGTAATGAATAGGGTAATGTTGGATGGACTAACCGTTTACAATCCATTTCATTCTATAGGACTTTTTTCCGTTTTTGATTCCGATATAATTAAGAGAGCAGATGTATACTCTGCCGGCTTTAGCGCTGAGTTTGGCGGTAGAATTTCTGCAATTGTAGATGTTGAAACCAGAGATGGAAATATGGCCAAGTTTGCCGGCAAGGTGAATACGAGTCCTTTTAACTCAAAACTATTACTGGAGGGTCCTTTAAGAAAGTACAAACCTGGAGAGGGAAGTTCAAGCTTCATTGTATCCTATAAGAATTCGTATTTAGATCGGTCATCCAGACTTTTCTACCCATACATTAATGACGGGATAATGCCTTTTTCCTTCAGCGATCTATTTGCAAAGGTTTCCTTTAATTCAGCCGGTGGAAGTAGGGTTAGTTTTTTTGGATTTGATTTCAATGATAATGTGAACTTTGAAAATACAACCCAATACGACTGGGGATCAAGAGGAATGGGTATGAAATTTCTTCTTATTCCGGGTGTTTCAAGAACCATTGTGGATGGTACTATCAATTACTCAGATTATTTAATTAATCAGCAGGAAGGCGACAATAAACCCAGAAAATCAGGGATTAATGGATACAATGTGAGTCTAAACTTCACTAATTTCATCAATAAACACGATGAATTTAAGTTTGGATTGGAAACCAATGGTTTTAGAACTGATTTTGAAATATTTAATGCTCTTGATCGAAGAATCTCACAATTTCAGAATACGACAGAAATTAGTGGGTTTTTAAATTATAGAAAGGTTATTGAGGATAAATTGGTGTTAGAATTAGGTTTTAGGATTCAGAGATACGCAAGTCTGCAAGAGAACAGCCCTGAGCCTCGCCTGAGAATGAAGTACAACATCAACAAGAAATTTAGATTTAAAGCTGCAGCCGGATTATACAGTCAAAATTTAATGTCGGCGGTTAGTGATAAGGATGTGGTGAATTTATTTTATGGATTTCTTTCCGGACCTGAGAATTTACCCACTGAATTTGATGGGGCAGAGGTAACCAGTAAACTGCAAAAGGCCCGTCATATTGTAGCGGGATTTGAGTTTGATCCAATACCGCTCCTAGAAGTGAACATTGAAGGATATGCCAAAGATTTCACTCAGGTAACCAATATCAATCGCGATAAGATATTTGATAATAACAGAGCAAATAGTGATCGTCCGGATGCATTAAAACAAGATTATATTATTGAAACAGGCCTGGCTTATGGCTATGATGTTACACTTAAGTACGAGACCACTAAACTCTATGTATGGATGGTGTACTCGTACAACAATGTATCCAGGTATGACGGTATAAGAACCTATCAACCTCATTTTGATCGTAGACATAACATTAATATCGTAACATCTTATGATTTTGGTGCAGAGAAATCGTGGAGCGCCAATGCGAGATGGAATTTTGGTAGTGGATTTCCGTTCACTCTAACTCAAGGCTTTTATGAACTCCTTTCATTTGCTGATGGAGCTACTACAGACTACACAACAGATAATGGGGAATTAGGTATTTTATATGCTGAGCTTAATACAGGCAGACTGCCTTATTACCACAGATTTGATGTTTCTCTTAAGAAAACCTTTAAGTGGGAAAAGCAGAAAGGGGAGGAAACAGAAGAAGCAGAAGCCACTACCATTAGCAGAAAAATAGAAATCATCGGCTCTATTACAAACGTTTACAATAGAGCGAACATCTTCTATTTTAACAGGGTTGAATATACCCGCGTTAATCAGTTACCAATTTTACCAAGCTTATCTCTAAGCTACTCTTTTTAGAGTACTTCCATAGCGGAAGAAGACTCTTCTAAAATAATCTGAAGACTTGTGTTATTAGGTTGTACTTGAAACTCGTCAAGTTTACCCATAACGGCAAGAATGTCGTGATATTCGTTTTGCAGAGATAGATTAGACTCTAAAGCATTAATTACAAGCAGTTTTCTGTTAGTGTCTAATTCGTTGTAGGCAAGAAGTAATAAATCGTTTTGAGTAATGTTTTTGTCCATACAGTCGCGTTTTAGTTCGTCATTCAGAAACAAAACGTCAAGATTTTTCAAATAGTATTCAGAATGTAAAAAAAAATACCCGCCCAAATGGACAGGTATTCTTTATTCTAACTTCAGTTATGTTTATCTAAGCTTTTATGTGGCTGTGTTCCATGAGTTTGCGCAAATTATTCAAGGCATAGCGCATTCTACCCAAAGCCGTATTGATACTTACATCAGTAAGATCAGCAATTTCTTTAAAACTAAGTTCTCCGTAATGTCTTAAAATCAAAACCTGTCTTTGTTCATCAGGGAGTTGATTGATCATTCTTCTTACTTCATCCTCGCGTTCTGTTCTGATAATAGTTTGTTCACGAGTTTCGGTAGAGATCTTCATTTTTCTGAAAACATCATCACCGTGCGAATCTGTAACCATTGGCATTCTTTGTTTCTTTCGGAAATGATCTATAGCTAGGTTACGTGCTATACGTGTAACCCAGGGAAGGAATTTACCTTCTTCGTTGTACTTTTTCTTTTTAAGGTTCTTGATCACCTTAATAAAGGTCTCCTGAAATAAATCTTCAGCGATATAAGAATCTTTAACAATGAGGTAAATGGTGGTGAAAATACGGTCTTTGTGACGGTTAATTAACATCTCAAGGCATGCCTCATTGCCCTGTACATACTGCTTCAGCAGCTTCTGATCTGAAATTTTGTTTAATTGCATAATACCTCTTTTGAGTAAGTTTACTTATTTGATTTTAAGAGTAGAGGTATTACGTATAGGCGATTAAATTTTTAAATTATTCTACTAATATAGAAATAAAAATCTAAACTTCAAAATAATTGTTCTTCTAATGGATTTAAAAAGGCCAAATTTGCCACACCATTTTTCACAAGCAGATTCGCATTTATGCAGCAAAAGTTTATTCAAATAAAAAACGCCCGCCTTCACAATCTTAAACAGGTAAACCTTGATATCCCGAGAAATCAATTCTCAGTTGTAACCGGTGTTTCGGGCTCAGGGAAATCTTCTCTCATCTTTGATACACTTTATGCTGAAGGACAAAGACGATACGTAGAAAGCTTGAGCAGTTATGCCCGACAATTTCTTGGACGATTGGATAAACCTGAAGTTGATCAGATTAAAGGACTTACTCCTTGCATAGCCATTGAACAGAAAGTAAATACAAGGAACCCTAGATCTACAGTAGCTACTTCTACCGAACTATACGATTACTTTAAGCTTCTCTGGGCGAGAATAGGAAAGACAATTTCACCCGAGAGTGGTAATGAGGTAAAAAAGCACAGCACTGCAGATGTAATAAAGTACGTATTAGAACGCGGCGAAGGTGTTAAGGTATATATAGGATACAGACCGCAGTTTGAAGATAAGGATGAATATCTGCAACTAGCACTACAGAAAGGCTATAGTAGAATATGGTTTGATAATGAAGCGCTCTTAATTGAGGATGTTAATCCAAAGGATATAGGCGATGATTTTTTTGTCTTAGTAGACCGACTTGTTTCAGAGGAAGAGAATGAAGAATACAAAAGCAGACTTTCAGACTCTGTAGAAACAGCCTTTTGGGAAGGGCAGGGGCAATGCACGATCTGGACTGACTCTGATGAGCTTGTTTCGCAGAGTTTTAATAACAAATTCGAGTTGGACGGTATTAGCTTTGAAGAACCTACAGTTAATTTCTTAAGCTTTAATAATCCATATGGGGCATGTAAGGAATGTGAAGGTTTTGGTTCAATCATAGGGATAGATCCTGAATTGGTGATACCAAACCGATCTCTTTCAGTGTATGAAAATGCAGTTGCTCCATGGAAAGGTGAAACCTTAGCTCAGTGGAAGAAAGAATTTATTCTGAATACAGAACAATTTGATTTCCCTATTCATCGACCAATAAAAGATTTGAGCAAAGAAGAACTCGACTTGTTATGGCACGGTAGAGGGAATGTTGAGGGAATTGACCACTTCTTCAAGTATCTTGAAGAAAAATCCTATAAAATTCAATACAGGGTGTTGTTGAGTAAATACCGAGGCAAAACTACTTGCCCTGTTTGTCATGGTACACGAATTAGAAAAGACGCTTCATTTGTTAAAGTACTAAACTCATCCAAGAATCCGGATTTTATGGGAGATCCGCGTTCAAGTTCCCTTCAAGAAATCTTATTACTCACCGTAGATCAGGCGCGTCAATTTTTCAATCAACTAGAACTTGAAAATCAAGATCATCAAATAGCAAAACCTATTCTATATGAAATAAGGAATAGACTGGAATATTTGTATAAAGTAGGCTTGGGTTATCTCGGGTTGAATAGACTTTCGAATAGCTTGAGTGGAGGTGAAAGCCAGAGAATTAACCTGGCAACATCTTTGGGTTCGAGTCTGGTTGGTTCTACTTATATACTAGACGAGCCTAGTATTGGATTGCATTCCAGAGATACAGATAAATTGATAGAAGTACTTCAACAGCTTAAAGCTACCGGTAACACCGTTGTAGTTGTTGAGCATGATGAAGATATGATGAAACAGGCTGATTATTTGGTTGATATGGGACCTGAAGCTGGCAGCCTTGGAGGAGAAGTGGTTTTTTCAGGAACCATGGAGGCGTTAAAAAATGCCGACACTCTTACTGCCAAGTACTTGGATGATCGAGAGCAAATCGAAGTCCCTAAAATTCGCAGAAACTGGAATAATAAAATAAGCCTCATCGGCGCAGCCCAACATAACTTAAAAAGTATAGATGTAGACATCCCTCTTAATACACTTACTGTGGTTACCGGTGTAAGCGGCTCCGGTAAAACAAGCTTGATTAAAGGTGTGCTTTACCCCGCAGTTTTGCGTCATACTCAGCAATATAGCACCCAAAAGATAGGAGCAGTTAAAGAGATCAATGGGGATCTGAAACGTATCAATACTGTAGAAATGGTAGATCAAAATCCAATCGGGAAGTCTTCAAGATCTAATCCTGTCACTTACGTAAAAGCATACGACCCAATCCGAGATTTGTTTTCTTCTATGCCCTTATCTAAACAAAGAAATTACAAGCCTAAACATTTCTCATTTAATGTGGAAGGCGGAAGATGTGATAATTGTCAGGGAGAAGGAGAGGAAGTAGTGGAGATGCAGTTTATGGCCGATTTGCATCTCAAATGCGAAGAATGTGGAGGCAAACGCTTCAAGGAAGAAGTTCTTGAAGTTGAGTTTAGAGGTAAATCCATTTACGATGTATTGGATATGACTGTGGATGAAGCAATTGAATTCTTCCAAGGACAAAAACCGGTAATTTCGAAATTAAACCCTTTACAAGAAGTAGGTTTAGGATATATTAAACTAGGACAAAGTAGCAGCACCTTAAGTGGAGGAGAGGCTCAGAGAATAAAACTGGCAACCTTCCTTGCTAAATCTCAATCAAAGGATAAGGTATTATTCATCTTTGACGAGCCAACTACAGGTCTACATTTTCACGACATTAAAAAGCTGTTAAAATCACTGCAGGCGCTAATTGAAATGGGACATAGCATTGTTGTGATTGAACATAACCTGGATGTAGTAAAATGTGCAGACTGGGTTATTGACCTAGGACCCGATGGAGGCGATAAAGGTGGTCATCTGGTCTTTGCAGGCACACCTGAAAACATGGTAAATTGTAAGGAGTCTGTTACCGGAAAGTATTTAAAAGAGAAGCTGTCTTAATTACTCTGTATAGTCGAGCTTTGATATTACAGCCATAGGTCCACCACAATAGCTGCTGTGACATGTTTTGCAGTTTGAAATGCTGAGGTTGTAATAGTAAGCTGAAGAATCGCCTCGATCTATTCCTTTCAAGCTCTTGAGATACTGATCAGCCATGGCTTGAAACGCTTCATCTTCTTGCTCGTCTCGAGTAGCTTTCTTTTTCTTTAAATCATAGAAATGAGCGGGTACCGAGCCTATTTCCTTACCTTGTTCTAATGCTGATTTTGCTGCTTTAGAGAATTCAACCATATCGCGCATTAAAAGACTCATTTCAGATGCCTCATACATTTCAGGTTCCGTTTCCTCAGAATTTGATTTAGCAGCATCTCGAGAACTACAAGAGTACATTATACTTATTGCAGAAAAGATTACTATGAAGACAAATGCTTTTTTCATTCGAATACTACTCCATCAGCTACAAATGTGTAATTCACTTTAGGACTTGTTATCGCAGCAATTTCTTCTTCTGATTTATTAGCGTCTTTGGCCCATTCTACTTGCTCTGCAACGGTTGTTGTGTCAATTGATGCTACGCCGTGCATATATGCAACCTGACCAGCGCTGTTCTTAGGAACAAAGAATCCGTAGTCTTTAAACTTAACTCTAAGATCTTCATTGCCCATAGCCATTTTCATCCAGCATCCTTTAACTTGACATGCTGCTGTTACTTCACCTTTCACAACTGCTTCTACTTCATCAGCTGATGCGAGTTTCTCTAAAAGGGTTTTTGTATCTATGGCATTTGATCTATCAAAATTAGTATCTCCATATCCACCAAAATCTTCAACAGCTTCAACTCCTTCCTCAGAATGAGTCTTATCTTCTCCTGCATCAACTTGTGTGCACGACATGTAAAAAAGGGCAGCAATAAGTGCAAATCCAATCGTTTTCATATTACAATATTAATTCTTGTAGTCTTTAAGATATATGCGATGCTCGCAAAATTTATACTCTTCTTCCTTATTTGAGGCTATAATCAGGGTTTGTCCCTGACAATATGAACTGATCATTTCCTGATACCACTTTGTGTTTTCATCATCAAAATTAGTACAAGGCTCATCCAGCAATAACACAGGGGAATCAGTAAATATGGCCAAGCTTAATTTTACTTTATTTCTAAGTCCGGAAGACAGTTCTGCATATGTTTTATGCCTAAAATTAGACAAGCCTGATTTATCAATAACATCTGAAATGTCAAACTTGCACTTTTTTAAACTGAAGTGAAATTCGGCCAAATCAGAAACAGTGTAATCCTGAAGAAGCTCCATTGCAGGGGCTGCAAAACTGAGATATTGATAAACCTGCTCTTTAGCTATCGTCTTACCGCTAATTTCATACTTTACTACGCCTTCGTTGGCTTCAAGAACTCCACCAATAATGCGCAATAAGGTACTCTTACCGGAAGAGTTGGGTCCTAAAATTGCATAGGATTTCCCGGATTCGAATTGATAATTAAAAGAGTGAAATAATATTTCCTTTCGGAATTTCTTTTTGATATTAGAGCAGTGTATTTCCACTTTATCTTGAAAGATAGCCTTTCATAATGCCTCGATCTGAATCTTTAATAAAGCTCACAATTTCATCTCTTTCTTTCGTAGCAGGCATTTCGGCTTCAATTTTACTAATCGCCTTGGCATTGTTTAAACCTCTGAGGTACAAAATCCTGTAGATCTCTTGAATCTCGGCGATTTTCTCAGAACTAAATCCTCTTCGACGAAGGCCTATACTGTTTACACCTTCATATGATAGAGGCTCACGTGCAGCTTTAGTAAAGTGTGGAACGTCTTTTCGAACCAAACTACCTCCGGAAACCATAACATGCTCACCAATCTTTACAAATTGATGAACTGCGCTTAAGCCACCTAAAATAGCATAATCTCCTACGGTAACATGACCTGCAAGCTGAACCGCATTTGCCAGAATTACATTATTACCTAAGTAACAATCGTGTGCTACGTGGCAATACGCCATTAGTAAGCAATTGTCTCCAATTCTTGTTCTTCCTGAAGCCTTAGTCCCTCTATTTATGGTTGCACACTCACGGATCGTTACATTATCACCTATTTCTACTGAAGTCATCTCGCCATCAAACTTGAGATCTTGAGGCACTGCAGAGATAACCGCTCCCGGAAAAATTCTGCAATTCTTCCCGATCTTGGCGCCTTCCATTATAGTAACATTAGATCCAATCCAGGTTCCTTCTCCAATTTCAACATTTTTATGAATCGTAACAAATGGCTCAATTACCACATTGTCTGCTATTTCCGCTCCGGGGTTTACGTATGCTAGGGGTTGAATCATCTTACTTGTTTTCTACAATTTGCGCCATCATTAAAGCCTCAGAAACTAATTTATCACCTACATAGGCTTCACCTTGCATAATACAAAGTCCACGTCTTACGGGGGCTGTTAATCTCATCCTGATGATTAAAGTATCACCCGGAGCTACTTTATCCTTGAACTTGGCATTTTCAATTTTCACAAAATAAGTGCTCCATTTAGATGGATCTTCTTTGTCTGCCAAGACTAAAACACCCCCTGCCTGAGCCATTGCTTCTATTTGTAGAACGCCCGGCATCAACGGTTCTCCCGGAAAATGACCAGGGAAAAAGTATTGGTCTCCTGAGATGTTTTTTACTGCAACTACTTCCGTATCTGTGAGTTTTATCACTTTATCTACCAGAAGCATTGGGAATCTATGTGGAAGAATTTTAGCAATGTCTGCATGACCATAAACAGGGTTTACGTTTGGATCGTAAACCGGTGCATTGCTTTTATTCTTGGTATTTTCTCGTTTATCTTTTTCAATTGCCCTTTTTATCTTTTTAGCAAATTCAACGTTTGCTTTATGCCCGGGTCTGGCAGCAAGAATTTGAGCTTTAAGTGGAACTCCTACCAATGCCAAATCGCCAACCATGTCTAAAAGCTTATGACGAGCAGGTTCATTCTGGAATCGAAGCTCTACATTATTTAGAATTCCTTCTTTCTTTACTTCTACTTTCTCTTTGTTGAATAACTTAGCCAAATGCTCCATTTCACTGTCCTCAATCTGACGATCAGCTATAACTATGGCATTGTTAAGATCACCACCTTTAATTAGATTGTTATCCAGTAACATTTCTAATTCATGCAAAAAGCAAAAGGTTCGGCAAGATGCTATCTCATCCTTAAACTCGGACAAATTTGTAATGGAAGCGTGCTGTGAACCTAAAACAGGGGAGTTATAGTCTACCATTACCGTGATTCGGTAATCATTGAGAGGTAGTGCCATCATTTCAACACCGGAACCATCAGCGTAATTTATTCTGCTGGGTACTTCAAAATATTCCCGGTGTTTCTTCTGTTCAACAATTCCTACATTGAGCAATAACTCAACAAATGGCTGAGAACTTCCATCCATAATTGGAGTTTCAGGTGCATCAAGGCAAATCAAGACATTGTCGATTTCAAGTCCGGCTAATGCAGCTAAAACATGTTCAACCGTATTTATTCTAGCCCCATTATGCTCTATTGTAGTACCTCTTGAGGTATCTACCACATAATCAGCGTCTGCTTTCACTTTTGGCTGCCCTTCAAGATCTACTCTTTGAAAAACATAGCCATGATCCTCTTGTGCAGGGTGAAATGTGAGCGTAACCTGCTGGCCCGTATGTAAGCCTACTCCTGATATACTTACAGTTTCCTTTATGGTGGTTTGGAGTTTATCCATTAATGCAAATTTATTTTTCTGCCGTATTCTGTTGCTCTAGACGAGTAATTCTTTTTTCTAGTTCGGGTAAGTTCTTGTAGATCACTCTGGATCTAATGGCTTGACTTAGAGGTAAATGTGGAGAATCCGTGAATTTTCCACCAGTTTCTTTAATACTGTTAGAAACACCGGATTGTGCACCGATTTGAACCCGATCTGCTATGCTGATATGTCCAACAATACCAACTTGGCCGGCAATGATGCAGTTTTCGCCGACAGTTGTACTTCCTGATATCCCGGCCTGTGCTGCTACCACTGTATTTTTACCAATTTTAACTCCATGGGCAATTTGAATCAAATTGTCAATTCTACACCCTTCAGAGATGATTGTACTCCCCATATTGGCGCGGTCTATTGAGCAGTTTGACCCAACTTCGACATTGTCTTCTATGACAACATTACCTATTTGTGGAATTTTTATAAAAGTGCCATTTGGCATGGGAGCATGGCCAAATCCATCTGACCCGATAACTGTTCCGCTGTGTATTATCGTGTTACTTCCGATGGAACATCCATAGTAAACGGAAACATTACTATAGATTGTTGTATTATCACCAACACTGCAGTTTTCGTAAATACTGGAGTTGGCATATATTTTCGAACCGGCTCCAATCTTACATCCACTAGCAATGTAGACATTAGGTCCAATATAAACATTGCTGCCGAGCTCAACATCTTCTTCAATAGTTGCGCTTGCATGAATTCCGGTATGCGGACTCTTATAATCAAAAAAGGTAATCAGCACTTTTGTGAATGCCACATATGGATCCTCACAAATAATACAGGTCTTATTTGAAGGCAAGTTTTGAATATCCTTCCCCACTATAACTGCCGCGGCACTAGTAGTTTCAAGATAATGCTGATATTTTTTATTGGATATGAAACACAGACTATCAGAGTCTGCTTCCTCAATCTTAGCTACACCACCGATGATCGTTGATTGATCGCCATGGACTTCACCACCCACCAGTTGTGCTATTTTTTCAACGGTATATTCCACGAAATTTCGGGCAAAGTTAATCATTTAGGGTAGCAAACGAAATACTTAATCGTTGGGCTGTCTTGTCCGGACACACCATAGGTTTCTGTGGCAGTTGCCAGGTCGCTCAGGACTCCATTCTTATACAGTATTTGTATTTGCTCATGCTCGGATGAGTAAGTCATGTTGGCCATATTACCGGCATATACGAAGTATTTGCTGTCTTGTATAGCAATGTCTAGTTTCTTTGAAACTGCTGCTCTGATTTCTGTTAGTTTGTCTTCAGAAACCGGTGTTTTGAGTATTTCTACTTTTGGTAGTTTCCTATGCATCAACATAGTACATTGCCTTGCTAAAATCTGATCTGAACTTCCTTGCCAGACCTTAATTGCACTCACTATATCATTGTCATCTAAGGCTATGAAATGCTCCAATACTTCCTTATTGTTCTGCATGTCTGCCAGATTTCTGTCCTTTTTTAAGAAATAGGCTAGGGAAGGGGTTGCAAACAAGTCTGCACCATCATGAAATAACTTTCTCGCCCGATTTAAGATACTTAATAATAGCTGATCTGCTGCTAATGAAGTTTTATGAAGGTAGACCTGCCAGTACATAAACCTTCTCGACATAATAAATTTTTCTATCGAGTATACCCCTTTTTCATCCACCACAAGCTCATCATCCTTGACATTTAACATTTGAATGATCCGCTCTAAACCTATTGTACCCTCTGATACACCGGTATAAAAGCTATCGCGGCGCAGATAATCAAGTCGATCCATGTCGAGTTGAGAAGATACCAGTTGATGCAAGAAATGTTTTTTGTATTCGCCTTTGAATATTTGAATAGCGATCTCCATGCTAGCACCCAGCCTAGGTACAAGGCGCTCCATGATTAATAAAGATATAGCCTCGTGATTTACATGTGGTAAAATACTGTGCTCCAGACTATGTGAAAATGGACCGTGTCCGATGTCGTGCAGCAATATAGCAAGTAATACCGCTTCTTCTTCCACTTGATCTATTTCTACTCCTTTAGAACGCAAACTCTCAATGGCCGTTGACATCAAGTGCATAGCTCCAATAGCATGCTGGAAACGAGTGTGAAGTGCCCCAGGATAAACTAAATGTGCAAGCCCGAGCTGCTTAATTCTTCTTAATCTTTGAAATTCAGGTTGCTCTATGCAATCAAAAAGTACATCGTGTTGTATGCTAATGAAACCGTAAATAGGGTCATTAATTATTTTCTTTTTATTCACGTAAAATAAAATCGGTTGAATGATGTTCTTAACTTGACAAAATTGTCTAATAGAAGGTATAAAAACCTTTCATTTGCAAATTATACAATTAATTGTCAATTAAGGACTAAACATAGAAAAGACGTGTATGAGTAAAATAAAAATCTTATGGGCAGATGATGAAATTGATCACCTTAAAGCACATTTATTGTTTTTAGAAGAAAAAGGCTTTGATGTTGTTACAGTAAATAATGGACTGGATGCAATAGAACAAGCCTCAAGCTCCCATTTTGATTTGATTTTTCTGGATGAAAATATGCCTGGAATTTCAGGTTTAGAAACCCTAAAGAAGATTAAAGAAACCGATGGTCAGGTGCCCATTGTTATGATCACCAAGAGTGAAGAAGAACACATTATGGAAGATGCCATTGGTTCGAAGATCGCAGACTATCTTATAAAGCCGGTAAATCCCAGACAGATCTTGATGACCATCAAGAAGCAGACCGACAATAAGCGTTTAATAACTGAATCTGTTGCGCAGCGATACCAGCAAGATTTTAGAAATATTGGTATGGCTTTTATGGATCGCTTAGACTGGCCGAAGTGGAAAGAACTCTATAAAAAGTTGACCTATTGGGAGACTGAAATGGATGGTTCAGATGAAACAGGAATGGAAGAAATTTTAACCACTCAGAAAGCAGAAGGCAACAAGGAGTTCTGTAAATATATCGAAGATAATTATCTCGATTTTATAAAATACGACAGCGACGAAGCTCCTATTATGTCGCATACTTTAATCAGAAAGGGAGTCTTACCGGAAAAGAAAGATGGTGCTCCATTATTTGTATTGCTGATAGATAATTTGCGCTTCGATCAATGGAAGACCATACAAAAGGAAATTTCTAATTATTACAGAACCGAAAAAGAAGACATTTACCTCAGCATTTTGCCTACAACTACGCAGTACGCCAGGAATGCCTTATTCTCCGGCTTAATGCCATTAGATCTTTCTAAGAGGTTTCCTGATAAATGGAGTAATGATGAAGAAGAAGGAGGTAAAAACTTACACGAAGAGTTTTTTCTCAACGATCTGCTCCAAAGATTGCGTTTTAACAGTGATGCTAAATACGTAAAGGTAACCAACCTGAATAATGCAAAGGCAATGGTAGACCAATTGCCAAATTTGGTAAATCAGGAGTTGGTCTTTATAGTTTATAACTTCATAGATACTTTATCTCATGCCAGAACAGATTATAAAATTATGAGAGAATTGGCGGAAGATGAAGCGGCTTATAGGAAGCTTACTCTGAGCTGGTTTGAACATAGTCCGTTGCTCGAGACCATTAAATACTTGGCAGAAAAAGGGGTGAAGCTCGTGATTACAACCGATCACGGGTCTAAAAAGGTAGATCGACCAGTGAAAGTAGTAGGAGAAAAAGACACCACTACTAATTTGAGGTACAAAACCGGCAAAAAACTATCTTACAATAAAAATGATGTATTTGCTGTGCCTAAACCAGAAGATGCTCTGCTGCCTTCTCAGCACATGAGTAGCTCCTTCATTTTTAGCAAGGAAAACGACTTTTTTGTCTATCCCAACAATTTAAATCACTACGCGAAATATTATAAAGACACCTTTCAGCATGGTGGAATTTCTATGGAAGAAATGCTGATTCCCTTGGTTACATTGGTACCTAAGTAGTGAAAAAAGAATTTCAACTGAGTGAAGATCAACTGCAAATTCTGGTATCAGAATTAACTCGTATTTACGAGCAAGAAGATCGTTTTGTTTTTTTATTGAATGGAGATTTAGGCGCCGGCAAAACGAGCCTTGTTAAGGAATTCTGTAAAGCACTTGATCCCAACGTAGCAGTTGATAGTCCCACATTTTCAATAGTCAATGTTTATTCCTGTTCCGATTTGAAAGTATATCACATGGACCTTTACCGATTAGAATCAGTTGAAGAGATTGAGGATATAGGATTTTGGGAATACTTGGATAAAAAGACTCCGGTCTTTATTGAGTGGCCTGCTAAAATTGCAGATTTATTGCCGGAAGAAGACTGCGTAAATGTGGAGATAACTGTAAATTCGCAAGGATGGCGAGACTATTCAGTATTTTATTCATCTTAGTTTCATGCTCACAGCTTCGAGCCCAGAATTACGATTATAGCATTGGCCGTCAAATTGAGAAAATAGATTCTTTTTCATTTTGGCTGGAAGAACTTACATCTATAGGTGTTCGTGAGACCGGATCTGAAGAACTAAACCTCGCCGGTGAGTATCTTATTTCAAAATACAAGCAGTTTGGGTATACCGACATCAAACTAGATACTTTTTACTATTCGGATGATACCCTCTACAATATTATCATTGAAAAACCGGGTTTAGATCCTAATAAATGGATCATTGTCTGTTCCCACTATGATAGTAAAAATAGTGTCGGTGCCAATGATAATGGCAGTGGAGTAGTGGCGACTTTGGAAACCGCTAGAATCATACAATCCATTGAGACCCGAGTAGGAGTTAGGTTTATTCATTTTTCGGCCGAGGAGCAAGGCTTAATCGGGTCGAATTACTACGTTAAAAACAGCTTAGACACATTAGAGGATTTGCAATTGGTGTTAAATCTCGACCAATTAGGTGGGACGTTAGGTGAGACCGAAGGCAATAAGAAAATTTATTGTGAGCGTGATGAAGCAGGTGTTACTTCTAATAATGCTTTGTCTTATTTAAAGACTGATACATTGGCTAATCTAACTCGAGCCTATTCTTTCTTGGAACCAGTCATATCTAATGCCTACTCATCAGATTATATTCCCTTTGAGGATGCAGGTTACATCATTACCGGTCTATATCAGTATAGCGATGACAATGGAACAGTGCATACTTCTAACGACGATTTGGAACACTTAGATCTGGACGCATTGAAACAAGTTATACAAGTGGCTTTGGCAGGAACCATGTATTTTAGCAGAAATACACTTCCGCTCTCTGTTGGAACAACGGTGATTCCAAAGTTTGAAATTTTTCCTAATCCTGCACAAGACTTCGTTCAACTTAAGCTGTATTCCAATGAGAAAATGAATTACAAAATTCGTTCATTCGATGGCAAAACTGTGCTGGATGGGACTGTAATTCATCAGACTGCAATCTCATTACACGACCTACAGGTTGGAGTATATGTCGTGGGTATCTACACCCTTAATGGTGTTTTAATTAATTCTTCAAAGCTTATTATTGCGCCCTGAAAAAGGGATAATGAAATATACGTGTTGGGGAGCTGCCAGGCAGGTTACAGGCAGCATGCATTTATTGGAATTTGAAAACGGATATAAAATCCTAATGGATTGTGGTTTGGATTATGAGAAAAATGATGACCCCGATCTCAATCTCAACTTTCCATTTGAGCCAAATGAAATAGATGTGGTAATATTATCTCATGCCCATATCGATCATAGCGGCAACATCCCAAATTTAGTGAAACAAGGATTTGAGGGACATATTTTTTGCACTGAACCAACGGCATATTTATTAGATAAGCTTTGGGCTGATTCTGTTAACATTCAAAATCTCGATAGAAAAAAGCGGAATGGAATGCCCAAACTTTATGGCTTCGCTGAAATTAAAAAAGCTCAAGATAGAATAATCACACTGCCATTTTATAAGAAGTTTGAGTTAAGTCCCGAAATTAGTGTAGAGCTGTATGAAGCCGGTCATATTATAGGAGCTGCCAGTATAGTGCTGGAGATAAAGGATAAAAAAACCACTAGAATTGGTTTTACAGGTGATCTTGGAAATTACGGAAGCAAATTAATTGTGGATCCTAAACCAATGGAGAACTTAGATTACCTCATCTGTGAGGCCACCTATGGTAATAGAAGTCACAAGGTGCAGATTAGTCCATTGGAAGAACTAAAGTCACAAGTAATTCAAGCATGCGTAAACAAAGCCGGTAGACTCATAATACCTGCATTTAGTGTTGGCAGAACGCAGGCAATACTATTTACCTTAAAGCAATTATTTGAATCGGGGGAGGTTCCATCTATCAGGGTATTTGCAGATAGTCCTTTGGCTCTAGCAAGTACTAACATTCACAATAAATTTCGGAGCTACCTAAATGAGGAAGCAAAAATGAGCGCAGCAGAAACAGGTGAATTGTTCGATTTCAAAGAATTACACCTGGTTCAAGACGAGTCTGATGCTCAAGATATGGAACTGTATCACGACTCATGTATTATCGTTTCTTCAGCCGGTATGCTGGAAGGAGGCAGGATTCAACAACACTTACAAGATCACGTCTCTAATCCTCTTTGCACAGTTTTAATCGCTGGATTCTGCACTCCGGGTACACTTGGAGCCAAACTACTCGACGGTATAAATCCCATCAGAATTAAAAATCAAGACCGCTACGTCTATGCTAAGGTGCTTCAAACGGATGTTTTTAGTGCCCACCCTGACAAAGATGGACTATTGAGATATATTGAATCCTGCAAGTCAGACTCTAATTTCAAACTATTTATTGTTCACGGTGAAGAATCCGGCATGGAAGCCTTTAGCGAGCTGGTAAAAGATAAATTAAATATCCCGGTAGAAGTTCCTCGTAAAGGCCAAACTTTCTCATTGTAACGTATTGATTATTAAGCGGTAAATACTTCCGCTTGTGAGTTTATTTTGAACGATCTTCAAGTTGACTAATTCTGTCCACAATTTGTGGGTATTTTAGTGCTCGAAAAGCCGCTCAATTGGCTCGTTGACAATATTTTGCCCGCTTTAAAGTGAATCTTTAAACATGAATTCAGAAAACGAGAAAATAATTCCGATTAACATCGAGGATGAAATGAAGACTGCCTACATCGATTATTCGATGTCGGTTATAGTCTCTCGTGCATTACCCGATGTAAGGGATGGGTTGAAACCCGTTCATCGCAGGGTGTTGTACGGAATGACAGAGTTGGGCTTGGCGAGCAATCGTCCATACAAAAAGTCGGCGAGAATTGTAGGTGAGGTTTTAGGTAAGTATCACCCACACGGAGATAGTTCTGTGTACGATACCATGGTTAGAATGGCTCAAGATTGGAGTCTTCGATACCCAATGGTCGACGGCCAGGGTAACTTTGGTTCGATTGATGGTGACCCTCCAGCTGCAATGCGTTATACCGAGGCAAGGATGAGAAAAATTGCCGAGGAGATGCTCACGGATATTGACAAGAATACTGTTGAGTTCGCAAACAACTTTGATGATTCGTTAAAAGAGCCAACAGTATTGCCGGCAAAAATCCCTGGATTACTTGTAAACGGTGCTTCAGGTATTGCTGTAGGTATGGCTACTAATATGGCTCCGCATAACCTATCTGAAGTAGTAGATGGTATTGTTGCCTACATTGACAATCGCGATATCGATATAGAGGGGCTCATGGAATACATTAAGGCTCCCGACTTCCCAACCGGCGGTACTATTTACGGATATGAAGGAGTGCGACAAGCATTCCTCGAAGGTCGAGGCCGAGTAATGATGCGTGGAAAAGCGGAATTTGACGTTACAAAGACCGGTAAAGAACAAATCATTATTACAGAAGTACCTTATCAAGTAAGTCCATCTCAAATCATTGTCAAAGCAGTTGATCTAGTTAATGACAAAGTTATCGAAGGAATCTCAGAGATAAGAGATGAAAGTGGTAGACAAGGTTTAAGAATTGTATTTGACTTAAAAAGAGATGCAATTCCGAATATCGTTTTAAATAAATTATTTAAATATACTCCATTACAAACTTCATTTAGTGTAAACAACATTGCACTAGTAAAGGGTAGACCACAAATGCTCAACCTTAAAGGAATGATCGAGCATTATGTAGATCACCGACATGAAGTTGTAGTTCGCAGAACAGAGTATTTACTGGATGAAGCTAAGAAAAGAGCGCATATCCTGGAAGGATTACTCATTGCGCTTGATAATCTGGATGCAGTAATTGCCTTAATCAGGGGTTCTTCTACACCTGAAGATGCGAGAAATGGTCTTATGTCTGAGTTCAAACTGAGTGAAATTCAGGCAAGAGCTATTTTGGACATGAGACTTCAAAAGCTCACCGGACTTGAAAGAGATAAAATCCGTGAAGAGCATGCTCAATTAATGGAAACCATAGCTGATTTGGAAGATATCCTTTCGAATGAAGTACGCAGAATGCAGATCATTAAAGATGAGCTTCTAGAAGTAAAAGAAAAGTATGGAGATGAGCGTAGAACTCAAATTGAGTTTGATGCATCTGAAATCAATATTGAAGATTTGATCGCTAATGAGGAAATGGTAGTTACCATATCTCATATGGGATACATCAAAAGAACTTCACTCATAGAATATAGAACTCAATCCAGAGGTGGTGTTGGAAATAGGGGAGTGAAGCATCGAGATGAAGACTTTGTAGAGCATCTTTTTGTAACGAAAACTCACAATTACATCCTATTCTTCACAGATCAAGGAAGATGTTTCTGGATGAAGGTTTACGAAATACCGGAAGGTTCTAAAGTTTCTCAAGGTAGAGCAATTCAGAACCTAATCAATATACCTAAGGAAGATAGAATCAAGGCGTTTGTTGCTGTTGGTGACCTCAAAGACGAGGAATACGTGAACAACAATTATATCATGATGTGTACTAAAAAGGGTACAATTAAAAAAACCACCCTTGAGGCATATAGTCGTCCACGAGCTAACGGTATCAATGCCATCACAGTAAAAGATGGAGATGAGTTACTTGAAGCTAGACTTACCAACGGAAACTGCGAAATACTAATGGCTAAAAAGTCGGGTAAGGCAATACGATTTAACGAAGAAAATGTTCGACCAATGGGTAGAACAGCATCCGGAGTTAGAGGTGTTCGCCTTGAAGATGACAAGGATGAAGTTATTGGTATGGTTTGTGTTCCTATTGAAGAAGAGAAATCCATCATGGTGGTTTCGGAAAAAGGCTACGGAAAGAGAACTGATGTAGATGATTACCGAATTACCGGAAGGGGTGGAAAGGGAGTGAAAACCCTAAATATTACTGAAAAAACAGGATATTTAATCTCTATTAAAGATGTAACAGATGAAAATGATCTCATGATTATCACTAAACTCGGAATCACCATAAGAATGAGAATGGTTGATGTAAGAGTGATGGGTAGAGCAACGCAAGGAGTGAGGTTATTGAAAATCAGAGATAACGACGAGATTGCATCTGTTGCAAGAGTTCCGGCGGTTGAAGAGGAAGAGTTAGTTGAAGGAGAAGAGGGAGCAGATGTACCGGTAGAAGGAACTGATGATGAGACAACAACAAATGAAAATACAACAAATGACACTGAAAACAATGAAGAACAGGATGACTAAAATCTGTGGTTTTGCTTTATTATTTCTGCTGGCTTTAGGAGCGAATGCACAATCATATAAAGTTACATCCGTAGAAGTTGCTATTACAAACAATTTACCGAAAGACCTTGATCTGGAGGAACTTAAGACTTCTATTGATGAAGCAGCAGAACATCCTAAAACTCGTGCAGACGGTAAGATGTTTTACTGGAAAGGCATGACATATTATATGCTGGCTACTACTTATGATAGTTTAGCCAATAAATATCCGGATGCTATAGTTGTAGCTAAAGAGTCTTTTGAAGACTGTATCAAATTTGATGATAGCAGACGTAGAGAATGGGCTGAATTAGCACAAGACAGAGGATTAATCTGGGTGGCTATCGAGCTCTACAACAGAGGATATGTCGCTTATCAGAACCAAGAGTATGATTTAGCCATTACTCGATTAAACGAGGCTATTCCTTTAATGGATGAAGAGAACCCATTACTTATCGAGAATAACCTTAATAAGAATGTACTTTTAGAGCTAATTGGTTACTCTGCAGTAGCTAATGAAAATAACGACTTAGCGAGAGAGACGTTCCAGCAATTGGTAGATAATGGATATAAGGAGTCTGCAGTATTTGCGAGCTTAAGTCAATTATACATGTATAATGGCGATACTGCTCAAGCATTAAAAACAGTAACCGCTGGGAGAGATGTTTTCCCAAATGATCGATCTCTGATCAATGTTGAGCTTGATATTTATTTAAAACAAGGTAGAAGCCAGGAGCTTATTGATAAGCTGGATGTAGCTATTGAGGAAGATCCCGGCAATACAATCTACTATTTTGCTAGAGCTATTAGTTACGAAGGATTAGCTTCCAGTATTAGAACCGACATTGAAAATCTTTATAAAGTTAAACCCGGAATGCCTGAAGTGGAAGTTAAGGAATTCTTGGGTGAACCTAAAGATGTAACAACAGAAGGAGGGGTGAGGAGCCTAAATTATTCTCATGGTTCAGTTCTGGTAAATGTTTCATCAGGAAATGTGAAGAAAGTGAGCATCAAAGATGAATCACTTACTGCAATAGAAGGTTATCTGGAGAAAGCTTTGGCGGATTACGATGTAATTATAGAAATAGATCCTTCGTACTACGATGCCTATTATAATAAAGGTGCGCTTTATCAAAATAAAGTGAGTGCCATGATCGAAGAAATGAATGCCAAAGGTATTTATGATCCGGATGAAGTAGCCAAATACACTTCAAAGAAAGATGCTCTGTATGCAAAAGCTCTAGAGAATTTTGAAATTGTATTCGACAATCATACTGAGATGTCGAATGAAGAGCGTGTTGAGCTAGCAAAAAACATGAAACGAGTATATGCAAACCTTAATCAAATGGACAAATTCGCTGAGATGAAGGCCTGGATTGAGGAAAATGAATAAAGTTTATCTGAATGAAATGAGAAGGGGGCTTAGGTCCCCTTTTTTATTACCCCGTTTTGCAATATTTCCCTTTTCTAGATTTTTTTGTTTCATAATTGGAATTTACAATTTATATTTGCATTACAAACTACTACTTAAGTAATTGATGAATAAGAACATAGAGCTGTTCTGCTCGTGTTTACATCAAAATTAAACTCTTGTTAAATCCGCCAGCTGGCGGAGTAAAGTCTGATGACCGGGCAGCGCCCGGGGTATGTAGCAGTTTGTGAAGAAATTTGAATCGCTAATGATTCAACCTTAATTACAAAGAGACAGGCAGTGATAGTGTAGGGTCCCTATTTAGGGGCTTGAAACTCAATTTATGTAGGCATGAAGGAGGGACGAACCCTCCTTTGTGTTTATAATTAAGGACAAACCGAGGATTGTCATCATTTAGGGACTTTTTCGGTTTGAAATTAAGGATAATTTTGAAGCAACCTTTTAATCTTATAGAAGACATAAGCTTGTACTCGTTTAAACTATTAGAAGGAATACGATGAAATTACACTTTAATCAATTGTTCAAAACCCAAAACGGAACTGTAATCCCAAAGGTCCGTTTAAGAATCAACAACCAAACTCAAAAACCGGGTTCAAATCTTTCTTCCAGCACAATCTTGGCCGGTATTCATTTAGATTTTTGTATAGGTAAATACTTTGAAGTAGAAGAGTTGTCCGGAGTCTTTTGCATTAAAGGGGTATATGAGGATACCTTGCTGGACAAAACAGCTAGTTAACATAATATAAATTATAGGGGATTTGGCCATGTCTTAACTTTGGCTTAATGAACCGCTTATTCGCTGTTAGACTGCTTCACTGTTTTAATCAAATTAACAGGAAGTCTTTTCGCTATTTCTTTTATTAAAACTTCATCCTTGGGATTTACACAAGAATATTCAAGATTGAACGATTTAGGTCCGTGCTCAGGAACTTGTATCAGAATCAATTTAAGTTCGTCAATACATTTTATAATACATAACCGAATATGCTCATAGTACATCTGTGAAAGATGAATTTCACGAATACGACGCATTTCCGGAATTTCATTTTCAGTTTGGGCTAATTTCACTTCCATCATCTCTAAGTTTAATAAGAAGCCCTGCTAATATCTTCAGTACAATAGAAAGCGATTTCCGCTTAAACTATACGTAGCATTGATCTTCTCTTCACATGGTTTTACGTAAAATTTCCTTTATTGGATTTCTGTATCATTAAATAATAAGAATGACCCGGATTTATTGTTACCTATTTCTATCTCACTTTTAAGGTTATCAGTAAAACCATTATATTGCCATTGTCTGTAGTAGGTAATCTTAATCATACAATACCTGTCTATCAGACAGGGCCCGCAAGGGCCCACTTTATTTTAAAAGGATTAAAACAGGCTGACTTGCCTTAAAGCGCCTTCCATTTCCAGAAGCTTTCTTTTTCGTTCTAAACCGCCGGAATAGCCGGTAAGATCACCGTTGGAAGCTACTACTCTGTGACAGGGTATCACAATCAAAATTGGATTCTTAGCATTTGCAGATCCTACAGCTTGCGCCATATTCGCTGCTCCTAATTCTCGAGCTATCTGACCGTAACTTCGCATGGTTCCGTATGGGATATCCTGAACAGCATCCAATACACATGTGTGAAACGGTGGTAAATCCAAGCTAATTTCAAGATCAAATTCGCTTCTTTTACCTGAGAAGTATTCAATAAGCTGAGTTTTAGCTTCAACAATCAGATCAGACTCTACTCCTGGCTCCGCCTTCTCAGTAAAGCTTATACTTGTTATGCCTACTGCATTTGCAGTGATTTCAAGCAATCCTAATGGAGTCTCTAAATAGCCTTTTGCCAGCACCATTACAGCCAAATTAAGCGCTGTTTCTTATATTGTGATTTTGAGTTGTTCACAATCTTTGACTCGCCCTTAGAATAATATTATTTTAATTTGTGTGATAACTACATTAATTTACAGTTTAGAGTATGCTGCAAAATATAAAAGTTACGGTCGACGCAATAGTTTTTTCATATGATCCGCTCCAAGGCGTTTCAATCTTGCTAATCAAACGCAAGAACCCACCATTCAAGGAATCCTGGGCTATCCCGGGAGGATTTGTTGAGGATGAAGAGAGTTTGGAAAGAGCTACCCAACGAGAGCTTTTGGAAGAAACCGGTGTATCCATAAATTACCTCGAACAGCTTTACACCTTTGGCAACCCTGAGCGAGATCCACGTTCAAGGATCATTACCGTAGCATATTTCGGCTTAGTAAAGGCTTCAAACTACGAGAGCTTAAAAGCAGATACCGACGCCTCTGAAGCAAGGTGGTTTAATATCAAGGCTCTCCCCTCTCTCGCTTTCGATCACGCCGATATTATCAAGCTTGCAATTGAGCGATTGAGAAACAAAATCAGATATCAACCCATTGGCTTTCATTTATTAGATGATAAGTTTCCTTTTTCAGATTTAGAAACCTTGTACAGCATACTCTTAGATCGAGAAATTGACCGTAGAAACTTTAAGAAAAAAGTAATGAGTTTAGGGATTCTGGATAAACTGGATGAAAAGCACAAACCCAAAGGAGCAGGAAGACCCGGTGATCTTTTTAAATTCAACAAGTCTACCTATGAAAAACTGCTAAAAGAGGGTTTACATTTTGAGATTTAAGGCTTGGATGTACATATAAAAAGAAAGCCCCCGCACTACCGGGGGCTCGAACTACTACTACTTGCCAATAGTCGGCCGACTAATCTTTGGGAGTAGACTAAACACTGTTACATTCTATTCGAATGCAGTGTAGTAACGCAAGATTAAGCCATCAATTACAGCTTATTATCTCAGATTACTAACAGATTATTAACGTGCATAGTACCCCCATATCACAAGAGTAAGTATAACGAGCCAATACTGAATTTTGTTCGCTGGTAATGATAATATGACATGCTGATTATGAAGCAGTTCTCTCCTATTGAGACTACATTTCATGCAGCTCTTTAGGTCTCCAGAAAAGAGATTTTTAGACGGTGTAGATTACAAAACTGTCAAGCTCGTCGAGTCCGGCAATTGGAATGTGTCTTTGGAATAGATTACTCCAAAGTTGAAGAATTCCTTGCTCATTCACCTCGAGACATGAAGAATCGTAAATGTTCTTTCTGAGTTCCATGGCTAAATAGTAGTTATACCTAAGAATACGTAAAAAAGAGTACTTTGGTTTTAAAAAATGAAAAAGCGGTCGTTAAACCGCTTTTTACTATTAACCTATTTTGTCTTCTCTTCTTTAAGGATTCTAAGGTAGTACAAATATAAATGGATTTTCAGATTTATCCACAAAATTGAACCTAATTCTAATACATCACTAAACACTTCGAGCATAAGGTATTTAAAATCAGTTACTTTTAAATCCACCTTATTCACACTTAATATTAAATAATCTCTTTAATTCAGTCTATTTTGCGCCATGCCTTTTTTACAGGGATTACTCATAGGTTTGAGTACGGCCATTATCCTTGGACCGGTGTTCTTTACATTGATCAAAAATTCGATTCAGCACGGAGTTAAAGAAGGTATAGCGGCTGCAACAGGGATTATTGTTAGTGATATTTTAGTATTTGTACTCTGTTATTTCCTCGCAGCTTCATTCATTAAGGATTTTATTGATGATCCCAGGACACGTTTAGTAGGTATTGTGATCATTTTCAGCATTGGCGTATCGTATATACTTAAAAATGTAAAAAATGATGAAGCTCAAGATGAAAATGGAGTTTCGGGTAAGGCTTGGTCTTCCTTTGTGCAGGGATTTGCTGTAAATTTCTTTAATCCTGTAGTCTTTGTAATCTGGTTGAGTTTTATTGCTATCGCTGAAAAGCAAGAGTTCTCTGATTGGAAGCTGTATGCATTTGTCATCGGAATCTTCACGGGTATATACAGCACGGATATCTTAAAGGTGTTTTTTGCTCAAAAGATAAAGCAATGGCTTAGTCCACATCATCTTCTCTGGGTTTACCGAATTATAGGGGGCATTTTGGCCATTTCAGCGGTGTATATGTTCATCACCACTCGTTGATTAAGAAATAATCCTATTTTTGGTTAAAACTAAATCAATATGTTACCGAATATTCTATTTATAGTAATTGCAGCCCTTATACCTTCTGTTGTTGGATTCATCTATTATCACCCTAAGGTTATGGGCACCGCTTGGATGAATGTTGCCGGCATGACCCAAGAGAAAATCAACAGTGGGAATCCCTTGAAATTAATGGGAATCGGAATAGTTATGAGTATGCTTCTAGCTTTAGGTGTTTACTCAATGGTTATTCATCAAGGGCATGTTATGTCATTAACCTTGGATCTACCTGAATTACAATCGGAATTACTAAGCAAATTTGAAGGTAAATACCGCACGTTTGGTCATGGAGTCTTTCATGGTGTGTTGGGAGCCTTCTTAGTAGTTGTTCCGGTTTTAGCCACAAATGCACTCTACGAGCAAAAGGGATTTAAATACATTGCTGTGAATGGCGTTTATTGGCTCATCACTATTGGTTTAATGGGTGGTGTTCTTTGTGCTTGGGCTTAAGCCTCCTATCCGAGAAATAAGCTTAAGGAACATGGGTTTCATGTTGTCTCTGGGTGGATCCTCTTGCACTACCCTAAGATTGTTATCCTCGACAGATAATCTATAGGAAAACACAATAGATTCTCGGTCTTTTTCAAAAGAAGTTTGACCAAATCGCATGTCTTTAAATATGAATTCCCCGGAGTCTTCATAAACTAAATAATAGTGATCCGAAAGTCGTTCTAATCGTTCAAAGTTTCTATACTTACTTAGTTTCTGTTGGAGCTCAATATCTTTTTCATAATAAATTAAATCAACCTCTTTGCTGAAATCAAATAGCGAATAATATCCGATGTAGTAACCGGAATCAGTTTCTGCTATGGCTTCCCACAATATCGAATTTAAAATAGTAGGTTCAGTTGTATAGCGATTGTATTGAATCTCGTGCTTTTCATATACAGTTTCAAATATTGAATTTACATGAAACTTAACAAATACAGTGTATGTAAGGTAAGCAGAACTTAGCGCTATACCACACCAGGCAAGAGTTCTGCGTATTTTGTTTTCACGCTTGTAGAACATCGCAATTGCTACTAATATTAAAAATGGAACAGTATAAATAGGGTCAACTACATTAATGTTTTTATAAGCTATCCTTAAATCAAAGGGCCAAAATAGCTGAGTTCCCCAGGTGGTGTGTGCATCGAGCATAGGGTGCGTAAAAAAGGCCCAAAAACTCAATTTTGTCCAGTCTTTATTCGTGGTTTCTAATTTGTTCCGGTAGATGTATTGAATCAGGCGCCCTAATATTGGAGCCATAATCAGGCAAAAAAGAATGGAATGCGAAAAACCTCTGTGCATTTCATTTGCAGTAAGATCATTTGCAAATACTTTAACCAGTACATCCAAATCCGGTATTGTACCTGCAATAGCTCCCCAGAGAATTGCTTTATTTCCCGCTTTTTTCCCTAAGCACACCTCCCCTACAGCTGCGCCAAGTACAATCTGAGTTAAAGAGTCCATTCTGCTTCAAAGTTTGCTTTGAATGGTTTTCGCATTTCAAAGCTGGATGGTTTTAATTTATCTGTAATTGATTTTAGCAATCCATTCACCAATGGGTTTTTGTGCTTCATATAGAGGTACATTTCCTGAGGCAAGGCGCCAAAACTGCTCTTGGCTTGCTCCGCAGTTCTTCCAAGTTTAAGTTCCGGTACATCGGATTGAATTGCAGTCTCAACAAAATCGTGGAGCATTCTTTGATATAGAGAAACCTCCTTCGCTACATTGTAATCCATTCCAACTAAAGCAGCATCTACATGATCATCACAAATAAAAGATGCAGAGAATCCAATTAATTGATTGTTATATAGATAGGCCTTAAATAAAAACTGATCTCCCAACTCTTTTTTAAGAGCCGGCAAGGTCTCCGGCCCAAGTTCCCCTAAATTAAAATCAGCGCCATTGATCACATTGAGATAAAGCTCAAATATTTTTTCCTTTTGAGCGTCTATTACTTCATAATTCCATGCTTCAAGTGCAAGACCTTCGCTCTTTTTCAAGGTCGACTTCATCTTTGTTCTAAATTTTGAAGTTAAACTGGAGTAATAGTCCTCCATATTCTTCCAATCCGGATGTATAGCCATTACCATATTGTGATCAATATTAAAGTCGTAGAAACGATCTTCAAGTAATGGTTTGGCGCTTTGGGCAAGTCTTTCATTAAGCTCCTTTACAAGGAATAGCGAAGGTTTATCGCCATTTCCATTGGTCTGGATTCTCTTCATTCCATCGCGAAGCAATTGAAATGCGGTTTGTTCCGATAAATCAGCTGAATATGAAAATCCGTAATCCCCACAGGCAAAAAGATTACCACAGATCAATAAACGTAACTCAAGCTTATCAATCATCTTTTTAAGCGTATCTCCACCAATGTATTGGCTAATCAACTTACTATAGGTCTGATCAATGTCTTCAAAGTCAATCACCTGAAAATAAGCACTTAACACAGGTTTAAATTCCTTATTGTAAACGATAAGGTACCTAAAATCTATAGTATCGATACTATCTTCGAGTGCTCGTAAATATGGTATGCTTAAGAATAAATTATCACTATTTATTTGATTCCAATGATCTTCATTTAATAGATGCACAGAGTCAAATACACTCAGTTTATATTCAGAATGACAATGTTTAAAGAAGTGTTTCAGCATTATTTATTCTTTAGCTCCTGAATTATACCGTCCATTTTTGAAAATAAATCAGATGTTCCGTCGGAAACGTCGAATACTACGACGGATTCTTGATTGACAATTAAATTTTGAGGGTAGGTCTTTACCAACCTTGTTTGAATATTAGATGTAAATTCTTCAGCATCAACAATATGAGTATACCTAAATGGAAAGCGTTGCAATAGTGGAATAACCTTGGATTCCGGTTCATCTGAAAAGGCGAGAAAAAGCACTTCATCGTCGTTTTTATATTTATCTGCCAGTCTATTGAGATCGGGGATCTCCTTTATACAAGTTCCGCACCAAGTAGCCCACACGTTTAAAACCACAATTTTGCCTTCCAGATCTGCTTTTTTTATACTCTCCCCTCCTAGTGTTTGGTATTTGAAATCAGGAAGTTCAGTTCCTTTATTTGAACATGATCCAAGCAGGACTAATGGCACAATTAGTAGCAAAAGTTTTTTCATAATAGTATCTACGTAGCTCATTGTAGTTCTTCGACAAGGAATCCCATTTTTCCTAATTGATAGTCGCGCATGGCCTCAAGTATTTCTGTTCCATTATTCATTACAAAAGGACCTTGTGATTGAACCGGCTCATTTAATGGTTTACCGGCCAGTAAAAGTGCTTTTGTAGTAGCAGAAACGCTTAGTTCAATTTGATCCCCATCTGTATTAAAATGCATCAGATCCTTGGTAAAAGCTCGTTTCCCATTGCTTTTAATTCCTCCGTCGACTACATAAATTCCAGCATTAAACTCTGTAGGAAGGTCTAATTTTATAATGTCGTCTTTATTGAGGTTTAACACTCCAACAAGCAGCTCAGATTTGCTTTTAACATTGCGTCTAACCCCCTGATACTCTCCTGAAACAAGCTTTAATTCTGAACTACTGCCCATCTTTATGGAAGCTTGGTTTTCTTCGGGGACTGAGAAGTACTCAGGCTGATCCATTTTATGCTTCGCCGGAGAATTGATCCAAATTTGAACAATCTCAAAATAACCTCCTTTTTTTAGGAAGTTTACTCCAGGCCTTTCAGAGTGAATAATCCCCATGCCTGCATTCATCCACTGTACTCCATTTTTACCAATCAAGGATTTATTGCCTCGTGAATCCTGATGCAGCACCTCTCCTTCCAAAACAAATGTGACCGGGCTAAAACCTCGGTGAGGATGTGGCCCAACACCTTGATCCCGTTGATGTTCTCCTGCCGGAATGTTTCTTTTTGCATGGTGAAGCAGTAAAAACGGATCTATTTGCTCCAGTGAACCTGAAGGCAAAGCTTGATCCAACAACATACCTCCCATGTTGACCTTAAAAGCAGAATGTACAGCTTTAACGCTACGCATAATTGCTTAACAATTTGATGAGTTAATAAGTTTATTCACCGTTCAAAGCAGGAATTAGATTTCCGCTTAATCTCAATAGCTCCAATTCTGCTAACACAGCATTGTACCTAGCATTAGCCAAACTGTTTCTGGCTAAAAGTAGATTAATCTGAGCTTCGCGGAACAAAACGCTGCTTGCCAAGCCTTGCTCATAAAGCTCTTTTGTATAATTAAAATTTTGCTCAGCTGAAGAGATATTTCTTTGCTCCATGTCTTTTATCTTAAGAGCATTAAGGTAGTTTGTGTAAGCAGATCTTACATCTCGTTCAAGTTGGCTCTTAATCTCCAGACTTCTTTCTGTTGCACTTAATTTGTTGATCTCTGCAGATTCAAGGTTTGAATTATTAACACCTCCGGTGAAGATAGGAATTGACAAGACCAAGCTTGAACTCAATCCATTACTTTGATTTAATACCAAGAAACTTCCTTCGGTATTAGAGCTGGAATAAGAATACGAACTATTCAGGTTTAATCTGGGTAGATATGCACTTTTTGCGATTCGGTAGTTAAGGATACTTTGCTCTTCTAAAATTCGGTTATTCTGAAGCTGACTGTTTTGAGCAAAAGCATCATCCAAGAGAGGATTTAACATCAAATCTCTTCTCTTGTCTCTAATTTCCTTAAAACTATAAGTGCTATTCACTTCGACCCCCATCAACTGATTAAGCGTATAAATTGATTCTAAGTAAGATGCCTCTGCATTAAGATATAAGGTGCTATCTTGATTCAAATCCACCTTGGCACTCAACATTTCAAGACTACTACCGCCAGACAATTCGTAATTAGCTTCAGCATATTCGTAGCGTCGTATCGATGCATTTAAGCTTGCTTCAACAGCTTCCATATTTGCTTTTGCACGTAAGATATTGAAATATGCATTAGCTGCCTGAAGTATGATATTCTCGGCTGTAACAAGCTCTTGTTGGTTTGCAACATCAACAGAATTCAATAACCTCTCGTAACTATAC